>JAFKMZ010000107.1 GCA_017305055.1 Lysobacterales bacterium
CGGCGACGTGCTGTTCACCGACGATTTCCACGGCACCGTGCTGCGGATGTCGACGCGCGGCGTGCAAGTTGAAAGTGACGGCGACAGCGCGCGCATCGCGGTGGCCGCGGGCGAGCGCTGGGACGATTTCGTGCGCTGGTCGCTGGCCCAGGGCTATGCCGGGCTGGAGAACCTGATCATGATACCCGGCAGCGTGGGTGCCGCGCCGGTGCAGAACATCGGTGCCTACGGCAGCGAGGTTGCCGAGTTCGTGGAAGCCGTGGAAGTGTGGGACCGGGTCGCCGGATGCGTGGCCACCCTGGACCGGGCTGCCTGCGCGTTCGGCTATCGCGACTCGGTGTTCAAGCGCGAGCCGGAACGCTACATCGTCAGCGCGGTGCGCTTCCTGCTGCCGCGTGAACGGCCGGTGCGCACCGACTATGCGGGCATCGCCGAGCAATTGCAGCGCATGGGCGTGGAACGGCCCGCGCCGTTCCATGTGGCCGAGGCTGTGGTGCGCCTGCGCACGCAGAAGCTGCCCGACCCGGCGGTGATCGGCAATGCCGGCAGCTTCTTCAAGAACCCGCTGGTCGAGCCTGCCGAGGCGTCGCGGCTGAAGTATGCGTATCCGGACCTGGTGGCCTGGCCGAGCGGCGATGGCCGCACCAAGCTGTCGGCGGCCTGGATGATCGAGCGCTGTGGCTTCAAGGGCCTGCGCGAGGGCGATGCCGGCATCTCCAATCGGCACGCGCTGGTACTGGTGAACCACGGCCACGCCAGCGGGCCACAGCTGTGGGCCTTGGCGCAGCGTGTGATGCAAGGCGTGCACGAGCGTTTCGGCATCGCGCTGGTACCCGAGCCCGTGATTGTCGGCGCCTGAGGCGGAGTCCGGCGGAAGTGTGCCGGTGCCCCGGCGTACATGGGCCGGCAACGCATGCCGGGGTACCATGCAGGCATCGTCGTTCACCTGGCCGGATGCGTAATCGATGACCATGCCTGTGCACCGCGGTTCGTCGCTGCCTGCAGCAGCCAGCATGTCCACGGAGACCGTGACGGCCGGGCCGGCAGTGCCCGAATTCGCCGACAGCGCGCTGTATCTGCATCGCGAGCTCTCGCAGCTGCAGTTCAACATCCGCGTGCTCGACCTGGCGCTGGACCCGCGGGTGCCCTTGCTGGAGCGGTTGAAGTTCCTGTTGATCTTTTCCAGCAACATGGACGAGTTCTTCGAGATCCGCGTCGCCGGGCTGAAGCGGCAGATTGCGCTGGACCATGAGTTCGTCGGCCCCGACGGTATCCAGCCGCGGCGGGCGCTGGCCGAGATCAGCGTCATTGCGCACCGCGAGATTGCCCGCCAGTACGAGATATTGAACCGGCAGCTGCTGCCGGAACTTGCCGGGCACGGTATCCGCATCGTGCGCCGCTCGCAGTGGACGCACCAGCAAACCACTTGGGTGCGGCATTTCTTCCAGCACGAAGTGGCCCCGCTGGTCACCCCGATCGGGCTCGACCCCACCCATCCGTTCCCGCTGCTGGTCAACAAGAGCCTGAATTTCATCGTGCGCCTGGAAGGCGTGGACGCGTTCGGGCGCGATTCGGGCCTGGCCATCGTGCCGGCGCCGCGCGTGCTGCCGCGGCTCAACCCGCTGCCGGCCGAGGTCTGCAACGGCGGCGAGAACTATGTGCTGCTGTCCTCGATCATCCACGCGCATGTCGACGAGCTGTTCCCCGGCATGCGCGTGCTGGGCTGCTACCAGTTCCGGCTGACCCGCAACGCCGACCTGTCGCTGGAGCCGGAGGACGTCGAGGACCTGGCGCTGGCCCTGCGTGGCGAGCTGTATGCCTCGCGCTTCGGCGACGCGGTGCGCCTGGAGGTGGCCGACAACTGCCCGCCGGACCTGACCGAGCACCTGCTGCGGCAATTCGGCCTGGCCGCCGCCGACCTGTACGAGGTGAAGGGCCCGGTCAACCTGTCGCGGCTGTTCCGCATCGTGCGCGACGCCAACCATCCGCGGCTGCGCTATCCGGTCTTCACCCCCGCCTTGCCCAAGGTCCTCAAGCAGGCTGACGACCTGTTCCAGGTCATCGGCCGCCACGATGTCCTGCTGCTGCATCCGTTCGAATCCTTCGCGCCGGTGGTCGACCTGCTGCGCCAGGCGGCCAAGGACCCGCAGGTGCTGACCATCAAGCAGACCCTGTACCGCACCAATGCCGAGTCGGAGGTGGTCGACGCCTTGGTCGACGCTGCCCGCGTCGGCAAGGAAGTGACCGCGGTGGTCGAGCTGCGCGCACGCTTCGACGAGGAATCCAACCTGTCGCTGGCCTCGCGCCTGCAGCAGGCCGGTGCCACCGTGGTGTACGGAGTGGTCGGCATCAAGACCCACGCCAAGGTGCTGCTGATCCAGCGCCGCGAGGACGGGCAGCTGGTGTCCTACGCCCACCTTGGCACCGGCAACTACCACACCGGCAACGCGCGCGTGTACACCGACTACAGCCTGCTCACTGCCGATGCGGTGCTGTGCGACGACGTGCACCGCCTGTTCCGCCAGCTCACCGGCATGGGCAAGGAGCTGCGCATGCGCAAATTGCTGCACGCGCCGTTTACCCTGAAGCGCGGTTTGCTGGAGTTGATTGCGCAGGAGATTGCCTTTGCCGAGGCGGGAAGGGCGGCGCGCATCATCATCAAGGTCAATGCATTGAACGAGCCGGAGCTGATGCGCGCCCTGTACCGGGCCAGCTGCGCCGGGGTGCAGGTGGAGCTGATCGTGCGCGGCATCTGCTGCCTGCGGCCGGGCCTGCCTGGAGTGTCGGAGAATATCCGCGTGCGCTCGATCCTGGGCCGCTTCCTCGAGCACAACCGCGTCTACTGGTTTGCCCATGACGGGCAGCCGAAGCTGTACCTGTCCAGCGCCGACCTGATGGAACGCAACCTCGACCGCCGCGTGGAGACGGCGTTCCCCATCACCAGCAAGCGCCTGCAGGCCCGCGTGGGCGGCATGCTGCAGCTGTACCTGGACGACAACGTCAGCGCCTGGCTGATGCAGCCAGATGGCAGCTACGTGCGCGCCACGCCCGCCGACGGCGCCGAGGTGCACGACGTGCAGGCCGAGCTGCTGGACCGCCTCAGCACAGTCGAGAGTGGCGACGTGGGGTGAACGCGCGCGTCACGCCACCCACGCGGCGCGCGGGTCGTGGGCGTATGGCGGGCAGCAACGAGTGGTGAGGTGCCAACGCTGCCTGTTGGTGGATCGTATTCGGTCAGGCCACCTGACGTTTGCCGCGTCGCGGTTCCACGGCAAGGCGCAGTCCGAGGGTGTCGGGGATCGTGGCCAGCGTGTCGCATGCAGGCACGAAAAAGGCCAGTTTCGGCGAAACTGGCCTCGTTCAGGCATTTGAGTTTGGTGGAGCTGTGGGGGATCGAACCCCAGACCTTCGCATTGCGAACGCGACGCTCTCCCAGCTGAGCTACAGCCCCACGCGAGTCGCGCATGTTACCAGCGCGCCGCGGGGCCGCCAAGGTCTTTCGCGTCGTGCGGACTTGGCCGCGGTCTTGCGGCAGCGGGCGGGAGCCTACGGCGCCGTGGCGGCTGCGGGAGTGGCGTTGTCCGGCAGCAGCGCGCTCAGGCCGGGTTGCAGCAGGTCGTGGCGCCAGCCGTCGAGGAACGTCGGCCATACCGCGGTGACGGCGAATTCCTCCAGCACCTTGCGTGGGCAGAGCAGGCCGGAGGGCAGATCCAGCTGCGCCGCCACGGTGTCGACGTGTTGCTTCATCGCCTTGAGGGCCGTCTTGCTGGCGCCCTGGGCATGTCCGATGACCGGCATGGTGGCCTCGATTTCCGCGGCGTCCAGCGGACGGCCGAGCAATTCCAGCAAATCCCTGCGCTGGACCGAGCGCAAGGCGCGCTGGCCGCGGCTGTGCTGCTCCAACGTGGTCGATGTGGCCGGCGGCTCGTGGGCCAGGTCCAGGGCCAGGGCGTCAGCCAGCAGCCACGGGCGTGGCACGTCGAGCTGCCGGGCCGTGGCATCGCGCCACAGCAGCACGCGGCGCAACAGGGCCTGCTTCGGCGCCGGCCAGTCCGCTGCGGCGCGCATCGTACGCTGCGGTTGCGGGTCGGAATCCTGGCTGCTGCCGCGCTGCTTGAGCCGCGCGCATTCCTCGGCGTGCCAGGCGCTGCGCCCGCGCTGCTCCAGGCGGGCGGAAAGTTGTTCGTGCAAGGTGTCGAGGTAGACCACGTCGAGCGTGGCGTAGCTGCGCTGCGCGGGGCTGAGCGGACGCTGCAGCCAGTTCGAGCGGGTCTCGCCCTTGTCCAGCTCGACCCCGGTCAGCGTCTGCACCAGGGCCCGATAGCTCAGGCCGAGACCCATGCCCACCAGGGCCGCGGCCAGCTGGGTGTCGAACAGGGTACCGGGGCCTTGTGGCAAGGCGGGCGCCAGTGCCTCCAGGTCCTCGCTGGCACTGTGCATGACGGTGACCATGGAGGCGCTACCCAGTGAGGACTGCAGCAGCCCATCAAGGTTGCAGGCCAACGGGTCGACCAGCGCCCGGTGCGCGCCGTGGCCCAGCTGCAGCAGGGCGAGCTGCGGAAAGAACGTGTGCGTGCGCATGAACTCGGTATCCACGCCCACCGTGGCCGCCGGCGGCAGTGCGGCCAGCCACTCCTGCAGCGCCTGGGGGTGCTCGATCCAGGTGGCGTTGCGGGTGTCTTCATTGGTCATGCGGGTTCCTGAAAAGTGGGAGACGATACTGCGGGGCGGGGCGGCGTTGCCCTCGTGGGCATTTGTGCCTATGGTGACGGACGACCACGACAGGCCACGCAGAGGGCGCCGTTCATGCCGAGAAATGCACTCCTGCGCCATCAGCGTGCGGCCGGCGGTGCGTTGGGTGTGCTGGTGCTGGCGTTCGCACTGACCTACCACTTTTTCCCGCGCTTCCTGCACGTCGATACCGAGCGCGCGCCGCACCGGGCCATGAGCTTCGGCACGTCGCCGCCGCCAGGGATGGTGTCATCGCAGAGTGACTCCACCGCCGCCGAGGTCAATGCCGGACCGCCATTGACCCTGGCGCCGACTGCAGTCATCGCGGCACGCGTCGGCGGTGCGGCAAACCTGCCGGAGCAACAGGGCAAGGATAGCGCGGCGGTGCAGGCGCTGCTCGTGCGCGCCGGCACCGCGTTGCGTGCCGGCCAGTTGGTCGGCGGCAAGGACAGCGCTGCGGCGCTGTATGCCGAGGCACTGCGGCAGCAGCCCGACAGCCGCAGTGCAGCGCAGGGTCTGCTCGATGTCCGCGCCCGCCTGGTGGCCGAGATCGACCGTGACCTCGTCACCGGCGACGAGCATTCGGCCAGCAACCTGCTCGAGGCCCTGCGTACGTTGCCGAACACCGCCAGCGAGGTTGCGCAGCTGGAGGCGAAGCTGCAGACCCTGATCAAGGTGCGGCCGATGCTGGCCAATGCCGCCGGCCTGTTGCAGCAGGGCAAGGCCGACCAGCCGGTCAACGGCAGCGCGCTCGCCGTATATCGCCAGGTGCAAGGCCTCGATCCCGGCAATGCGGTGGCCGCGCAGGGTCTGTTGAACGTGCAGCATGTGGTGCTCGACCGCGCGCTGGCGGCGATCGCGCAAAACGATTTCAAGCACGCCGACCAGGCGCTGGCGGAGGCAGCCCGCATCGTTCCCGATTCGCCGCAATGGCGCGACACACGCTCGCGCGTCGAGCAGATGCGCGAACAGCGCGCGCTCGGCTTCCTGTCCCAGGCCGGATCGGCGCTGGATGGCGGCAACCTCGCGCTGGCGGGCACGCTGGCCGACCAGGCGCGGGAGTTGAGCCCGCAGCTGGACGCGTTGGCGCAGTTCGACGTGCGCCTGAACAACGCGCGGCTGTATGCGAACTTCCAGCCGGGCCAGGTCTTTGCCGACCGCTACGTGGACATGGCCGGCAGCGCGCCGGTCATGGTGGTGATCCCAACCGGCGAGTTCCGCATGGGTTCGCCTTCGAGCTCGGGCGGCCGCAGCGCCGAGACGCCGCAACATGCGGTGACGATTGCCCAGGGCTTCGCGCTGGGACGCAGCGACGTCACCGTTGGCGAGTTCCGCCAGTTCGTGCGCGCCAGCAGCGACGTACCTGACGCGGTGCGCCTCGGCGGGGGCAGCGT
>JAFKMZ010000014.1 GCA_017305055.1 Lysobacterales bacterium
ACGCCCTCCAGCTGGGTTACGAGGTACCCAAGTGGCACACCCGTTTCGACATCGGCGTGGACAACGTGAGCGACAAGGCACCGCCGTTGGTGTACCAGAACAGCGGCAACTACAACGTCGACACCTCCACCTACGACCCGATCGGCCGCTACTACTGGGCGCGTGCCACGTTGAAGTTCTGAGCACGACGGGACTTTGCCCTCGCGGCAACCCAAGCGAAAACAAGAAGGCCGCGATGCTCCATCGCGGCCTTCTTGCATAATGGCGTTGCACCCTCAGCCAGCGAGCGCCAATGCCCCGCCCAGCCAAGAACATCGCGGCCGCCATGGTCGCCGCCTGGAACGCAGGCAACCCCGCTCGCATCCTCGAGCTGGCGCCGCACGCGGGCGCCGAGGAGTCCGGCAGTGAAGACGTCCTGTTGCTGCTCGGCCTGGCCGAGCAGGCCACGGGCCGCCACGGCGATGCTGCCATCACCTTTCGCCGCCTGACCACGCTGCGGCCAGGGGTTTCGGCCTACTGGAACAACCTTGGCGTGGCCTGTCGCGAGGCGGGTCAGCTGGCCGCCGCCGAGGAGGCCCTGAGCACGGCACAGGCACTGGCACCGCGCGATGCGGAGGTCAAGTACAACCTCGGACTGCTGCGCCTCGAACAGCGACGCTGGGCGCAGGCCCGCGAAATCCTGCTCGATGCGGTCGCGCTGGAACCCGGCTTCATCGAGGCCCGCCTGCAGGCCGCGCATGCCTGCTACATCTGCGGTGACAACACCGGCCAGCAATCCATGCTGGCGAGCGCTGCCGACTGGCCGGCACAGGATGCCGAACAGGCCCTGGTGCTGGCCACGATGTTGTCGGTGCAGGGTGAGCTTGGTGCCGCACTGGACGCTCTGGACAAGGCCATCCTGCCGCCAGCCCCCGCCGCCGATACCATGCGCCTGCGCCTGTCCGCCCAGCGTGCGGCGCTGTATGAAAGGAATAACCAGCTCGAGCGCGCCAGCCAGGAGTTGCGGCAGCTGCCACTGGCCATGCTGGAGCACTTGCCGCCCGAGGCATCCCAGGCACGCATGGATGGATGGCGCGCCCACGCGGCATTGGCGATGCGCGAGGGCGACCTCGCTGCCGCCGCCGCGCTGAATGCCAAGGTCCTGGCGCTTGCGGACAACGACGAAACCATTGCCGGTGCCAACTTCGGTCTCGCCGCGGCCCTCGACCGCCAGGGCCTGCATGCGCAGGCATGGGCTGCGTTGTGCGCCGCACATGCCGCGCAGCTCAACCTGGCACGGGAGGTGACGCCGGAATTGGCGACCGCGGACAGCCAGCCGCTGCCGATTGCCGCACACACGGTCGACCTGCAGTCCTACGCCAGGTGGTCCACGCCAGAGGCACCTGATGCCGCGCACAGTCCAGTGTTCGTGGTCGGCTTCCCGCGCTCAGGCACCACGCTGCTCGAGCAGATGCTGGATGCGCATGCCGATTTCGCATCCATGGACGAACGTGCCTTCATCCACGAACTGACCGAGCGCATGGCGCTGGCCGGACAGAAGTACCCGCAGGACCTGGCCACGCTGACCCACGATGATGTGGCACAGCTGCGTGCGCTGTACTTCAGCATGGTCGCCAACGCCCTTCCGGAGCGTGGCTCACGGCGCCTGGTGGACAAGAATCCGCTGAACATGCTGTGCCTGCCCATGATCATGCGGTTGTTCCCCAAAGCACGCATCATCCTCTGCCTGCGACACCCGTGTGATGTACTGCTCAGCTGCAGCATGCAGCCGTTCCGCTCCCCGGCATTCATGGTGCTGTGTTCCTCGCTGCAGCGCCTCGCGCAGGGTTACGTCCGGGCATTCGAGTACTGGCATGGACAGGCTGGGGTATTCGCACCGCACGTACTGGAATGGCGCTATGAATCGGTGGTCAGCAACTTCGACGCCGAGGTCGCGCGCCTCGGCCGGTTCCTCGACGTCGCGGATACTTCGGCGATGACACGCTTCGCCGAGCACGCACGCAACAAGCAGTTCATCAGCACGCCAAGCTACGCGCAAGTCACCGAGGCCCTGTACCGCAAGCGCGTCGGCCGCTGGGAAGCCTACCGCGAGCAGTTCGCCTCCGTGCTTCCCGTCCTGCAACCTTGGCTCGAGCGTCTCGGCTACGAGGCCTAGGAAGCGGACGTGGCTGCGGTGGTGCATACCGCGGAATGTCGCGACCTCATGGGCGCTTCCTGTCCGCGCCGCGCCGGCCAGCAGCTGCGGCTGGCCGGAACGGAGGAGTTGCGACGTGCGAGTCGGCCGTCACCTGCCGCCTCGGCGCACCCTCACATCCCGGCCAGTCGGTAACCGACCTGAAGTTCGGTCAGCAGATGCTCCGGTTGTGCCGGATCGGCCTCGAGTTTGTGCCGCAAGTTGGCCATGTGCACGCGCAGGTAGTGCGCGCGATCGACGTAGGCCGGTCCCCAGACCTCGTGAAGCAATTGCCGGTGGGTCAGCACGCGGCCGCGGCCGCGAATCATCGCCGCCAGCAGGCGGAACTCGATCGGCGTCAGATGTACGATCTCGCCGCGTCGGCGCACTTCGTGGCTGGCCAGATCCACGTGGATGTCCCCAAACGAAACCACGCTCGAACCCGTCGTGGAATCGGCCTGCCGCCGGCGCAGCTGCGCGCGAACGCGTGCCAGCAGTTCCGGCACGCCGAACGGCTTCACCAGGTAATCGTCCGCGCCGGCATCCAGCGCCGCGACCTTCTCCTCCTCGCGCTCACGTGCCGACAGCACTACGATTGGCAATGCCGACCAGCTTCGCACCTGCGCAATGAGGAGCTTGCCGTCCGCGTCCGGCAGGCCGAGATCGACGATAGCCAGGTCGGGCTGCCGCGTGGAGGCTTCGATCAGCGCGCCCTTGCTGGTTTCGGCCTCGAACACCTCGAAACCCTCGTCCTGCAGCGCCATGCGTACAAAGCGGCGGATATTGGCGTCGTCCTCGACCAGCAGGATGCGCGCGGTACTCATGCCGCTTCCACGTCTGGTGGCGCGGACGCAGGCAGCGTCACGACGAAGACTGCACCGTGTGGATGCCGCTGTCGCGCCTCGATCGTTCCGCCATGAGCCCGCACGATTCGGTGCGCCAAAGCCAAGCCCAGGCCTGCGCCGGCGACGACAGACTCCCGCCGGCCCCGCTCGAACGGATCGAACAGCTTGTCCACCGCGACAGTCGGCAGGCCAGGGCCGCTGTCGCTCACCGCGATCAATGCATTGCCGCCTTCGTGACGCACACGGACTTCGATCGGGGTACCTCCTGGAGTGTGCTTGGCCGCATTGTCCAGGAGATTCACCAGGACCCGTTCAATCAGCGTCGCATCCATTTCCAGCAGTGGGAAGCCCTCGGGAATATCGACAGTCACCGGATGCGTGCGCAGCGGCTCGCGCAATGCGCGCAGGGCAATGCCAAGGAGTTCCTCGAGCGAGTGCCATTGCCGGGTGAGCTCGACGCCGCGCGACTGCAACCGGGCCAAATCCAGCAGGTTCTCGATCAGGCGCAGCATCGCCTGGGCCTGTTCGTCGATGGACACCACCAATGCCTCGACGGACTGGCCGCGGACCTGGGGCGCAACTGCCTGGGCGGCACCGAGGATGGTGGTCAAGGGCGTCCGCAGGTCGTGTGACATTGCCGACAGCAGGGTGTTGCGCATGCGCTCGCCCTCGATCGCCACCAGGGTGTTCTGCGCAACCTCGACGAAATGCACCCGCTCCAGCGCCAACGCCAGCTGATTGCAGCAGGCTTCCAGCAGGCGTTGCTCATCCGGCTCGAGCAGGGCCCCTTCCTGCGCAAACTCCAGGGCCAGCACGCCGCGCACCCGCATTGGCGCTTTCAACGGAAGATAGCGCGCGCGCGCGGCGGCCAGGGTGTCGCTGCCCGCACCGGCTGCCTGGGCGTGGTCGTAGACCCACTGCGCGATGCTCTCGTCCATGCTGATCGCATTGCTCCTGGCCGTGCGCACGCGATCCTCCGCATCCGGCAATGCCAGACCGACACCGGCCTGGAAGCAAGCCTTGAGGTTGCGCAGCGCGACCTCCTCGATCTGCTCCGCGGTCAATGCCGCGGAAAGCGCATGTGCCAACCCTGCCAGGGCCACCGCGCGCCGTTCGCGCGCACCGGCGAGCCGCGCCTCGCGGCGCAGGCGTGCGGTCAGTTGGCCAATGATCAGCGCCACGGCCAGCATCAGCCCGAAGGTGAACACGTACTGCGAGAAATCAAAGCAGGCCACGGCGACGAAGGCGGCCCAGGCGCCCGGACCACGGCCCCAGCGCAATGCAACGATGGCCACGGTGAGCAGGAACACCATGACCACATTGGCAAGATCGAACACCCGCAGCAAGGGCGAAGCCAGGACCGTGGCCACCAGGCAGGCGAGCGTGGCCCAGCCATAGGGCAGCCAGTCGATCCCAGACAGGGACAGCGGTCGCCTGGCAACGCGCTCGTGGTCGACGCTGGCCGCCATCACGACCAGGCCAAGGCCGGGATGCGCCCCGCCAATGCGGTCTGCGGTGGAGCGATGCCAGAATCGCCAGGGTTGGCGCGGCCGTAGCCCGAGGACGATGCGGTTGACGTTGCGCGCGCGGGCGCAGGCGACCAGCGCACTGGCAACGTCGGTCGTCGCCGGCAAGGTCACGGTTTCCGCACCTAGGCTCGCGGCCAGCGCCAGAGTCTGCGCAGTGCGCTGCCGCTCGACCCCGGCTTGCTGCTGCGGCACGTCGACATGCGCGGCAATCCAGTCCGCTTCCAGCTTGCGTGCCAGGCGTGCAGCCTCACGTACCAGCCCCTCGTCGTCCGCATTGCCGGCAATCCCCACCAGCAGCCGCTCACGGTTGGGCCACACCGCGTCGATCGCACGCGTGCGGCGGTAATCGCGCATCTGCACGTCGACACGGTCGGCGGCACGGCGCAGGGCCAGCTCGCGCAGCGCGATCAGGTTGCCCTTGCGGAAGAAGCGCCCGCGCGCACATTCGGCCACCTTGGGCAGATAGACCTTGCCGTCGGCCAACCGCTTGAGCAGCTCGTCCGCCGGCAGGTCGACCACCAGGACGTCGTCGGCCTGGTCGAACACATGATCGGGAACGGTCTCGCGCACGCGCACGCCGGTGATGCGCCCGACGATGTCGTTCAGGCTCTCCAGATGCTGCACATTGAGCGTCGTGTACACGTCGATGCCGGCGCCCAGCAGTTCCTCGACATCCTGCCAGCGCTTGCGATGCCGGCTGCCCTCGACGTTGGAATGGGCCAGCTCATCCACCGCGACGAGGTCCGGCCCCGCGGCAAGCACCGTGTCGATATCCAGCTCGCGCAACACACGGCCGCGGTATTCCAGCTCGCGCAGCGGCAGGCGCGGCAAGCCCGCGAGCAACCGCGCGGTCTCGGCGCGACCGTGCGTTTCGGCCACTCCCAGCAGCACGTGCCTGCCTTCGGATTGCAGTTGCTGCAGCGCCTGCAGCATGGCGTACGTCTTGCCCACACCGGGGCAGGCGCCGAAGAAGATCCTCAATTTGCCCCGCGCAGTCTGGCGCTGCTCGTCGGCGACCTCGGCAAGCAGCCGATCGGGATCGGGGCGCGTGTCGTTCATCGGCGCGGATTATCCTCCACGCCCGGTCGCGCGTCGTCCAGCGCCAGGTTCAACGCCAGCACATTCACGCGAGGCTCCCCTAACAGGCCCAGGACAGGCGGCTGGGTATGCCGGGCAACCAGTCCCCGCACCTGCGCCAATGGCAGTCCGCGCACGCGTGCCACGCGCGGCGCCTGCCACAGCGCGGCCCGTGGCGATATGTCCGGGTCCAGTCCGCTCGCCGAAGCCAGCACCAGTTCCACCGGCACCGCGCCGCTGGCCTCGGGATTGGCCGCACGCAACCGCGCGGCGCGCTGCGCGACCGCCGCAGCCAGCACCGGATTGCTGGGACCGAGGTTGTCGCCCCCGGAAGCCATGCCGTCATACGGCGTTGGCGAAGTTGCCGAGGGCCGCCCCTGAAACAGGCCGGGCGCATCGGAAGCCTGACCGATCAGCCGGCTGCCAACCGGCTGGCCGCCGCGCGTGACGATGCTGCCGTTGGCCTGGGCGGGGAAGCCCACTTGCGCGATCGCGAAGGTGGCCAGGGGATAGATGATGCCGGTGATCGCGCTCAGCAACACGAACAGGGTCAACGCGGGACGAATCAGCGAGTACATGGCAGGCCCTCACAACGTGGCGGACAAGGTCAGAAAGCTGCGTATGCCGCCGGGATCGTTTGTCACCACCGGATCGCGGAAGCTGGCCACGCGCCCGCAGAACGCGGCGTTGCTGGAGCGGCCCAGGGGCGCCTGCAGGTGCAGGTTCCAGCGTGGCGAAAGCGGCACTTCACTATCCAACTGAAGGTAGTCCATGCCGCACGTGCTGCCGGTGTGTCCTTGCCCGACATCCGCGCCAAAGCAGTCGCCGGGTGCGCGCGAATGCCTCAACGTCAGGCAGATGCAAGACAGCAGGAGACGAGGTGTTGTCATCGGCGCTACTCAACCTGCATGCAGCACGGTCAGCAGCAGGTCGATCAGCTTGATGCCGACGAAGGGAGCGAGCAGTCCGCCCAGACCGTAGATCAGCAGGTTGCGCCGCAACAGTTCGACGGCGGGCCGCGCACGCCAGGCCACGCCCTTCAGCGCCAGCGGTATCAGCAGGACGATGATCAGCGCGTTGAAGATCACCGCCGACAGGATCGCCGACTCGGGCGAACGCAGGTGCATCACGTCCAGGGCCGCAAGCTGGGGGTAGGTGCCCGCGAACGCCGCCGGGATGATCGCGAAGTACTTGGCGACGTCGTTGGAGATGCTGAACGTGGTCAGCGCGCCGCGCGTCATCAGCATCTGCTTGCCGACCTCCACGATCTCCAGCAGCTCGGTCGGGTTGCTGTCGAGATCGACCATGTTGCCGGCTTCCTTGGCCGTCGGCGTTCCGCTGTTCATCGCCACCGCCACGTCGGCCTGCGCCAGCGCCGGCGCATCGTTGGTGCCATCACCGGTCATCGCCACCAGGTGGCCCTCCGCCTGGTGGCGGCGGATCAAGGCCAGCTTGTCCTCGGGCATGGCCTCGGCGAGAAAATCGTCCACGCCCGCTTCCGCGGCGATCGCCGCGGCGGTAAGGCGGTTGTCGCCGGTGATCATCACCGTCTTGATGCCCATCCGGCGCAACTCGGCAAAGCGCTCGCGGATGCCGCCCTTGACGATGTCCTTGAGCTCGATGACGCCGAGCACGTGCACACCATCCGCAACCACCAGCGGCGTGCCGCCCGCCCGCGCGATCGATTCGGCAACCGTCCGCACCGCTTGCGGCATCTGTCCGCCGGCGTCGGCAACGAACGCCGCGACCGCGTCGACGGCACCCTTGCGGATGTGACGCTCGCCCGCATCGACTCCGCTCATGCGCGTGCGCGCCGAGAACGCCACGAAGCCGACATCGTGCAACGGCCGTTCGCGCAGCGCATACCGCTGCTTGGCCAGCACCACGATGGAACGGCCCTCCGGTGTTTCATCGGGCAGCGACGCCATCTGCGCGGCATCGGCCAGCTCGCGTTCGTCGACCCCCGGTGCCGGATGAAAGGCCGTGGCGTGACGACTTCCCAGCGTGATGGTTCCGGTCTTGTCCAGCAGCAGCACGTCGACGTCGCCGGCAGCCTCCACCGCGCGTCCCGAAGTCGCCATCACGTTGGCGCGCAGCATCCGGCTCATGCCGGCAATGCCGATCGCGGAGAGCAGCGCGCCGATCGTGGTGGGAATCAGGCACACCAGCAGCGCGATCAGCACGACCACCGACACTGCAGTACCACCTGCCGCCTGTGCGCTGTAGATGGAGAAGGGCAGCAGCGTCGCGCATACCACGAGGAACACCATGGTCAACGCGACCAGCAGGATGGTCAGCGCGATTTCGTTGGGCGTGCGCGCCCGCCGGGCGCCCTCGACCATCGCGATCATGCGGTCGAGGAAGGCCTCGCCCGGCCTCGTGGTGACGCGCACCACGATCCAGTCCGAGAGCACGCGGGTGCCGCCGGTAACCGCCGAACGGTCGCCACCCGATTCGCGGATCACCGGGGCGGACTCGCCGGTGATCGCCGACTCGTCGACGCTCGCCATGCCCTCGATCACCTCGCCGTCGGCGGGCATGACATCGCCGGCCTCCACCAGCACGATCTTGTCGCGGCTCAATTCGTCACTCGGCACCGGCAACCACGAGGCGCCGAAATGCGGCTGCTGCAGAACCTTGGCATACACGCGCTGCTTCGCCGCCCGCAACGCCGCCGCCTGGGCCTTGCCCCGCCCTTCGGCAAGCGCCTCGGCGAGATTGGCGAACCACACTGTCAACCACAGACATGCAGCCACCGCAAAGACAAAGCCCGGGGCTGGCCCGGTGTGATCCTTCAGCGCGACGAACCCGAGCACGGTGGTCAGCACGCTGCCGACCCACACTACGAACATCACCGGATTGCGCCACTGCGCCTCGGGCCGGAGCCGCCGCAGCGAATCGGCCAGCGCGGGCTTCAACAGCGCCGGAGCGAACAATGGATGGACGATGGATGGTTCCGTCATGGTCATGGCTCCTGTCAATGCGCGCCAAACAGCGTCAGGTGCTCGGCGATCGGTCCCAGCGCCAGGGCCGGGACGTAGTTGAGCGCGCCGACCAGCAGCACCGTGCCGACCAGCAGCACCACGAACAGGAGGTTGTGGGTCGGCATGCTGCCGGATGACACCGCCAGACGTGGCTTGGCGGCGAGACTGCCGGCCAGCGCCAGCACCGGCACGATGATGAGGAATCGTCCAAACCACATCGCCACGGCAAGCATCACGTTGTAGAACGGGACGTTGGCGGAGAGTCCGGCGAAAGCCGAACCGTTGTTGTTCGCAGCCGAAGTGAATGCATACAGGACTTCGGAGAAGCCGTGTGCGCCCGGATTGAGCATGCCCGCGCGTCCCGCCGGCACCAGCACCGCCAACGCGCTGCCCACCAGCACCAGGATCGGCACCGCGAGTATCACGATGGCGGTCATCTTCATCTCGAAGACGCCGATCTTCTTGCCCAGGTACTCCGGCGTGCGGCCGATCATCAAGCCGGTGATGAACACCGCGAGGATGGCGAACACCAGCATCCCGTACAGGCCCGAACCCACACCGCCAAACACGACTTCACCGAGCTGCATCATGAGCATCGGCATGCCGCCGGCCAGCGGCATCAGGCTGTCGTGCATCGCATCGACGGCACCGCAGCTTGCCGCCGTGGTCACCGCGGCAAACAGCATGGAGGCGACCGTGCCGAAGCGCGTCTCGATGCCTTCCATGCTTGGCCCGGTGAGGCCGAGATGCGCCAGCATGGGGTTCGGCTGCGCCTGCCAATGGACCCCGGCCGCATACAGCGCGAGGAACAATATGCCCATCGCGGCCAGCACCGCGACGCCTTGCCGCCGGTCACCGACCATGCGCCCGAAGGTGAACACCAGCGCGCCCGGGATCAGCAGGATGGCCAGCATCTCCAGGAAGTTGGTCAGGCCGTTGGGGTTCTCGAACGGGTGCGCCGAGTTGGCATTGAAGAAGCCCCCGCCGTTGGTGCCGAGCAGCTTGATCGCCTCCTGCGAAGCGACCGGGCCCAGCGGAACGTTCTGTTGCGCACCTTGCAGGGTGTGCACCGTGACGTGCCCGGCGAAGTCCTGCGGCACCCCCTGGCTCACCAGGATCAGGGCGAACACGAACGACAGCGGCAACAGGATCCACAATGTGGTGCGCAACAGGTCGCGCCAGGCATTGCCGAGAGTCCTCGTTCCGCCACGCGCCAAGCCGCGGATCAGAACGATCGCCACCACGATGCCGGTCGCCGCGGACAGGAAGTTCTGTACCGCCAACGCCAGCATCTGGGTCAGGTGGCTCATCGTCGATTCGCCGGCGTAACCCTGCCAGTTGGTGTTGGTGACGAAGGAAACCGCGGTGTTGAACGACGAATCCGGCGACACCGCGCCCAACTGTGCCGGGTCCAGCGGCAGCCAGCCCTGCACGCGCTGCATCACATAGACGGCGACCAGGCCCACGACGTTGAACGCCACCACCGCGCCGGCGTAACGCCACCACGGCATGTCCTCGTTGGCGCCGCTTCCGACCAGGCGCAGCAGGCCCCGCTCAGTGACGTCCATCCAGCGCCAGCGGGTGGCGAGGCGACCCTCGAGCACGCCGTCGATCCAGCGGCTCAAAGGCCATGCCAGCGCAAACAGGACGGCCAGAAACAGCGCCACCTGGAACCAGGGATTCGCGTTCATTCCAGGTGCTCCGCGTTGACCAGCGCATACAGCAGGTACGCGAACAATGCGCAGGCCAGCAGCCCCGCCAGCACGTAGACCCAGGTCGGCTCACCGCTCATGACGCTGCCCCAGCCACCAGCAGGCCCGAATCAAGCCGAGCATGGCCCAGCCGAAGCCGAGCATCAGCAGGATGTAGATGATGTCCATCGCCCACTCCGTCCTTCATTTGGCGCGGCACAGCGTAGGCGTGCGGCCATCAAAGGGGTGCAGTGTTTGCCCCGCCGCGCATCAAGACGGCATCAAGGCAGGGCGCCTGCGACTCAGGGGCCTGACCCGGCACACAAGGGCTGCGCCCCCGCCGACGGGACGTTCATGTGACGAGAACGGCGCGACTGAAACGCCAGGTGCCGTGTCCAGCGGAGTTCAAGCCTGGCTGGCCACGATGTTGACGCTGAGCGCGATGACAATGACGTTGAAGAAGAACGCCAGGACACTTTGCACCAGAGCGACGCGCCGGATGCCGCGGGCATTGATCTGCACGTCGGACACCTGGAAGGTCATGCCGATCACGAAGGCGAAGTACACGAAATCCCAGTAGTCCGGATCGGCATTGCCCGGAAAATCCAGCCCCGCGTCCCTGGTGCCGTCGTCGCCATAGAACTCGTGCGCGTAGTGCAGCGCAAACATCGTGTTCATGAACAACCACGCCAGAATCAGGCTGCACACCGCCAGCGCAATCTGCAGCCCGCCGGCCTGCCTGGTGCTGTGCAGCTCCACCGCCAGCGCCAGCAGCGCGACCACCGCCAGCGCCGCGCTGCTGAGCAGGAAGCCCCAGTAACCCTCGTCTTCCCGGCGTGCGCGCCGGCGGATGGATTGGGCATCGGCGCGCGAGAACATGGTGACGGTAGCGCCAAGGAACACCGCCGCGGCAAGGTCGAAGGCCAGCAGCACGCTGCGATCCGGCTTCGTCCCGAGCGCCCACAGCACGACGGCCAGCACGATGAAGAGCAGGGCACACGCGGTGAAACGCGGATGTCGGCGCAGATGACGCCAATGCCGTGCTGGCCATCGATTGCTTGCCTGATCGCTGCTGGCGCTCATGGCTGCGGCCTTCTGCGGAGGGTCGAAAGGAATTCAGTGGCGCGGCAGCGGGCCTGGCGTTGCCCACCTGCTCCCCGCCACCATAGCGCAGGCCCCCGCAAGTCGCCGCCATGGCGGTCCATCGAGACCATCAATCTGCGGCTGCCGACGAAGGCACATGGAGCATTGTGACGTTCATCACACTGCGTCGGTAACGCCATATTCACCTTTGCCACCACAGGCTGAACACGGTGAGCCCGTGTCAAATGTTTGGCCGTCCACGCGTGGTACGTTCGAAGTCCTGAAGGTCGTGTCGACCTCCCATCATCCGCATACCTCAAGGAGGGCTTGATCGTCATCCGGCAGGTATCGGCCCGTTGCCTGCAACAACCAGACAAATTCGAGCCGTGACACGGGGCGTGATGCGCGCGCAAATCACAAGCACGTTGCCGCCTGGCCGTCTCGTCCGTTTGGTGTTTTGCGGACCCGGATGTTTTACCGCAGATATCGCTTTTTCCAAAAATAGCCCACAGGGATACTCGAGGCTCTCGACTGATGCAGGACACCCGGATGATTCTCGCTTGCGTGGTGACCGCGCTCACGTCCATCGTGGCCATCACCGTACTGCAGCGATTCGCGGCTCCACTCGGCCTCGTGGATCATCCCAACGAACGCAAGCACCACGTGGGCAGTGTACCGCTGATCGGCGGTCTGGCCATGTACAGCGGCATACTCGCCGGCGCCCTTGTCTATGGCCGGTTCCACACCTTTGAGAACACCCTGCTGGCCACCGCGGGGATATTGGTCCTGCTCGGTGCAGCGGACGACCGCTTCGACCTCAGCGTACGGACGCGGCTGCTGGTCCAGACCACCCTGATCCTCACCGTCGTCGGCAGCACCGGCGTCTACATCCATACTCTCGGGCACATCTTCGGGTACCGACTGGAGCTGGGTTGGGTGGGTATTCCGCTCACCGTGATCGCCGTGATCGGCCTGCTCAACGCCTTCAATATGATGGATGGCATCGATGGCCTGGCCGGTGGCCTGGCCCTGGTCAGCATTGCCGCCATCACGCTGTTTGCCGGGCCAACCACGCTGCAGGGAACCGTGGCGCTGATGACCCTGCTCGCCACTGCCGCCATCCCCTACCTCGCCGCCAACCTCGGCCTCACGGGTCGCAAGATCTTCATGGGCGACGCCGGCAGCATGCTGCTCGGATACCTGCTGGCCTGGTCGCTGATCCGCCTCAGCCAGCAACCCGGCACGCACCTGTCCCCGGTCGATGTGCTGTGGTGCGTGGCCCTGCCTGTCCTCGACACGCTCGCCGTCATGTACCGCCGCATGCGCCTGGGCAGATCACCCTTCAAGCCGGACCGCGGCCACATCCACCACATCCTGTTGGGCATGGGTCTGAGCCCGCGCGCGAGCCTGGTGGCGCTGATCGCATTGGCCGCCTCGATCGCCCTGTTCGGTCACGTGACCAGTTCGCTGGGACTGGGTTCGGGCAGCAACCTCGCGGCATTCTGCATACTCTCCATGACCTATACGATGACGGTCATGCGGATATGGATGAGCCAGCAGGCCAGGCTGGGCGTGCACCGCACCGGGCCGGTTGCCGCGAATGACAATCACGCCATCTGACCGACCACACTTCGATACGTCCACCAGGACTGCACTGCCCAATCGGCGCGACTCCCGGCGCCCTTGATCCATCTGCCGGATCAGCTGCACATGATGTTGACCGGGTCGGTCGCATTGGCCGGCCCTCCAGGCGTTCGCTGCATCGCGGGCGTTGCGACTCCCATCCGGGGATCGGCGATACCCGCGGCGATTTGCTCAGAGTGGCCAGCGATCCTCCACGCCGGGCACCGCCCGTTTGATGACTATCGCCGGGTTGCCGGCCACGACGACCATTGGCGGCACGTCTTTCACCACGACGCTGCCAGCACCGACCACACTGCCCCGCCCGATGCGTACGCCAGGCAGCACGATTGAATTGGCGCCGATCCATACGGCGTCCTCGATGACCACGGGCTTTCCTTCGCTGCTCGTGTGAATGCGCGCATCCACGTCATCGAAGGACAGTTCATGCCCATTGCAATCGATGATCTGGCAATTCGCCGCAATCAGGCAGCGTTTGCCTATGCTGATGGCGTTGTAGGCATGGATGCAGCTTCCATGGATGCGGGTTTCCTCGCCGATCCCGATGCTTGCTCCCGGCCGATCGGCCAGCAGCTTGACCGGACTGTGCATGTTGACGTGATAGCCCGCATTGGAAGAGTTGATCATCACGCCCCGACCAATACGAATGCGGGCGCCGCGCGCGATCCCTATCGACGGCATGCCCTTGAAGTACACGTCGTCGCCGAGTTCCAGCCCCCTGATGAGCGACAGGCGGGCAGCGTAGCCTTTGACGTAGGCGCGCTTGAGGATCCTCCTGATGCTCATCCCTGGCGGCTCCCGGGTGTGCGCCCATCGAACGACCGGCGGCTGGCTCGTGACGGCAGCAGTTCGTCATAGACCTCGACGGTTCGCCGGATGACCTGCCGCTCGTCGAATTCGCTGATCGCCTTGCCGCGGGCGTTGGCACCGAGCCGGCGCAACAGATCCCGGTCGTCGTCCAGGCGTGCAATCGATGCAGCCAGCGCCGCCGCGTCCTTCGGCTTCACGATCAGGCCATCGACGCCATGTCGCGTCACCACTTCGCGGCAGCCGGGGCGATCGGTCGTGATCAAGGCGAGGCCCGACGCGGCCCCTTCGACCAGGCTCCTGGGCACGCCCTCGCGGTAATAGCTTGGCAGCGCCATCACATCGACTGAATTGAACAGCGCAGGCATGTCGTCGACGTGCCCGAGCCAGCGGATCGTGCCCTCGTCGGCCCAGTCCTGCACCTGGTCCTGCCTGACTGAACGCGGATTGCCCGGATCGGGCGTGCCGGCAAGCAGCATCTCGACCTGCCGTCCCCGTCCGCGCAGCAGGTTTGCCGCATCAACGTACTCCTGGATGCCCTTCTCCCAGAGAAGCCGCGCCGCCAGCAAAACGCGGAGTGGCCGACCGGCGGCGCGTTCGACGGGCCGGAACCGGGACGTATCGACACCCGAGCTGCGGATCAGGCGCACGCGTCCGCGCGACACCATGCCGGTGGCGACGAAAATATCCACGTCGTCCGGGTTCTGCAGGATCAGCAACGAACGGCTGCCGCCGAACGCGACCCGCATCAACAGCTTCACCGGCGGCCGCAGCAGGCGCGCCTTCAGGTTGCCGGCAGTGAACACATAGCCCATGCCCGCCACGGCGTTGACGACGGCGGGTACCTTGGCAAGGCGTGCCGCGAGCGCGCCATAGACGGCGCACTTCACCGTGAAGTTGTGCAGCAGGTCGGGGCGTTCCTGTCTGAGCACGCGGGCAAGGGCCCGCAGCGCGACCATCTCGCGCAGCGGGTTGAGGCTGGCCCGGTCCATGGGCAAGGTGATCCAGCGAAAGCCGTGCTTGCCGAAGCGCGGGCCAAAGGCGCCGGAAGGGGAGATCATCACCACTTCGTGGCCGTCGCGCTGCAGCTGTTGTGCCAGTGGGAGCCGGAAGTTGTACAGATACCAGTCGGTATTCGCATAGAAGGCAAATTTCATCGCATCACCCAGAGAACGTGTTGCCGGATACCGTGATGGATTGGGTATCCGCCATCACCTGCACATCGCGCGTATTGCCTCCCACGCCCTTGAGTGAAGCCTGCCGTGCGCCGTCGAGCAGGCGCTTGAGCGTCCTGGTCGCGTTGTTGGCGAAGGCATTGCCCTGGACCTGGCAATCGTCCGCACCGCCGCGCAACATCGCTCCGGTCAGGCCATTGTCCGAAATCGTGTTCTGCGTGAGCAGCGCTTGCCGGGCACCGGCCACCAGCACGCCGTAACCGGCGTTTCCCCGGATCGTGCAATCCTGCAAGGTCACCTGTGACACGTTCCGGTAAATCTGTATGCCGCTGCCCTGGTTGCCCCGCATGACGCAGTTCCTGATCTGAATGTCCTGCGCCGTATCGGGCCTGTCCGGCTCGATGTCGATGCCGCACGCCGGCCGAGTGCCAGCCGTATCGCTGAATTCCGAGTCGACGACGCTCACGTGCCGGGCCGGACCGATGGTGAGGCCTTGGCGCCGATTGCCCGTGCACGCGACCCTCGCCAAGGTCACGCCGGTTGAGTACCTGGTTTCAATACCCTTCCCGGACACGCCGCCAATGCAGATGCCGTCGCCCCAGCATTCGGACACCTTGATGTCGTGGATGTGCACCCGGTCGGCGCCACGGACGAAGATGCCGTAGCCCCACTCGCCCGTAGTGCCCTGGTGCCGATTGCGCTCGCCGCGGATACGGCCACCGGATATCTCGACGTCGCTCACCCCGTCCAACAGCAGCACATAGAAGCGATTCCTGGTGCTGGGCTTCGCCGCCAGCACGGCATCGGATGCAAGCTCGAGATGCATGCCCTCGCGCAACCGCAGGGGACGATCGGTATCGATAAGGTAGGTCCCACCCGGCACGAGGACAGTGCCGCCCTCCAGCGGCAGGGCGTCGATCGATGCCTGGATCGGCGCCGTGTCGTCCCGATGGCCGTCACCGGCCGCACCCTTCGTCCTCACATTGATGACAACGCCTGCCACCGGATCGGCCGGCGACGCAAAAGCCCTCAGCACCGGCACGACGCCACCAGAGAACCATAGCGGCAGCCCCAGCAGCGCGGTCTGGCGCAGGAAACGGCGACGTGGCAGCAGGAGATTGCATGCTGCGCCCTTCATGCCTGCCTCCTTCGAGGAGATGCCGCCTGGCCGACCATGCGGCTGTGCAGCCAGGGCAGCGTGACGGCCAGCAGATAGAACCTCGATGCGTGGTATTTGTTGTCCAACCACTTGCGGTGGCGCTCGAGCCACGCCACCGCGCCGGGTACCACGGCACGGGTCTGCTGCGCGAATGCGTGGACCTGCTCGTAGCGGGCTGCGGCCAAGCCACAGAGATCGAAGCGGAAGCTGCCCTTGCCGGCCACATACGGCAACGCACCGAAATGGCGCGCAATGTGCTGGCGCACCAGCACCTTGTTGGCGCCGGTACGGCGGTCCACGCGCAGCGACGCCGGAATGCCACCAGCGACCCAATCGCGCAATGTCTTGTCGCAGAACGGATAGGCCATGCGCAAACCGGCGGCGTGAGCCGTATACAGCCCCTTCGCGAAGGCTTCTGCGGATTCGGATATGACTATCGACAATACGCGCCGCGCATGCACCGTCGGCATCCGCCCGATCTCGGCGCGAAACAGCTCCAGCCGCGCCCGGGACTGCGCGGCAATGGCCCGGCCAAGCAACTCGTCCACCTCTGCGTCGCTGAAGCGCGAGCCGGGGAAAAAGCGCTCGAACGCGTCCATCTGCAGCGTGCCCAGCGCAAAGCAGAGTTTGAAACTGCTTCCGGTCAGGGGCGCGGTGAACAGCAGCCTCGGCAGCCGCAAGTGGCGCGCCAGCAACATCAACAGACGCTGCCGGCGCGCCACCGGCGCACCGAAATAGACGTCCGACCCAAGGCCGTCGACGATGCCGTCCCCTCCCTCGGCAACGATCTCGGCCATCAGATCGGCATAGGAGAGGAGGGCAAAATCGGCGGTCAGAAGCGGCATCTGGTCGACCAGCGCCAGGTAGCGGTCATAGGCCCGTCCTGGATCGCACTCCAGGACCTCGTGGCGCAACCCCAGCTGACGCGCGATGGCGCGCGCGGAATCCACTTCATTCTCCTCCCGGCCGCCCAGATAGGTGATGCAGCATGTCTCGGGTCGACGCTCCGCCATGGCAATGGCCAGCGAAGTGGAATCCTTGCCGCCACTTTGCAGCATCCAGGGACGGCGCATCGACACGCTGACCCGATCCACCGCATCGCATAGCCGCCGGTGGTAGGCATCCACATAGTCGCAGCCTGGGTCATCGGCGGTTTCCGCCGGCGGCATGCCGCCGTACTCGAACCTGAAGTCCGGTGCACCGGACATGTCCTGGCCGGGATCGAAGCCATAAGTGGACAGCTTGACGTCCCGGTAGATCGAGTGCGGCGGGTACACGAAGGCGTTGCGCAGTACATCGGCTACCGAAACGGGATCCAGGACGGCAGCGGAACGGGGATGGTGGTCCAGCCCCGCGAGATCCACCTCTGCGGCATAGGGTGACTGCGCCACCTGCAGAATCCGCTTGCCGTCGTTGCGATACGAAGCATTCACTGGAAATCCCTGAAGGTCAGATGATGACCATATGGTTCACGTAGTAGGCATAGACACCGCACGCGGCAATCAGGAGCGCGCCGAGAAACAGTGGGCTGCGGAGAAAGGCAACGCGGCTGTGGAACACCAGCGCCGCAACGACCAGCGAGGCAGACAGCCACGCCGGCAGCAGGTAGCGGTTGGAAAAGTTGCCCCAGCCGATCGCGAAGAACGGCAACAGGAGCACGAGATAGACCGCGGTGCTCTCCTGGATTTTCTCCGCCATCCGGGCTGGAACCAGTTTCGCGCCGAGGTAGGGGAGCGCGTACCAGAAGATGGAGAAAGCCGCGAAATCCAGCCGCGTACCCGCGCGGAACGTCGCATTGGGAACGTAGTCCATGACGATGTTGTAGACCACCGGCACGGTCACGCGGACCAACAGCTCCGACAGGCCAGAGCAGTACACGACAAAGGCCACGCCCGCAAGGATGCGCAGAACGCGCTGGCGCAGCAGAAGTGCCGGTGCGAACACGAGATAAAGCAGGGACGAATAGTGGAGGCTGCTGGCCAGCGCCCCATACAACAGGAACTGCCACCATTGGCGCTGGCGGAAGCAGAGCAGCGCCGTAAACACCAACAGCGAGGCCATGCCCTGCCGCACGGTGTTGATCGAGGCGTTGACGAACATCGGCGACAGATACAGCAGTGCCAGGCAAGCCATCAGGTAGCCGAGGTATCGGCGCGGCTCCCCCAGATAGTCGAAATACTTCCTGCTCGAGAGCACGACGGTGAAGAGCAGAAACGCGAAAAGCGCAGCCTGGTAGCCGGCCACGCCGAGCCCCAGGTAGCGCAATAGCCGCGTCATCAGGACGAACCCCGGCTCCAATCGCGTCGTCACCGGCCCGTGGCCGAGCGAAAGAAAGAACTCGGCGTAGGTGCGCGTATCGGTACCGACATCGATCCCACGCGTGCCGACCACCACGCAAGCAAATGCCGCGGCTGCGGCGATGACCATGGCCGAGAGCATCACGCGTGCTGTCGCGGCGGCGGAATCGGGATCGTGGGTGATGGACACGTTGTTCATGCGCTAACGGCCACCCGGCGACCGCGCGATCGCCTTGTCGGCGGAGCGTCGTGCCCGCGTGAGCCAATGGCGTCGAAGGTGCCGCAACGCGCCAATGACATGTGCAAAGCAGAGCTCGGGCAAGCTGATGAGCCCCTGCGCGTGCAGCGCACGGCGGGCATCCACACCTGCCCGGTTCATGGCATCGAGATCGGCCGTGAGTCCTCCGGCGCCGTAAGGATGCTTGTGCCAGGATGCCAGCACCTGATTGAGGATGCCGGCGCGACGGCCGGAATAGACGATCTGCGCCCACAGCAGATAGTCCTCCGCCCTCCAGCGCGCCTCGTCGAAACGCAGCGGCAACGCACGGCGCAAGACCACCGACGAGGTCGGGAAGGGATTGCTGGACAGCAGGACCCGCCTCGGAACGATCTTGGCGCAGATTGGCGGCAGCAACTCCCGAAGCGGCGCATCCGGCGTACGGACGTCCATTGGATGCGCCAGCAGCATCAGCTCCGGATCGGTGCGCAGCACGTCCATCTGCAGCTCGATCTTGCGCGGATGCCAACTGTCGTCGGCGTCGAGGAAGGCGACATACTCCTGCGTGGCCAGATCCCAGCCGCGGTTGCGGGCGCTCGACGGCCCTGCATTCGCCGGCTGTGCAACCACGGTGATCCAGCCTGCCGGATATCCTGCCGCGGTGTCGCGAAGAGTCGCCAGTGTTCCGTCGCCGCTGCAGTCCTCCACGAGAATCACCTCGGCGGGCAACAGCGTCTGCGCCGCGACTGACGCTATGGCCCGCCGGATGGTGCCCATGCAGCAAAAGCACGGCACCACGACACTGACCGGGGCAGTCGGGACAACGGCAGACTGGCGTCGCGGTTCGGCACTCATGCGGCAGCCCCGCAAGGCTTCCACCACGGCGCATGACGGAAGATGCCGGCAGCCTGCGCCGCGTAGTCGCCGGGAGACAGCAAGGGCGCGCCCGTGCCATCGAGCATCGCCTCGATGGCGGCGACTGTCGAGTCGACGTCGTCGCGGCCACGCACCAACCGCCGCACGTCCGCCAAGCCGATATCGTCGGCAAAATCGCCACACTTGGGGTGATAGTCGATGATGGTGAAAGGCACCTTCCCCATGTAGGCCGTGATCGCGCCATGCAGGCGTGCACTGACGAATGCGTCACAGGTACCGATGCTCCCGGCCATCATCAGCGGGCCTTGGCCGGCATAGCCCATCAGGCGACACGCAATGCCGGCATGGTCAAGGCATTGCTGCAGTTGCCGACTGAGAGCGCGGTCACCGTGCAGGTCATGCTCGTTGAGGCTGTAGACGGCCACCTCGATGGACCGCCCGACAGCAACTCGGCGCAAGGCGGCGCACAGGGTCGGCACCAGGGTATCCGGATCAGGGGCGTGGTAGTCGGTGTCGGCCCGGTAGTTGCACGGCGCCACACCGATGCGCACCGGTGCGGCGGCATCGCGCATGCGGCGGATCCCGAAGCCGGATTCGGCCAGCAGTGGCAACAGCCCGGCGAGGTCGCGGCCGTACCGGACCCGGTCGCCCAGTCCCATCGCGAGGGCGAGTTCGTAAGAGCGCCGATCGCGGACCGAGACATAGGCAAAGTGCCTGAGAAATCCTGCGGCCGACGTCTGCGCGACAGTATCGGCAAACGGTCCGATGGAAATGCCGACAGCCGCCAGGTCCACGCCGCGGCGACGCCGCACTTCCAGCATGAGCGGACGACGGAATGATTCGCGCGAATTGACGATCGACCCACCGCCAAGCACCAGTACATCGGCCCGATACAGGGCGTGGACGAAGCTGAGGAGCCGGCTGGCCTGCCCTGCCTTGCCCCTGGAACCATACAGGCTGGTCGGATACCAGCCCGGCATGGTGTAGCGCGCATCGACGCCAGGAATGGCGGGGCCCGCCAAACGTGCGTCGGCATCCCAGTATTGGCTGGCTGCGCGGCTGCAGATCAGGCCGAACAAGTCGTCACCGAAATTGTTCATGCCGTAGTAGCCGGTGAAGCAGGCCTGCAGGCGACGCGGCGCCTTCATGCGGCCTCCAGCGACGGACGATGGAATCGTCGCACGCCCCAGTACATCGAACCCAGCAGCATGGCCTCGCCGAGTACGGTCGCTGCCGCCGCACCCAGCTCATGGTGGCCAGGGATCAGAAGGACGTTGCACAACACGGTGACCACGGTCGCCAGCGCCATCGCATAGACGCGGTAACGCATGTGACGCTCGGTGAGCAATGCCGACCCGACTGCGGTGGACAGGAAGCGGATCGGCGGACAGATCGCGAGCACGAGCAGGATCTGCACCACCGCATGGTACTTTTCGCCAAATACCAGGGGCACCAGCCACGGCACCAATGCCACCATGGCTCCGCTCACCACGAGGCCGGCCAGCAGCATGGCAATGTTTCCCTGGCGATAGACCAGCCAGAACCTGGCGCGGTCGTGGGCGGCCCAGCGATGCAGCTTGGAAAGCAGAAACTTTTGATAGACCGTGGCTGGGATCAGGTAAATCGCGGTCATCACCGCCAGCGCAATGCCGAAGCGCCCGGCCTGCGCATTGCCGTCGAGATATTTCAGCAGCACCGTGCTGACCTGGTAGAAGATGGGATAGAGAACGGCGGCTAGGCCATAGGCCCAGGCCTGCGACCACAATGCCGTCGCCGTCGGCGGCGTGGCTTCGATGCCGCGGCCTGGACGCGGCCCGTGTCCGTGCAAGGCCAAATCGCCGCGCAGCATCCGCCTTACCTGAGGCAGGGCGAGCAGCGTGACAGCCAGGGCGATCACCCCATAACCCATGGCCGCAAAGCGACCGGTCAACCCTGGCACGAGCAACAGCAGCACGGCAACACCGAGGCGACTGCCGGGGATCGAGAGCTGCCACAGCGCCAGGGCGCCGTAGCGCTCCTCCAGACGCAGCTTGCTGCCGACCAGGTCGACGGCCAATACACTCAGCACCACGGGAAGCAGGATCAGCAGCGTCGGTCGCGTGGCATCCGCCGGCGCACCGATGAAGGCCCAAAGAACGATTGCCGCGATGGTGAGTACGCTCGTGCAGGCAATGAATCGCAAAGAGGACGGGAGCCAGCGGTCTGCCCGCCAGCCTTCGGCGCCGTAAGCCTTCAGCCAGAACTGCGACAGGCCGAAGCCAGCCAGCGGCGCAACCATCGTGACCGTCGCCAGCGACGAGGCGAAGAGACCATAGTCGGCCGGGCCAAGTTCGCGCGCCAGCAAGGTCTGGGTGGCAAAAGCCATGCCGGCTCCCGCCGCGGTGGCCAGCCCCAGCAGGGAGATGGCGGTCAGCGCGCTGTGCCAGCCCATCGTCACGATGCGCGCCGACGCACTGTCGACCGGCAGGGCCTGCGGCGAAGGCATGAGCGGCCGCCTCAGGCCGGACGTGCCACGGACATCACGGCCGGCCGCAAGACACTGCCCGCGGGCGGCCGCAACGTACGTCCCCGCCCGATGCCGTAATAGGCCAGGCCCGCTTCTTCCACCACCGCTGGATCGTACAGATTGCGCCCATCGAAGACCGCCGGCTCCGCCAGCGCGGCGTGGATGGCGGAGAAATCCGGGCTGCGGAACGCCTTCCACTCGGTGACCACCGCCAGCACGTCGGCACCCTGCAGCGCCTCGTCGGCCTGTGCGCACAACACCAGGTCATCGCGCTCGCCATAGATGCGTCGCGCTTCCCCGCGCGCCTCCGGGTCGAATGCACGCACCCGGGCGCCCGATTGCCACAACGCCTCCATCAATCGGCGACTGGGCGCCTCGCGCATGTCGTCGGTATTCGGCTTGAATGCCAGTCCCCACAGCGCAACCGTCCTGCCGGCCAGGCGGCCGTTGAAATGCCGCGAGATCAGCTCGAACAACTTGTCCTTCTGCTGCCGGTTGACCGCCTCAACCGCACCCAGCAGCCGCGCCTCGTAGCCGTGGCCGTGCGCCGTGCGCTCCAGCGCCTGCACGTCCTTGGGGAAGCAAGACCCACCGTAGCCGGCACCGGGATAGATGAAGTGGTAGCCGATCCGAGGGTCCGCGCCAATGCCCCGGCGCACCAGCTCCACGTCGGCGCCAACCCGCTCGGCGATGTTCGCGATCTCGTTCATGAAGCTGATCTTGGTCGCCAGCATCGCGTTGGCAGCGTATTTGGTCAGCTCGGCCGAGCGTTCGTCCATCACCACCAGCCGCTCATGATTGCGGTTGAACGGCGCATACAGCTCGCGCAGCAAGGCCACGGCGCGCGCGCTGGAAGAGCCGACGACGATGCGGTCCGGCCGCAGGCAGTCCTCCACCGCCGCGCCTTCCTTCAGGAACTCCGGGTTGGACACCACGTCGAATTCGACCGCGGCCCGGCGCGCCGCCAGCTCGGCCGCAAGTGCCTCGCGCACGCGATCGGCAGTGCCCACCGGCACCGTCGACTTGTCCACCACCACGGCGTAACGATCCAGATGCCGGCCAATGGTCTTCGCCACCGCCAGCACGTATTTCAGGTCTGCGCTTCCGTCCTCGTCCGGCGGCGTGCCGACGGCGATGAAGATCAACTCGCCATGCGCAATCGCTGGCGCCGCCTCGCTGGTGAAATCCAGCCGTCCGCCGGCATGGTTGCGCCGCACGATCGGCTCCAGGCCCGGTTCGAAAATGGGCATCTCGCCCCGCTTCAGCCGCTCGACCTTGCCCACATCGATGTCGACGCAGAGCACGTGGTTGCCCATCTCGGCCAGGCAGGCGCCGGTGACCAGACCGACATAGCCGGTACCGAAAATCGTGACCTTGATTGTCATGCTGCATTCCTGAGCGTGTTCGATGACTTTCGACGACCCGCACCCTCTGGAGCAGACAGCGGGGATCGGCACCGATACCGTGGCCACCGACCCAGGCCCAGCTGGAGCGGCGTACCTCCGCCTGACGACATGGCCAGAGGGGTCCAGAGAAGGTGCCGCGGGTCAGGCGACCTCCCGAAGGGTCGCCGGAGGCTGTTGAACCTGCGCTGATTATCGGCACCTCAGCATGTGTCGCAGGGCTGAATCCGTGAGGGATTTGGCGTTTTGCCAGGACGCGCCGCGAGGAAGGAAGCATCGTCGCCGTTTGTCGTAGCCGGGCGCAGAGACAAAGCCGCTCATTCCTGCACCGCGGGGCAGGCGCGAGGCAGGGGGTTATTCGGCGGTCTTGTATTCGTAGTAGCCGTACGAGTAGTAGCCGGCACTGCGCCGCTCCACGGCATTGAAGACGGCTCCCTTGATCGTCACGCCGTTCTGCTCGAAGCGCTGCTTGGCGAGCGCGATCTCGCGCGCCTGGTTCAGGCCAAAGCGAACGACCAGCAGGCTGGTACCGGCATAGTGGCCGATCACGGCGGCGTCGGTCACCGCCAGGATCGGCGGGGTGTCGATGATGACCAGGTCATACGACGACATCAGCTTGTCCAGCAGGGCCGTGAAATTCGTATGCATCAGCAGCTCGGACGGGTTCGGCGGAACCTTGCCGCGGGCAATGAAGTGCAAGCCCTCGACGCCGTCGACACAACGAACGGCGGCGGAGATGTCGAGCTGACCGGCAATGAGCTCGGACAGGCCGTTGTCGGCCTTGCCGCCCATCACCCTGTGCTGTCCCCCCTTGCGCATGTCCGCGTCGATCAGCAGCACCTTCTGGCCGGCCTGGGCGATCACGGCGGCCAGGTTGGACGAGACGAAGGTCTTGCCGGCCGTGGGGCTGGAGCCGGAGATCATCAGTAAATTGTTCTTCGCCTCCAGGCGGGCAAAGTGCAGGCTGGTGCGCAGACTGCGCAGCGCCTCGATGGCGGGATCGGCTGGCGCGCTCGCCGCCAGCAGGTACTGCCTGCCGTCGGCGGCGCGATGGCGTGCCTCCTTTGTCGAGATGGCGACCTCATGCCCGCTCAGCGGAATCGAGGCGTATACGGGCAGGCCGAGCTGTTCGATGACAGTGGGATCCTCGACGCCACGGTTGAGCAACTGGCGCAGGAAGATGAACGCCACGGCGAGGAAGCCACCAAGGAAGGTGCCGCCCAGCACGACGACAGCCTTCCTCGGCTTCACCGGCTGGGTGGTATCCACCGCCGCCTTGTCGATGACGCGCACATTGCCGACCGTACCGGCGCGCGCGATATCGAGCTGCTGTGCCTGGTTGAGCAGCCCGGTATAGGTTTCGTTGCTGACCTGCACGTCACGGGTCAAGCGCAGCAGCTCCTGCTGGGTGTCCGGCAGTTTGCCGACCTGCTTCTCCATTGCGGCCTTCTGCGCTTCCAGTTGGCCGATCTGCTGCACCAGGGCCTTGTAGGCCGGATGCCTGGGCGTGAACTTGCGCTCCATGTCGGCCTGCTGCATGCGCAGCTGCTGGATGGAGGTCTCGACCGCGACCTCCTGGTCCAGCAGGCCCTTGGTCTGCATCGTGATGTCGACCGAGTGCGCCTGGGTCTGGAACGCATTGAGCGCGGCGGTGGCTTTTTCCAGATCGCGGCGCACGTTGGGCAGTTGCTGCTTGACGAATCTCAGGCTGTTGGCGGCCTCGGCGGAATTGCGCTCCACGTTCTCGCGCACATAGGTTTCGCTGATCTGGTCGAGCACGTTCGCAGCCAGCGCCGGATCGGCATTGTCGTAGGTCAGGGCAATGATGCCGGAATCCTTGCCCTGCTCGCTGGCATTGACGTCCTGCTGCAGCCTGCTGATGACGGCGAGGTCGCGTTGACGAACCACATCAAAACGCATACCCGGATTCGCCGCCAGCGCCTTCACCTGGATGGTCACGCCATGGCCACTGGCCGACTCGCCGACCTGGCCATCAACCAGGACATTGCCGTCGTCATCGCGCAGGGTATAGGCGCCGCGCCGGCCGGCGACCAGGGTCAACGTCTTGTCCTGCAGGCTGGCAGGAACATCCAGCTGGAAAATATCCAGGGTCGAGCCACCCCAGTCGTAGCCGCTCAGGCCAAATTTCGGCGGAGCCACCGCACCCGGCTGGGCCGGCGTATAGCGCTGGGCGACGAAGTTGCCGACCAGCGGAAAATGCCGCGGCGTGACCTTGACCAGCAGGCCGAGGTTGTCGACAGCGTGGCCCACCACGGTGCGTGAGGTGAGCAGCGCAATCTCGGTGGTGGCCTCGGAACTGGAGGCACCCAGGGTCTGGGAGATCGCGCTGAGGCCTGGCAACTCCGGCACCTTTTGTTCGACCTGCACGACCGCGTTGGCCCGATAGATCGGCGTGGCCAGCAGCGCATAAGCCACACTGCACATGGAGAACAGACCGGTGACGATGACGATCAGCCACCGGTGGTCGATCAGTGTTCCCAACAGCACACCCAGGTCGATTTCGTCATCACGCTGCGATGAGGTTTGCTTAGCTGCCATCAGGGTAGGTATCCCTCTGCATGGTGGGTGCGGTTACAGATAGGGGAGCCAACTGTCTATGCCCTGCGTGATCATGCGGTGGACATGATCGAACGCCGCGCGCTGCTGCCGGTAAGGGTCGGGGATGTCTCGCCCCTGCAGCCATTTGTCGAGCATGAAAATCTTGCCGCTGGCTTCTGGCGCCATGCCGATCATGGCGTCGACGTGGCGCTTTTCCATGCCCAGCACCAGGTCGGCCTCACGCAACATGGCGACAGTGAGCTGGCGCGCGCGATGTGCAGCACCGTCGACGCCATGCTCGGCAAGTACCTGCAGCGCAGTCGCATCCATCGGATGGTCGACGACCGCGCCGAGGCCGGCGCTGCACAGCTCGATATCGCGCGATGCAAGACGCTGCCGCAGCAGATACTCGGCGGTCGGACTGCGGCAGATGTTGCCGATGCAGACAGTCATGATCCGCTTGAACACTGCGCTGAATGACTCCTCGAGGTACTGAACAAGGGCAACCCGAGCCGCTTGGCGACCCGATCGATCATTGGCACGCCATTCCTGCCGGAGCAGCAGAAGCAACCGTCCCGGGATTCCGCCTTCCTGACCGCAGCTTCGTCGCCCGCGCGATGAAAAATGACCGATGCATGGACTCGGGACGCCTGGGATCATAAACCGAATGCCAGCCAAGGCCATCGCACCTTGCGACCGGCACACATGTTCCCTTCAGCTTGGTCACAAGCAGTGTGACCACCGTCACTGCTTGGGCGGGCACTCGCCATTTGGCCGGCCCCATACACCGTATGTTCACACCCACGACGATACTTTCGGGACATCCCTTTCCAGATTCCCGGTCACAAGGACCTCTACATGAAGAAGACGACGCCCGCCGCACTTCTGACCGCTGGCCTGGTGGCCTCGGGGCTTGCCGTGGCCCAGACACCGGGCGCAACCGCCCAACAGAAACCATCATTGCCGGCAACACCTGCTGTCGCCGGCGCCGCTGCCGCCAGCATCGCCTCAACCGGCGGGATTTCCGCCGGCACGGTGCATGCTGTTGGCGTCGTCGGAGCCGCTGCGGCCGGTGTCATCGCCGCAGCCACCGGTACTACCGGTACCACCACTGGTACGACTGGTACGACTGGTACGACTGGCACCACCGGCACCACCGGTACCCGTTGATTCCGTAGCCTCGTACAAAACAACGTGCCGGATTCATTCGGCACGTTTTTTTGTGTCGGTCATTTTCTCCGTAACGCCCGAGCTCAAGCGACCGTGAAGATTCTTTCCGCACTCGCCATCGTCGGCTTCGCCGCGCTGCTGCACGGCTGCGTTTGGGCGCCCGGACAGCACATGTCCACCGGCGACCTGGTCCGCGGCGACGCGGCGGACAACAGCGAGATCGAGTTGATCCCGATCACCCCGAAGCTGCTGGCCATGGACCGCGCCAGCGAGCTGGCTGCGGCGGTACCGGCGGCACTGCTGGCGTATCAACCCAAACCGTACCGGATCGGTGCCGGCGACACGCTGTACATCACGGTGTGGGAGCACCCGGAGCTGACCTCGCCGGCAGGTCCCCAGCAGCAGACGCTGGCCAATGGGCGCCTGGTGCGCTCGGACGGCACATTGTTCTATCCGTACGTCGGGACGCTGAAAGTCGCCGGCATGACGATCGAGGAACTGCGCGAGGCGATCAGCGAAAAGCTGGCTGCCTATGTCGAGAAGCCACAGGTCGACGTCAGCGTGATCGGCTTCCAGAGTCAGCGCGTACTCGTGCAGGGCGCTTTCGTGAAGACCGACCCGCTGCCGATCACCGCGGTGCCACTGACCCTGGCCCAGGCGCTGGGCACGGCCACCATCAACACCGGGCAGGCGAATCTCTCCGGCCTGGTGCTGACCCGGGATGGACACGACTATCACCTGGACCTGGATGCGCTGAACAACGGCGGCCACGTGGCGAAGGACATTTATCTTGAGCCGGGCGACCGCCTGTTCCTGCCGTACAACGATCGCCAGGAAGCCTACGTGGTGGGCGAGGTGGTCAAGCCGATGGCGATCAACTTCAAGACCTCCGACCTCACGCTGTCCCAGGCGCTGGGTCGGGCAGGTGGGCTCGACCAGACCAGCGCGAAGGGCAAGGCCGTCTACGTGATCCGCGGCGTGAAGGATCTGGAGCAGGCGCCGGCACAGGTGTTCCAGCTCGACGCGAAGTCGCCGGCCGCGTTCGCATTGGCCGACCAGTTCAAGGTGAAACCGGGTGACGTGGTGTTCGTGGGCGCCGCCGGTATCACCCGCTGGAACCGCTTCTTCAGCCAGCTGTTGCCGTTCTCCGGCCTGATCAACAGCGCTGCCAACGCGAACCGGGACTTCTGACCCGTCTTGCGTGGTGCCGCAAGGGCAGACGCTGCCCGCCATCTTCCAACCCATCACGATGGGCCAGGCAAACGCGGCAAGCGGCACTGTCCCGCGAGAAACGGCTGCCACCTGTCGAGGACGAGGAGCCAAGGCTTGCCACCATACCCACCACCGGACACCGCCCGCGCCACCGCGTCGGCGTCACGATCGGTGTGGCGCCACCTGCTGCTCGCCTGGCCACTGTTGTTGCTGGGTCTGCAGGGCTGCAACGATCTGACACGCTCCTCGGTCGACGCGGTGAAGCTCGCCATGCAGCGCGGGCACACGGTGCAACCAAGCGCCGCCGAGGTGGCGGCGAAGCCGTATTACCAGTTGCAGGCGACCAGCCCCGACGGCAGTGCCGTGCTGATCCTGGGCAACGTGGACGGGCAGCGCCAGGCATGGTACGGCGCGCACGGCGTGGTGATTTTCCTCGAACACGGCCGCGTGGTGCAGACCGCCGGTCTCGGCCAGAACCTCGATGGCCTGCAGTTGCCGGCCGACGATCCGTTCGCACGCGGCCTGCAGGCGCTCACCGCACCGGTCAGCTACCGGCTCGGCAAAGACTGGTCGCCAGGCTATCGCTACGGCGTGCCGATCGACGCCACGCTGACCCCGGCCGGACCCGAGCGGATCAGCATCCTCGGCAACAACCACGACGTATTGCGCGTGGACGAGCAACTCAGCGCGCCGGCCCTGCATTACCGCGCCACCAATCACTACTGGGTGGATCCCGGCGATGGCTTCATCTGGAAGAGTGAACAGCAAGTGGCACCAGGACTGAGCCTGCAACTGGTGCAACTGCGTCCGTACCGGGAACGGCAGCCGTGAACCGTAGCCTCTGCATGGCGCTGATGCTGGCCTGGTCGTTCGCCGCCGGCGCCGTGCAGGTACACGCCGACGGCGCGGTGGCGCACGCCGGCAGCCTCGAGTTGAACGACGGCGCCCGGCTCAGCGATGCCGCGCTGGCCGCACAACCGCTGCCACAGGCCTACATGCTCGGCGCCGCCTGGCTGCGGCCAGGGCTCGCCATCGAGCAGCAACGGCTGAAGGCCGGCGTGCTGTTCGACCTGGCCAGCCTGGAGCACCAGGCGCGCGTCGACGGCCACGATGACCTGGCCGCAACCACCGGCGCACTCCACCAGTGGATCCGTTCGCTGCCGGTCACCGGCCGCCGGGCGCCCGCCCTGCTCGATCCGCGCGTGGTGGAGGTGGACGCGCCGCACAACCATCTGCTCGCCGCCGGGGACCGGCTGTATTACCCGCTGCGCCCCACCACCATCCACGTGGTCGGCGCCGTGCGGCAACCCTGCACCCTGCCGCTGGTGCCGCTGAAGGCCGCGCGGCTCTACCTCGCCTCGTGTCCTGGCAGCAAAGCCGCCGACCCCGACCAGATCTATGTGATCGAACCGGACGGCCGGGTATTCGTGCAGAACATTGCCTTGTGGAATCGCGGCGCACCACGGGTGTTGGCGCCAGGGGCGCTGATCTACGTGCCGCTGCGCGAGCACGCGGCCAGCAGGGTCGATGCGACGTTGAACGGCGACATTGCGGCGTTCCTCGCCACGCAGGTGCTGCCCGGGCCAGGAGTGAAGTGATGGCTGGCCGCAAAGACCGCATCCTGCCGCCGGCCTCCCTTCACAAGATGCAGAGCCGCCGTGTTCCGCCTGCCAACGTGCCGCACCCGCGCCGGCGCTGTACCTACCTGCTGCCGCTGGTCGGATGGCTGGCGACGTGCGCGGCGCACGCACAGGGCGCGCCCACACAGGGCGACTTCGGCGGCGCCGGCCTGTGGCAGACGCCCACCGCGCGCATGGCCGACGCGGGCGAGGTGGCGTTCACTGCCAGCCGCACCTCGCCGTATACGCGCTACAACTTCACCCTGCAGCCGCTGCCGTGGCTGGAGGGCAGCTTCCGCTACGTCAACATCGGCAACCGCCTGTATGGCCCACCCGGGCTGAGCGGCAACCAGAGCCTCAAGGACAAGTCGATCGATGCGAAGGTGCGGCTGTGGCGCGAAAGCCATTATTTGCCCGCACTGTCGGTGGGCATCCGCGATCTCGGCGGTACCGGCCTGTTCTCCAGTGAGTACGCAGTGGCCAGCAAGCGCTTCGGGCCGGTCGACACGAGCATCGGCATGGCCTGGGGCTACATGGGCAACCGCGGCGACATCCGCAACCCGCTGGCTGTCATCAGCAACCGGTTCGATACCCGGCCGGGACGCGGCGACAACCCGGGCGGCCAGTTCAACAACCGCAGCTATTTCCGTGGAAGGGCGGCGTTCTTCGGCGGCATCAGCTACCAGACACCCTGGCAGCCATTGATCCTGAAACTGGAATACGAGGGCAACGACTACAAACACGAGCCCCGCCGCAACAACCAGCCGCAGCGTACGCCGATCAACGTCGGCGCGGTCTACCGGTTCAGCCGCCACGTCGACCTGAGTGTGGCATTGGAGCGCGGTCGCGTGGCGATGTTCGGCTTCACCCTGCACACGAACCCGGCCCGCAGCACCGGGCCGACCAAGCTGCTCGACCCCCCACCGCCGCCACGCGCAACGACGCCGCCCACGCAGACGCCGCAACAGGTCGACTGGCCGGCGGTGAGCAGGCAGCTGCGCGACAACGCCGGCATCAAGGTCAGCAAGATCAGCCTGCGCGGCAGCGAGCTGCTGGTCAGCGGCGAACAGGAGCGCTACTTCTACCCGGCCAAGGGCCTGGGCCGCACCGCACGCGTGCTGGACAACCAGCTCGCTCCCGGCACCGACTGGTACACCGTGGTGAGCACCCGCGCGGGCATGCCGATCGTGGCCACCAGCGTGCACCGGCAGCGTTTCGACGAACTGCTCGACTACGACCTCGACCTTTCCGCGTTCCGCCGCAGCGTCGAGCAGGAAGCACCATTGCCGCGGCGCGAGGAAGTGCTGTACCAGGCCACGCCGAAGAAATTCGACGGCAGCCCATCGATTGGCTACACGCAGTCGCTGGGCGGACCGGATGCGTTCATCCTGTACCAGATCTACGCGAACTACGACGCGGACTTCCACTTCACGCCAAACCTGTGGTGGAGCGGCAATGTCAGCGCGAACCTGCTGAACAACTATGACCACTTCAAGTACGACGCGCCAAGCAGGCTGCCGCGCGTGCGCACCCACGTGCGCGAGTACCTGACCAGCTCGCGGCTGACCATGCCGGTGTTCCAGCTGACCGCCAGCCGCCGCCTCGGCCCCGACCTGTACGGCCTGCTCTACGGCGGCATGCTGGAAAGCATGTATGGCGGCGTAGGTGGCGAAGTGCTGTACCGGCCGATGAACGAACGCTGGGCGATTGGCGCCGACGTGAACTGGGTCAAGCAGCGCGGCTTCGACCAGGACTTCGCGTTCCGCAGGTATCACGTGGTGACTGGCCACGCTACCGCCTACTTCGACCTGGGTTACGAGGACGTCACGCTGGCGCTCAGCGCCGGCCGCTACCTTGCCGGCGACTGGGGCACCACCATCGACCTTTCGCGCAGATTCCACAACGGCGTACGCATGGGCGCGTATGCCACGTTCACCAATGTCTCGGCCAGGCAGTACGGCGAGGGCAGTTTCGACAAGGGCATCTACATCTCGGTACCGTTCGACCTGATGCTGCCGGGTTCGCACACCGGCAGCGCCGGCGTCATGTGGCAACCCCTGCTGCGTGACGGCGGCGCACGCCTGGGCAAACGCTACTACCTCTACAACCTGACCAGCGACCGCGACAGCGGCCAGTTCCAGGACAACCTGCAGAAAATCGTGGAGTAGGCAACCATCGGCAAGAAAAAACCCCGCCGAAGCGGGGTTTTTTCTGACGTATCAGAAATCCATGCCGCCCATGCCACCCATGCCGCCGCCGCCCGGGGCGCCGCCATGGTTGTGGCCTTCGTCCTTCTTCGGCACTTCGGCCACCACCGCCTCGGTGAGGATGGCCAGACCGGCGACCGACGCGGCGTACTGCAGCGCCGAACGGGTCACCTTGGTTGGATCCAGGATGCCCATCTCGACCATGTCGCCAAACTCGCCCGTGGCGGCGTTGTAGCCGAAGTTGCCCTTGCCTTCCTTGACCCGGTTGACGATGACCGACGGCTCCTCGCCGGCGTTGAAGACGATCTCGCGCAGCGGGGATTCCAGCGCGCGACGCGTCACGGCAATGCCGAGATTCTGGTCCTGGTTTTCGCCCGTCAGGCCTTCCAGTGCCTTCAGCGCGCGGATCAGGGCCACGCCACCGCCAGGGACCACGCCTTCCTCGACCGCCGCACGCGTGGCGTGCAGGGCGTCCTCGACGCGCGCCTTCTTTTCCTTCATTTCCACTTCGGTCGCGGCACCGACCTTGATGACGGCCACGCCGCCGGCCAGCTTGGCCACGCGCTCCTGCAGCTTCTCGCGGTCGTAGTCCGAGGAGGTCTCCTCGATCTGCGCCTTGATCTGCTTGATGCGCGCCTGGATCTCGCCTGCATCGCCGGCACCATCGATGATGGTGGTGTTTTCCTTGGTGATGATGACGCGCTTGGCACGGCCGAGATCGGCCACCGTGGCCTTCTCCAGCGACAGGCCGACTTCCTCGGAAACCACCTGGCCGTTGGTCAGCTTGGCAATGTCTTCCAGGATCGCCTTGCGGCGGTCACCGAAGCCAGGCGCCTTCACGGCCGCGACCTTGACGATGCCGCGGATGGTGTTGACCACCAGGGTGGCCAGGGCCTCGCCCTCGACTTCCTCGGCGACGATCAGCAGCGGCTTGCTGGCCTTGGCCACAGCTTCCAGCACCGGCAGCAGATCCCGCACATTGGAGATCTTCTTGTCGTGGATGAGGATGTATGGGTCGTCCAGCTCGACCTGCTGGCTCTGCTGGTTGTTGATGAAGTACGGGCTGAGGTAGCCGCGGTCGAACTGCATGCCCTCGACCACGTCCAGCTCGTTGTCCAGGCCGGAACCTTCTTCGACCGTGATCACGCCTTCCTTGCCGACCTTCTTCATGGCCTTGGCGATCAGGTCGCCGATGTCGGCGTCGGCATTCGCCGAAATGGTGCCGACCTGGGCAATGGCCTTGTCGTCCGCGGTCGGCTTGGAGAGCTTCTTCAGCTCGCCCACGGCCGTGGTCACGGCCTTGTCGATGCCGCGCTTCAGGTCCATCGGGTTGATGCCGGCGGCAACCGCCTTCAGGCCCTCGCGGATGAACGACTGGGCCAGCACGGTGGCCGTGGTGGTGCCGTCACCGGCGTTGTCGGAGGTCTTGGAAGCGGCCTCCTTGACGATCTGCGCGCCCATGTTCTCGTAGCGGTCGGCCAGCTCGATCTCCTTGGCGACGGACACGCCGTCCTTGGTGATCGTCGGTGCGCCGAAGCTCTTCTCGAGCACGACATTGCGGCCCTTGGGACCGAGCGTGACCTTGACCGCGTTGGCCAGCGTGTTCACACCCTTGAGGATGCGCGCACGCGCGTCCTCACCGAAACGTACTTCTTTGGCTGCCATAAAATTTTTCCTTGAAAAATTTTGAATAGGAATGAAAAAAATGTCGCAAGGTGCCGCGAGGAAGAGCCGCAGGCGACTGGGTGCGCGATTTTGCCTTTCGCGCTACACCAGCCCAGCTCCGCGCATCAGCCCTCGATCACCGCCACGATGTCGTCTTCCTTCAGGAACACCAGATCCTCGCCGTCGATCTTGATTTCCTGGCCGGCATACTTGCCGAACAGCACGATGTCATCGGCCTTCAGCGACATCGGACGGACCTTGCCGTCGCTCTGGATCAGGCCGGTGCCGGCAGCGATGACCTTGCCGCGGGTGGGCTTCTCGGTGGCGCTGTCGGGGATGACGATGCCGCCGGCGGAGACGCGCTCCTCTTCCAGGCGCTTGACGATGACGCGATCGTGCAACGGACGCAGTTTGCTCATGGGTGACTCCAGATTGCGATTGAGTTGAAACAAGCCTTTTTCTACCCGGACAGCCGCTTTGCTAGCACTCCAGGGTAATGAGTGCCAATTCTAGCGATGCAACGCCCCGATGCAAGCGCGTCGGTCCCGGGACAGCCCGAGTTATTGGGTGGTCGGCGACGGGTTTCAAGGGCTCGCCGCCGACCAGCGCGGAACCTACCCCCACGATCCTGGCTCCAATGGCAAACCGCCACACTCCCAGGCAGGGCAGCGACGCTGGGCCATAATAGGCGTTGGACAGATTGCGGAAGTCGCCGCAGGAGCCGTCATGCGCTGGTTGTCACGCTACCGAATCGTCGCCCTGTGCCTGTTGACACTGGGGCTGGGACTCGGCGCACCAGCGGCGCCCGCCCAGGATGCCGACAACCTGCTGCCGGTCACCGAGGCGTTCAAGCTCAGCGCCGACGCCAGCACACCCAATATCCTGCGCCTGCATTGGGAAATCGCGCCCGACTACTACATGTACCGCGGGCGCATCAAACTCACGGCGGGCGAGGGCACGACCCTCGGCGCGGTGGAGCTGCCGGATGGCGTCAAGGAACACGACCCCTACCTCGGTGACGTGGAGATCTACCACCACGAGGTGGCCGGCAGCGTGCGCTACAGCGTGGTGCCCGGCACCACACGACTGAAGCTGGCGGTCCAATACCAGGGTTGCCATGAGGTGGATCCGAAGATCTGCTACCCGCCACATACGGAGCAGCTCGACCTGCCCCTGCCAAGCGGCGTGGCGCAGGCTCCGGCCGGCCACGAGCCAGCCGGCTTCAGCCAGACCAGCACTCCGTCAACTGGTGGCAACGGCACCTCCCCGGCCCCACCGCCGGTTGGCGAAGCCCTCCAGGACAACGCTCAAGCTGCGATCGAGCTGCCGCCTGCAAGCCCAGGCACTGGGACACCTTTACGCTTCGGATTGTTTTCCGCGTTGCTGCTGGCCCTGGGCGGGGGTCTGATCCTGAACCTGATGCCCTGCGTCCTGCCGGTGCTGTCGATCAAGGCCGTGGGCGTACTGGAAAGCGGCCGCGACGGACGTAGTGCACGCCGCCATGCCTGGCTCTACAGCGCCGGGGTGCTGTGCAGCTTTGCCGCGCTCGGCTTGACCATCCTGGCCTTGCGCGCGGCCGGACACAGCCTGGGCTGGGGCTCCCAGTTGCAGCAGCCGCTGGTGGTCGGCGTACTGGCCCTGGTCATGCTGGCGGTCGGCCTGTCCATGTCCGGCGTGGTGCAATTCGGCCAGGGACTCGGCAACACCGGCAGCGCACTGGCCTCGCGCTCCGGCGCCAGCGGCGACTTCTTTACCGGCGTGCTCGCCGTGGTGGTGGCCAGCCCCTGCACCGCGCCATTCATGGGCGTGGCCCTGGCCTATGCCTTTGCCGCGCCAATGTTCTCGGCCTTGCTGGTGTTCCTGGCCCTGGGAGTCGGCTTGGCCCTGCCATTCCTGGTCATTGGACTGGTGCCGGCCCTGGCCCGGCTGTTGCCGCGGCCCGGGCGTTGGATGGAAACCCTGAAGCAGGTACTGGCTTTTCCCATGTACCTCACTGCCGCATGGCTGGTCTGGGTGCTGGCCAAGCAACGCGGTGCCGACGCCGTCGGGCTGGTGCTGGTGGCCATGGTGCTGCTGGCCATGACCTTGTGGTGGTTCGAGCGCAGTCGCTCGCGCGGAGCTGCCAGCAAGCTCCTGGTCGCGGCCCTGGGCGTCTGCACCCTGGCACCGGTCTATCTGCTGGCCCACGTTCCATCACCTGAGAACCGTCCGGCGACCGCGGCCACCGGCGTCACCTTCAGCCCGGAAAAGCTTGCCAGCCTGCGCGACACCAACACGCCGGTGTTCGTCGACATCACCGCCGACTGGTGCGTCACCTGCAAGGTCAACGAGCACGCGGTACTGGATACCCAGGCCTTCCATGACCTCCTCGAGCGCACCGGCACGGTCTACATGCAAGGTGACTGGACCAATGTCGATCCGACCATCGGCGAGTTCCTGGCGCAATACCATTCGCCGGGCGTACCGTTGTATGTGGTGTTCCCGGCAGACGGCGGTCCGGGCCGGCAACTGTCGACCGTGCTCACCTCGGCCTTGGTGGAAAAAGCCTTGACTGCTGCTGCGGCTCGCTGATCCGCAACCAAGGGTGCGCGCGGCAAATGCCGCAATCTGCAGTCATCATCGGCGAACGGGCGTCAACTGGACAACGCCGTCAACTGCGCGCACACTCCCGCGGTCCTGGATTTCCAACCAACGGCGGACGCGAGCGTGGCAAACATCCTGGTTTTGCACGGCCCCAACTTGAACCTGCTCGGGACCCGCGAGCCCGCGGTGTACGGTGCCGATACGCTGGAGGAGATCAACCAGCGGCTGTGCGCCCAGGGCGCGGCGGGAGGCCACGAGGTGACCTGCATCCAGTCCAACGCCGAGCATGAGCTCGTCGACCGCATACAGCGGGCCCGGGCCGATGGGACCGCCTTCATCGTGATCAATGCCGCCGCGTTCACGCACACCAGCATTGCCTTGCGTGACGCCCTGGCCGCCGTGGGCATCCCGTTCATCGAGGTGCACCTGTCCAACGTGCACGCGCGCGAGGCCTTCCGCCACCATTCCTTCCTGGCCGCCATCGCGGTCGGCGTGATCGCCGGCTTTGGCGCCGACAGCTACCGCCTGGCACTCGATGCTGCGATGCACCGTCTGCAGGCCCGACCGGCGACAGCCTGAGGCTGCCTCCGGTCATTTTTCGCTTTCACGCGCCTGCCGCACCGGCGCAACCGACCAAAGGCTGAACCCATGGATCTGCGCAAAATCAAGAAACTGATCGACCTGCTGGAGGAATCCAACCTCGCCGAGCTCGAGATCAAGGAAGGCGAGGAGGTGGTGCGCCTGTCCCGCGTACCGCAAAACCGCGCGGCGCCAAGCGCACCAGCGCCGGCCAACGTCGAGCCGCCACCGGCGATCGTGCCGGTGGCCGCCGCGGCGGCACCCGTGGCTGTCGCCCCGGCAGCCGATGCGCTGCCGGCAGGGCACGTGGTCAAGGCGCCGATGGTCGGCACCTTCTACGCCTCGGCCACGCCGGGGGCCCCCGCGTTTGCCAGCGTCGGCCAACAGGTCTCGATTGGCGACACGCTGGGCGTCATCGAGGCAATGAAGATGTTCAACCAGATCGATGCCGAGGTCGCAGGCACGATCAAGGCCATCCTGGTCGAGAACGGCCAACCTGTGGAATTCGACGAACCGATGTTCGTGATTGGTTGAGGCCCTGGCGGGCCGCCCGACCAGCCGCGGCGGACCTGCCGTGGCTGGTTCCACCTCTCCTTAGCGCCCAGCGCAACATCGAGTCACCAAGCCGAGTTGAAGTCCCATGCTAGATAAAGTCGTCATCGCCAATCGCGGCGAAATCGCCCTGCGCATCCTGCGTGCCTGCCACAGCCTGGGCATCAAGACGGTCGCGGTGCATTCCACCGTGGATCGCAACCTCAAGCACGTGGGGCTGGCCGACGAGTCGATCTGCATCGGCCCGGGTCCGGCGGCGGAGAGCTACCTGAACATCCCGCGCATCATTGCCGCCGCGGAAATCACCGACGCCACCGCTATCCATCCCGGCTATGGTTTCCTGGCCGAACGTGCCGACTTCGCCGAGCAGGTGGAGCAGAGCGGCTTCGTCTTCATCGGCCCCAGCCCAGAGGTCATCCGCATGATGGGCGACAAGGTGCAGGCCATACGCACCATGCAGGCGGCCGGGGTGCCCTGTGTGCCGGGTTCCGGCGGCCCGCTCGGCGACGACGCGGAGGAAAACGCCCGCATCGCCCGCGACATCGGCTACCCGGTGCTGATCAAGGCCTCCGGCGGAGGCGGTGGCCGCGGCATGCGCGTCGTGCGCACCGAGGCCCACCTGGGCAACGCGGTCACCCTGACCAAGGCCGAAGCCAAGGCCGCGTTCGGCAACGATCAGGTCTATCTGGAGAAGTACCTGGAAAACCCGCGCCACGTGGAAATACAGGTCCTGGCCGACGGCCAGGGCAACGCGATCTACCTGGCCGAGCGCGATTGCTCCATGCAGCGCCGCCAGCAAAAGGTGGTGGAGGAGGCGCCGGCACCGGGGATCAGCGCCGAGCAGCGCGCGGAAATCGGCAAGGTATGCGTCGATGCCTGCCTGCGCCTCGGCTACCGCAGCGCCGGCACCTTCGAGTTCCTCTACCAGGATGGGCGCTTCTACTTCATCGAGATGAACACGCGCATCCAGGTCGAGCATCCGGTCACCGAGATGATCACCGGCACCGACCTGGTGCGCGAGCAGTTGCTGATTGCCGCCGGCGAAAAGCTCTCGCTGCGCCAGGACGACATCAGGATCACCGGTCACGCCATCGAGTGCCGCATCAATGCCGAGGATCCGGACACCTTCGCGCCCAGTCCCGGCGTGGTGAAGCGCTTCGAAGCCCCGGGCGGCCCCGGCGTGCGCGTGGATACGCACCTGTACGACGGCTACCGCATCCCGCCGAACTACGACTCGATGATCGGCAAGCTCATCGTGCACGGGCCGGACCGCCCCACCGCCATCGCGCGCATGCAGCTGGCCCTGGCCGAGACGGTGATCGAGGGCATCAAGTGCAATATCCCGCTGCAGCAGCGGATCATGGCCGATGTCGGTTTCCAGCATGGCCAGCAGAACAACCATTACCTGGAAAAACGCATCGCCGAGCAGAAGGAAAACTTCCCCGCCGGCGAGTGACGGGGCGACGCCATGCCGTTCCTCGAACTGTCACTGGTCATCAACCCCGGGCAACAGGCCAGCGCCGAGGAGGCGCTGACCGGGGCTGGCGCGCTGTCGCTCACCCTGCGCGACGCCAACGCGGAAACCCCGGACGAGCAGGCCATCTTCGAGCCCGGCGTCGGTGAGCTGCCCACCTGGCACAGCAGCGTCCTGAGCGCCCTGTTCCCGGCGCAGACCGGGCGCGAGGCGCTGGCCTTGGCGCTGGCCCACGCCTTGCCATGGCTCGACGGCTCGCAATTGCAGTTCAGCGAGGTGGCCGACCAGGATTGGGAGCGGGCGTGGATGGACCTGTTCCGGCCAATGTCGTTCGGGCGCCGCCTGTGGATCTATCCCTGGAACATCGAGCCGCCCACGGTCGACGACGCGCCGGACGGCGATGGCCACTCTGCGGCGCCAGTGATCGTGCGCCTCGATCCCGGCCTGGCCTTCGGCAGCGGTACCCACCCCACCACGGCGCTGTGCCTGGAATGGCTCGATGGCCTGGACCTGACCGCCCGCTCGGTCATCGATTACGGCTGCGGCTCCGGCGTACTCGCGATTGCCGCGCTCAAGCTCGGTGCGACGCAGGCCCAGGGCATCGACAACGACCCGCAGGCCTTGCTGGCTTCTGCCGACAATGCGCGACGCAACGCCGTAGCCGAGCGCCTGCACCTGCGCCTGGCCGCGGACGGGCAGTGCGCAGCGGCGGATGTGCTGGTGGCGAACATCCTTGCCGGCCCACTCGTCGCACTGGCACCGACCTTTGCCGCGGCCTGTCGGCCCGGAGCCGCATTCGCCATTTCCGGCATCCTGCACGGGCAGGAGACGGAACTGTTGGAGCGTTATGCGACCTGGTTCGAAGGGCTGCAGGTGGCAACGCGCGACGGCTGGGTGCGCATCAGCGGCCACCGGCGGCGCTGAACCCGGCAGAGCCGAGAGCCGGCGTCGGCTGCGGGCCCGCCGGGGCATGGGTACACTGCAGCGACCGCGCCAGGCCCCGACCATGTATACCCAGTGCCCCGAATGCCTGTCGATCTTTGCCTTGAACGCGGCAACCTTGGGGCAGTCGCGCGGGGAGCTGCTGTGCGCCTCCTGCGGCACGCGCTTCAACGCGCTGGACACGCTCGCGGAGAACTTGCCGGACGAACCCTTTACGCGGTTGGAAAGCCATGCGGCAGCGGCGAGCCCGGTCATGCTCGAAGAGCCGATTTATCACCCGCAACCCGCGCCGGTGGCGTTCCCGGCGCCGGACGACCCGCTGCCCACCGTTCCTTCCCACACCAGTCCTCCACACGAGGATTTCTCGCAGCTGGTGTTCACCCCACGCCCGGCCAAGGCGGCCAGGCATCGCCGCAAGCCGCCCTCGTACCGGCACCTGCGCCGGCCGAGCCCCCACCGCGGCTGGTGGACGGCGGCATGCGTCATCTTGTCGCTGCTGCTGGCGGGGCAGGTGGCCTGGGCCGAGCGTGATTTCCTGATCACCCAGCCTACGACGGGCCGCTGGCTGCGCGCTGGCTGCGCTGCCCTGCACTGCACGCTGCCGCTGGTCGCCGCGCCGGGGCGATTGCAGGTGGTCGACAGCAACGTCCAGGGATACCCCGGCGCGGCACACGCGTTGCTGATCAGCGCGCGGATCAGGAACACGGCCGCGTTTGCGCAGCCCTACCCGATGCTTGCCGTGACCCTCTCCGACGCCGATGGCAAGCGCCTCGCCATGCGGCGATTGCGCCCCCTGGAGTACCAGGACGATGCGCAGGCTTTGCGCCGCGGCCTGGGACCCGGCGAGAGCAGCGTGCTGATGCTCGAGGTCGCCGACCCCGGCGACCGCGCCGTGGAATTCGAACTGGCTTTCGAATAAGGCTTAATTTTATTCGCAGGCAAGGGTAGACTTGATGGCTCACGCCAGCGTCGCCACACGCGACGATCCGGCATAGCGATACATGCGTGGCGTCAACCGCGGGCCGCCAATACGCCCGTATCGCCATTGCGCAACAGAGGGAACAATGCCCACCAACAGCGTCAGATCGCCTGTCCGCAGGGCGGCCAGGAAGCCAGCCGCATTGCAGCAAGCCGAGCGCACGCAAAGTGCGCTGGCCGAATGCGTGGGACGTACGGTGCGACGTTACCTCATCGACATGGGCGATACTGCGTGCAGCGAAGGCCTGTACGCGCTGGTGCTGCGCGAACTGGAGGTTGCCTTGCTGCGCGAGGCCATGGCCTTCCATGACGGCAACCAGAGCCGCACCGCCGACGCGCTCGGCATCAACCGCGCGACCCTGCACAAGAAGCTGGCCCTGCACGGCCTGATCTAGAACCTGCGCCCATGTCCAGCCCCTCTACCGTTCCGGTGCGTCGCGCCCTCCTCAGCGTTTCCGACAAACGTGGCCTGGTCGATCTCGGTCAACGGCTCGCTGCGCGTGGCGTGGAGCTGTTGTCCACCGGCGGCACGGCGCGGGTTTTGCGGGCGGCGGGGATTGCGGTCATCGACATCGGCACGGTCACCGGCTTCCCGGAAATGATGGACGGCCGGGTCAAGACCTTGCATCCGAACGTGCACGGCGCCCTGCTTGGCCGACGTGGCATTGACGATGCGGTCATGGCCAAACACGACATCCAGCCAATCGACCTGCTGGTGGTGAACCTGTACCCGTTCGAGGCGACGGTGGCCAGACCCGATTGCACGCTGGAAGACGCGATCGAGAACATCGACATCGGCGGTCCGGCCATGCTGCGTTCGGCGGCGAAGAACTGGAACGACGTGGGCGTCCTCACCTCGCCCGACCAGTACGCCGATGCTTTGGCCGAGATCGAGCAGCACGGCGGCCTCAGCCGCGCGACACGCTTCCGCCTCGCGGTCGCTGCATTCAACGACGTGGCCAACTACGACGGCGCCATCAGCGACTACCTCAGCGGCCTGAAGCTCGATGACGCGCACGAGGCCGTCATTGGCCACGAGATGTTCCCGGCCCAGGCCAACGGCCGCTTCGTCAAGCTGATGGACCTGCGCTACGGCGAGAACCCGCACCAGCAGGCGGCGTTCTACCGCGACCTGCATCCGGCGCCTGGCACGCTGGCCACGTTCCGGCAGTTGCAGGGCAAGGAGCTCTCGTTCAACAACATCGCCGACGCCGATGCCGCCTGGGAATGCGTGCGCAGCTTCGTCAAGCCCGCCTGCGTGATCGTCAAGCACGCCAATCCCTGCGGCGTGGCGGTGAGCCTGGACGGCATCGGCAAGGCCTACGACCTGGCCTGGCAGACCGACCCCACCTCCGCCTTCGGCGGCATCATCGCGTTCAACCGCATCGTCGACGGCGCCACGGCGCAGGCCATCGTGTCGCGCCAGTTCGTCGAGGTGGTGCTGGCACCGGCATACGACGCCGAAGCGCTGCAGGCCTTCACCAAGAAGGGCAACGTGCGCGTGCTCGAAATCCCGTTGCCGGCGGGTATCGACCTGGCAGCCGCGCATCCTGGAAACAACGTGAAGCGGGTCGGCTCGGGCCTGCTGGTGCAGACTGCCGACACCGGCATGGTCAAGGCCACCGACCTGAAGGTGGTGACCAAACTGGCACCGACGCCTGCACAGATCGACGACCTGATCTTTGCCTGGAAGGTGGTGAAGTACGTGAAGTCCAACGCGATCGTCTATGCCAGGAATCGCCAGACCATCGGTATCGGCGCCGGCCAGATGAGCCGCGTGTACAGCGCCAGGATCGCCGGCATCAAGGCCGCCGACGAAAAGCTCGAGGTGCACGGTTCAGTGATGGCGAGTGACGCGTTTTTTCCGTTCCGCGATGGCATCGACGCGGCGGCTGCAGCCGGCATCAGCGCGGTGATCCAGCCCGGCGGCTCGATGCGCGATGCCGAGGTGATTGCCGCCGCGGACGAACACGGCATGGCCATGGTCTTCACCGGCATGCGCCACTTCCGCCATTAGCGAACCGCAGGGACGCCGACGGGCCTGACCGGTGCCGACGGACGCACAGGACAAAGCCGGGCCGGGCTCTACGTGGAGTCAGCCATGCATTACGCACTGTATTACTGGAGCGGCATCCAGGGCCGCGGGGAATTCGTCCGCCTGGCGCTGGAGGATGCCGGCGCCGACTACACGGATGTCGCGCGTGAACAAGGCGACGACGCCATCATGCCCTTCCTGCGCGGCGACCATGCCGGTGCCCTGCCATTTGCTCCGCCATTCCTGAAGGCCGGAACGCTGCTCATCGCGCAAACGGCAAACATCCTGCAGTACCTCGGGCCACAACTGGGTCTGGTCCCGGACAGCGGAAGCCGGCGCGTGTACGCGCACCAGCTGCAGCTGACCATCGCCGACCTCGTCGCGGAGGTGCACGACAGTCACCACCCGATTGCCGGCAGCCTGTACTACGAGGACCAGAAGGACGAGGCGCGGCGCCGCGCGGCCAACCTCCGCGAGACGCGTCTGCCCAAGTTCCTGGGCTATTTCGAGCGGGTGCTGGAACGCGGCGGCGGATACCACGCGCTGCGCACACACAGCCATGTCGACCTCTCATTGTTCCAGATGATGGCCGGTCTGGAATACGCGTTTCCCCGTGCCATGCACCGCCTGCAGGGTGGGCTGCCGCATTTGCATGCCTTGTGCATACGCGTCGCCGCGCGGCCGAACATCGCCGCGTACCTGGCCTCGCCGCGGCGCTGCCCGTTCAGCGAGAACGGCATCTTCCGCCACTACGACGAGCTGGACGATCCGGCCTGACGACAGGGCGGGCCATCCGCCTCGCCTACACCAGCTTCGACGCCACCGTGTGGCGAGAGTGGCTAGCCCCCGCTGGAACGCGCCGTGGCCGGCCTGCTCTTGCCCCACTCCAGGATCTTGTACATCACCGGCCGCATCGGCTTTTGCCCGTGCTCGTCGACCCAGCGACCCTGCGGATCGAGCATGTAGCTGTAGGGCACGCCGTTCTTCGGCGTCACCACCACCATGTACAACTGGCCGGCGCGCCAGTATTCCTGCACGCTGTCGTCGCCACGCTGACGGATCGTCACCTGGGGTGGCGTCTCGTCGCGCGCGGTACCGTCATCATGCATCGAGGGCAATGCGACGGCGGGCGGTGCCATGGGCGACCCCACGCTGCCGGCGGCCGGCGCCGAGGCACGTACTCCGGGATCATGCAAGGCCGGCGGCGGCAAGGCCGGCCCCGGAGGCGCTGCCTGGGGCGAGGCGATTGCCAGCGTCGGCAGCAGGGACCAGCCCAATACCGTGGCAAGCAGCAAGCGAGCGGTTTTCATGACGGCAACCTCGACCGGATGATGGAAGCATAGCAGTGGGCCTGCGGCGGCGCCGTGAAGCTTCCGCATGGCGCGCATGCGAGAATGTTTTCCCCGGAGTGGGTCGCGCGGCCTGCACCCTTCGCCACCGGTAGCCGGCATGCCCAAGCTGATCCTCATCGACGGTTCGTCCTATCTGTATCGGGCGTTTCACGCGCTGCCGCCGCTGAGCAATTCGCAGGGCGAGCCGACCGGTGCCTTGTACGGCGTCGTCGGCATGTTGCGGGCGACCTTGCAGGCCCACGCCGACTACCTGGCCTTCGTGTGCGACGCGCCAGGGCCGACGTTCCGGCACACGCTGTATGCCGCCTACAAGGCCAACCGCCCGTCGATGCCGGACGAGCTGCGCGCCCAGGTCCAGCCCATGCTCGACGTGGTCGGCGCGCTCGGCTTTCCCATACTTTGCGAGGACGGGGTGGAAGCCGACGACGTCATCGGCACCCTGGCCACGCAGGCCCAGGCAGAGGGCATCGAAGTCGTGATCTCGACTGGCGACAAGGATCTCGCACAGCTGGTCACGCCACGGGTCTCCCTCGTCAACACCATGCACAACACCACGCTGGACGAGGCCGGCGTGCTGCAGAAGTTCGGCGTGCGCCCCGACCAGATCGTCGATTTCCTGGCCCTCACCGGGGACAGCAGCGACAACGTCCCCGGGGTCCCCAAGTGCGGGCCGAAAACCGCGGCCAAGTGGCTGGCCGAATACGGCAACCTGGACGAGGTGATCGCGCATGCGGACCAAATCGGCGGCAAGATCGGCGACTACCTGCGCGCTGCCCTGCCGCAGCTGCCGCTGTCGCGCACGCTGGTCACGATCAGGACCGACGTACCGTTGGGCGTGCGGCCCACCGACCTGACGCAGCGCCAGGCCGACACCGGGCTGTTGCGCACGTTGTACACGCGGTACGAATTCAAGACCGCGCTGAAGGAACTCGATACCACAGCAGCCGACGCAGGCGCGCCAGGGCCAGGGAGCGGGCACCCGCCCAAGCAAGCGCCCAGCCAGCCAGCCCCCCAGACCGAGGCGGCCGACGCCAGCGCGGCGACCACGGGCATGCCGACCAGTCTGTCCGCCCCCGGCCACTACCGTCTGGTCACCACCCCGGCCCAACTCGACGACTGGCTGCAGCGCCTGCGCAACGCCGAGCTGATTGCCTTCGATACCGAGACCACCGGCATCGATGCCATGCGCGCGGACCTGGTTGGCATGAGCTTTTCGGTGGAACCCGGCGTGGCCTGCTACATACCGATCGCCCACGACTACCCCGGCGCGCCGCCGCAGCTTGACCGCGATTTCGTGCTCGGTGCGCTGCGCCCGCTGCTGGAAGATCCCCGGCACGCCAAGCTCGGCCAGAACGCGAAGTACGACATCAATATCCTGGCCCAATGCGGCGTCCAGGTGCGTGGTGTGCAGCACGACTCGATGCTGGAGTCCTATGTGCTGAACGCCACCGCCACGCGCCACGACATGGACTCGCTGGCCAGGAAGTACCTCGGCTACGAGACGGTCAAGTACACCGAGGTCGCCGGCAAGGGCGCCAGGCAGATCCCGTTCTCGCAGGTCGACGTGGACACAGCGTGCCGCTACGCCGCTGAGGACGCGGACGTGACCCTGCGCCTGCACACCGCGCTGTGGCCGCAACTGCAGCGCACCCCGTCCCTGCAGCAGGTGTACACCGATATCGAGATGCCGCTGGTGCCCGTGCTGGCAGCGATGGAGCGGCGCGGGGTCTTGATCGACACCGACGCCCTGCGCCGGCAAAGCCAGCAGCTTGGAAAGCGCATGCTGGAGCTGCAGGCCCAGGCCCAGACCCTGGCCGGGCGCGAGTTCAACCTCGATTCGCCCAAGCAACTGCAGGCCATCCTGTTCGACGAGTTGGGGCTGCAGGCCATACGCAAGACCCCGACCGGCCAGCCCTCGACCAACGAGGAGGCGCTCGAGGCGATTGCCGAGCTGCACGAGCTGCCGCGGGTGATCCTGGACTACCGCATGCTGGCCAAGCTGCGCTCGACCTATACCGACAAGCTTTCCGGCATGGTCAACCCGCGCACCGGGCGCGTGCACACCAGCTATCACCAGGGCGCGGTCGCCACCGGCCGGCTGTCCTCGACGGATCCCAACCTGCAGAACATCCCGGTGCGCACCGAGGAGGGGCGACGCATCCGCCAGGCCTTCATCGCACCGCCAGGCTGGGTGGTTCTGGCTGCGGACTACTCGCAGGTCGAGCTGCGCATCATGGCGCACCTTTCCGGTGACGAAGGCCTACTGCGCGCGTTCCACGAACACGCCGACATCCACCGCGCGACGGCCGCCGAAGTGTTCGGCATCCCGCCCGAGGAAGTTACTCCCAACCAGCGGCGGGCAGCCAAGGCAATCAACTTCGGCCTGATGTATGGCATGAGCGCGTTCGGGCTGGCGCGTGCCCTGGGCGTGGATCGCGGCGAGGCGGCCGACTACATGGCGCGGTATTTCGCGCGCTATCCGGGTGTGCAGACGTTCATGGAGAACACGCGTGCCCAGGCGCATCGCGACGGCTACGTACAAACCCTGTTCGGCCGCCGCCTGTACCTGGAAAACCTGGCCTCGCGCAACCACGCGCTGCGCCAGGGCGCCGAGCGGGCGGCAGTCAACGCGCCCATGCAGGGCACAGCCGCCGACATCATCAAGCGCGCCATGGTCCAGGTCGACGACTGGCTGCACGGGCGCGACGACGCGCACATGCTGATGCAGGTCCACGACGAGCTGGTGTTCGAGGTACGCGCCGACGCCGTGGAGGCAGTGCGCGCCGCGGTCATCGAACGCATGTCCGGAGCCGCCCAGCTTGCCGTACCCCTGGAAGTCGACGCCGGCGTGGGGGCGAACTGGGACGAAGCCCACTGAAGCTGAACGGAGGGCAACGACGCATACGGTCCGCCACCCCGGCAACCGGCAAGAACTCCTTTTTCCGGCGCGTGGACCGGCCTGCAGCAACGCTTCCGGGCCGTCTCCAGGTCAAACATTAAATTGGCATAAAGACAACTGTGCCGAAAGTTTTTTGCCGGCGCCTGAAACTTTCCGCGTGCGCCGTGTTCCTACCCAGCGGATGCACGCAATGGCATCCCTGGCTGACTCTCTCCCCCGAGAGCAGCCCACGGACGCGGACCTCCTCCCCTGGGTGCCGCGTCCGGCCCCGGCCCCGAAGACTTCCCCTGGTCTTCGGGGCTTTTTTCTGCCCCACGTCCACGATGTATGCACAACCGCCTCCGCATAATCCCCGCCACATCCCTGCAAGGAGTCGCCCCATGCGTCTAGGACTGATCATTGCCGGCATCATCCTGCTGCTCGCGGGCATCTGGGCCACGTTCGGCAACGGCACCTACCGGGACACCGACACCGTGGCACAGCTCGGCCCGGCCAAGATCGAGGCTACCCATGACAAAGCCGTACCGAAGTGGCTGGGCATCGGCGGCATCGTGGTTGGCGGTGTGCTGCTGATCGGTGGCATCGCCAGCCGCAAGCGCAGCTGAGAGGCCACCCCATCCGGCGGGACGGGTGCACGGACGCACACGAAGTGGGCGTATCCGCAGCAACTACAATCAGGATATGGATGTCACCTATTTGCTCGACTCGCTCAACGACGCGCAGCGCGAGGCGGTATGCGCGCCGCGCGGACACTACCTGGTACTGGCCGGCGCCGGCTCCGGCAAAACCCGTGTATTGACCCACCGCATCGGCTGGCTGACCCAGGCCGAGGACGTACCGCCCTGGGCTGTACTCGCCGTCACCTTCACCAACAAGGCCGCCGGCGAAATGCGCAACCGGCTCGGTGCGCTCATTCCCGGGGGTGTCCAGGGCCCGACCATCGGTACCTTCCACGGTATCGCCCACCGCCTGCTGCGTCGGCACTGGCGCGAGGCGGGGCTGCCGGAAGACTTCCAGATCCTGGACAGCGAGGACCAGCTGCGCCTGGTCAAGCGCGTGATCGCCAGCCTGGGACTGGACGAGGCCAAGTACCCGCATCGCCAGGCCACCTGGCAGATCAATGCCTGGAAGGACGAGGGCAAGCGGGCCGGCAGCATCGAGCACCGCGACCACCCCACCCCGCAAACCCTGGGCCGCATCTACCAGGCCTACGAGGAGGCCTGCCAGCGCAGCGGCCTGGTCGACTTCGCCGAGCTGCTGCTGCGTGCCCAGGAACTGTGGCTGCGGAACCCAGGCGTGCTGGAGCACTACCAGCAGCGCTGGCGGCAACTGCTGATCGACGAGTTCCAGGACACCAACACCTTGCAGTACGCGTGGATCCGCGTGCTGGCCGGCAGCACCGGCAACGTGTTCGCGGTCGGCGACGACGACCAGTCGATCTACGGCTGGCGCGGCGCCAAGGTGGAGAATATGGCGCGCTTCCTGCGCGACTTCCCGGATGCGCGCACGATCAAGCTGGAGCAGAACTACCGCAGCACCTCCACCATCCTCACCGCCGCCAACAGCGTCATCGCCCACAACGGCAGCCGGCTTGGCAAGCGCCTGTGGACTGCCGGCGGGCACGGCGAGCGCATCGCCCTGTACAGCGCCTACAACGAGCAGGACGAGGCCCGCTTCGTCATCGAGCGCATCCGCGACTTCATTGCCGAACAGGGCCGCGCCAGCGATTGCGCCATCCTGTACCGCTCGAACGCACAGTCGCGCAACTTCGAGGAACAGCTGGCCCAGCGCGACATCGCCTACCGCGTCTACGGCGGACAACGCTTCTTCGAGCGCGCGGAAATCAAGGACGCGCTGGCCTATCTGCGCCTGGCCACGAACCACCAGGACGATGTTGCCTTCGAGCGCGCGGTCAACACGCCGCCGCGCGGTATCGGCGAACGTACGCTCGACATCCTGCGCCGGCGGGCGCGCAGCGACGGCACTTCGTTGTGGGACGCCGCCGGCATCGAGCTGGCACGCGGCAGCGAGCTGGGCGGCCGCGCCAGGCACGCCGTGCAGGCCTTCCTCGACCTGATCGTGGACATGTCCCGAACCTTCAACCCCCTCTCTTCCAGCACCGTTGAGGGTGAGGGAGCGCTCCCGCCCGCCAATCAGGAGTCACCCTCACCCAATCCTCTCCCCCGGGCAAGCCTGGAAGAGAGGGCTTCCAGCCTCACCCTGGCCGAGCAGGTCGAGCACGCGATCACCCAGGCCAGGTTGCGCGAATATTTCGAACGCGATGCACGCGGGCACGCCGAGGCCCGCGTGGAGAACCTCGATGAGCTGATCAACGTGGCCGCGCGCTTCGAACGCACTGCCGAAGACCTGGAGGCTGGACTGGACGAGCTTCCCGCCTTCCTCGCCCACGCCGCGCTCGAATCCGGGGAGCGCCAGGGCGAGGCCGGCGACGACTGCGTGCAGTTGATGACCCTGCACTCGGCCAAGGGCCTGGAGTTCCGCGTGGTGTTCCTGGTCGGCATGGAGGAAGGCCTGTTCCCCAGCCAGCGCTCGGTGGATGACGAAGGCCGGCTGGAGGAGGAGCGGCGCCTGGCCTACGTGGGCATCACTCGGGCCCGCGAGAAGCTCTATGTGAGTCACGCCGAGTCACGGCGCATGCACGGCACGGAAATGCTCGCCTACCCCTCGCGCTTCCTGCGTGAGATTCCCGCCGAACTGCTCGATGAAATCCGCCCGCGCATCCATGTCACCCGGCCGGTCTACGCCGGCAATGCGTATCACCCGGATACCAGCACCCTGGACGAGACCCTCCCGGTGAAGCTCGGCCAGCGGGTCAGTCACCCCAGTTTCGGCGAAGGCGTGGTGGTCAGCGCCGAGGGCAGCGGCGCACACACCCGGCTGCAGGTGAACTTTGCCGGTGCCGGCAGCAAGTGGCTGGTCGCCGCCTACGCCAACCTGACCGCGCTCTAGGAGCCTGGGTCTCGCACGTCAGGAGGAGTGCACGACCGGCAACTCGACATAGCTGGCGTGGTCTGGTGTGCGATAGACGCGCTGGGTAGCCGGCCTGAAGTCACCGGGCCTGGCCAGGAAGATATTCTTGATGAACGTCTGCGGATTGCGGTCGTAGAGCGGAAACCAGCTGGACTGGATCTGCACCATGATGCGGTGGCCGGGCAGGAACACGTGGTCGATGGCCGGCAGCTCGAACTGGTACGCCAGTGGCTGGTTGGGCGTCAGGGCCTGCGGCTGCGACAGGCTGGCGCGGTAGCGGCCGCGGAAGATGTCCATGCTGGTGGCGAGCTGATAGCCACTCATGTCCGGCTCGGCCGCATCCTGCTGCGGATAGACGTCGATCAGCTTCACCACCCAGTCCGAATCCGTGCCACTGGTAGACGCGGTGAGATGCACGACCGGCCAGCCGGCGACATGCACGGCGTCGGTCAGCACCGGCGTCTCGTACGCCAGCACGTCCGGCCTGGTGGCGAACTGGCGCTGGTCGTCGACCAGCCAGCTGCGCCAGGTCCCGGTCTGCGCCGCCAGGATCGGGCGCAACCGGTACGGCACCGGCTTGGCCGGATCGGACACGTACTCGTCATAGCCATCCGCATCGCGGCCGGATGGTTTGCTGAATCCCAGGCCAAGATCCGCCTGCAGGTACAGCGGGGTCGGCTGCGCGGGGCAACCCGAGGCGCAGCCGGATGGCCAGGCCGGCAGCTCCTCCCACTCGTTTCTGCCGGTGGCGAACACGTTGACCGGCGCGACGTGCATCGGCGGCTCAGTGTCCTTGAGGTAGTGGGCGAGGAACGGGCGCAGGATGTGCTCGGTGAAATACAGCGAGGTGTCGGCGCCAAACTGCAGCGCGCCCAACGAACTGCCGTCGCGGTTCTCCTGGCCGTGGTACCAGGGACCGAGGGTCAGGTACACCATATTGTTGTTGCTGTCCTTCGGCTCCAGCGCGCGGTACACCGCCAGCGCGCCGTAGATGTCCTCCTGGTCCCACTGCCCGGCCACCAGCATCAGCGGCACTTTGAGCGGCTGCCCGGCCAGGATCTTGTCCATGGCCTGGTCCTTCCAGTACGCGTCGTAGGCCGGATGCGCGACCAGCTTGCGCCAGAAGCCCAGCTGCTGCATGCCGTGCGCCTGCGCCACCGCCGAGGCCGAGCCGGCAGCCAGGTACTGGTTGTAGTCGTCGTGGTAGTCGGTCCACCACTGCGCCTTGCCGCTGCGCGTGGCCTGCTGGTCGTAGATGTAGGGGATCATCTGCTCGCGGAAGGCACCGTTGTGGAACCAGTCGTCAGCCATCCAGCCGTCGACCATCGGGTTCTCGCCAATCACCACCTTCAGTGCCGGATTGGGATCGATCAGCCCGGTCAGGGTCTCGAAGCCGTCGTAGGAGACACCGATCAGCGCCACCTTGCCGTTGCTCTCCAGCACATTCTTCGCCAGCCAGCCGATGGTGTCGTAGGTGTCGGTGACGTCGGATACCGGGGTCGGATTCTGCGGACCGTGGATCGGGCGATTCATGATGTAGTCGCCTTCCGATCCGTACTTGCCGCGAACATCCTGCACCACGCGGATATAGCCGTCCTCGAGCACGATGCGGCTGGTGTTGTCCGGCCCAAGCACGGTGCCCAGCTCGCCGCTGTGGCGGCTCGAGGTGCGGCGGTCGGCGTTGTACGGCGTGCGCGTCAGGATGATGCCGGCACGCCTGGCACCCTTCGGTATCAGGATCACGGTATTGAGCTTGACCCCGTCGCGCATCGGGATCATCACCACACGGCGCGTGTAGTTGAAGCTCGATTCCACCGGCGTGAAATGCGCCGGCGTCTCGCTCGGGTAATCCGGGTATTTGGGCTTGTCCTGGGTTGCGCTGGCGGCACAGGCGGCCGCTGCGGCAAACAGCAGGGAACCCAGCAGCGCGGATTGCCGGGCGAACCGGTGCGTCGGTGTCATGGCCATACCCCCAGTGAATGCGTTCGATATACGCCGTTCACGCGCGGAGTGGGAGTGACTGAAGTCATGCATGCGCGCACAACGCAAGGCCGTGCTTCGCGCTGCGCGGCAGGCGTCCGTAGTGTTGCACCGATGGGGGTGGCCCGTATGATGGACGTCTGTCCGCGGCTCGATCGACGTCCCGCCGCACGGACGCCTGCGTCAACCGCCACCGGGGTAAAGCCATGCAGCCCAGACACGCCCTCGTCATCGGCCTGGTATTCGGCCTGTGCGCGTGCGGCAACCCACAAGACACCGGCAAGACACCTGCCGCATCGATGGCCGCGTCCGGGCCGGTCGCAGCGACCAGCACCGCAGCCTCCAGCCAGCCAGCGCTCACCGCGCAGACCGTCAAGTCCGGCGGGGTCATGCCGGAGGCGCAGCAACGCGTGCATTTCGATCATGCGGAACTGCATTTCACGGTCGATCCCGCGCAACAGCGCATCGAGGGCGACGCCCGGCTGACGTTCACAGCCAAGCAGGCCATCGGCGAGGTGCTGCTGGATCTGGACCGCAACCTGCCGATCAGCCGCGTCGCCATCGACGACAAACTGCTCGCGTCATCGGCATGGAGCAATCCGGACGGCCAATTGCGCATCCAGTTGCCGGCCGAGCTGGCTACCGGCGGCAAGTTGACCGTGCAGGTGGTCTACGCCGGGCGTCCGCATGTGGCGCAGAAGGCACCTTGGGATGGCGGCTTCGTGTGGACGCATGCCGCCGACGGCCAGCCCTGGATCGGCGTGGCGGTGGAAGGCGAGGGCTGCGACCTGTTCTGGCCGTGCATCGACTATCCGGAAGGCGAACCGGACCTGGTCGACACCTACGTGACCGTACCCAAGCCCCTGGTGGCCCCGGGCAATGGCGTGCTGGTCGGGGTCACCGAAACCGCGGACCAGCGCACCTGGCACTGGCGCGCCAAACAGCCCGACACTTATGCGGTAACGCTGAACATCGGACCCTACCGGGAGCTCAAGGGCGACTACCACAGCCGCTACGGCAACGTGATCCCGATGGCGTTCTGGTATCTGCCGGACCAGGAGGCCAAGGCCAAGGAGCTCTTTGCCAGCTTGCCCAGCATCCTGGATTTCTTCGAGCAGGAGATCGGGCCCTATCCGTTCGGCGACGAGAAGGTGGGCATGGTCGAGAGTCCGTACTACGGCATGGAGCACCAGACCATCAATGCCTACGGTGCCGGCTATCCCAAGGGGCCCTACGATTTCGATTTCCTGCTGCAACACGAGTTCGCCCACGAGTGGTTCGGCAACCAGTTGACCAACGCCGACTGGGACGACATGTGGCTGCACGAGGGCTTTGGCAGCTACATGCAGCCGCTGTATGGGCGCTACCTGCATGGCGACATGGCCTATTACGCGATGCTGCACGACATGCGCCTGGGGCTGATGAACCGCCTTGCGGTGGTTTCCGGACACAGCCAGACCGAAGAGGGCGTGTACGACAAGGAGCATGGCCCGGGCAACGACATCTATGCCAAGGGCGCGCTGATCCTGCATTCGCTGCGCGAACTGATCGGCGACCCGGCATTCTTCAAGAGCACGCGCCTGCTGGTGTATGGCCGCGACGATCCCAAGCCGGGGAACTTCAAGCCGCGCTACGCCACCACCGCCGATTTCATGCACATCGTGAACCAGGTGACCGGCAAGGACCTGGACTGGTTCTTCAAGGTCTATCTGTACCAGGCCGCCCTGCCACGGCTGGACGTGCAGCGCGACGCGGACACGTTGAGGCTGCACTGGGTCGCGCCAAGGGACCTGCCGTTCCCGATGCCGGTGGAGGTGCAGGTCGGCTACCAGGTGCAGACCGTACCCATGGGCGACGGCAGCGGCCAGCTCAAGGTACCGGCCGGCACGCTGGTGATCGTCGACCCACATTCCAAGGTGTTGCGCGAGGAGCCCTACATCCCGGCCTACCAGGCGTGGAAAAAGCAGAACGAACTGGACCAGAAAAAGCCTGGCTACCGCAATCCACGCACCCCGGCCCACAGCGATCCGCTGCCCGCAGGCACCGGCAGGTAGACCCGCTCAACCAGGAAGGGCGCCGCTGCCGCGACGCCCTTCCTGCCCATCACTGCCGAACGTCGGCAACCGCCCCGCTCAGTAGTCGTAGGTCACGGCAAACTGCACGTAGCGCGGCGTCATGGCAAACAGCGGGACGTCCCAGTTCTTGGTGAGCTGGCCCGGACCGGACACGGACGTCGGGCTGAACTGGACCATGCGCTGCTGATCGAACAGGTTGTAGACCAGCACGCTGAAGCCCAGCTTGTGTTCGGCAAAGGCCGGCCGGTAGGCCACATTCAGGCTGACGATCTCCTGCCACGGCGTGCGTCCCGTGCTGCCCGGGGGCGCCGGGATGCCCTGCGGGCCGCAGAAGTGATAGGAGGCACCATAGCCTGACGGGTTGCCCTGCTCCGCGCCGAAATAGCCAAAGCAGAAGCGCGGCGTGCCGGACATGATCTGCGCGTTGGCGCCGATCAACCATTGCGGGTTGATCTGCCAGTAGCCCAGCAGCTTGATCTGGTGGCGCCGGTCGTTGGACTGGTCACCATTGGCATAGGTCATCACGCCAGGGTTGTCCCAGTCGACGGTCTGCGCCACATCCATCTGCCCGGAGCTGGAGCGCACCGAGCCTTCCGTGTTGCCGAACGTGTGCGAGATCGTGTAGTCGATGCGCCCGTACCAGGTGCCGTCGAACGGGTGCTCCAGGTAAAGGTCCAGTCCCAGGTATTTGCGCAGCAGGGTCGGCATGCCGAAGTCCGACCAGGGGATGCGCATGGTGCCGTAGCCGCCAGTCGCCAGCGGCACGTTGAACGTGGAGATCTGCCCCATGCTGCTGCCCGGGTTCATGATGTAGCAACCCGAACCCAGGGCGGCGTTCGGATCGAAGCCCTGGGCCGCACCCTGATCCATGAACACATCCTCGGCGCAGACATCGTCCAGCATGCGTCGCAGATGGCGGTAGCTGGCCTTGGCACCGGTGGTCCACTTGGTGCCGAACATCTCGAATGCCTGATCGAGGCCGGCGATGTACTCGTCCTGGTACTCGGCACCGGCATTCTTGCTGGTGACCGTCTTGGGATCCGGCGCCTGGCCAAACTCGTTGTTGGCCGAGACAAACGGGTAGTTCCCCTGGGGAATCTGCGTCAGGCCCGTCGGGGCGCCGGTCTCGGGGTTGATGCCGGTATAGGTGAAGTACTGGTCCTTGACCACGCTGCCAGCGGCGCCACGAATGGCCACGTTCGACGGCTCGGCCAGGTAGTAGCGGCCGGCATTGGCGTACACCTTCAGGCTCGAGTCGCCGTGCACGTCCCAACTGGCGCCAAGCCGCGGTGCCCATTGCGGCTTGGTCAGGCGCAGATAAGGCACGGCGTCCGGGTTGTAGTTGGTGAACTGGTCGTTGCGCAGGCCAAGGTTCAACAACAGGCGATCCGTGACTTGCCAGCGGTCCTCGATGAACTGCGCCCGTTGCGACACCCGCACCGACTTCGCCCCGATGGTGCCGATGTGCTTGGCGACGTAGTAGCCCAGGCCACCGGGAGCCGCCACTTCCTGGCCGGTCTGCGAGCTGATCGGCACGTCGGGCTTGCCGTGGCCGTAGTTCCAGATGAACTCACCCGGCCCGGAGCGATGCGAACCCACATCGAGCGACATCACATTCATGTTGTCGATGCCGGCGGTGATGTCGTGGTTGCCCAGCTTGTAGGTGATGTCGAAGCGCAGGTTGCTGGTCTTGTCATGTGCCCCCGCATTGGGCACCGTCTGCACCGCCTGCGGGCCGACGAGGGCACCACCACCGTAGGCGGGATTCTGGTTCTGCGGGTTGGTGATGAACGGCTCGTCACTGCCGTTGAACTCGGCGTAGTTGGTCTGCGTCATCTTGCCGAACAGGGCATCGACGGTGAGGTTGTCGGTGAGGTAGCCGGTGTACTTGGCGATCCACAGGTCGGCACCATCCTTGGTATGCAGGTCCGGCTGCTTGAACGCACCAAAGGTGGCCCTGTCAGGCGCGTAGTTGAACTTGTAGACGTTGCCCGAGTGCTCGCGCTTGTTGGACGCCCCGGTCAACTCCAGGATGTTGTTGTCGTTGATGTTCCAGTCCAGCTTGGCGTACCACTTGGGCGAGTCGTTGGTGTAGTTCATGATCTGCGCGGACTGGATCGAGTTGTTGCTGGTCCCGCCGCCGCCGCCGGTACCGACCTCGCGACTGGCCTCCACCGCGCCGAAGAAGAACAATTTGTCCTTGATCAGGGGGCCACCGGCGTAGAAGTCCTCGGTCCTGACCCAGGACTTGTTGCCCTTGTTGTATGAATACAGTTGGCCCTGCGCGCCACCCTCGTCATTGGCGAGATATTTCGCGCCGGTCGGGTAATACCAGTTGACCGGGGCACTCGCCGTGGACTTGGGCTGATACAGGACCTGCGCGCCAAAGTGCCACTCGTTGGTGCCGCGCTTGCCGATCTGGTTGATCACGCCGCCGTCGGAACGCCCGTAGCGCGCGTCGTAGCCGCCGGTCAGCACCTGCTGCTGGTCGATCGCCCCATACGGCAGGCTGAGTCCGCCAAAGCCGTGCAGCGGGTCGGTGGTATTGAAGCCATTGATGTAATACGCGTTCTCGGCAATGGACGACCCGCCGAACGAGTTGAGCACGGTGCCCGTCGGTCCCTTGTAGTAGCTGGTGCCCTGGATGACACCCGGCGCCAGGGTGGCAATCGCTTCGGCCGTACGCTGCAGCGGCAGCACTGCCAGTTGCTTGGAGGTGACCACCGTGCGCGAACCGACCTGGCTGATGTCGATGGGCGGCAAGGAGTTCGCACTGACGGTCACCGCACCCAGCGTCGTGGTCTGCGACACGAAGGTGACCTGGGTACCGGCGCCCACCGTCAGCACGACGTCGTTCCGCGAGTCCAGCGGTGCACCATCCTTCTGCAGCGTCACCGTATAGGTCGTGCCCAGGGGCAATGACGTGGCGGAGAAGCGGCCGCCAGAATCGACCGGCACTGTTCGCGTCAGGCCATTGGCGCTGGTGATGACCACCGTCTCGCCGGCACCCACGGGAGCCGTGCCGAAAATACTGCCGGTGGAGGCCTGTGCCTGCACTGGGGTCAAGCCGCCGATGCCATACAAGCCGCATGCCGCGGCAATCGCCAGACTCAACGCCGAGTACGCAACCCGGCGCCCAAGGTGCTGCCGTCGCGTGTCCGTTTGACTGCTCATTTGAATCCCCTCACCTGAGTGCGAAATCGTCCGCGATCGTGTGAGTGGCTCACCTCGGTTGCGCGAGTCAGCACCACCAGTGGAACCGGCAGAGCTCAGCGCGATCGTGCCCTTTTGTTGCGCCTGCGTTATGGGCGCGTCGTTTCCACTTGTCAATATGTAAAAAGTACGTGGCGACGCATGACCTCACCACGCCGCGCGCGTGGGGAAGACGGCCAAAACGGCGGCGACATCACGGCGCAAGGTGAGTACCCCGCGGCAACTCCTGAGCGTGTTTGCGCGGACAAGGCGCGGGCCTGCGGCGCGTCGATATTACGGGCGCAGCCGCGGCAGGCCTTGGGCGTCACGCTCCTCGAGCGCACTCGAGCGGGTATCCGGATAGCGCCCCGAGGGATCGGTGGCCGGGGGATTGGCCACGATCTCGCCCCGCCCCATCGCCAGCGCGCTCCGATAGCTGTGCAGCGCGGCCGTCGTGTCGCCCTGCCCCGCGCAGGCCTCGCCAAGCACTTCCCACGCTGCGGCACTCGGCGCCAAGGCCAGGGAGCGTTCGAGGTATTGGCGCGATTTGCGCCACTGGCCCAGGCGAACGGCCAGCCGGCCGAGCGCCAGCAGCAACACGGCGTCATTTGGATGCGCCTCGAGCCAGGCTTCCGCACGCTGCATGCGCGCCTCGAGGCTATCGCCGGCCAGCGCACCATAGGCATCGACCAAGTTCGGCGACCACTCGCGGCGCAAGGCCGACTCGAGTTCGTCCATGGCCGCCAGGGTCTGTCCAAAGGATGCCGCGCGCCGCGCATAGACCTCGACGACTGCCGGCAGGCGGCGCTGGGTCTTCGGCAGCTGCGACCACAGGCGGTCGAGCGCCGCACCATCTTCCGCTGCATCGATCTGCGCGACCAGCACCCGCGTCTCCAGGGCGGCAAACCCACGCATGCCCAGCGCGCCGCTTTTTTGTAGCGGGGCCAGCGCCGTGCGTGCGCGTGCTGGATTCCCCGTGGCCAGCGCGGCCAACGCCAGCTCACGCCAGGCATTCGGGGTCAGGCTGCCCTTGTCCGCTTCCGGCGCGAGCAAGGTCAGCGCTTCCGCCGGTCGGCCTTCGCGGCGCAGGACGCGCGCGCGCAAGGCCCGCGCGGCACTGGGCACCGATTGCGCGGCCTGGTCCAGCGCCTCCAGGGCGCGGCCAGGCTCGCCCCGCCGCAATGCCGCCTCGGCGCTCGCCAGCAAGGCCGGGCCACGCAGGCTGGGCAAGCGTGAAGCGCGATTGAGATCCTGTTCGGCGGCACCATGCCGCCCCTCGATCAAGGCCACCAGCCCATCGCCAAGCCGCTGTTGGCTGACGCGCCGGTGGCGCCGGCTGAAGGCACCGAACGGCCAGCGCAGCAAATTCCACGCGAGGGTCAGCACCAGCCACAGCAGCAGCAACAGCAGCACCGCGGCAACCACAGTGGTTTCCGCACGCCATCCGCGCAGGCGCACCAGTACGTATCCCGGGTCGAGCGCCAGCCAATGCCAGGCCAGCGCCGCCAGGGTGGCAATCACGATCAGCAGCAAGAGCTGGCGCCACAGCCTCATGCGCGTGACCCGTCAGGCCGCGCCGCGCCGCGGCGCCCGGCAGTGGCTGCGGAAACCGCGGGAGGGGCACCCGCCGCCGAGCCCGCCGAAGCCGGGCGCAAGGCATGCACGGCGCGCAGGTTGCGCAGCTCGCTCAATGCCGCACCAAGCCGTACCGGGGCACCAACGACCGCCGCCTGCAATTGCTGCAGTTGCGCCTGCGCCTGCCGCACGGCAGGCGCTGTCGTGTCGAACTGCCCATCCACGCTTGCCGCTGCACGCTGCAACGCGGCGTGGCAGGCCGTGTCGTCGTGCGCCAGCAGGGCCGCTTGCGCCTGCGCCAAATCCAGCGCCAGCAACTCGCGGGCGAAACGCGCGTCCTGCAGCGCAAGTGGTCCGCCGTTGTCGCGTTGCACGTGGATCAAGCCGCCCAGCACGCGGCCGATGCGCGCCCAGACGCCGACCTGCGGATGGTCCGACGGTTCCAGGGGCGCAAGCGGCATGGTCGGCACGCTGCCACGCAGGTTCTCCAGTTGCGCAAGCATCTGGGTGTCACCCTGGGGATGGCTGCCGAGCAAGGCCGCGCGCTCGGCGCGAATGGCCTGCAGCACCGTACTGAAGCTGCCGTCGTCCACGCCTTCCAGGGTGTCTTCCGCCAGCGCATAGGCACGTTGCGCACCCTGGGCATCGTGAAACAGCCGGTAGCGCTCCATCCCCATGCGCAGCAGCGATTCGGTTTCGTCCAGCAACATCGGCTCGCGTCCGGAGCGGGTACGCTCGCCGAGCGTCGCCACCGCAGCCTCCAGGCTGCGCATACGCTGATCCAGGGCCGGCAGCTGGGCACCCAAGTCCTGGTCCTGCTGCGCCACGTGCGCCAGTTGCCGGGCGATGTCGGCGCGCTCGCGGTCACTTGCCTGCAGGGAGTTCTCCACTGCCGCGATGCGCTGCTGCAAGGCCATCAGGCTGGCAGCCTCGGCCTTGTCGCTGCCTGCCGACTGCCATTGTCGCCAGCCGACATAGCCGGCGCCGAGTATCGCCAGCAAGGCGAGCAGCAAGGCCAGCCCCAAGGTTCCGCCGGAGCGCTGGGCCGGCGCCCGCCGGGCACCGCCGGGAGGCGTGGCACTTGGCGTGGCGGGCGGAACGGGATGGGCGCCGTCAGGCGCGGGCGGCGTGTCTGCAGTACTCATGGCCGCATGCTAGAAGGCCCGGCTGCAGAAACCAAGCCGGCGGCCGCCGGCGTATACCAGCCTATGGCTGCCGGCATCCACTTCAAGCCAGGCCCTGGACACCGGCCAACAGGTCGGCCGGCAGCGCCGAGGCGGCCACGCGTACCCGGGCAAAGCCGGCCTCACGCGCCACGGCGGCAAGCCGTTCGCTGCTCACCACGGCCGTTGCGGTCAGCCAACGCGCCAACGCCGGCGCAGGCAACTGCCCGCGCAAGTTGTGCAGCGCCTCCGCGCTGGACAACAACACACAGGCCGAGCGTGGCAGGCGCGACAACACATCGAAATGGCGCCGGTCCAGCCGCGCCGGCACGCGCCGGTAGACATGCACCTGGCGCACCAGCGCACCACGCCCCGCCAGTTCTGCCTGCAGCAGGCCGCGCCCGCCGGCGGCGCCGACCAGCGCCACGCGCCGGTCGCGCACCTCGGCCAGGGCCGGTAGTCCAAGCACGCCCTCGCTGTCCTGGCGCGCGGGCAGCAGCACCTCGCGCAGTCCATGCCGTACCAGCGCCCGCGCGGTGCCCTGGCCCACAGCCAGTATATTGGCATGGGTGCGCAGGGGCGCCAGGCGGACAGCAACGTGCACTGCCGCCGGACTGGTGAAGAGCACGCAGTCGTCGCCGAGCGCCGCCAGCAGCGCGGCGCGGGCAACGTCGGCATCGGGCGCCGCGCGCAAGGCCAGGCCCGGCAGCACGATCGGCACGCCGCCACCGGCGCGTACGCTGCGCACCAAGGCACCGGCGCAGCCGACCGGCCGCGTGATCACCACGCAGCGGCCATGCAGGTCCGTCCGCCCCGCTCCCGCTGATCGTCGCATGTCGGTTCCCTGCCGATCCATCCTGGCTCCAGTGTAGTGGTGGCCATACACTGGAGCGTCCTGTTGCCGACGGTTGCATGACCGTGAACCCCAAACATCCAGCCTCTCCAACCGACGCTGCGTCATCCGCCGCCCGACTCATCGCCGCCGAGGCCCTGGTCCGCTTCATGCGCGAGAAGATCCCGCTGGCGCGCAGCATGGACGTGCAGCTGTCCGCATGCGGCAGCGGGGCGCTGAGCCTGTGCGCGCCGCTGGCGCCGAACGCCAACGACAAGGGCTGCGCGTTTGGCGGCAGCCTGGTGAGCTTGATGACGCTCAATGGCTGGGCCCTGGTGGAATTGCCGCTGCGCGAACGCGGCATTGCCTGCGATGTCTTCGTTGGCACCTCGACGGTGCGCTACCTGGCGCCGTTGTGGCAGGATTTCCGCAGCGAGGCGCAGCTGGCCGACGGCAGCGACTGGGCCGACTTTTTCACTGCCCTGAACGCACGCGGCAAGGCCGCGATCGAGGTCGCCTGCAGCGTGCCCAATGACGAGGGCACCGGGCCAGCCGCGACGCTGCACGCGCGCTTCGTGGCCAAACGCCGGTCGTGAGCCGCAAGCTTCAGGCAGAATGTCCACATCCATCACGAGGGGAGGCAGCATGCGCAGAACGATGCGACTGGCCGTGCTCATGACCGTAGCCTTGCTTGCCGGCTGCGCCTCGCAGATCCGCAGCGACTCGCTGACCAATACGCTCAAGGCCTATGCCAGCACCCTGCGTTGGGGCGACTTCGCCAGTGCGGCACAATTCGTCGCCCCCGCGACCCTGCTTGCGCATCCCTTGACCAATCTGGACATGGCACGCTACCAGCAGGTACGGGTGACCGACTACAACGACGACGCCGGACCGGTGCCGCTGAGTGACACCGAGGTGCGCCAGAGCGTGCGCATCAGCCTGGTCAACGTCAACACCCAGGCCGAGCGCACGATCATCGACAACCAGGTCTGGCAATACGACGCCGCCAGCAAGCACTGGTGGCTGGCCAGTGGTCTGCCGGACATCACCCGCGATTAGGAAGTCCGGGTGGCAGAAACGCAAGCACAGCGACCGAGGGCACTGTCAGACGGCGCACCCGTATAATCACCGGTCCACCCATGCCGGCGTGATTGCCGCAGCCCTGGATCGAACATGACCGAGTTTTTGCACAAGCTGCCGGAATTCATCGGCAACCACCTGGCCCTGGTGGCGCTGTTCGTGGTCTTGCTGGTGGCGCTGCTGGCGCTGCAGCTCAAGGCACTGTTTTCCGCCACGCTCGAGCTCACCCCCGGCGGGCTGACCGACCTGATCAACCATGACAATCCCCTGCTCATCGACCTGTCGGCCATTGTCGACTTCGAGAAAATGCACGTGCCGGGCGCGCGCCACGTGGCGATGAGCCAGTTCGACCCGGAGAGCAAGGACCTGGTCAAGGCACGCGAGCTGCCGGTGGTGGTGATCGACCGCGATGGCCGCGGCAACGCGGCCAAGGCAGCGCAGCGGCTGGTCAAGGCCGGGTTCACCAAGGTGCATACGTTGGCCGGCGGCACGCTGGCCTGGCGCGCCGCCCAGCTCCCGGTGGCCAAGGGCAGCAAGTCAGTCCCCGGCAAATGAGCCCGGGTTCCACCGCGACCCGCACCAGCAGGATGCCGCCATGAGCATCTGGCACCAGACTCCCGACCTCGCGCTGATCAATGGCTGGAGCGCGCGCACCCTGATGGAGACGCTGGACATCCGCGTCACCGCGTTCGGCGACGACTGGCTCAGCGGGACCATGCCCGTCGACCAGCGCACGCACCAGCCGTATGGACTGCTGCACGGCGGGGCCTCCGTGGCCCTGGCCGAGACACTGGGCAGCACGGCCGCCATGCTCACCCTGGATCCGGCGCGGGAAATGACGGTCGGCCTGGAAATCAACGCCAACCATCTGCGCGCCGTGCGCTCGGGGCTCGTGACCGGCACGGCCAAGGCCGTGCACATCGGCCGCAGCACACAGGTCTGGGAGATCCGTATCGTCGACCCCTCGGGTGCACTCAGCTGCATCTCGCGGCTGACCATGGCGGTCATCGCCGCGCACAACACCACGCCACGGTGAACGACCCGACACCGTACGCCGGCCTCACCCCGGACACGGTGCTGAACGCGGTCAGTGCCTGCAGGCTGCACCCGGATGGACGCCTGCTGGCCCTGAACAGCTACGAGAACCGGGTGTGGCGGGTCGGCCTCGAGGGCGGCGCGCCGGTCATCGCCAAGTTCTATCGACCAGGCCGCTGGAGCGACGCGGCGATCGGCGAGGAACACGATTTTTCCCGGGAACTAGCCGCGGCCGAGTTGCCGGTGGTCGCGCCGCTGGCCTTCGACGGCCGCACCCTGCTGCGCCACGCCGGCTTCCGCTATGCGCTGACGCCGCGCATCAGCGGCCGGCCGCCCGAGCCGGGCGCAGCCGGCCAATTGCAGTGGCTGGGCCGGCTGATTGCGCGCATGCATGGCGTGGGCGCGCGCCGCACCTTCGTGCATCGCGGCAGCCTGGACCAGGCCAGCATGGTGCAGCGGCCGATCGGAGCCGTGCTCGCCTCCGCATTGCTGCCCGCCGTGCTGCGCGGGCACTATCAGGCCGCCGCCGAACGCCTCGCCGCCGCCATCGCGGCGCGCCTGGCGGCGCTCGGTCCAGTGCGGCAGTTGCGGCTGCATGGCGATTGCCACCCCGGCAACATCCTGTGGACCGATGAGGGCCCCACCTTCGTCGACCTGGACGACGCGCGCATGGGCCCGGCGATGCAGGACCTGTGGATGCTGGCGCACGACGAGCAGGCCATGCGCGAGGTGCTGGCCGGCTACCGCGAGTTCCGCGACCTGGACCCGGCCGAGCTGGCCCTGATCCCCGCCTTGCGGGCCATGCGCCAGCTGCACTACGCGGGCTGGATCGCCTCGCGCTGGGCGGATCCGGCGTTTCCCCTGGCCTTCCCCTTCGTCGCCGGGACACGCTGGTGGGAAGAGCACGTCAACGACCTGCATGAGCTGGCCGAAAGCATGGAGTGAGGCGCCGGCGCCGCTTGCTCGCGAGGGTCCGCCGCTCGGCATCCGCGGCAGGGCCACCTACAATGCCCGCTCCCTTGGCCCCGGACCCGGCATGCGCCTCATCCTGTTTCGTCTCATCGGTATCCTCGAAATCGCCGGCGGACTGTATGGCGTGGCCGCCATGCTGCGGCGCGTGCTGCCGTTCAACAATCACGAGAGCATCATCGCGCTCCTCGGCCTGGCGCTGTTCGGCTTCGTGCTGGCCGCGGGCGTGCAACTGCTGGATGACAGCGAGCGCGGCGTGCGCATGTCGCGCTGGGCACAGCTGCTGCAGGTGCCGCTGATCGCGCTGCCGGTGTTCAGCTATGCCCTGCACAGCGGTGCGTTCGTGAGCGTGTTCACGACGCTGCAGGCGTCACCGCGGCTGGGGCTGGACTGGTATTTCGGCAGCCAGGGCTTCCGCCTTGCGGCCTCCGGCCCATCCGTGCCGCGGCTCGGCGTCAACGTGCTCGCCATCGTGTCCTGGCTGGTGCTGCGTCTGCGCTGAGCGCGACACCCGCAACCCACGCAGCAGAGCGAAGTGGCGCACCGGCTATCATGCGTCGATGCACGCCCCCGCCGAACTGCCCGTCATCCAGCTCAAATCGGAACGCAAGCCGGGCCATCCCTGGGTCTGGTCGGCACAGGTGCACAAGCCGCAGGAAAAGCTGCCGCCTGGCAGCGTGGTGGCCGTGCGCGATGCGAAGGACCGCTTCGTCGCCTGCGCGTTCTGGAACAGCCATGCGCGCATTGCGCTGCGCCTGCTCGACGAAACCCCCGAGGCTATGGCCGACGGCCAATGGCTGGTACGGCGCATCGCCGCCGCCGTCGGGCTGCGCCGGCAGTGGCTGCGCCTGGACCAGGTGAGCGATGCCTGGCGCGTGGTGCACAGCGACGGCGACAGCCTGCCCGGCCTGGTGGTCGACCGCTACGCGGACACGCTGGTGATCGAGTATTTCACCGCCGGCATGTGGCGCCTGCGCGACAGCGTGCACGCGGCGCTGCTGTCGCAGTTCCCCGCTGCGAAGTTGTACTGGTTCGCCGAGACCCGGGCGCAAAAGCAGGAGTCGTTCGACTGCCGCAGCCCGGATATCCCGGCGCCAGTCGAAGTCCACGAACACGGCCTGCGCTTCCTCGCCGCACCCGGCAGCGGACACAAGACCGGCTTCTTCGCCGACCAGCGTGACAACCGCAGGCGCTTCGCCGAACTGGCGCGGGACCGACGCGTACTGGACCTGTGCTGCAACGGCGGTGGTTTCGCCGTGCACGCGATGGCCGGTGGCGCGCGCGAGGCGGTCGGCGTGGATCTGGATGCCGGCATCCTCGAGGTCGCAGCCGCCAATGCCGCCACGAACGGCGTCGCCGTGCGCTTCGAGCAGGCCGACATCTTCGACTGGGTACGCGCCGCCGTCGCCCGCGGCGAGCGCTACGACGCCGTGGTGCTGGACCCGGCCAAGCTCACCCGCGATCGCAACCGGGTCACGGACGCATTGAAGAAGTACTTCGCCATGAACCGCATGGCGCTGGATGTCATCGCCCCCGGCGGCCTGCTGCTGACCTGCTCCTGCACCGGCCTGGTCGGCGAGGCCGATTTCCTGGAGATGCTGCGCCGCGTCGCGCTCAATGCCGGCCGCACGATCCAGGTGCTGGAAGTGGTCGGCGCCGGCGCCGACCACCCGTTCCGCAGCGACGTGCCCGAAGGCCGTTACCTGAAGGCCGTCTTCTGCCGCGTCGACTGACGGGTTGCTGTCGCCATCCGTGCGACAGTGGTGCGTAAACTGACCACTCGCCCTTGCCACCGACAGCCACATGCCCGTCACCGAAATCCTATTGAGTGTCCTGATCATCGCCGTGCTGCTGGTGCTGGTCCTGCAGGCGCTCTCCCTGCTGCGCGCCGGGGGTCGCCGGGTGCAGCGCGATGCGGAAGGCGCGCGCACCGAGGCCGAGGAGCAACTGCGCGAGCTGTCATCCCAGGCCGCGCGGGCGCAGGCGCAAGCCGAGCGCGCCCCTGTGCTCGAGAACGAGCTCCGGAGTTCCCGCGAGGAGGTCTCCGCCACCCGCGCGGAACTCGCTGGAAAATCCAGCCAGTTGGACGCGACCGCTGCAAACCTGGCGACAGCGGAACAGCGCATCACCATGCTGACGTCTACGAATCGTGAGCTGCTGGAGAAGCGCGGCGAACTGCTCGAGTCCAACGCGCGCCTCGAACAGGAGATCAAATCGGCGAAACAGCGGGAACAGGAGACGACTGCCCTGCTGGCAGGCGCAAAGGAGGAAATGGCCAAAGAGTTCAAGCTGGTAGCCACCACCCTGCTCGAGGAAAAGGGCGCCAAGCTGACCGAGCAGCAGCGCAACACGCTTTCGACCCTGCTCGATCCCTTCAGCGAAACGCTCAAGGATTTCAAGAGCAAGGTCGAGACCGCGCGCGAGACCGACGTCAAGGATCGCGCCGGACTGATCGCGCAAATCCTCGAGCTGACCAAGCTCAACCAGGACATTGGTGCCAAGGCGCAATCACTGACCAATGCATTGCGCGGCGAAAGCAAGACCCGCGGCATGTGGGGCGAAGCCGTGTTGCAGCGCATCCTCGAGCTGGCCGGCTTGCGCGAAGGTGCCGAGTTCCGCACCCAGGCGAGCCACCACAGCGAGGAGGTGGATGGACGACAGATTCCCGACGTGGTGCTCGACCTTCCCCACGAGCGCGCAATCGTCATCGACTCGAAGGTATCCCTGGTCGCGTACGAGCGCTTCGTCTCGGCAGGCGATGACGAACAGACGCGCAGTGCGGCACTGGACGACCACTGCGCATCGATCAAGCGGCACGTCAACGATCTGTCGAAAAAGAACTACCCGTCGTTGTACCAACTCAGGAGCGTCGATTTCACACTGTTGTTCGTACCGATCGAAAGTGCCCTGATGAGCGCCAGCGAAGCCGATCCCGGGCTCGCCCAATACGCGCTGGAACGACACATCGCGCTGGTCTCGCCAAATACCCTGTTCACCGTCTTGCGCACCATCGAATACATATGGCGCGTGGACAAGACCACCCGCAACATGGACGAGATCGTCAAGCGCGGCGGCCTGATGTACGACGCGGCCGTGCGCTTCGGCGAGCACATGGTGGCGATCGGCGATGCGCTGGCCAAGGCCACCCAGGCAACACAAGCGGCGGAAAGGGCGCTGGGCAACCCGCGCAACGGACTGGTCCGGCAGGCAGAACGCCTCCGCGAGCTCGGTATCAAGCCAAAACGTTCCATGCCCAAGCAGCTGTCGCCCGGAGACGGCGAGGATGAGCCACTGGGCGGGCTGCCGGCAGACGTACCGGAAGCTGCCGACCCGGACGACGACGACCATGGGGCCCTGGAAGGCTAGAGTGACCTGGACCCTCCGCATGGCGCAACGCCGCGCAATACGCAACAACACGACCGCTAAACTGACGCAATCGCCAATACCAGGGACTCCGCATGAGCGAGCAGCAGCATCCCAACCAGGTCAGCCAGGACGAGGCCGAGGAGGCCGTGCGCACCCTGTTGCGCTGGGCCGGCGACGACCCGGCGCGCGAGGGCCTGCTGGACACGCCCAAGCGCGTGGTCAAGGCCTACCGCGAATGGTTCAGCGGCTACGCGGTCGATCCGGGTGAATACCTCAGCCGCACGTTCGAGGAAGTGGCGGGCTACGACGAGATGGTGGTGCTGCGCGGCATCGATTTCGAGAGTCATTGCGAGCATCACCTGGCGCCCATCATCGGCCGCGCCCACGTCG
>JAFKMZ010000015.1 GCA_017305055.1 Lysobacterales bacterium
GCGCCGTCGATCCAGGCCAAGATGGATGCGATGGGGATCGATCCGACCACCTATGATCCGGACAGCATCCAGGGCAGCTACCTGATCAATCCGGGCCGCACCTCGATCTTCCAGATCCCGAAGCTGGCCGGTGGCTACTATGAGGTGCCCATGGACTGGGTGAAGGACTTCCACTTCAACACCACGCTGAAGCGCAAGTACTACGGTGTCAACTTCTACCTGGAGCATCCGTTCGACGGCAAGTGGTTTGGCCGCGTGGACTACCTGTACTCGCGCAGCTACGGCAACAGCGAGGGCCAGGTGCGTACCGACATCGGCCAGACTGACGTCTCCGCCACGGTGGACTGGGACTACGCCGCGGTGATGGACTACGCCAACGGCGACCTGGCCAACAGCCGCCGGCACCAGATCAAGGCGTATGGTTCTTACAAGCTGACGCCCGAGTGGATGGTTTCCGGCAACGTGTTCATTGCTTCCGGTGCGCCGAGGACATGTCTGGCGCGCTACGGCGGTCCAAACGGGACCAATCCAGGCCTCGGTTATGGCCCTTACTATCACTTCTGCAGGGATGGCCAGCCATACTCCCCGGGCAAGCAGCACGAGCCGTGGACCTACCAGGTCAATCTCGGTGCGGAGTATCGGCCTATGTGGGCCGAGCAGAAGCTGGCGTTCAACGTGAACGTGCTGAACGTGTTCGACAACCAAGTGATCACGCAACGTTATCCGCGTTCCGACAATGTCAATTGGCTGCGGCCGTATGGTTCGCAGACCGCGCGCTCGGTGCGGTTCGGCATCACCTACGACTTCTGATTCCTGGTCGTCGTGTACTGGACCAAAGCCGCCGGGTTCGCCCGGCGGCTTTTTTTGCTCCCGGAGGTGGCGGGGAAGCCGTGCTCAGAATTCCGCTGCGTGCGGCCGCGTGGCAAAGCCGACGCTGAGCGCGCCTTCGCCGACGTTGATCATGCCGGTGATGCTCATGGGCGCCTCGAGCAGCGTGACCCCGGTGGCGGCGCAGGCATCGCACAGCTCGCTGTAGCCGGGCAGCCGGCCCAGGGTGGACAGATCGCCGCCGTAGCTCACGCAGACTGCCGGTACCAGCAAACCCTCCCGCACCTGGCGCGCGGCGTAGGCAAGCAGGGTCTTGGCGCCGGATTCGAAGCCGCGTACCTTGCCCACCGCTCCGGTGTCGCCGCGATAGCAGCGCAGCAGGGGTTTGACGTCCAGCGCCGAGCCCAGGGTGGCGCCCAGCCAGCCCACGCTGCGGTCGTTTTTCTTCTTCGCCCTGGCCCGCAGGTAATACAGGTCGCGCGGCAGCATGTAGCCGTAGCTGTTGTCGGCGACATAGGCCAGCCGCGCCCGGATCGCGGCCGGAGCGTGGTCTCCGGCAATCATGCGGGTGGCCTCGAACACCGCAGGCGCCGCCCCGGCAAAGAGGTTGCGCGTGTCGATGACGCGCATCATGAATGGCCCGGCCGCTCCGATGGCAGAGCGTGCCTCGCGGTAACCCATGAGGATGCGGTAGCTTGCGCGATGGACGTTGTCGTTGATGGTGCTGCGCGTGGCGGTGATGGTGAGGCAGAACACGCAGTCGTAGTGCAGCACCAGCTTGTCGAGGAACAGGCGCTCCACGGCTTCGACCGGACACGACGCCGTCTCCGCCTCGTGGCTGCGGTCGCCAAGCTTGCGCTCGATGAAACGCCGGGTTTCCGCCGGGCTGCGGTCGTCCATGAAGGTCTCGCCGTCGACCTTGACCGTGGTCGGCAGGACCGTGACTCCGTGCTGCAGCAGGAAGTCGTGCGGCAGGTCGCAGGCCGCATCGATGGTCACAGCGAAACGCATCGTGGACTCCGGCAGGGCTTGACCTGAAAACATAGCACGCACGCCCCGTGACCGATGGTCCGGCCGGGCTGCGGCGCTCCGCGTGCCCAGGAGCCGCGCCAGCATGGCGCTTGATCGCGTTGTTGGCGCCACCTATCCTGCCCAGAATCAATCGCACTCACTTGGGCGCCGTCATTCCCGCGAAGGCGGGGACCAGTGCCTTGCATGACCTGGCAACGGTCGGAGTCACTGGATTCCCGCCTTCGCGGGAATGACGGGAATGGGTTTCGCGCTGGAGTAAGTGCCATCCTGCCCAGGTTTCAAAGCATCCGGGAAGTATCCTCATGCCATTGACCCGCGCCATGCAGGTGGAAGGCCGCCCGATCCGCGTGTATGACGGGCTGGTGCCCTTGCCGCTCATCAAGCAGCTCACCGATGCGTTCATGGGCGCGAACTTCGTCAAGGACGAGATCGCCCGCGCCGAGACCTCCCAGTTCCGGCATTGGGAAATGGGCATACCGCTGGAGACGGCCAGGCAGTTGGCGGTCTACCAGCCCACCCTCGAGGTCTTGCGCGATTTCGAGGGCGCGGCCGGGTATCGCATCGAGCGTTGCTACTGCAACCATGCCGCGTTTGGCGAGATGCTGTTCATCCACACCGACACCAGGCGCCCGGGACAGCAGGCACTGACCGCCCTGTGGTACATCGCGCCGGAATGGAATGCCGAATGGGGCGGCGAGACGCTGTTCTACGACTCGCAGTTGGATGCCGTGGCGGTGGTTACGCCCAGGCCCGGGCGGCTTGCGGTGTTCGACGGCAACATTCCCCACGTCGGCCGTCCGCCCAACCGCATCTGCTACGCCCCGCGCTATACCCTGGCATTCAAGCTGGAGCCGGCCGCCGGCTGAACTCCGGGGCAACCGTATGCAGGCCACCTCTTCCGCTTCCAGCGACGCCCGGCTCACCGAGGCCAGGGCGCTGTATCAGGCCGACGAGCCGGCACGCGCCGAGGTGTTGCTGCGCGCGTTGCAGCAGCGTGACCCCGCCAGCGAAGAGGTCGGCATGTTGCTGGCCAACGTGCAGCGCAGCCAGGGGCGCTTCAGTGCCGCGGCGGAGACCTTGTTCACGCTGAGCCGGGCCAACGACTTCGCGGCCGGGATGAGCCTGCGCAGCGTGGACTTCATCCGCCAATGCGACCGGCATGCGGTGGCCGAAAGCATCTGTGTCGCGGCGCTCGCGCGCGGCAACGTGCCGGCCGAGCTGCTGATGCAGGCGGGCAACGTTGCCCGCGAGCTGGGCCAGTTCGACACCGCGCGTACGCGTTATCTGGCGGCGCTGGATGCAGGCATTGACCTGGACCGCCACCACGTGCTGAACGCGCTGGCCAATACCCGGCGCTATGTCGATCCGGTGGATGTCGAGATCGGCTGGTTCGCCCGGCATTTCGCGGCAGGGCGCCTACCGCCACGGGCACTGGCCTCGGCTGGCTTCGCCCTCGCCAAGGCGCAGGGCGATCTCGGCGAGCACGCGGCGGCGGCCCAGACCCTGCAGCGAGCCAACAAGATCCTGCACGGCGTGTGGCGTTGGGATGCCGATGCCTGGCAGCGCTTCGTCGCCGCCCGGATGCAGGAGATCGTGGCGCCGGCGAATGGGGAGCCCGGGCGCGCGTTCGTACCAGTCTTCATCATCGGCATGCCGCGCACCGGCACGACGCTGACGGCGACCCTGCTGGCCCAGGCGACCGGGGCCCGGGACCGTGGCGAGCTGCGCACCCTGCGCTTCGTCGCCGAGCGCCTGGTTGTCGGCGGCCACCTGGGCAGCCAAGCCGCCATCGCCGAAGCGGCGCGGCTCTACCGCACGCTGGCGGTCCAGGACGATGCGCCGGCAAGCTGGTACATCGACCAGGACCCGATGAACTTCCGCTACCTGCATGTCGTCGCGGCCATGTTTCCGCAGGCCCGGGTGATCCACCTGCGGCGTGGGCGGGCGGATACCGCCTTGTCCCTGTGGGCTCAGGATTTCGCCCACGCCGACCTCGGCTTTGCCTACGATTTTGCCGACATGCGCGCGTGCATGACTGGGCACGATGCGTTGATGCAGCACTGGCAGCGGACCTTGCCGCTGTCCATCTTCGAGCTCGATTACGAGACCCTGGTCAGCGAGCCGGACGCCACGCTGGCCCGTCTGGGGGCGTTCATTGGCGCACCGCCCCGGGCGCGGGCGCAGGACGGGGAGGTGCCGGCACCGGTCCTCTCGGCCAGCGTCTGGCAGGCGCGTCAGCCGGTATATCGGACCTCGGTAGGGCGTTGGCGCGCGTATGCGCCATTCGTTCCGGAACTGGCGCGCTTCGCCGGCATCCCGTGATGGACCACGTGGTGCTGCCGCAGCCGGTGGCTGCGGATCGTGCGCGTATTGGCGCATGGGCTTGTGCCGTTGCGGCGGTGCGGGCACGCTTGGCCGATGGTTTCTTCCTCGCCCGCGCAATCCCTTGCCGTGCTGCAAACCGCCGCCGGCTTGCTGCAGGCGGGTCGGCATGCGCAGGCACGCCCCATGTTGCAGGCGCTGGTGCAATCGAACCCCGGCATGGCGCAGGCCCATCGGCTGCTCGCCGGGTCGTTTTTCCAGACCGACGAACACGCGCTGGCCCTGCAGGCCGTGCAGACCTGGCTTGGCCTGCAGCCGGAGAACGTCGAGGCCCATGTCCTGCGCGCGCGGGTGCTGGTGGCTGCCGGGCAGCTGGCCGAAGCCGAGCGCACCCTGCGCCGGGTCCTGGTCCTGGCGCCGCACGACCTGGTTGCGGCATCCATGCTGGCGCGCCTGCTGCTCGGCGCCAACCGCGTGAGGGAAGTGGGCGGCCTGCTGGAGCCGCTGTTCCGGGACGGTCGCGCCAGCCCTGAAATCCTGATGCTGTATGGCCACGCCTTGATGGCGCTGGGGGAATCCGCGCAGGCCGAGCGGGTGTTCCGACGTTGGCTCGAGCTCAAGCCCAATGACGGCGACGCGCGCCTGCGCCTGGCTGCCGTGCTCGCCGATACTGAGCGTTATGAAGAGGCGGCGCGCGAAGCACGCGCCGGCATCGCCAAGGTCGGCAAGACACCGGAGGCCGCGTTTGTGCTGGCGCGTACGCTCCTGGGCCAGAGCCGGTTCGACGAAGCCGAAGCGGAGCTGCGGCAACTGGTCCGGGCCTGGCCTGGCCATGTGCTGGCGCAGACCAACCTGGCCGAACTGGTGTGGATGCGCAGCGGTGACGCCGCCCTGGCCTGTGCGGAGCTGGATGTAGCCCTGCAGCGGCAACCGCAGTTGCAGGCCTTGCGCGTCAGCAAGGCGCGCCTGCTGCTCAGTGCGCGTCGTGCGCATGATGCCCTGGCTGTCGTCGATGCCGGCCTGGCGCTGGCGGACCGCGATCCCGAGCTGTTGCGCACTGCGAGCGCGATCGCCCTGGAGTTCGATGGGCAACGTGCGCTGGACTACGCACGGCGCCTGCTGGCTGTCGCGCCAAACGACTACGGCGCCCGCGTGGCGTTCGGCAACGCTTCGCTGGCGGTCGGGCACGCGCAGGCCGCGCTCGAGGCGGCCGATTCGCTGCACCGGGCCAATCCCACCGATGGCCAGGCCGTGGCGATGCGGGCCGATGCCCTGCGCATGCTGGGCGACCCGCGCTACCGCGAGCTGCTCGACTATCAAGGCCTGGTACGGCCGGCGCTCCTGGACGTGCCGGATGGCTGGCCCAGTCTCGCGGCTTATCTCGACGACCTGGTGGCGGACCTCACCCGCTCACATACCTTGCGCGCGCATCCGGTAATCAACTCGCTGCGTGGAGGCACCCAGGTGCAACTGGTGCCGCAGGATTCGGCATACGCGGCAATCCGGGCCTTCCCACAGGCCATCGACGGCCCGATCCGGCGCTACATGGAGGCGATCGGGCATGGCACGGACCCCATGCGCTGCCGCAACACCGGCCGCTACCGGATCAGCGGCATGTGGTCGGTGCGCCTGCGCCCGCATGGTTTCCACGTCAACCACTACCACCAGGACGGCTGGATTTCCTCGGCTTGCTACCTGCATCTGCCGCCGGCAATGGCCGAGCGGCCGGGCGAGGGCTGGATCCAGTTCGGCGAGTCGGCGTTTCCCACCACGCCGCCACTCACGCCGGAATACGTCGTCAAGCCCGAACCCGGCCTGCTGGTGTTGTTCCCCTCCTACATGTGGCACGGCACCGTGCCGTTTTCCGGTGGCGCGGAAGACTATCGGATGACGATCGCCTTCGACGTCGTGCCGGTTGCTGCCGGATGACCGTGAATCTCCGCTCCGACCCCTCGAGACCAGGACCCAAGTTGCATGGCCGATAACAGCCTGATCGATCCCATTGTCGCTGCCCTGCAGGCTGGGAATCCGCAGCTGGCCGAACAGCACTGCCGCGCGGCGCTCGGACGGGCGCCGGACGAACCCGACGTGCTGGTGCTGCTGGCACTCGGCCTGCAGCAGCAGGACCGGTACCAGGACGCGCTGGCAGTATTTGCCCGGCTGGTCGAAGTCTGTCCGGAAGACAGCCTGCACTGGTCCAACTACGCCTCCGCGCTGGCCCGTGCCGGCAACCTGGAAGCCGCCGAGCAGGCTGCGGAAACCGCGGCGCGTTGCGCGCTCAACGATCCCGAGCGCCTGGACGAACTGGGCGTGATGCAGCTCGGGAACGGCAAGCCTGCCGCAGCGCAGGCAACCTTGATGCGCGCTTTCGACCTCGACCCCGATTCCGTGAGTATCCGCCTGCATGCCGCGCGGGCGTGCATTGCCTGCCACGACCATCGCGCCGAGATACTGCTGCAACCGTGGCGCAGCTGGCTGCCACTCGCGGACCAGCAAATGGCTGAGCTGGCCCAGCTGCTGGTCCAGGTCAGTGAACTCGACGACGGCATGGAACTGCTCGAGGATCGGGTGCGCCGTGCGCCTGACGATTGGTCGGCACAATTGCTCCTGGCGAAGGTGTACGAACGCGTCAACCGGCTGGATGAGGCGCGGGCCAGGCTGCAATGGATCCTCGCGGCCATACCCGCCGATGCCGATCCCGGCATCCGGCGCGAAGTGGAAAGCCAGCAGGCCCAGCTCGCCATGCGCCGGCGCGACTACGCGGCCGCGCGTGCGCTGCTGGAACACGTCGGCCCCGGCCACGCCGATCATGACACCCATTATTTCTCCCTGGCCAAGGCCTGCGACCGGCTCGGCGATACGGACGCGGCGATGCAGGCACTGGAGACCGCGCATGCCATCCAGGTCCGGCTGCTGGGATTGTCCAATCCGCACCTGCTGGAAGCGGACGCGCCCCTGCTGCCGCACGTTGACGACCGGGTGAGCGAGGCGGATTACCAGGCGTGGCCGCAGCTGAAGGCGCCCGACGCCAGCCAGTCGCCGGTGTTCGTGGTGGGCTTTCCCCGCTCCGGCACCACACTGCTCGAACAGATGCTCGACGCGCACCCGCGCCTGCAGTCCATGGACGAACGCCCGTTCATGAATCAGCTTGCCAATCGGCTGGGAGACATCGGCATCGAAATCCCGGGGGATTTGCGTGTACTGACCCAGCGCGATTGCGACGAGCTGCGCAAGGGCTATGTGATCCTGGCCTGCGGGAAGGTGCCGCGGCGCTGGGATGCGCGCCTGGTGGACAAGAATCCGCTGAACATGTCGTGGCTGCCCATGATCCACCGCATCTTCCCGCACGCGAAATTCGTGTTCGTGCTGCGCCATCCGTGCGACGTCCTGCTGAGCTGCTACCTGCAGGACTTCCAGGCGGCGCCGCTGGTGTCCGCCTGCCGCTCGCTCGAGCACCTTGCCCATGCCTATGTTGCGGCAATGGAAGGCTGGCTGTACCACGCCAACCTGTTCCAGCCCGACGTGTTCGTTTCGCGTTATGAGGACCTGGTGGCCGATACCCCGGCGCAGACCCGCCGGATAGCCGACTTCCTCGAACTCGGCGAGGCCGAGACCATGCTGCGGTTTGCCGAGCGTGCCCGGGAGAAGGGCTATATCCGGACCCCGAGCTATAGCCAGGTGGTCGAGCCGATCAGCGCCCGGGGGGTGGGTCACTGGCGGCAGTATGCGGCGTACTTCGAACCCGTATTGCCCATCCTCCAGCCCATGCTGACGCATTGGGGCTACGCCTGACCGGGGTCGATGACAGTTCCCCGAACCCCTTGATTCGCATTGGCCCAGCCACCTCGCGCCGGTCTGGGCGGGTGTCCGGGTTGCCCTGTGGTTGTGCGGTCGAGCCCGGCGCCCTGCCCAAGCCTCGCCATCAAAGTGTGACTTGCGTCAATTGTGTAGTTTGCGTTAGCCTTCCGAAATCGTGAGGGAAAGGGGATGGTTTTGTAAACAAATCGGCAAGGGCCAACCAGGGTTGCTCGGTACCATTGCCGGTCGTTTTTCCCCGTTCCTACTCGCTGCGGCATCGCGGAAGGTGCCTTTTAAATTGCTGGGCTGTGCGAACGAATCGGCAGCAGCGCAGCGGTTCGCGACAGTTTGAAGCAAGACTTGAGGGCAGAGCTCCGTTGCAGAACTGGGCACTGAACGTTTCTGATTCCCCAAATCCGGAGACCGTAATGAAAACCAATCGAAATCAGCTCTCGCTGGCGGTGCGAACGGCCCTGTCCCTGGGTGCTGTGATGACCGCGGGCTTTGTCGGCACTGCGTTTGCCCAGGACCAGGCGGCGCCCCAGGCGAGCCAAGCCACCGAACTCAAGACCGTCGTGGTCACCGGTTCGCACATCCGCCGCGTCGACCTCGAAACCTCAAACCCGGTCATTGCGGTCTCTGCCGCGCAGATCCAGGCCACCGGCAAACTGACCCTGGGTGACGTGGTGCAGAACCTGCCCGCGGTCACCGGCGGCTTGCTGACGCCAACCGTCAACAACCAGAACAGCCCGAACGCAAACCCGCGCAGCCGCACGATGGTTGGCCTGCGTGGCGTAGGCTCCGACCGTACCTTGACCCTGGTCGACGGTCAGCGCGTGCTGAATGCGGACATGAACGCGATCCCGGCGGCTGCGGTCGAGCGGATCGAGGTCCTGACCGACGGCGCCTCGGCTGTGTACGGCTCCGACGCGATCGGCGGCGTCATCAACGTCATCCTGAAGTCCGACTACCAGGGCGCCCAGGCCTCCGCCAACTACGGCATCTCCGATCATGGCGATGGCGAGACCCGTGGCGGCAGTTTCATGTTCGGCCAGAGCTCCGACAAGGGCAACCTGATCGCGGGCCTCAGCTACAACAAGGCAGACATCATCCTGCAGGGCAACCGCAAGTTCTCCGAGTACGCCCTGTCCTTGACCGCCGACAGCCCGAACGGCCCGCTGTATGCCGCCAAGGGTGGTTCGGGCACTGGCATTTATGGCAACATCCGGCTCCCCAAGAGCCTCGCGGCCCAGTTTGGCTGCACGACCGGCAGCAACAATCTTGCCGCAAACCACGATGCGGTCGCGTCCGGCAAGAGCCCACTGGGTCCGGGCGACTTCCACTGCTTCGGCAACAGTGACCGCTACAACTATGCGACGGTCCAGGCTTTGCGGGCACCCCAGGAGCGTGTCAACGGCTTCTTCAAGGGCACCTATCACCTGACCGACCACATCGACGCGTACATGACCACGTACATGAACAAGTCGACGGCGGCGATGCAGTTGGCGCCGAACCCCGGCGGGATCAACACCAATGCGCCACTTTCGGCGCAGAGCTACTACAACCCGTTCGGCATCGACTTCACCCGTGCCAACGGCAACACCGTGGGCCTGCGCATGGTTGCCGCCGGCAACCGCGTGTATGCCTCCAGCGAGCGCACCAATCAGCTGCAGACGGGGCTGAAGGGAACGCTGGTCCTGTTCGACAAGGACTGGACCTGGGACGCCGGCGTGAACTACGGCTACTACAGCTTCAGCACCAGCACTGGCGGTTCGCCCAGCGCTTCGTTGTATGCGCCCGGCCTGGGACCATCGTTCATGAACAGCGATGGTGTGGTCCAGTGCGGCACGCCGAGCGCACCGATCTCCCTCAACTCCTGCACGCCCTGGGATATCTTCAGTGGCCAGTCGGCTTCCGCTACGGCCGCCTTGAAGAAGGCCACGGTGCAAACCCTGATGCAGCAGTGGAGCCTGCAGCGTGGCTACCACGCCGACGTCAGCGGCGGCTTGTTTGATCTGCCTGCCGGCACGATGCAGCTGGCGGCCGGTGTTTCCTACCGCAATGAATTCGTCAACAACACCATCCCGTTCCAGCAGCTGATCGACCCGACCACCGGCAACTGCCCGGGTGCCGGTTGCGCCAGCCCGCTGCGCGGCAGCGACAACGTCAAGGAAGCGTACGCCGAGCTGTTCATCCCTCTGCTCACCGACATGCCGTTTGCCAAGTCGCTGAATGTGACCCTGGGTGACCGCTACTCCAAGTACAACATGGCGGGCAGCACCAACAACTGGAAGGTGGCCTTCGAGTGGAAGCCGATCAACGACCTGCTGCTGCGCGGCACCGTGGCTTCGGTGTTCCGTGCCCCGAGCATCCAGGACATCTTCGGCATGCCGGCGAGCAGCACCTCCAGCCTGAGCAGCGATCCCTGCGATGGCGCAACGGTAGCCAACCCGGCCTGCGTGAATGTGCCGTTGGATGGTTCGTTCCGCAACCAGACGGTGGCTGAGCATGGCCAGGGTAGTGGCTTGTTCTCCGGTGCGAAGTACCTGAACTTCCCGCTCAAGCCGGAAGAGGGCAAGTCCTTCGACTTCGGCGCGGTGTATTCGCCGGAGTTCGTGCCGGGCCTGTCGCTCAGCATCGACTACTGGCGCATCTACCTGAACAACACCATCACCATCCCCGGCGAGCAGACGGTGCTGGATCTCTGCTACAACGGCCTGTCGCAGTACTGCCCGCTGATCCAGCGCTTCCCCGCTGGCGGCAATATCGGGCAGATCAAGCAGGTGTACCTGCCCACGACCAACCTCGGCCGGCTCGACGTCAAGGGCACCGACTTCTCGGCCACCTACCGGTTGCCGGAGTTCGGCTGGGGCCAGTTCATCTTCAACGTGAACGGGACCTACATGACCCAGTACCAGGTGCAGATCGCACCGGGAACGGCCGCAAACCGCGTGTTCCAAGGTGCCGGCATGATGGGCTCGCTGGGCTCGGGACTGCAGTCGGCTTGCGCGTCGAACACCGGCGGCCTGTGCTTCTTCCCGCGCTGGAGCCTGCAGCCGTCGCTCGACTGGCAGATGGGTTCCTGGACGGCCAACTGGCGGATGCGCATCAGCAGTCCGTTTGACATGGGCTCCAAGGCCCCGGGCCAGCAGGCGACGGCCTACCCCGGTCGTCCTGGCGTGGTATTCCACTATGGCAGCCATGCGTACAGCGACGTGAGCCTTGGCTACAACATCAAGCCGCTCAACACGCAGATCAGCATCGGTGTCAACAACCTGTTCGACAAACAGCCGCCCCTGCTGTATGCGAACAATTCGCTGAACGCGAACACCGACCCGGCGGACTTCGATGTCGTGGGCCGCTACTACTGGGGTCGCGTCACGGTCAGCTTCTAAGTCCAGATTCGACTGCTGCAAACCTGAAGGCCGCGCGAGCAATCGCGCGGCCTTTTTTTGGCGTCATCAAGGGCAATGACCGCGCAGGACTCCCTGCGCAAACAGACTTTGCCGCCGGCTGGCGCGACGGATGCCGCATTCCGCTCAGCCCAGGCGTTGGCGCCTGGCGCAGAACGTCACATCAACTTCACGTCGGCTGCTTATAACAAAGCCGTTAAACCAGCACGCTGATTCGCCTAGCCCCGCGCACCAGATCGGACCAGGCTCCTGAGGTCCACCGCGGAGGGCTGTGTCATGACGCGTCATCAACAACACCAACAGGGATTCCATCGCCGGGCTGGAGCGTTCGCGCGCTCCGCCCTGGGTCTGGCCATCGCCGGGACACTCGGCCTGTACGGGCTCGGTGGCATGGGCACGGTGCAGGCGCAGTCATCCACCGGCACCATCTATGGCACGGCGCCGGCGGGCGATACGGTCACGGTACGTGGGCCGAGCGGGGTGACCCGCACGGTGACGGTCAATGCGGCTGGAAACTTCAGCGCGTCGTCGTTGCCGCTGGGCGCCTACACGGTGACCCTGCAGAAGGATGGGGTCACCACCGATACGCGCAACGACATCACGTTCCCCGTGGGCGGCGGCACACGGGTCAACTTCAATGCGCCGGCGCAGGTGGAAACCATGGCCACCCTGACGGTGACGGCGAACAGTCTGCCGCCCATCGACATCAGCCAGGTCGACTCGCGCGTGGTCGTCACCTCGGCGCAACTGGCCAAGTTGCCCTTGCAGCGCAACGCCGAGGCCATCGCACAACTGGCACCGGGCGTGATTGCCGGCACCAGTGCGTTCACCGACCTGCGTGGTCCGGAGGGCCAGGTGCTGAATTCCTTCGCCGGCTCGAGCATTGCCGAGAACGCCTACTACATCAACGGCTTCAACACGACCGATCCCCTGCACAACTTTGGCGGCCTGACCCTGCCCTACGGTGCCATCGAGCAGGAGCAGGTGCTGACCGGCGGTTACAGCGCCATGTATGGCCGCTCGGATGGCGGCGTGATGAACATGGTCGGCAAGCGCGGCACCAACGAGTGGCACTTCGGCGTTTCCGAACTGTGGCAACCGGACTTCGGCATGGCCAGTCCGCACAACCAGCGCTATCCCAGCGGACCGCAATTCCTGACCGGGCCCGACGGCGCGCAAGGCCAGCCTTACCGCTACCGCAACGACAACAAGGCCTGGCAGCACACCGAGGACTTCTACCTCGGTGGACCGCTGATCCGGGATCGACTGTTCTTCTTTGGCGCCTACGAGGCCAATCGCCAGTTGAGTGGCCAGAACATCGGCAGCGTGGAGACCGCGCAGGCCACCCGGTATTCCTACGACAACCCGAAGTGGTACGGGAAGCTGGACTGGAACATCACGGACAACAACATCCTGGAGCTGACCGGTGCATCCAACAAGTCCTCGTACGAGGGCAATGTCTACGTCTACGACTATCCGACCGACGGCAAGATGCGCGGCACCTACGGCGCGTTCAAGAGCCCGGATACGCACACCAAGAATGGCGCGGACATGTACAGCCTGAAATACACGGGCTATCTCACCGACAACCTGACGGTCGACGCGCTGTACGGCAAGATGAAACAGACGAACTACAGCGAGGCGAGCTCCAGCGATGATCCATACATCGCGCGTGCGCAGTTCCAGAATCCGGCCTATACCGGCGGCAAGGCGATCGTGGGGCCGCAGACCATCGACATGGTGAACAACCCGGGGGCGCAGGACAAGACGCGCAACCTCCGGCTCGACATCAACTACAAGATCGGCACCCATTCCATCACCGCCGGCATCGACAACATGGATACGCAGGCCTTGAACATTGGCCAGCAGCGACCCGGCAGCGGAGCGTTCGCGTGGTTCTACGGCAAGGGCGATCCCAACCTGCCGATCAGTACCCTGACCGGCCAGGAAGTTGGCGCCCCTGGCGGCGAGGGCTATTACGCGTTCAAGGACATCTTCACCACCGGTGCCGCGAGCGTGCGCGTCAAGCAGCGTGCGCAATACATCGAGGACCGCTGGCAGGTCACGCCGAGAATCCTGCTGTCCATTGGCGTGCGCAGCGACCAGTTCACCAACTACAACCCGGACGGCCAGGCGTATATCCGCCTGACCAAGCCCAACTGGTCGCCGCGGCTTGGCGCGACCTGGGACGTCTACGGCGACTCCAGCCTCAAGGTGTATGCAAACGCCGGTCGCTACTACCTGGATGAGCCGGCCAATGTCGCCATTCGCGGCGCTTCCGGCAGCACCTTCACCGACCAGTACTTCACCTACACCGGGATCGATCCCACCACCGGCCAGCCGACCGGGCTGACGCAGATCCCACAGGGCCACTACCCGGGCGTCTCGGCGAACAACGAATTTGGCGTGCCGCCTGATCCACGCCAGGTCACCAGCAAGAACGTCAAGGCCGAATATCAGGACGAGTACATCGCCGGGCTGGACAAGGCATTCGACATGTTCGGCATGCACTGGACCACGGGTGCGAAGGCAACCTACCGGCGTTTGCGCAACATGCTCGATGACGTGTGCGAAACCGACGTGTTCGTGGCGGCTGGCGTAGCCCAGGGTTTCGATCCGGACGCGGCCGAGGGGCAAGGTTGCTACATCATGAACCCGGGCCGCAATTCCTCGTTCAACGTGCCTCTGGTCTACGGCTCGACCACCAGCGGCTACGGCACCATGACCGTGCCATGGTCGGCCTTTGGCATGCCGGACCTGCTGCGCAAGTACGTGGGTCTGGACTTGTACCTGGAACATCCATTCGATGGCAAGTGGTTCGGCCGCATCGACTACACGCTGAGCCACAGTTTCGGCAATTCGGAAGGTTCGGTGCGTTCGGATATCGGCCAGACCGACGTGGCGCAGACCGAGGACTGGGACAATTCCGGGGTGATGACCTACGCCAACGGTGACCAGGCGAACGATCGGCGGCACCAGATCAAGCTGCGCGGATATTGGCAGATCACGCCGGAATGGCTGCTCGGCGGCACCGCGCAGATCCTCTCCGGCACGCCACGCACCTGCCTGGGCTACTTCGGCACCGAGCAGACCGATCCGTTTGGCTATGCCGCGGCGTACCACTTCTGCGGACCGGAAGGCACTCCGGCACCGGGCGGCGCCACTGGCCGCACGCCGTGGCAGGAAATCGTCAGCCTGAATGGCGAATACCGGCCGGCTTTCGCCGATCACAAACTGGCGTTCAGCGTGATGGTCTACAACATCTTCAACCAGCAAAAGGTGACCCAGTACTACAACACCTCGGAGTCCGGACCGGGCGTGCTGTCCAAGGACTTCTGGGTGCCGATCAGCCAGGCCACGCCGCGCTACATCCAGCTTGGCATCACCTACGATTTCTAGCTTGAACGGCAGCAGCTTGACCAGGCCGCGCGGCGATCCCGCGCGGCCTTTTTGTGCTGGGCTGGAAATTCACCGACAATGGCAAGCCGCCCGACGGCGGATCCGCCATGGGCGACCGCCTTGCCACCGGAAGCGAGATGTCTGCCACCGCCACCGAAATGATCGCCACGGCCCTGAACGCCGGCCAGTTGGCCGAAGCCGAACGGCTGTCGCGGGCTGGGCTCGACGGGCAGCCCGACGACGGGAACCTGCAGCTGCTGCTGGCGATCAGCCTGCATCTGCAGAAAAAGCTCGACGCCGCCATTCCCCTCTATGCGGAGCTCACCCGCCGGTATCCGCAGTCGGGCGTGCATTGGAGCAACTACGCCACGGCGCTGCGGGACTCCGGCGACCTGGGTGCTGCGGCCGAGGCGTACGCAGCGTCCTTGCAGTGCGAGCCGAAGAACGCCCAGACGCTGCTCAACCTGGGGTTGCTGCAGATGCAGCAACAGGCCTATCCCGAGGCGCGGGAGACCCTGCTCGATGCCCATCTGCTCGATCCCGAGTCCATCCCGATCCGCATCCGCGCGGCCAGCGCCTGCAGCGCGTGCCGGGATATGCAGATCGACAAGCTGCTGCAGCCCTGGCGAACCTGGACCGGGCTCGATGACGAGTTGCAGCTCGAGCTTGCCCACCTGCTGATGGCGCAGGGCGACGCCAAGGGTGCCGAGGGACTGTTGCGCGAAATCCTGCAACGTTCCCCGGCCTACGTGCCGGCGCAGCTCCAATTGGCGGTCATCTACGAGCGCATGAACCGGCTCGACGCCGCCGACCGCATGCTGCGGCAGATCATCACCGAGCAGTTGGTGCTGGATGAGCCGGTGCGCAAGGAGATCGTGCACCAGCAGGCCAGGCTGGCGCAGCGACGTGGCGACTGGACGGGCTCGCGCGCGATGCTGGAACGCGCCGGTCCGAATGACGCCAGCGATTACGTGCACTATTTTGCGCTGGCCGAGAGCTGCGACAAGCTGGGCGATACCGCGGCCGCCATGCAGGCGCTGGCCACCGCGCACGCGCGCCAGATCGAGGAGATGCGAAGGGTGGCCCCGTCGCATTTCCTTCCCGGTGCGCCGATCTTGCCCGCGGCCGCCACGCACCTGGGTCGCGAGGAGTTCCTCGCCTGGCCGAAATTGCGTGCGCCGGAATCCAGCCAGTCCCCGGTGTTCATCGTGGGCTTCCCGCGCTCGGGCACGACCTTGCTGGAGCAGATGCTGGATGCCCATCCGGCCCTGCAGTCGATGGACGAGCGCCCGTTCCTCAACACCTTGTCCGATGGGCTCGCCAGCTACGAGGTGCGTGTGCCGCAGGACCTGCACAGGTTGAACCAGCGCGACTGCGACGAGCTGCGCAAGCATTACTGGTCCCTGGTGTGCGAGAAGATTCCGCGCCACTGGGAGGCGCGACTGGTCGACAAGAACCCGCTCAACATGCTCTGGCTGCCGTTGATCAACCGCATGTTTCCCGAGGCCAGGTTCATCCTGGCGCTGCGCCATCCCTGCGACGTGATCCTGAGCTGCTATATGCAGAATTTCCGCTCCACGGTGCTGGCCACGGCGTGTGCCGACCTGGAGCGGCTGGCCACGGCCTACGTGACGGCGATGGAGCATTGGCTGCATCACGTCGAAGTGTTCCAGCCCCAGGTGCTGGTCTCGCGCTACGAGGATCTGGTGGCCGACCTGCCCGCCCAGAGCGGGCGCATTGCGGCCTTCCTCGGCCTCGACGATGCCGCGCCGCTGCAGCAGTTCGCGGCGCACGCGCGCAGCAAGGCCTACATTGGCACGCCCAGTTACGACCAGGTGATCCAGCCGGTGAGCACCCGCGCGGTCAACCGCTGGGCACGCTACCGGGAGCACCTCGAACCCGTCCTGCCGATCCTCGCGCCGATGCTCCGCCGCTGGGGCTATTCGGCGGAGCCGATAAACGGCGGATAGCCAAGCGCCGTGCGCAGTGGATCGAGCAGGGCGCCATAGCGCGGCGCCCGCGCGGTGTCGCGCTGCAGCGGCTGGCGGACCTGGGTGGCGCTGGGTGTATGGACTTCGCGCCGGGTGGCGTGGAATTGCAGGCAGGCGGCCTCGAACGGCAAGCCGCAAAAGTCCAGCAGACGGCGGATCGAGCTCTCCGGATCGGCCAGCAGGTCCTCGTAGCTGTGCTCCAGGACATGGCCGGGATGCAGCGCCGACCAGTGCCGGACGCTGCGGTCGAAGTCATGCCAGAAACCCGCCAGGTCCCCGAACGTGCGCGTGTATTCATTGCCTTCAAAGCGTTGCCGGTAGCACGACAGGCAGGTCTCCAACGGGTCGCGTCGGCAGGCGATGACGTGGGCGCCCGGCAGCATGGCGCGGATGGCGCCAACGTAGATCCAGTTGTTCGGCAGCTTGTCGGTGAACCTGGCCCGGCATCCCTGCCAGCGCCGACTGCGCTCCAGATAGCGCCGGCCAAGCCGCGCCCAGTCCTCCGCCTGCATGGCGGGCACCCAGCGCGGGAACGGCTGGCCGCGGCGCCGTGACTCCTCGGCCAGCACGGCCGGCAGGTCGACCAGTTCCCCGGCGCCTTCGACTGCGCTGTGCGAGGCCAGGATCTGCTCGACCAGCGTGGAGCCCGAGCGCGGCAGGCTGGTGATGAAGATCACTTCATGGCCCAGCGCTGGCTCGGTGGCGCGCGGCGGAGCGGGGGTGAAGGCCGCCCCGACGGCGGCGACGCCAGCGGAAAAGCCGGCGGCGTCCCAGGTCTGCCGCCGCCGCGCGACCCCGTTGGCACGCGCCAGCGCGGTAAGGGATTCGGCGTAGCGTCCCGCATCCTCCAGCGCCTTGGCCAGGGCGAAGCCGATCGCGATCAAGTCGTCGTCACCGGCTTCCGGCCGCTGCATGGCGGCCTGCATGCGCTGGATGTCGTCGTCGGTGAAGCGCATGGTCTTCAGGTCGGCCAGGCCCCACCAGGCCTGCCCCGCCCAGGGCTGCCGGGCGATGATCTGCCGGTACTGGGCCGCGGCCTCGTCCACGGCGCCGCGGTTGCGCAACTGGTCGCCGAGCAGGGCGCGCGCGGTGGACTGTCCGGGATCCAGCTCGACAGCCCGGTGCAGGGCAGCCTCGGCCTCGTCGTTGCGCACGCCGCGGACCAGCATCACGCCGAGGTTGAGCCACGCCAGGGCCAGGTCCGGTTGCAGCCGGCAGGCGCGCTGCAGCACCTCGACCGCCGCATCGTAGTTGCCGGCATTGCCGTAGATGGTGCCCAGGGTGTTGCAGTACAGCGCGTCGTCCGGGCGCAGCGCCACGGCCTGGCGCATCGCGGTTACGGCTTCCCGGTGCTGGCCCTGCAGGCTGTGGATGCCGGCACGCATGCGCAGTACCTCGGGGTGGCCGGCATCGGCCGGGGGGATGGCCGCCAGGCTTTGGCTGGCGGTCTCGGGCCGGCCGGCATCCAGGGCCGCGGCCGCGCTCGATACATGCTGTCGGGTGGCGTCGCTCAATCCTTGCAGTCGTGAAGTCATCTACAGGCGTCCGCATCGGCGTGAAGGGCTGCCGCAGGCTTGCTGCGTGCGGCTGGTGCAGGGCATGGCGCGGCACGGCATCGCGTATTATGCCGGTCAGTCGCCAGCCACGCAGGTCCAGCACGGTATCGCCATGGCCATTGAAGCAAATCAGCAACCAGTCGATTTCCGCGCCCGTGCGCGCTTCGCCGTGCAGCACGAGGACGAAGCCCTGGCCGAGTCGGCCTATGCGCGTGTCCTGGACAGCGAGCCCGGAGATGTCGAGGCCCTGCAATACCTCGCCCATCTGCAGCTGGTACGGGGCTTCGCCCATCGCGCGGTCGAGCTGCTGCAGACCGCAGCCCAGGCACATCCGGATGTGGCCGGCACCTGGCATCAGCTCGGGGCCTCGCAGATGCTGGATGGCGATCCGCGCGGGGCAGTGGAAAGCCTGCGCCAGGCGCTGCAGCTCGGTCCGCAGATGTTCGTGGCGCGCCTGCGCCTGGGTATCGTGCTGGAGCAGCTGGGCGAATCGCACCAGGCGCTGATCGAGTATTTCGGGGCGGTCAACGTGGCACAGGACCAGGGACGCTGGTTGAGCGAAGACACGACTGCGCCCGGCATCCGCGAGGCGGTCAAGCACGCCATACGCTATGTCGACGCCGGGCGCCGTGCCTTGTACGAGCAGACCATGGAGCCATTGCGCCAGCGCTACGGGCGTGCCGAGATGGCGCGCGTCGACCAGGCGCTGGCCATCTATCTGGGCGAGCAGCCGGCGAACATTCCGGATCCACGGCAAAAGCCCAAATTCCTGTACTTTCCGGGCGTGCCGAGCCGGACCTATTACGCCCGCGAGAGCTTTCCCTGGTATGCGCAACTGGAGGCCAGCACCGACATCGTCCGCGAGGAACTGCGCCAGGTGCTGCTGGAGGCGCGGGACGACCTGGAGCCGTTCCTGGGCGGCCCGGCCGGCGACCTGCCCGGCCTGCTCAAGGGCTCGGGTGCCACGCCAGCCTCGTGGGACGCATTTTTCTTCTACCGCCACGGCGAGCGTTTCGACGAGCACCTGCAGCGCTGTCCGCGCACCGCGGCCCTGCTGCATGACTTGCCGCTCGTGCGCGTTCGCGCGCATGCGCCGGAAACCCTGTTCTCGGTGTTGCGGCCGGGCTCGCACATCCTGCCGCACCGCGGGGTCACCAATACCCGCCTGGTCACCCATTTGCCGCTCATCGTGCCGCCGGATTGCGCCATCCGCGTGGGGGGAGAGATTCACGCCTGGCAGGAGGGCCGCGCGGTGACCTTCGACGACACCATGGAGCACGAGGCGTGGAACCGCAGCGGCGAGACGCGCGTCGTGCTGATTCTCGATTGCTGGAACCCGGACATGACCGAGGCCGAGCAGGGCGCGATCACCGAGCTGGTGGGCGCGATCGGCGACTTCAACGCCGCCAGCCGCGTTCCCTTGCCGGTAGGCTGAGATTCCGCCGCTCCTTGCCCGCCCGTCCGTGCCGACGGTGGCGGGCAGCGTGGCGTCAGGGCCGTGCGCATTGCTGGCCGAAGCGGGTGCCGGCTGGGCCGTGGTGCAGGTGAGTCCCGACGGCGCGAGCGCAGGCGCCGCAATTGGCAAGGATAAGGGTGCAGCGTTGCATTGAGTATCTCCCTTGGCCGAGCTTTGAATAGCAGCCCAATGGCGATGACGGTCGCGCTGCGGGGTCTATGCAAACGCATAGGTATAGGGCGATTTTTGACCCCGAATGCCCGGCATTCGCGAACTGATAATCACTCGTAATAAAAGGGAATGAATGGCTATTTGAATATGTGACTCCATTGTTTCTCGTCGCTCTGTGACGGATGACGGTCGCGGGCATGCCCCGATCCACATAACCATACGGTAGCGTATCCATGACTTTTGGCACATGACGTTGATTTGGGTGGGGCATACGGTGTCCTTAAGGGGTCGTTATCTAAAGGTCATCGCCGAATTATTGAACGACATGGCGGGATCCGGTATCCGTAGGGCTGCAGAGAGGTCTTCAGCGCCCGGATGAGTCCATTAATCAAAGGATGTACTGGCGCAAGCAGCACAGTTCGTCCGATAGCCTTGCGGGATTTGTGGCGGCAGTTGATCGCGAATAGAGGTGGACTGCGCCGATGTTATCTGGAGTGGGGTGAGGGCTTGAGCCTCTGGCTCGCCCGACAACGTCAGTTGTGAACCGCTGCATTTTTGGGCGGGCTTGTCGTGGTCGATTCGGTGACCCGACGTGGTGGGGGGTGCGGTGGATCGTGGGATCAATATTCTTTGTCGACGGTTGCCATGGCAGCTGCACAGGCCGGCGGCAACGCAGTCGCCCCATGGCATTCAACGGCTTGAGACGCTTGCCGCCCTACGGGGAGTCATCCGTTGAAGGTTGCCGGGCAGGCCCCGCAGGTTCGGTCGTTGCCGAAGAATTCCGCTCGGGCCGGCGGGCGCCGTTGCGTCCACCGGGCATGAGGTTGCAGGGCGAAAGGGATTATGCGTGGCCTACGCCCATCTGTGCGCGGCTGGACCAGCATATGCCAACACCCGGTAAAAGGATGGTTATTACATGGCGGCGACTGCCTCATGGTATGGGGCGGATACGTCTTGAACGAAGTTGAAGATCCATCTTGAATGGGAGGGGAATCCATCATTGCACGGAAGGAGATGTTGGTAATCGGGGAAGGGTAATTTCAAGTGTTGGTCCGGGGACGTATGTGCCAAGTGTCCGGTAAACACCCAGGCTGTATTGCCACGGTGGAGGTGGGGTGCGCGTTATTTTTGTATGACTAACTCTTGATAATGGTGTGGCGTAAAAGCTGGTTGGCAGGGCATGGGCGCGGGGGTTGCTCAGATGGCAGCGTTTGACGGGCACCTCTCTGGTCCACGGGGATAATCAACTGGAGGGTATGTTTATGAAACTTGGGGTCAATAAGATTTCTACCGCCGTTCGCCTGGCGCTCTCGCTGGGCACGGTCATCGCAGTGGGTGCATCCAGTACGGCATTCGCACAGGACGCCACCGCACCAGCGGCCGAACAACAGGCACAGACACTGAAGGCGGTCGTGGTGACAGGCTCGCGCCTGCCCAGCGTGACCATCACCGCGTCGAGCCCGGTCACCACGATCGACGCGCAGGCGTTGACGGTGACGGGTACCACCAGCGTCGACCAGCTGGTCAACCAGCTGCCGCAGCTCAGCCCGTATTTCGACCAGTTCCAGAACAACGGTGCCACGGGTTACCCGACCGCCGACCTGCGTGGACTGGGCACCAAACGTACCCTGGTCCTCATTGACGGGCAGCGTGTCCAGGCCGGCAACAACTCCAGCGGTGCCGTTGACCTGAGCCAGATTCCCGGGGCGCTGGTGCAGCGGGTGGACATCCTCACCGGCGGCGCCTCGGCCGTGTATGGCGCCGACGCCGTGTCCGGCGTGGTGAACTTCGTCCTGAACCACGACTTCGAGGGCGTCCAGTTCGACTACAAGCTCTCGGGATACAGCCACGACAACCGCAACAAGTACATGCAGGGCCTGGAATCTGCCAAGAACTACCCCGCGCCCAACGGCGGCAGCGGCTTCAACGGCAAGACGCGCGAAGCCGATGCGCTCTTTGGCGGACATTTCGCCGATGGCGACGGCCACGCGATGGGCTGGATCTCCGCGCAGAAGTCCGACGCCGTGATGTCGGACGCGCGTGACTACTCGGCCTGCTCCCTGACCAACTCGGGCCTGGGCTGCGGTGGCTCCGGTACCGCGGCAAATCCGAACTTCATTGCCATCGACCATGCCGGCGCCAATGGCGAAGTGCACATGGATCCGACTACGGGCCAATGGCTCAATGGTGCCGCCACCCCCTATAACTACGCCCCGTCCAACTACTATCAGCGTCCCGGCACGCGCGTCAACCTGGGTGCGTCGATCAAGTACCATGTCAACGATGCGTTCGAGCCGTACATGGATGCGATGTACATGCACCGCCGCAGCGAGTTCCAGTTGGCCCCGTCCGGTGCGTTCTTCGAGCAGGTCGACGTCGACTGCGCCACGGCTACCGGCGCGATCGGCAACTTCTGTTCCCAGGTCGCTCCCATGCTCGGCCTGGACACCTCGCAACCCCTGGCGGTCCAGGTCGGCAAGCGCAACGTCGAGGGCGGCCCGCGCCGCAGTGCGATCACCAACGACGCTTACCGCTTCGTGCTTGGTGCCAGGGGCGACATCAGCACGCGCTGGTCGTATGACGTGTCCGGTGTCATGGGCGAGACCAGCTACCTGAGCGTTGGCACGGGCGACTTTCTCTCCGACCGCGTCGTCCCGGCGATCTTGGGCTGCCCGAGCGGCTCCTATGCGGGCTGCATCCCTTACAACGTATGGCAGCCGAACGCGATTACACCGGAGGCGGTAGCGGGCCTGGGCGGCGTCAGCCTGCGGCCGACCCGTACGCGCCTGATGGACATCAACGCGTTCGTGCGTGGCGATCTCGGCTGGGCCCTGCCCTGGGCCGGCGCCGACACGATCAGCATGGTGGCTGGTACGGAATGGCGCAAGTCGAACATGAGCTCCACCGCCGACAGCAATTCCCAGCATGGCAATTTTTCGGGTGCCGGTGGCCCGACGCTGCCGATTGCAGGGCAGATCCAAGCCAAGGAGTTCTACACCGAGTGGGGCATTCCGATCATTTCGGATATGGGCGTGCTGAAATCCTTCGCCGCGGATGTCGGCTACCGCTACTCGGACTACAAGCACATGGGTTCGACCGACACCTACAAGATCGGCCTCAACGCAAACTTGGGCGACATGTTCCGGCTGCGCGGTGGCTACAACCGTGCCGTACGTGCCCCGAACGTCAATGAGCTCTTCGCTACCAAGCAGATCGGCTTGTTCAGCGGCGCCGATCCCTGTGCGGGACCGACTCCCACTGACACTGCCGCCCAATGCGCGAACACTGGCGTGACCGCCGCGCAGTACGGACACGTCCTCGACAATCCGGCCAGCCAGTACAATCAGTTCACCGGCGGCAACCCGGACCTGAAGCCGGAAAAGGCCGATACCTATACTCTCGGCTTCGCGGTCACGCCGTTCCAGGGCCTGGAGGCCACGCTGGACTACTACGAGGTCAAGATCAAGGACACGATCGGCACCGTCGGTGCCAACACGACGCTGGACCTCTGCGCCAAGACCGGCAATCCGTTCCTGTGCAACAACGTCAAGCGCAACCCGGTCACGGGTGACCTCTGGCTTGGGGAAGTCGGCCAGGTAATCAACCTGACGAGCAATTTCGGCAATCAGACGGCACGTGGCATCGACCTGAATGCGAGCTACGTCTGGCGGATGTTTGGCGGGCGGGCGCAGGCATCCATGGCAGGAAGCCGGCTGCTGAGCCTGGAGAAGGACCCGCTGCCGGGTGTCAACAGCAACGCCGTCTATGATTGCGCAGGCAAGATCAACACGTCCTGCAACAATCCGCCGAGCCCCAAGTGGCGCCACCTGGTGAACTTGAACTACTCGAAGGACTGGTGGAGCGTCAACGTGCGCTGGCGCTACTTTGGCCAGGTGCGCTACGTCAACAACGACGGCTCGTTCGCGACCACGGACAAGCTCCTGTTCAACCACGACCACAAGATCTCGGCCTACAACTGGCTGGATGTCTCCGGCACGTTCCATATCGGCACGCATGTCGACCTGACGGTGGGTGTGAACAACATCACCGACCGTGCGCCGCCGCTGGTGGGTGGCTCGCTGGTGGACAACGCGAACACCCCCGGAGGCTACGATGAGCTGGGTCGCTACTACTTCACCAATGTCAGTGTGAGTTTCTGAGCCACGGACCTGGCTGAACCTGGCGGCGGACCATGATGGTCCGCCGCTTTTTTTGCGCCTGCACGGTGCGCCTCAACCCCCACTGTCACCCCCCGCGACGAGCTTCCCAACAGCGAAGCCGGTCAAGCGCACTGCTGTCTGGAACGCCTTCGGAACTGCCCTTGTTTCATCCATGGCATCGCGTCGGGACGTTGGAACACCTCCCGTCGCCATTCCCGCGAAAGCGGGAATCCAGGCTCTTCGACGCTCCTTGGATTCCCGCTTTCGCGGGAATGACGAGCAAAGGCTTGTTCAGCCCATCACTAAGCTACTGGAATCATGTCGCAGGCCACGGTGAGGCGGACCGCGTCGTCGCGAAACGGTACCGTGCCGTGCCACATGTAGGAAGGAAACAGGGCGAGGCTGCCTGGCCGTGGATGCAGCACGCGGCGCGCAGGCAGTTCCAGGCCGAGCTCGGTTGGCGGTTGTCCAAACTGGATGGCCCCCGCGTCGGCACCGGAGCCTTGCATGATGGGCGGCAGGAAGACGTAGAACGCCGAGCTGATCCAGCCGAAGGGGTGGACGTGGTTGACGTGGAAGCCGGTGGACACGAGCTTCACCGACCACGCGCCGCGAACGCGAAGGTCGCGGGCGCCCCGCCCCAGGAAGGGATGGCGGTCGTCGGTGGGCAAGCTGCGCGTCCAGCGCCTGGCGGCGGAAAGGATGCCGTGCTCGACCGCCTGGATCGCCGGCTCTGGACGTCCGAACAGATTGCCCGGGGTCTGCGTGCCTTGCCGCAGGGTCTGCTGCACCGGCGCACGCGAGGCCCGATGGAGCTCCAGCAGCGTCGCCTCGAGCGCATGCAGGAACTGCCTGAGGTCGGCATACCCCTCCGGCACGTCGATGTCGACCAGCGTGATGAGCCGGTCGTAATCGCACAGCCAGAACTCGCGCGCATCCCCCAGGAGTCGCCACGCCGTGGCCAGATAGCCAAGCGCCTCCTGGTTGTACGGATCCCGCGCGATCACATCCTGTGCCCGCGCGGCGGCGGCCTGCCACTGCCCGGTCTTGAGCAGGTGTCTGGTGTAGGTGTTGATAAAGTCCGGATCGTGCGCGCCGCGCTTCCGATAAAGCTCGTCGTAGATCGGTGCCGCGTCGGCAGAGCGCCCCAGTGCCTCGAGCGTGTCGGCTGCAAATCGCTGGAGCACCGGATGGTCGCCACGCCGGCGCAACTCGGCCACCTGTTCGAGCGCCGCGTCGCCGCGCCCGGTCTGCCTGAGCAGCCGGGCATAGGTGAGGCGCAACTCTCCGTCGTCCGGATGGGCGGCGACCGCCTGTACGAGGCGGGCGAGCGGATCCTCCGTTTGACCCGCGGGCTCGCCGTATTCCCACAGGATGCTGGCCAGCGTGCGTTGCCCGGGGGCGTAACGCGGATGGGTCGCCGTCAGTCGGCGTGCCATCGCGATCGCCGCATCGATCCGGCCGGAGTCGAGCAGGACCCCGGCCTGCGCGTCCAGCAGCTCCGGTGTTTCCGGACCGGACCGGCGGGCTTCGTCGTAGCAGGCCAGCGCCTCCTCGAGACGGGCCTGGCGGCGCAGGATGTGCCCCAGATGCAACAGCAGCCTGGCAGGCCGTTGCTGCCCGCAGGCGAGCGCCTTGCGCAAGGCCTGCTCCGCGTCGGCGACCCGATCCTGCGCATCCAGCGTGCTGGCCAGCCCGTGCCAGGCCGTGGCGGAGGTGGGCATGAGTGTGACTGCTTGCTGCAATGCTGCGTGTGCCTCATCGAGCCGGCCGCGGTCCAGCTCGGTCAGCCCGAGGTCCAGCCAGGCCTGGCCGAACGCAGGCACCCGTTCCAAGGCCCGATGCCACAGCTCCGCGGCCGCATCCAACCGGTCGAGGCGGCGCAGCGCCGTGGCGAAGTTCGCCAGCAGGTGGGCGTTGTCCGGCGCCAGCTCCTGCGCGCGCCGGAACGGCACGCAGGCGGCTTCGGGTTTGCCGCTCTTGGCCAGCGCGACGGCCCACAGGTGCCAGGCGTCGGCCGCGTCGGGAGCTTGCGCCGTGACGTCCTGCGCCAGTCGGATCGATTCGGCCAGGTCACCCGCACGCAGCGCGCGTTCGGCCGCCGCCAGCTGGTGCCTCTGGAGGTCGGAGAGTGGCTGGGGTGATGGGCGTTCGGCGGGCATGCGCGCTACAGGCAGCGCCGATCAGTCCGGCGCGCGGACGCGATCGCGAAAGGCCTCGGTGAAATCGCCGATGGCCTCCACCAGGTCGGTGATGGCCAAGCGCTCGACTTCAGTCATGTCCGGGTTCCAGCAATCGAAGATCAACACCACCCGGGTCCGGTCACTCTTGTTCCAGGCCTCGTGCTCCATGGTGTCGTCGAACGTCACGCAACGGCCTTCCTGCCAGGCGTGGATCTCGCCGCCAACGCGCAGCGCGCAGTCGGGCGGCACGATGAGCGGCAGATGCGTCGTCACCCGGGTATTGGTGACGCCGCGATGCGGCAGGATGTGCGTTCCTGGGCGCAGCACCGAAAACAGCGTCTCGGGCGAATGGTTCGGCACGCGGTCCAGCGGCAGCGTATCGAGTGCCGCCGCCGTGTGCGGACAGCGGTCGCAATGCTCGTCATAGCGCTTGCCATGGCGATGGAAGAAATACGCGTCCCAGGTCGCCCGGCCCGGTCCGAACGCCGCGAGCATGTCCGGCCTGTCCTTGATCTTGTCGCCCAGGAAAGGCTCCAGGTCCTGCGTCTCCTGCAGCACGGCGCGCAATTCATCGCGTATCACGCTGGTCTTCGCCTCGAGCTCCTCGTACCACGGGAGCTGCTCACGCGCGTAATAGGTGCGGGCGGGTACACCGGGGAAATGCAGGAACTTCGATCGCTGCCGCGGATCCTGCCATTGGACCGGCTGCTCGCCGAGGTAGCCCGCGAGCGCCTGCTCGACCCGCACCAGCTCGGAACGGCCGTAGCGCTGGCGCAACGGTTCGAGAACCCCGTCGAACAACGCATGGCGGCCGGTGGCGATGTAGCGTATGGCGTTCTGTACCGCGTCACGTCCGCCAGGTGGCGTGGTCTCGTCACTCAGCCATTGACCTTGTCTCTGCGCAAGGTTTACGGCCGAGAAATATTCGATCAGCGCCTCGTGCGAATCGCCCAGCCGCTCCAGTGCAATCCCCAATCGCAGGCGGGCGACGAACATGCCTGGAGCAAGCTGCAGCGCCCGCCGCAGGCTGTCCGCCGCCGCCCGCATGTCGCCGTCCAGCATCTGCGACGTACCGAGCTGATGCCATGCGGACGCATCACCCGGATGCGCCTGCGTGGCCGTTTGCATCAGTTCGACGGCACGTCGGCCAGCGCCGCGCAGCCATTGACGGTTCGCCAGATATTTCAGCGCCTCGAGATCGTCGGGCTGGTTCTCCAGTACCTGCGTATACGCCGCTTCAGCCGCTGCCTCGTCGTTGCGCCCAACGGCGGCGCGCGCATGCTCGCGGAGTCCGACCAATTGCTGGTTTGCTTCATTCCCCATCGGCACACTCGCTGGTGATGCGTCCATGTGATTCCCGGGCACCCGCAGGAAGGTCAGTAGCGCGGCACGCCCGGGTCGATCCCGACCGACCACGCATCCATGCCGCCCTCGACGTTGTACACCTGGCTGAAGCCGTGGGCTGCAAAACGTTGCGCGACACCCTTGCTCGACGCGCCACTGTGGCAGATGAAGGCCAGCGCGGTGTCCTTGGGCAGGCTGGCCAGATTCTCGTAACCCTCCTCATCGAGAATGCGTGCAGATGCCAGCGGGGCAGCCAGGGCACGGCCTGCTGCGGGTCGCACGTCGATGAGGGTGATGTCGCTGGCGGCCAGTCGGGTCTGCAGCTCCTGCACGCTCATGGACTTGATCGTCTGCGCGCCGGGGAAGGTCAGGCTGAGGCCCTCGCCCTGCACTGTGGTGACCCAGTCGATCACGATGCCGCGGGCGCGCTGCGCGCTGGCCGGGTCGAAGTGCACCTCCAGGCCGTTGGCATGGGCGACGATGTCGTGCTCGCCGGCCGGTGCGAGCTGGAAGCCCGCACTGTGGTCCGGGCCGACTTCCAGGTGCAGGGCGGCGCCCTCTGCGTTCGCGGTCGCGTCGCGGATGGCCTCGGCGGCGGCGTCGGTGATGGTGATTTCCGGCGGGGTGCGATCCGGCGCGGGCAGGCCAAACAGCGTATGCAGCTCGCCGCTGGCGTACATCTGCTGGATGATGTCGGCGCCGCCGACCAGTTCCCCCTGCACGTAGAGCTGTGGGATCGTCGGCCAGTCGCCGTACTCCTTGATGCCCTGGCGGATCTCGGCGTCCTCGAGCACGTTGACGGTGTGGTAGTCCGGCAGGAGTTCGTTGAGGGTGTTGGTGGCGGCCATGGAAAAGCCACACATCGGCTGCTGGCGGTCGCCCTTCATGAACAGCACGACGGGGTGTTCCTGCAGCAGGGTCTCGATACGCTCGCGCGTGGTGCTGTCCAGGGGCATATCCGGCTCCGGCAAATAAGCGCAATGATACTGCGTGCGCCTGGGGGCGCAGCGGCGGCCGTCGGAGGGCGCGCCGCTCAGCCGAGTGCGGTCCGGGCGGCCTCCGCGATCGGCTCGATCCACGCCGCGTACTGTGCACCCGTCGGATGCAGGCCATCGGCGCCGATCCAGCCCGGCGGGGCCTGCCGCGACAGCGGCGTGATGTCGATCCATCGCATGCCGGCGTGCGTAGCTTCATCCCGCGCCACCGCGTTGTAGGCATCCAGTTCGCGCGCGACCTGGGTGGGGTCGCGCTGCTGCTGGCGGGCGTGCGGCGTGTGGCCCCAGTCGGGAATCGAGGGCACCAGCACCCGTCCGGCACGGCCACCGGCCAGCTCGCGCGCATGTGCGAGCAGGGCACGCAGCGAGGTCCGATACAGTTCCGGTGGTTGGCCGCGGTACTGGTTGTTGACGCCGATCTGCAGCGAGACCAGGTCGTAGGGTGGTTGCAGGGCGGCCTGTTCGATGCCGGCGGCCAGCTCCTGCGTGGTCCAGCCGGTACGCGCCACGATACGGACCTCGGCGAGATCCAGCGAGCCGCTGCGCAGGCGGCTGGCCAATTGCTCCGGCCAGCGCTCGGCGGGCGCCACGCCTTCGCCACAGGTGTAGGAATCGCCCAGGGCGAGGTAGCGGAGGGATGTGTGGGTTGCGGTCAAGGTGCACCAGGTGGTGGTCGGGGTGGCGCGCCCAGTTTGCCTGAGCAAGGGTGCGGGAGGATGGATGGCACGAGTCGCGGCTGGTGGCGAATCTTCGAAGATGACGTCCGGGGTGGTGTTCAAGCGCGTGGCGAGGGCTTACGATCGGGGTTCGGCGTGCGCGTTTTGCGTACCGCGCCAACCGATTCAGCCTGAGGGGATCCCTATGCGTTCGACTCGACTTGCGGCAACGGTGGCCAGTGCTGTGGTGCCGTTTGGACTTTCCCTGCTGATGGCCGGCCCGGTCATGGCGCAGCAGCGGCTGACCCCGGAGGAGGCGCTGATTGCCCAGCGCAACAGCATCGAGCAGCAGCTGGAGCAGGTGGCGGTCATCGACCGCAAGGTCATGGTCAAGATGCGCGACGGCAAGCTCATGGCGGCCGACGTCTACCGGCCGAAGAATGCCGCCGGCAAGGTGCCGATCATCTTCGTGCGCACCCCGTACAACTTCAATTACTGGGACGTGAAGCTGGGCGCCCCGCGCGACATGAGCCGCGAGCTCGAGGCGGTGAAGCGCGGCTATGCCTACGTGGAGATCAACGAGCGTGGGCACTTCTTCTCCCAGGGCGAATACGACATCCTCGGTCCGCCGCTGACCGACGGCTCGGATGAGATCAAGTGGATGTCCTCGCAGCCCTGGTCCAACGGCAAGGTGGGCACGACCGGCTGCTCCTCCACGGCCGAGTGGCAGCTGGCCGTGGTGGCCCAGGACGACCCGGGCTACACCACGTTCAACGTGCAGGGCTTTGGCGCCGGCATCGGCAAGGTCGGCCCTTATTGGGAGCAGGGCAACTGGTACCGCGGCGGCGCCGTGCAGATGCTGTTCATCTCCTGGCTTTATGGCCAGCAGAACCAGGTGCGGCCGATGTTCCCGGCCAATGCGTCGCAGGCCGACCTGATCCGTTCCTCGAAGATGTTCGACCTGGCGGCGCAGATGCCACCGGTGGACTGGGACAAGGCGTTCTGGCATTTGCCGGAAAGCGACATCATCAAGGCCGTGGGTGGTCCCCCGGGAATTTTCGACACCGTGATGCCGGTTGCCACCGGCGGCAACATGATTGCGCGCACACCGGCGAGCCCGGCCTGGACCAAGGGCGGGTTGTGGAACGAGAGCATGAAGGTGAACAAGCCGGGTCTGTGGTTCGTCAGCTGGTACGACGTCGGCGTCTCGCCGAACCTGGCCGCCTACAACGAGGTGCGGCGGACGGCGCCGAAGGCCATCGCCGATCAGCAATACCTGGTCATCTCGCCGGTGCTGCACTGCGCCTACACCCGCGCCACCGAGCACACCATGATCGGTGACCTGGACGTGGGCGATGCGCGCATGGATTTCAACGGCCTGATGTACGGCTGGTTCGACCACTTCCTCAAGGGCGAGGACAACGGCATCCTGCAGAAGCAGCCCAAGGTGCTGTACTACGTCATGGGCGAGAACAAGTGGAAGCAGTCCCCGACCTGGCCGCCGGCCGGTGCCACCACGCAGAGCTTCTACTTCACCAGCAAGGGCCACGCGAACACCTTGTACGGCGATGGTGCGCTGGTGACCAGTGCGCCGGCAGCCAAGGATCAGCCTGATACCTTCATCTATGATCCGGGCAATCCCGTGCCGACCTTTGGCGGCGGCGGTTGCTGCCAGGGCAACGCGGTGAAGTTCGGCTCCTTCGACCAGAGCGGGCACGAGACCCGCAACGACATCCTGGTCTACGACAGCGAGCCGTTCAAACAGGGCGTCGAGGTCAGCGGGCCGATCACGGTGACGCTGTATGTGTCCTCCAGCGCCAAGGACACCGATTTCACCTTCAAGGTGATGGACGTCCATCCGGATGGGAAGGCCTACAACATCACCGAGAACATCCAGCGCATGCGCTACCGCGATGGCTACGACAAGCCATTGGCGTGGATGTCGCCGGGGCAGGTGTACAAGGTGACGTTCCAGCCGATCGATACCAGCAATTACTTCGCCGCCGGGCACAAGCTGCGGGTGGCGATTTCCAGCAGCAACTTCCCGCGCTTCGACCGCAACCTCAACACCGGCGGCAACAACTACGACGAGACCAAATGGGTGGTGGCGCACAACGCCGTGCACCATGACAGCCAGTATCCATCGAGCATCACCATCACCGTGGTGCCCGGTGGCGGCCAGCCCGCCCAGGTGACCCTGCCCAGGCACGACTGACCGAGCGTGGTGGCAACGGGCTTGCATCCTGCTGGATGTCCAGCGCCGCGGCGGACTTGACCCTCTCCCCCGACGATGAAGCTGTCAGGGGAGAGGGAGCCATGTCGTCACCGTGGCCCCCTTTTCACACCGTCTCGAACAGGGCCATGAAGCCATAGTCCATGTGGCTTTGCATGTGGCAGTGGAACAGGCTCAGGCCAGGCTGGTCGGCGGTGAAATCGACCTCGGTGGTCTGGAACGCCGGCACCAGCACCACGTCCTTGATCACCCCATTCGTTGGGTGGCCCATGACGCTGGTGATCTCGAAGCTGTGCCGGTGCAGGTGCAGCGGGTGGATGTCGTCGCTGGCGTTGCGCAGACGCAGCCGATAGCGGCCGCCAAGCCTGAGTTGGCGCATTACCGGCATGGTCTTGTCGTCGAAGGGCACGCCGTTGATGGACCACAGGTCGAAGCCTTCGCCCGCGCTTTGCCGCGCGGTGATCAGCAGGTCGATGATCCCGTCAGGCTTGGCCGGCTGGTGGGCTGGACCGGCAAAGCGCCGATAGTCCCACTTGAACCCTGCCGGTGGTGCCTGCCATTGCGGCTCGCCACTGGCGCCTGCGTATTCGACCACGATGCCCATGCCGGCCTGGCGGACGTCGTCGGTGGTGTCACCGAGTACCCAGACGCCCGGATGATTCATCTCCACGATGGCGGAGATGCGTTCGGCGGTGCCCAGCCACAGCACCGGCACCTCGGCCGGCGTCGGCACCGGATTGCCATCCAGCGCGATCACCTTGAACGCATGCCCGGGCAGGGCAAGGCTGTAGTTTTCGGTGGCGCTGGCGTTGACCACGTGCAGCAGCACGCGCTCGCCGCGCTTGACCTTGATCGGCTCGCCCTCGCCAAGCATCTTGCCGTTGATGGCGAACGCCTCGTAGTTGAGCTCGTAGCCCGGTGGCACCGAGCCGGCATCGGGATCGGCCTTGGCGGCGATGCCGACCAGGTCGATGTCCATGCCATCCGGCGCCATGAACGGCCCATCCATGTCGACGCGGTTGAGCCAGGGCTGGAACTCCTTGAGGGTCAGGAATACCTCGCGGTCGTAGGCACCCGGGTCATGTTTTGGTTCGATGTACACGGGGCCGGCCAGGCCCGTGTACAACCCGCGGGCGAGGTCGGTGCCGGCGCGAACGTGAGTGTGGTAATAGCGCAGGCCCGAGGGGGTGGGCGTGAACACCAACCGGCGATGGCCGTGGGCAGGTATCGGCGGCGTGCCTTCCTCGAAGGCGCCGTCCACGTTGTCCGGCAAATGTTGGCCGTGCCAGTGCACCTGCTCGGCGACGTCGGTGTCGTTGAAGACGTCGACGATGGCGCGCTGGCCTTCCTTGAAGCGCAGCAGCGGTCCGGGAAAATCGCCGTTGTACAACGTGGTCGAGACGAAGCGCCTGGGGCCGAGTTCCAGCACGCCACTGGCGATGCGCAAGCTGTAGTCGGCCTTGGCGGCGCGTTCGGCGGCAGTGGGCGGAGCTTCTTTGAGCGTCCCCATGCCGTCGGTGGCCTTGGATGCTGCCCATGGAACACTGGCAGTGAGCATACCCAGCCCGGTGGCTTTCAGGAAATCACGGCGATCCACGATGGCTTCGGCTCATCTGAGAACAATTCTCAATGATATTCCGATCGGCGTCGCGGCACACGGCGCATCGGCCGTAGCCGCGTCGAGGGCTGGCCGGATCATTGGCCGAGCATGGCGTCCACCCGCTGCCTGAGCTCGGCTACGGCGGCAACCTGCTGGGTGGTCGGCGTGGCCATGGTGGAGGGATTGTCGCCATCGCCGCCATAGGAACCGCCGTACAGCGAGTTGTATTGCGCAATCAGCTCGCCGTTCAACTTGCGCAGTCCCAGGTTCTCCTTGCCCTTGGCCTGCCGCAGCGCGGTGTAGGTGCGCGCGATGTCGGTGCTGAGCTGCATGCCAAGCTGGAACTGCTGCTCGAGTCCGGCCATGGGCTTGTCGACGCGCGGGTCGGCGCGGACGGTCAGCGACCGGGTCAAGGTCTGTCCGCCGGCGGTGAGCTTCACCGTGTACTGCCCCGGCAACACCGGCACGCCGGTGAGTCCCATGGGCGTGTCGCCGTAGATCACGCCCATCGGCGCATGCGGCTCCAGGCTGGGTGGCGAGGGATAGAGCAGGTTCCACACGAAGCGGTGCATGCCTGGCTGCGCCGACAGGATCTGCGGCGCGCGCAGCCAGTAGGTGGGGAAGTTGAGCGTGTTGGGATCGACCGTGGGCGCCTGGTCCGTGGAGCTGAAGTGGCGCACGAGCTTGCCCGCGGCGTCCAGGATGTCCAGCGTCACCGGGCCGGTGCTGCCGGGCTTGAGCAGGTAGTCGATGATGGCGCCGCTGGGTGGGTTCTGTCCGGCCGGGAATTCCGGCTCCAGCTGGGTATCGGAATAGGCATTGCGTGGCAGCTGGTAGGCGGCGGCGGGCTGATACAGATATGCCGTCGAAGCCGCCTGGGCGGCGGCGAGCTGGCGCAGCGGGCCGATGTCGTCGAGGATCCACAGGGCGCGGCCGTGGGTGCCGAGCACGATGTCGTTGCCGTGGATCACGAGGTCGCGCATGGAGGTCGTCGGCAGGTTCTGCTGCAACGATTGCCAGTGCGCGCCGTCGTCGGCGGAGAACCACACCGCGCGCTCGGTGCCGGCAAACAACAGGCCTTTCTGTACCGGATCCTCGCGCACCACGTTGACCGCGGCGTTGTCCGGCAGGCCGTTGGCGATGAGTTGCCAGGTCTTGCCGCCGTCATGCGTGCGGTAGATATAGGGTTTCAGGTCGTCGAGGCGGAAGCGGCTGACCGAGGCGTACGCGGTCTGCTCGTCGTAGTGCGAGGCGACCAGCTGGGTCACCTTGCTCCATGCGCCCATGCCCTTGGGGGTGACGTCCTGCCAATGCTTGCCGCCGTCCCGGGTAAGCCAGATGAGCCCGTCGTCGGTGCCGGCCCAGATCGTGTCCGCGTCCTTGAACGATGGCCCGATGCTGTAGATCACGCCGCGATGGTCGAGCGGGTTTTCGTGCGTGGCAAACGGCTTCAGGTTGGCCGGTATGCCGGGATTGGGCCGGGACAGGTCGGGGCTGATCGTCTGCCAGCTGTGGCCGCCGTCCGTGGTCTTGAACAGGACGTTCGCGCCCAGGTAGAGCACGTGTGGATCGGCCGGCGAGAACAATAGTGGCGCGGTACGGTTGAAGCGGTACTTGCCGGTGAAGAGTTCCACCTGCGGGCCGACGTTCTGGCTCTGCCCGGTGCGCCAGTCGTAGCGCACCACACGGCTGGAATAGGTGATGTCCGGGTTCAGGGGGTCTGGCGCGATGTAGCCGTATTCCTCGCTGCCCACCGGGTGCCAGTCGCGGAAGGTGATCTGCCCGTCGTTGCTGCGGCTGGTGATGGCCACCGAGCCGCTGTCCTGCTGAGAGCTGTAGACGCGGTACGGGAACTGGTTGTCGGTGGCGACATGGTAGGACTGGGCGAGCGGCTGGTTGTACCAGGTGCTCCAGGTCTTGCCGCCGTTGACGGTGATGGTCGCGCCCTGGTCGACCCCGATCGCCATGACGTCGGGGTTGCTGGGATTGATCCAGGTGTGGTGGTAGTCGTTGCCGCCGGGGGCGCCGCGCAGCACGGCATAGCTCTTGCCGGCGTCGGTCGAGTGGTACCAGGCGGTGGAGCTCACGTAGATCTCGTCGGGATTGTTCGGAGCGACGGTGATCCAGCCGCCGGCGTTGCGCGGATCATGGTTGACGGGGTGAAAGCTCAGCCCCGCATCGTCGGAAAGATAGAGGCCACGCTGCGCGGAGGAAGCGCCGACGCTGGCGTACACGCGGTTGGGTGCGCTGGGCGCAATGCCAAGCCAGATCCTCCCCAGCCCCTGGGCGACGGTCGGCAGGCCCTTGCCGACCTGCTTCCAGGTCGCGCCACCATCGGTCGACTTGAAGACGCCGCTGCCGTCCACGCCCTGGTGGATCTGCCAGCGCCACGGCGAGACCCTGCTGGCCCAAAGCACCGCATACACCGTGTCCGGATCGGCCGGATCCAGTACGACCTGTGCCGCGCCAACGTCCGGGCCCTTGTACAGCACCTTGTCGAAGGTCTTGCCGCCATCGGTGGAGCGGAAGATGCCGCGTTCGGCATTCGGGCCGTAGGGGTGGCCGAGCACGGCCACGAACAGCCGGTTGGCGTCATGCGGGTCGATGGCGATGGCCGGGATTTGCTGGCCGTCGCGCAAGCCCAGGTGCTGCCAGGTCCTGCCTGCGTCACCCGAACGGTACAGACCGTCGCCGGTGGAAAGATCCGGGCGCTGGGTGGCCTCGCCCGAGCCGGCATAGATGACGTTGGGATCGGAGGGCGCGATCGCTATCGAGCCGATGGAATTGTTCTCGTCGCCGGTGAACGACGGCGCCCAGGTCGCGCCAGCGTCGGTGGTCTTCCACACCCCGCCGTTGTCCGCACTCATATAGAACACGTTGGGTTGGCTGGGGATGCCGACCACGGCACCGATGCGCCCGCCGCGGAACGGCCCGATCAGCCGCCAGTTGAGCGCGCTGTACAGCCCGGGGCTCACCTGGGCCAGGGCTGGCAACGCGGGAACTGCAAGAGCGAGGGCAAGGAACAGGGCGCTACCTGCCCGCCTGGCGCGGCCGTGTACGGTCATCTGCTGGTCTCCTGCAACGGCAAGACGCGCGCGCTGGCGCACGTGCGTCAGGGGCGGTCCGTGCTGCTCCCGTGGGTCGGCAGCCCGGACCGATGCGTGCACAGCCACTTACTGGCCAAGTATGGCATCGACTTGCCGTTGCAGGTCGCCCACCGCGGATACCTGCTGGGTGGTCGGCGTCGCCATGGTGGACGGGTTGTCGCCGTCACCACCGTAGGAGCCGCCGTACAGGGAGTTGTACTGGGCGATGAGCTCGCCGTTCAACTTCAGCAGGTCGGCCTGCCTGGGATCCTTGGCCTTGGCGTCCTGCAGCGCCTTGTGGGTGCGCTGGATGTCGGCACTGAGCTGCATGCCGAGCTCGAGCTGCTGCTTCAGCCCGGCCATGGGCTTGTCGACCCGCGGGTCCATGCGCACAGTGAGCGGTTGCGTCGAGGACTGGCCGTCCACGGTGAGCCTGACCGTGTATTCGCCGGGGAGTACCGGCGGCCCGGCCAGGCCCAGCGGCGAGTCGTGGAAGATCACGCCCATGGGCGCATGCGGCTTCAAGGTCGGCGGCGAGGGGTAGTGCAGGTCCCACACGAAACGATGCATGCCGCCCTGTGCGGACAGAAGCTGCGGCGGGCGCAGCCAGTAGGTCGGGAAATTGAGCTCGTCGGGATTGACGGTTGCGGGCTGGTCCGTCGAGCTGAAGTGGCGCACCACCTTGCCCGTGGCATCCAGGATGTCGAGCGTCACCGGACCGGTGGCCGGCGACTTCAGCACATAGTCGATGATGGCGCCGCTGGGCGGGTTCTGGCCGGCCGGAAATTCCGGTTCCAGCTGCGTATCGGAATAGGTGTTGCGCGGGATCTGGTAGGCCGCCGCGGGCTTGTAGAGAAACGCATGGTCGGCGCGGCCGGCAGCGGCCAGCTGGCGCAGCGGCGTGATGTCGTCGAGGATCCAGTCCGAGCGTCCGTGCGTGCCCAGCACCACGTCATCGCCATGGATCACCAAGTCGCGCATCGAGGTTTGCGGCAGATTGAACTGCAGCGATTGCCAATGATCGCCGTCGTCGGCCGAGAACCAGACGGCGCGCTCGGTGCCGGCAATCAACAGGCCCTTCTGCTCCGGATCCTCGCGCACCACGTTGACCGAGGCGTTGTCCGGCAGGCCATTGACGATGAGCTGCCAGGTCTTGCCACCATCGTGGGTGCGGTAGATGTAGGGCTTCAGGTCGTCCAGGCGAAAGCGGCTGACCGAGGCGTAGGCCGTCTGGTCATCGAAGTGCGAGGCGACGATCTTCGTCACCATGCTCCATGGCGTCATGCCCTTCGGCGTGACGTTGCTCCAGTGCCTGCCGCCGTCGCGGGTAACCCAGATCAAGCCGTCGTTGGTGCCGGTCCAGATCGTGTCGGCGTCCTTGAAGGAAGGCCCGATGCTGTAGATGACCCCGATGCGCTGCTTGAGCGACGTCACCTTGTCGCCGAAGGGACCGAGATTGGGCGGGACGCCCGGCTTGTCCCGTGACAGATCGGGGCTGATGACGTCCCAGCTGTGACCGCCGTTCGTGGTCTTGAACAGCACGTTGCCGCCGAGATACAGCACGCGCTGGTCGACCGGGGAAAACTGTATGGGGTTGTAGGGGCTGAAACGATATTGGCCCATGAAGCGCTGCAGCTGGGGGCCGACGAATTGCGTTTCCCCGGTGACCCAGTCATAGCGGTTGCCACGGCTGGAATAGACGATGTCCGGGTGCAGCGGGTCCGGCGCGATATGGCCATCCTCCTCGGCGCCGACCGGATGCCAGTCGCGGAAGGTGATCTGGCCGTCATTGCCCCGGCTCAGGATGCCGAACGAACCCGAATCCTGCTGCGTGCTGTAGACGCGGTACGGGAACTGGTTGTCGGTGCTGACGGAATAGGCCTGGGCAGTCGGCTGGTTGTACCACGAGCTCCAGGTCCTGCCACCGTTCACGCTGACCTGGCCGCCCTGGTCGACGCCCACCGCCATGATCTCGGGATTGGCCGGATTGATCCAGACGTGGTGGTAGTCGTTGCCGCCGGGGGCACCCCTGATGGCGACAAACGTCCTGCCGGCGTCGGAGGAGCGGTACATGGCCGTCGAGGTGACGATGACCTCATCGGGATTGTTCGGTGCGACCGTGACGAAGCCGCCGGCGTTGCGCGGATCGTGGCTCACCAGATGAAAGTTCTGGCCGGCGTCGTCGGAGACGTACATGCCGGGGCGGACGCTGGCGTAGATGCGCTTGGCGTTGCCTGGCGCGATGGCGAGCCAGATGCGCCCCAGGCCCTCGGCCACGGTTGGCAAGCCGTTGCCCACCTGCTGCCAGGTACTGCCTCCATCCGTCGATTTGTACAGCCCGCTGCCCGGCACCTTGGGCCGCTGGCGAAAGTCGATGCCGATGACCGAGGGCATGCTGCGGGCGGCCCAGAGCACGGCATACACGGTGTCCGGGTTTGCCGGATCCAGTGCAACCTGCGCGGCACCCACATTGTCGCCCTTGTACAGCACCTTCTGGAACGTCTTGCCGCCATCGGTCGAACGAAAGACGCCCCGCTCGGGATTGGGTCCATACGGGTGGCCAAGCACGGCGACGAACAGCCGGTTGGCGTCGTGCGGGTCCACCACGATCGAGGCGATCTGCTGGCCGTCGCGCAGCCCAAGGTGCTGCCAGGTCTTGCCCGCATCCGCGGATTTGTAGATGCCGTCTCCGGTGGACAGGTCGGGCCGCTGCATGGCCTCTCCCGAGCCGGCATAAATGACGTCCGGATCGGACGGGGCGATCGCGAGCGAGCCCAGCGAGTTGTCTTCGTCGCCCTTGAACAGGCAATTCCAGGTCAGGCCCGCGTCGGTGGTTTTCCACACGCCGCCATTCTCGACGTCCATGTAGAACACGTTTGGCTGGCTGGGCACGCCGATGACGGAACCCACGCGGCCGGCGCGGAACGGGCCGATCAGTCGCCATGCCATGGCGTTGTAGAGATCTGAACTGCTCTGCGCCCATACTGGCAGGGCCACCGCCAGCATGGTGAACGACAGGAACAGGGCGCTGCAGGCCCGGTTTGTGGGCAGGCGCTTGCTCATATAGGCGGCTCCGTTGGTCCTGCTCCCGTTGTAGTCCGATCGGGCGCTTTGTTCGATAGGAAATAAGTAACATCCATGCTGCGCGGCGTCGTCGGTATCACCCGTGGTTGCGGTTGACACCCTGCCTGCGTTCGAGTTGAATCCAGAAGTCAACCTGCGCAACCCCATGCTGCCGTGGGATTGCGCAGGCCGAGGGGTTCAATCGTCGATCCGGTGTCTTATCCGTCCAGGGGATGTCCATGCGCATATCACTTCGAGCTACTGCTGTCGTTTTCGGCTTGCTGGCACCGTGTCTACTCTCTGCCCAGGAAACGCCCACCGAACGGGTCGCCGCCGCCGACGTGGTGAACAAGCTCGACGCGCTGCAGACTTCCCTCGACCTGCCGGCGCTGGCGGCCAGGCTCACCGGGCCGAACGCCCAGCGCGACCAGGTGGTGGCGCGTGCCAAGCAGCTGATGGATACCGAACTGCTGGCGATGGGCGATGACATCACGAAGCACCCGGAGATCGGCTTCAAGGAGACACGCTCGGTGAAGCTGCTCACCGACTGGCTCAAGAAGCACGATTTCGAGGTGCAGATGGGAACGCCGGGGCTGCCCACCGCCTTCGTCGCCCGCTACAAGAAGGGCAAGGCCGGGCCGAACCTGGGCATCATCGTCGAGTACGACGCCCTGCGCGGCACCAAGGGCGCATTCCATGGCGACCAGCACAGTACCCAGGGGCCGATCGGCCTGGCAGCGGCGGTGGCGGTTTCCGAGTTCCTGACCAAGTCCGGTACGCCAGGCACGGTGACCGTGTACGGCACGCCGGGTGAGGAGATGATGCCGCCCAATGCCAAGACCGAGATGCTCAAGAGCAAGGTCTTCGATGGTGCGGACATCCTGGTGCGCAGCCACTCGACCAGCCGCACCAGCCGTCCGGCGGCCGGCTTCGGTACCTGCTGCATGAACATCAACGGCGTCAAGTACACCTTCAGCGGCGCGCCGGCGCATCAGCTGGCGTCGTGGAATGGGCGCAACGCCCTGACCGCCGTGCGGCAGCTGTTCGGCAACATCGACGACATGCGCAGCAGCATGCGTCCGGAAACCCGCATCCAGGGCGTGATCACCGAAGGCGGCGCGGCCCCGAACGTGGTACCCGACAGGACGGTGGCCGACTTCTACGTGCGCTACCCGGATGAGGTGTACCTGGCCCAGATCCAGGACATCGTCGACAACGCGGCCAAGGCGGCAGCACTCGCCACCGGAACCAAGGTGAAGATCGACCACTATGGCGAGGACCGCGACGGCATCAGTGTCGGTTCGCTCTCCGAGGTCGCCTTTGCCTACATGAAGAAATACGGTGCGACCGACGTCGAGTCCGAGCCTGGCAAGCCGCAAGGCTACGAAGAGACCGGCAGCGTCTCCAGTGCCATCCCCGGCGTCGGCTTCTCGGCCAAGACGTCCAACGCACCAAACCATACCTACGAGATGGAGGCTGACGCGCTGGGCCAGGTGGGGCATGACGGCTTCGTCGTCGATGCCCAGGCCATGACCGCGGTGCTGTACGACTTTGCCACCCGTGCCGACTATCGCGAGACGGTCAAGCATGAGTTCCAGACCATCCAGGGCCTGAAGACCGAATACATCGACGCCCTGCACAAGGCCTACGTGTTGCCGAAGGTACCCGAGCCGCAATAACCCGTCCCCAACCATCCCCACGAGGAAGTCCATGGATACGAACGACCAGGTCCACTCCAGCCGCCGCAAGTTCCTGAAGACCTCCGCGCTTGGCGTGGCGGCTGCCGTACCGGCGGTCATGCTGGTTGGCTGCAGCTCCGGGCAGGCCCCGGTGGCCAGCACCGGCAGCGCCAGCGCTACCGGCAGCACCGACAGCACCGGGCTGCCGGCCTCCATCCTCGAGCTGAAGTCGGTGGCCGACAAGGCCGTGCCGATCACCGATGGCGAGCGCCAGGAACGACTGGCCAAGGCGCAGCGGTTGATGGCCGAGAACAAGATCGACGCCATGTACATGGATGGCGGTCGGGCGATGGAATATTTCACCGGCATGCACTGGTTCACCAGCGAGCGCCTGATGGGCTTCGTGCTGCCCAAGTCCGGTGACCCGATCTACATCACGCCCGCGTTCGAGGAAAGCCGCGCGCGCGAGCAGATCAAGTTTGGCCACGACGTCCGTGTCTGGCAGGAACATGAGGATCCGTACCAGCGCGTGGCGGAGGTCATGGCCGAACTGCATGCCTCGACCGGCTCGCTCGGCATCGAGGAGCAGGTGCCGTACTTCCGCTCCGCGCGCATTGCCGAGGCACTGCCGCAGGCGCGCCTGGTCTCGGCCATCCCGGTGACCGGCGGTTGCCGCGCGGTGAAGAGCCCGGCCGAGCTGGCCCTGATGCAGATTGCCAACGAAGCGACCCTGGCGGCCTATCGCGCCATCTATCTCGGCCTGAAGCCCGGCATGACCCAGCAGGATGTGGCGGCGTGGCTGGCCGCGGCCTATGAACGTCAGGGCGTCACTGGCGGCGCGGGCATCAACGTCGGCGAGTACACCGCCCTGCCGCATGGCTCGATCGCGCCGCAGAAGATCGTCGAGGGCACGCCGTTGCTGATGGATGGCGGTTGTCGGCTCCACGGTTACCAGAGCGACATCACCCGCACCTTCACCCTCGGCAAGCCCAGCGACAAGATGAAGAAGGTGTTCGACATCGTGCTGCAGGCGCAGACCGCCGCGCTCAAGGCGGCGCGCCCGGGGGCGTCCATGGAGTCGGTGGATGCCGCCGCGCGCCAGGTGGTCAGCGACAACGGTTATGGCCCCGACTACAAGTACTTCAGCCACCGCCTCGGCCATGGCATCGGCATGGACATGCACGAGTGGTATTACCTGGTGCGCGGCAACAAGCGCCCGCTGGAAACCGGCATGACCTTCAGCGACGAACCGGGCATCTATATTCCCGGCGAATTCGGTGTGCGTCTGGAGGATGACATGGTCATCACTGCCGACGGCGCCCGCCTGTTCACACCGCAGAGCCCGTCGCTCGAACATCCGTTCGCGTAACCGATGTGCGTGGCGCGCATGGGACGACGAGTCTCTTTGCGCCACTACATTCGGGTGGCATGACCGCCAAGGTATGTACACGGTGTACATACCTTCGTGCCGGCAAAGCGGCTTCAGTGCGCCCGCCGTGGCCGCTTCGCCCCTCGCAGGTCCCGCTTGCCACATGGACCACGTCCGTCACTACCGGCGTGGCTACACTCGATCGCAATGAACGCACTGTCTCGCCCACCACCGGCAGGTGTCCATACCGACTGGAGCGAGACCTTCCCTCCGAAGACCTTAGCCGCGCTGTGGGCGTTGTGGACAGCATTCTGGCTGCTCATGATCGGCGTCGCCATCGAGGATCAGCTCCGTAATCCGCTTACCCGGTGGTGGGAGCCGATCCTGACGGAAGGGAGCTCGGCGCTGGTCTCGACCGGATGGATGTGGCTCGCCGTCCGGGTTCGTGGGCGCCGTGCGCCGTATCTGGACAAACCCTTGATCTGGTTCGCCAGCTATCTGCGATGGTTGCCGCTGGTCTGCATTACGTGGATTACGGCGGTTTACGCGATACGGTATGGCGCCTACGCCGCCATGGGTCGTACCTACGAACCCCAGGGCTCGTGGGGATTCGTTGTCGTGTATGAGAGCCTCAAAGTGACGTACAACTCGGGGCTGTGGCTCGGGGTGCTGTTTGGTATCGATTCGTATGGGCAGTGGCAACTCCAGTGGCGCCGTTTGTTGCAAACGCAGAAAGCGCTGGCCGAGGCCCAGCTTGCACGGCTTCAAGGGCAGCTACAGCCGCATTTCCTGTTCAACGCACTCAATACCGTTTCGGCCCTGATGCATACGGACGTGGCGCGGGCCGACCGCCTGGTTGCGGCGCTCGGGGATCTGCTGCGTATCAGTCTTCGGTCCAATGAGCATGAGATGACACCGCTCGCTGAAGAACTGCGCACGCTCGAGCTGTATGCGGGCATCATGATCGAGCGGTTCCGGGATCGTGTGACGGTGGACTGGCAGATCGATCAGGCCCTGCTTGACATCCCCGTTCCGGCATTGCTGCTGCAGCCCTTGCTTGAGAATGTGTTCAAGCACGGCGTCGAGCCCACGGTGGCGCACGTGCGCATCATTATCGGTGTCCGGCGCGAAAGCGGTTCACTGGAAATCGTCATCAGCAACTCGGGCCCCCTGCTGGCGCCGGAGCACCGTGACGGCGTGGGATTTCGCAACTGCCGGGAACGACTCGGCATTATCTATGGCGATACGGCCTCCCTGCGGGTCTGCAACGAGGACGACGGCGTGGCCGCGCGCGTCTTGATCCCGCTTATGGACGCCGTGCAATGATCCGCGCCGTGATCGCCGATGACGAGGCGCCAGCCCGCGAGAAGCTCGAACGCTGGGTGGCCGAACAACCGGATATGACCGTGGTTGGCTCGGCCGAGGACGGATTGTCCGCGGCGCAGTGCATTGAACAACTCCGTCCGGACGTGACCTTCCTTGATATCCAGATGCCGACCTTGTCGGGACTCCAGGTCGCGGCGCAGCTTGAGCCGTCGAGTGCCCCGCTGATCGTATTTGTCACCGCCTTTGACGAGCATGCGGTGCAGGCGTTCGATCTCAATGCGATCGACTATCTGCTCAAGCCTTTCGACCAGGATCGTTTTGCGCGCACCGTGCAGCGCGTCAGGGAACGACTGGACGCCCATGAGTCCGGCGCGACAGCGGTAGCGGTTGGTCGGGCACGGGCGCCTGCTTGCGAACGCTTGCTGGTACCGGATGGCGAACGACTGCAACTGATCGATGCGGTATCCATCGAATGGCTCGAAGCCGATGACAACTACGTCCATGTGCACACGGCTGCGCGCAGCTACCTGCTGCGCAGGACGTTGCAGGATCTGCTGTCCCAGCTGGGTGAACAGCACTTCGTGCGGATCCACAAGTCGGCAGCGGTGAACCTCGGCGCTATCGGATCGCTCACCCCACTCTTCAAGGGCGACTACGAAATCCACCTGCACAATGGCCGCGTTCTCCGGCTCAGTCGACGGTATCGCGAAGCGCTGTTCACCCGCATGGGGCAGTAATTCCCCTTCGCCACGCCGACGTCCCCATTTACCCCAAATCCGCTGCCAGCAGGCTACCGGCTGATCAAGCTCCTGCTTGCAGAAGCGGAAGTGAATGGAGGACGAGAGGAATGCTCGGCTATTACTTCGACCTCGCCTTGCGCAGTCTCAGACGCAACAAAGTTCTTACCGCGCTGATGGTGTTGGCGATTGCGCTGGGCATCGGCGCCAGCATGACGACGCTGACCGTACTGCATGTGCTGTCGGGCGATCCGTTGCCGGGGCGCAGCAGCACGTTGTATTACGCGCAGATCGATCCGCGCGACATGAGCGGCTATCTGCCTGGCAAGTCGCAGCCGATGCATCAGATGAGCTGGATCGACGGCATGAACCTGCTGCGTGCGAAACGCGCAGGTCGCCAGGCACTAATGACCGGCGGCCTGGTGGCGGTGCAGCCGCACAACACGATGCTTGATCCATTCTACGAAGCGGCGCGCTACACCACCGCCGATTTCTTCACGATGCTCGGCGTGCCGTTCGAATACGGACACGCGTGGAACACGTCGGACGACGAAGCGCATGCACGCGTGGCGGTGATTAGCACCGCGCTCAACGACAAGCTGTTCGGCGGCACGGACAGCACAGGCCAGACGCTGCGCCTGTCCGGCGCCGCGTTCCGCATCGTCGGCGTGCTCGGCAACTGGCATCCCAATCCACATTTCTACGACCTCAACCGCAAAAGCTACGGCGAGAACGAAGGGGTCTACGTACCGCTGTCCAGCTCGCAGGACGTGGGCATGCATCACGACGGCAGCGTCACCTGCTGGGGCAAGGGTGGTACCGGCATCAATCCGGATCACGCTTCGCGCTGCGCGTGGCTGCAGTTCTGGGTGCAACTGGATACGCCAGCCGAGGCCGCCGCATACAAGACGTTCCTCATCCACTACTCGGAGCAGCAAAAGGTGCTCGGCCGCTTCCAGCGACCGCCCAATGTCCAGCTGCGCGATGTCATGCAATGGCTGGACTACAACCAGGTGGTGCCGGATGACGTGCGCCTGCAGACGTGGCTGGCATTCGGCTTTTTGCTGGTGTGTCTGGTCAATACGGTGGGCTTGATGCTGGCCAAGTTCATGCGCCGTGCCGGCGAGCTGGGTGTGCGCCGCGCGCTGGGCGCATCGAAACGCTCGCTGTTCGCCCAGCTATTGGTGGAGTCGGGTGTGGTCGGTCTTACAGGAGGCGTTGGCGGCCTGCTGCTGGCCCTGCTCGGACTGTGGCTGGTGCGCCAACAGCCAGCGGAGTATGCGCCGTTGGCGCATCTGGACCCGGCGATGCTGCTGGCCACCTTCCTGCTGGCGCTGGGCGCAAGCCTGCTGGCCGGTCTGCTGCCGGCCTGGCGCGCCTGCCAAATTGCTCCCGCCCTGCAATTGAAGATGGTGTGACATGGACATCCTGCCGATTCTTTCCACCCTGCGTCTCCACAAGGTCACCTCGTTGCTGCTGATCCTGGAGATCGCGCTGACGTGTGCCATCGTCTGCAACGCGATGTTCCTGATCGGCCAGCAGCTGCGACATATGAACCTGCCCAGCGGCATCGCCGAGCACGAGCTGGTGCAGATCCAGCTGGGATACATCGGCAATACGCCCGATGCCAAGGCGCAGACGCAGAGCGACGTGGCGGCGCTGCAACAGATTCCTGGTGTCAAGCAGGTGGGGCTGGACCGCTACTTGCCGTTCTCTCTCGATGGCTCGTCCAACACCGGCATCAAGCTGGATCCTCAGCAGCACCAGAACACGCTCGATGCAGGTCAGTATTTAGGCCAGAACCTGTTGCCCACCCTGGGCGTGCGGTTGGTGGCCGGACGCAACTTCGAGCCCGGCGAGTACGTCGATTTTGACACGGCGGTAGCCGCCTTGAACGGTGGCGACATGAAGGGTCTGCCGCAGGTCATGATCATCACGCGCGCCATCGCCGAGCGCCTGTGGCCCGGGCAGCAGGCGTTGGGCAAGACGCTCTACACGGACAGCGGCATTCCCTTCCGCGTGATCGGTGTGATCGCCGTTCTGGCGCGCCAGAACAACCTGCAGCAGGGCGCTCAATACAGCACGTATTGGCCGATCCGCATGACCTCGGCCGATGGTGCGAGCTACTTCATCCGCTGCGCGCCGCAGGATAGAGAGCCAGTACTGAAAGCGGCAGTGGCGAAGCTCAAGCAGCTCAATCCCAATCGTGTCGTATTGAAGGCGCGTACCTACGATCAGGCGCGTCGTGCGTACTTCGCCAACGACCGTGCCATGGCCGGCATCCTCGCCGGTGTGATCGCGGCGCTACTGGTCGTCACCGCGCTGGGTATTGCCGGACTGGCCAGCTTCTGGGTTGGGCAGCGCCGCCGCACCATCGGCGTGCGCCGTGCACTCGGTGCCACCCGCCGCAACATCCTGCACTACTTCCAGACCGAGAACTTCCTGCTGGCCACGATCGGCATCGCGCTGGGCATGGTGCTGGCCTACGGCATCAACCTGCTCCTGATGCTGCATTACGAATTGCCGCGGCTGCCGGCGATGTATTTTCCGGTCGGCGCGATCGCGCTGTGGTTGGTCGGCCAGCTCGCCGTGCTGGGTCCGGCGCTGCGCGCCGCCGCCGTGCCGCCGGTCGTGGCGACGAGAAGCGTTTGACATGCCGTGGGCATGAGCTTCCGGCGCCCGCACGGCGTGAGCATGCGGATGGACTGGATCCCCCGACCTGGCGCCGCGGGTTCGTTCACGTCGCTTTCTGTAACATGGAAAGCCGTTTGTTCCTGTCGATGTCCACGGGCGGCACAGGTGCGAACGTATCCATCCTGAATCCGACGAACAGCCGATACGGCGACGCAAGACACGTGGAGGATCGGTACCTCTCATGAACAAGACGAACAAGACCAAAGCGGCGGGAAGCTGGATTGCGGCGGCGGTCATCCTGGTGGTGGTGATCGTGGCTGGGGTGTTTCTCGTACGCCGGGCGCTGCACCCCGGGTCGGCACCCGGCCAGGTGGCGACTTCGGCGGAGACGGCGAATCCGGCCAGCCCATCGTCGTCACCGCATCCGGCCGCATTGGCGCAGGCCGGCATTGCCGCCGCGTCGACGGCCATGTTGCCGGCGCTGAACGACAGTGACGACGAGGTGGCCGCCGCGTTGACTGCACTCGCCGGTGGCGAGCTGCGTAGCTTGCTGGTTCCGCGCCAGATCATCGCCCGCATCGTGGCCACCATCGACGCCTTGCCGCGGCATGCCGGCCTCGGCCCGACCGTCCTGCCCGCACAACCGCCGAAGGGCGCGTTCCTCACCTCGGACACGGACGGCGGCAAGATCATGGCAGCGGAAAACCCCGCCCGCTATGCGCCCTACATGACCCTGGTGGAAAACACCGATGCGCAGGCCCTGGTCGACTGGTACGTGCGCGACTATGCGCTGTTCCAGGAAGCCTATCGGCAGCTGGGCTATCCCAAGGCATCCTTCAACGACCGGCTGCTCGTGGTGCTGGATGATCTGCTCGCCGCACCCGAGCTTGCGCAGCCGGCTGTGCTGCAACCCAGCAAGGCGTATTACGTGTATGCCGATCCGGCGCTGGAGTCGCTTTCGACCGGACAAAAGCTGCTGCTGCGGCTCGGACCGGCCAACGAGGCCAAGGTGAAGGCCAAGCTGCGCCTGATCCGTGCTGCCCTGGTGGCGAGAAACAAATAGGTTGGACGTAGGGGCGTGGTCTTGATCACGTTGCCGCTCAATCAGCCACGTTCCCTTTGTCCAGGGCGTGCTCGATGCGCTGGTCGGGTACCAGCCAGAGCAGCGCGGCGACCGTATAGACGAGTTGCGCGGCCCAGGCATGCCACAGCGTCAGCGCGATCCCCGAGAGGTACAGCACAGGCGAGATCCTGGTCTTCCAGTCGCTCCCTACGGCACGCCGCAGGGCCGATGTCTCGCCGTCCGCGGCAATCAGTTGCCGCTGCAGGATCCAGTAGGCCACCGCGGCCATCAGCAGGATCACGCCGTACACGGCCGTGGGCGGCGCGGCAAAGTGGTTCTCGCCCATCCATGCCGTGGTGAACGGAAACAATGACAGCCAGAACAGCAAGTGCAGGTTGGCCCACAGCACCTTGCCGGAGACGTGGTGGCTGATCGAGAGCATGTGGTGGTGGTTGTTCCAGTAGATGCCCACGTAGAGGAAGCTCAGCACGTAGCTGAGCAGCACCGGCAGCAGTGGCGGCAAGGCAGCGAACGAGGCGCTCTCCGGCGCCTTCAGCTCCAGCACCATGATGGTGATGATGATCGCGATCACCCCGTCGCTGAACGCTTCCAGCCGACCCTTGCCCATGCATCCTCCCCCTGAGTGCCTGCTGCCATCCGCCGTCGTCGTTCACCGGCGAAGGCGCTGTCCAGTGCCGCCACCGGCGCCATGAAACCCCGCAACCATCCAGTCCGGGCGGCCGCGTGACGCCGCGGATGGTAACCCAGGCAGGGCCCTGTCATCGCCCTGTCACATGCGGATGTTGCAATAATCGCGTCACCTCGCTGCCGTAGTACTGACCATGCAGAAGCGCATCCTCATCGTCGAAGACGAGGCCTCCATCCGCGAGATGGTGGCCTTCGCCTTGCGCAAGGCGGACATGGCCGTAGCCCAGGCGGCCGATGCCCGCGAGGCACTGCTCGCGATCGCCGATGCGCCGCCCGACCTGATCCTGCTGGACTGGATGCTGCCGGGCATGAGCGGCCTGGAGCTGGCCAGGCGCCTGCGCCAGGAGGCGGCGAGCGCCGAGGTACCGATCATCATGCTCACCGCGCGCGGCGAGGAGATCGACCGGGTCAACGGTCTGGAGGCCGGCGTGGACGACTACGTCGTCAAGCCGTTCTCGACCCGCGAGCTTGTCGCGCGCATCCGTGCCGTGCTGCGGCGCAGCCAGGGCGACGACGGCACCGGCTCCATCGAGATCGGCGGCCTGCGCATCGACGCGCCTGCGCAACGCGTCTACGCCGGGGACGAGCTGGTCTCGATCGGCCCGACCGAGTACCGGTTGCTGCATTTCTTCATGACCCACACCGAGCGTGTGTATTCCCGCGCGCAGCTCCTGGATCACGTGTGGGGCGGCAACGTCTACGTCGAAGAGCGCACTGTCGACGTGCACGTACGCCGGCTGCGCAAGACGCTGGAGCCGTATGGTCTCGAGCGCCTGCTGCAGACGGTTCGCGGAACCGGCTACCGGCTTTCGGTCAAGGCATGAATATGGAATGGCGCGCGCGGCGCCTGCTGGAGGAGCTACACGACGTGCGCGACGCCGCGGCCAGCCTGCCGGATGCGCTGGTGCTGCTGGATGCGCATGGTGGCATCCGCTGGTGCAACCGGTCCGCGGAGCGGCTGCTGGCGCTGGCCTGGCCGCGTGACCGTGATGCGGTCCTGGCCAGCCGCTATGCCGGCCACAAGCTTGGCGACTGGCTCGACCGGGGGGGCGCGGAACCGCTCGACGACGTCCACGCGCCCGCCGATGCCACCATGCATCTGCAAGTCACCATGATGCCTTACGGACACGACCAGCGCCTGTTGCTGGCCCGGGACATCAGCCGGTTGGCACGCCTGGAACAGGTGCGCCGCGACTTCGTGGCCAACGTCTCGCACGAGTTGCGCACACCGCTTACCGTGATCCACGGCTACCTGGAATTGCTCGATCCCGAGGATGTGCCGGCACTGGCGCCGGTGCTCGGCGAAATGCGCGCGCAGTCGCAACGCATGCGGCAGATCGTCGAGGACCTGCTGGCCCTGTCGCGGCTGGAGATGGAGCGGCACCTGCCCGAGGAGCGCGTGCAGATGCAACCGCTGCTGGTCACGCTGCGGCGCGAGGCCGAGGCTCTCAGCCAGGGTCGCCACCGGATCACGCTGGAGGACGAGGCGCATCGGGATCTCCTGGGATCCGCGAAGGACCTGCACAGCGCCTTCGGCAACCTGGTCAGCAACGCGGTCCGGTATACGCCGGATGGCGGTGCGATTGCCATCCGTTGGCGGCGTACCCGCGGCGGCGCCGAGTATTCCGTCACCGACACGGGCTACGGCATCCCGGCCGAGCATCTCTCGCGCCTGACCGAACGTTTTTACCGGGTATCGTCGAGCCGTTCGCGCGGCAGCGGTGGCACAGGCCTGGGCCTGTCGATCGTCAAGCACGTGCTGAACCTGCACCATGCGGAGCTGCGCATCGAGAGCGAGGCGGGCATCGGCTCGACCTTTGCCTGCGTCTTCGACCATTCGCGCGTGCTGGAACCCGAGTCGGACGACCCGCGTTAAGGGGGCGTGGCCAATCCCGTTGCAACTGGATTGGTCGCCTCCTCCTTGCCTCTCCCTATACCGTCATGCACGGGTCATCCGGCGGTCGCCTTCGTGCAACAGGCAGGCCCGAATATCAGGGCCAGGTCAGAACGGAGACGAGTGTCGTGCGCATTACTTTCATCACGGAAACCTGGCCGCCCCAGGTGAACGGCGTGGCCTTGACGGTACAGGCCCTCGCCGATGGATTGGCCGAGCGCCATCATTGCGTCGAAGTGGTACGCCCGGGGGTCACCCGCCTCGACGGCAGGATCGGCCTGGTATCCGCGCGCGGCGTGGCCATACCGCGCTACCCGAGCATGCAGTTTGGCCTGCCCGCCGGGAACAGCCTGCGCAGGCGCTGGACCGCGCGGCGTCCCGACATGGCATACATTGCCACGGAAGGGCCATTGGGCCTGTCGGCGTTGCGGACGGCCAAGGCGCTCGGCATTCCGGTGGTGACCGGATTCCACACGCGCTTCCACGATTACGCCGCGCACTACGGCATCGGCCTGCTGGCGCCGTTGGTGCGCAACCACCTGTTGCGCTTCCATCGCCGAGCGCAGATGACGCTCGTTCCCACCCGCGCCCTGCAGGCGGAGTTGACGGATGCGGGTATCCCGCACGTGCGCAAGCTACGCCGCGGTGTGGATACCAGGCTGTTCACGCCGGAGCGCCGCGACCTGGAACTGCGCCGCAGCTGGGGCGTCGACGATACTGCTCCGGTCATGCTCTGCGTGGGCCGGATTGCCGCCGAAAAAGGACTGGTGCTCGCCCTGCAGGCGTTTCGTGCCCTGCAGGCGCGTTTCCCGGCCGCGCGCATCGTGCTGGTTGGCGATGGCCCGCGCCGCGAGGCCCTGAGCGCCGCGTATCCGGAGGCGCTGTTTGTCGGTACGAAACGCGGCACGGAACTCGCCGCGTACTACGCGAGTGCCGACCTGTTCGTGTTCCCGAGCCTGTCGGAAACCTTCGGCAACGTCGTACTGGAGGCGATGGCGTCGGGCCTTGCGGTGGTTGCATTCGACCATGCCACGGCGCAGGAACACATCGCCAACGGCATCGCCGGCATCGTGGTGCCGAAAGCCGATCCACGCGGCTTCGTCACCTCGGCGTACCAGCTTGGCCTGGACGAGGAAACACGGCGGATGCTCGGCAACAATGCGCGGATCGTCGCCGGCCGTTGCACGCCGGAGGCCATGGTTTCCGAGTTTGAGGCGCTGCTGCATTCGCTGGTACGGGAAGATCCCGATGATTGCCTCCGCGCTGTCGCCTAAGCGGACGCTATGCGCACTGGACCGGCGCCTGTGCCGGATGGCCAGCCGCTGGGCCGCAAGGCGCGGCGTACAGCGGTTTTTCGGAACCGTCAGCCGCCTCGGTGACGGCTGGCTCTGGTACGGGCTGATGGCGACCCTGGCGCTGTGCGCCGGACGCGCTGGCGTGCGTGCAGCCCTGCACATGGCCGCTACCGGCCTGGTGGCGTGGCTGCTGTACCGGGCACTGAAGCGCCGCACCCGCCGACCGCGGCCGTTCCGGGTGCATCGCGATGTGATCGCGCGCGCCCTGCCGCTGGACGAATACAGTTTTCCGTCCGGGCACACTCTGCACGCCTTCAGCTTCAGCATCGTCGCCGTCGCCTGGTTTCCGGTGCTTGCCTTGCCCCTGGCCATGTTCACCGTGCTGGTGGCGATGTCGCGCGTGATCCTGGGCCTGCACTATCCAACCGATGTGGTGGCCGGCGCCGTGATCGGCGTCGTACTCGGTGCGGGATCGTTGTGGATCGGAAAATAGGAAACAAGGGAATATCCAAACCGGGCCATGACGAACCGATGAACGACATTTCCGATACGGTGCCGTCTCGATCGGGCGTGGACTTGCGGCAGCCGCAGCTTTATCTCAACCGCGAACTGTCTGCGTTGGAATTCAATTTCCGCGTGCTGGCGCAGGCGCGCACGGCCTCGGTTCCGCTGCTGGAACGCCTGCGCTTCCTGTGCATCTCGGTGCGCAACCTCGACGAGTTCTTCGAGGTCCGCGTGGCCAGCCTGCGGCACTGGATCGCCCATGGTGAGGGTAGTCCGGGCCCGGACGGCCAGCCTTTGCCCGAGGTGCTCGCGCAGCTGCGCGAGAACGTCACCCGCCTGGTGCGCATGCAGTACGAAACGTGGAACAACGAGTTGCAGCCGGACCTGGCCCGTGAGGGCATCATCTTCAGCGACAGCGGGCAGTGGTCCTCCATGCTGACGCGGTGGGCGCGGGAGTACTTCGAGCAGGAAATCCTGCCGGTACTGTCGCCACTCGGGCTCGATTCGGCCCATCCCTTTCCGCGCATCCTCAACAAGAGCCTCAACGTCGCGGTGGTGCTGCAGGGCGACGACGCATTCGCGCGCGAAGGCAGCGTCGCCGTGGTGCGCGCGCCCCGTTCGCTGCCCCGCGTGATCCGTGTGCCGCCGGAAGTTGCCGACTCGCCCTGCCAGTTCGTGTTCCTGTCCACCCTGTTCGAGGTATTTGCCGGCGCGATGTTCCCGGGCATGGAGATTCATGGAGTCCACCAGTTCCGCGTCACGCGCGATTCGGAACTGGAGCTCGAGGAAGGCGACACCGGGAACCTGGCGCGTGTGCTGAGCCTGGAATTGCGCGAACGCGGCTACGCGGAAGCCGTGCGGCTCGAGCTCGGCGAGGACTGCACGCCCGCGCTGCGCCGCATGCTGCTCGTCAATTTCGGCCTGTCGGATACGGATGTGTATCTGTGCGACGGACCGGTCAACCTGCATCGGGTGTCGGCGGTGTACGACATGGTTGGCCGTCCGGACCTGAAGTACCCGGAGTTCGTGCCGGCTGTGCCGCCGCGGCTTGTGCCCAACGCCGACATGTTCGGGATCATCGCCCAGGGCGACGTGGTGCTGCACCATCCGTACGAATCGTTCGCACCGGTGCTCGAGCTGCTGCGCCAGGCCAGCGTGGACGCCGCTGTGCTGGCGATCCGGCAAACGCTTTACCGGGTCGGTGAGGACTCGCCCTTGATTGGCTACCTGGCCGACGCCGCCCGGGCAGGCAAGGAAGTGACCGTGGTCATCGAGCTGCGCGCGCGCTTCGACGAGGAAGCCAATATCCGCATGGCCGACCGCCTGCAGGAAGCCGGTGTGCAGGTCGTGTACGGCGTCGTTGGCTACAAGACCCACGCCAAGATGCTGCTGATCGTGCGCCGCGAGCAGGGCGTGCTGTGCCGTTACACGCACCTTTCCACGGGAAACTATCACCAGGCCACCAGCCGCCTGTACACCGACATCGGGCTGATGACCCGGAATCCCGGCATCGGCGAGGACGTAGCCAGGGTCTTCCAGCAGCTGTGCAGCTTCGGGCCGGTGCTCGGGCTGCAGCACCTGCTGGGCTCGCCCTTCAGCCTGCACCAGGGCCTGCTGGCGCTGGTCGAGCGCGAGATCGGGCACGCGCGGGCGGGCAGGTCGGCACGGGTGGTCGCGCGCATGAACGCGCTGACCGAGCCTTCCATGATCGAGGCGTTGTATCGCGCCTCCTGCGCGGGTGTCGACATCGACCTGGTCGTGCGCGGCTGCTGCATGTTGCGGCCCGGCTTGCCCGGCATCTCCGAGCGCATCCGTGTCCGCTCCGTACTTGGACAGCTCCTCGAACACAGCCGCGTGTACTGGTTCGCCAACGGTGGCGAGGCGGAACTCTATTGTGCGTCGGCCGACTGGATGGAGCGCAACCTTCTGCGCCGGGTCGAGGCCTGCTTTCCTGTCAGCGATCCCGCTCTGGCCACGCGCGTATTCCAGGAAGCGCTGCAGAACTACCTGGACGACAACGTGCAGGCATGGCTGCTGGATGCCGATGGCCGGTATTGCCGCGCGACAACCGGGGATGCGTTGCCGCACTCGGCGCAGCAGTGGCTGTTGGACCGGTTCGGGGGCTGAATCGCCTGCGGCGCCTGCGGCGCCTGCCGCCAGCAGGCCCGGACTGCGCCACGGTGGTCCCGTCGCCTGGCGCGTCGATTGCGCGGACATCCGAATGGGCGGCGGCATGCGCCGCGCTGACGACGGTCCTGCCATCGCGGCGGAGTGCCGTTTCGCGGGATTGGTGCCACGGAACATCGAACGTCATGGCCGGCTGGCCGCAAAGCAAACGGCGGGCTGTACGAGCCCGCCGCTTTTCCATCCATGGGTGGAGACTCCCTGCGACCACCTTTGCGCGCGGCGCGTACCGCGCGCCTAGAACGACACCTGGCCGAACAGGCCTACCTCGTTGGTCTTCACGTTGGCCAGTGGCAGCGGCGTAGTGCCGATGATGTCGTTCTTCTCGTGCTTGTACACCAGGGCGAGCTGGAAGCCCTTGGTGACGTCGTACTGGACGCCGGCGTGGTAGTAGGTACCCTTTGCCGAGGAGTTGAGATCCTTGCTCGGGGATGTGCGGTCGTAGCGTGCGAACAGGCTGAACTTGCTCGGCAGGTTCACGCTGCCCCAGAGCGAATAGCCGTCCGCCTTGTCGGCCAGCGGGGTCAGCACGTTGCCCCAGTTCCTGGCGCTGAAATACTCGCCGCCGACGCGGAACAGCGGGCCGGCGTAGGCCAGCATGACGTCGAGGCGCTGGGCGGTGTGCAGGGCGTCGACATTTTCCAGTTCCTGGCCGCGATGGCCGGTGTAGCCGCCGACCGCCACGATCACGTTGTCGAACGGCACGAAGCCGACCCGGCCCTCGAAGTCCACGCCCTTGCTGCGGCCGGGATTCTTGTAGCCGTTGCCGTTCACCGCCGACACCGAGTAGTTGAAGTGCTTGCCCTGCCCGATGTCGCCGCCGAGGTTGACGCCCCAGTCGGCGGAATTGGCGTACTTGAGTCGATCGGTGATGGTGGGCTCGATGTAGCGGAAGCCGTAGTAGTTCTCGACGAACGGAATCCACGGCATGTCGTAGGAGCCGATCCGCAACACCGCGGCCTGGTCGAACTTGCCCTGCACGTAGGCCTTCTTGACGAACAGGTTGGTTTCGCCGTCGTTGCTGACGTAGTTGAAATCGGTGGTCAGGTTGGCCGACCAGATGGAGTCGAACTGGTGCGTGGCACTGAGGTAGAAGCGCTTCACGTCGATGCCGGTGCCCGAGGCGTCGGTCTTGCCGCTCTGGCTGTGCTTCTGGTCGATCGTGCTGAAGTCGAAAAACATCTTGCCGCCGATCGTCGTGTCGTTCACCAGCTTCTCCAGCGCCGCCAGGCGCTTGTCGGAGGAGGTGGACGGGGCAGCCGCCGCGTCGGCCTGGGCCTGGGCTTGCTGCTGCTGCAGCTGGTCGACCCTGGATTGCAGTGCCTGCAGTTGCGCCTGCAGTTGGCTCAGCTCGGCGCCGCCGCCGGCGGACGATGGCGACTGTGCTGCGGCTGCGAGGGGGAGGAAGCAGCTGCCCAGGCCGGCGGCAATGGCTACGGCGAGTAGTCTCGAATGCATGTAAGTCTCCGCATGATGGTAGTGGTCGGCCCGGCCGCTGCCGTTGCATCGGAAGGGCCCAGCAATGGAACGCGATGCAGGATGGTGGCCGCTGTTTACCGTTCGATGCTGCCTGGATGACAACTTTGTGACACGCCAAGTGGGATTGCGCCTGCGCCCGACCACGGCATGGACGGGGATGGACTGTGGGGCCGGCGACTGTCATCTGGCTGCAACATTCGGCTCATCTGCCTGCAACACGCGGGCGTTTGAATGGCGCCATCCATTCGACGACCCTACAGGAGTTACCCGTGTTGAACGCATTCAAGACATTCGCCGCGAGCGCCACGATCATCGCGGCCTCCACACTCGCCCTGGCTGCACACGCCACTGATGTCACCGGTGCCGGCTCGAGCTTCGTTTATCCGGTGGTTTCCAAGTGGTCGGCGACCTACGCCGAGAAGACCGGGAACCGCATCAATTACCAGTCCATCGGCTCCGGTGGCGGCATTGCCCAGATCAAGGCTGGCACCGTCGACTTTGGCGCCACGGACATGCCACTCGACGAGGCGACCCTGCAGCAGTTCGGCCTGGGCCAATTCCCGGACGTGATCGGCGGCATCGTGCCCGCGCTCAACGTCGAGGGTATCGCTCCAGGCAAGCTGGTGCTCGACGGGCCCACCCTGGCCGGTATCTACCTTGGCAAGATCGCCACCTGGAACGATGCGGCCATTGCCGCGCTGAACCCGGGCACGAAGCTGCCGGCGGCGAAGATCACGGTGGTGCATCGTTCGGATGGCTCGGGCACCACGTTCAACTTCAGCAACTACCTGTCCAAGGTGAGCCCGGAATGGAAGGCCAAGGCCGGTGAGGGTTCGGCCATCCAATGGCCGGTAGGCATTGGCGGCAAGGGCAACCAGGGCGTCGCGGCCTACGTCAAGCAGGTCAAGAACTCGATCGGTTACGTCGAGTATGCCTATGCGCTGCAGAACAGCATCGGCTATGCGCGGATGAAGAATGCCGCCGGCAAGGTCGTGGCGCCGACCATGGCCACGTTCCAGGCCGCGGCCGATACGGCCGACTGGAAGAACGCCAGGAACTTCAACCTGCTGATGACCAATGCGCCGGGTGCGGACGCCTGGCCGATCACCGCCACCTCCTGGGTGGTCATGTACAAGCAGCCACGCAATGCAGCCAACGCGAAGGTCGCGCTGGATTTCTTCAAGTGGTCCTACGAGCACGGCCAGGAGCAGGCGCGCTCGCTGGATTACGTGCCGCTGCCGGATTCGCTGGTCAAGCAGATCGAGTCGTACTGGGCGGCAGAGTTCAAGCGCTGAGCCATGCGCAGGAACCACCTCCCCACTCCCTCTCTCACGACGGTGAGGCTGTCGGGGGAGAGGGAGGGCAGCGCCGGAGCGGAAGGCAAACGCGGTATTCAGCGGAGACTCCATGTCATCGATTCCAGCCACCATCGACACACTGGACACTGGGCGCCGCAGCCGGCTCGACGCCAGGCACGACCGGATCTTCCGCGGTGTCCTGAGGTTCTGCGCGCTGCTGGTGTTGGCGGCCCTGCTCGGTGCCGCGCTGTCCACCTTGTGGGGCGGCCGCGAGATCCTGTTCGGCCAGGGGCTGCATTTCCTGACCAGCACCGCATGGAACCCGGTCGAGGACGACTACGGCGCGCTGGCGCCGGTGTTTGGCACCCTGGTCACCTCGCTGGTCGCCATCGTGCTGGCGGTGCCGGTGAGCTTCGGCGTGGCGATGTTCCTCACCGAAATCGCACCGAACTGGCTGCGCGCCCCAGCCAGCACCGCGGTGGAACTGCTGGCGGCCATCCCGTCGATCATCTACGGCATGTGGGGCCTGTTCGTGTTTGTGCCGTTCATGGCGCGCATCGAGCCTGCCCTCACCGACACGCTGGGCCGGATCCCGCTGCTCGGCAAGCTGTTCCAGGGGCCGCCGCTCGGTCTCGGCCTGCTCACCGCCGGCATCGTGCTGGCGGTGATGATCCTGCCGTTCATCACCTCGGTGATGCGTGAGGTCTTCCTGACGGTGCCCACGCGCCTCAAGGAATCCGCCTATGCCCTGGGCTCGACCCGCTGGGAAGTGCTCTGGGACATCGTGCTGCCGTATACGCGCTCGGCGGTCATTGGCGGCATCATCCTCGGCCTGGGGCGCGCGCTGGGCGAGACCATGGCGGTCACCTTCGTGCTGGGCAATTCCTACAACATCACCTCGTCGCTGCTGATGCCGGGAACCTCGATCTCCTCGAGCATCGCCAACGAGTTCAATGAGGCCGTCGGCTTGCACCGCTCGGCGCTGGTCGCGCTGGGCTTCCTGCTGTTCGTGGTGACCTTCATCGTGCTGCTGATCGCGCGCCTGATGCTGCGCCAGCTGGCCAGAAGGGAGGGCAGGTGATGCCCGCCACCAGCCTGTACGCCCGCCGCCGCATCACCAACGCCCTCGCCATGGGCCTCGGCACCGCAGCCACCGTACTGGGGCTGTTCTTCCTCGTGTGGATACTCTGGCTGACATTGCTCCGCGGCATCGGCGCCCTGCGGGGCAGCCTGTTCACCAGGATCACCGCCTATGGTCCGGATGGCGGCCTGGCCAACGCCATCGCCGGCAGCCTGATGATGGATCTCATCGCCCTGGCGATCTGTACTCCCATCTGCGTGATGGCCGGCATGTGGCTGGCCGAATACGCCCGCCTCACCAGGCTGGGCACGGTGATCCGCTTCCTCAACGACATCCTGCTGTCGGCGCCCTCGATCGTGCTCGGCCTGTTCGTGTACATGATCATCGTGCTGCCGATGTCGGACCTGACCGACGGCGCCGTGTCCTTCTCAGGCCTGGCCGGCGGCGTGGCGCTCGCACTCATCGGCCTGCCGGTGATCGTGCGCACCACCGACGAGATGCTGCAGCTGGTGCCGGCGACGTTGCGCGAGGCGGCGCTGTCGCTGGGTGTGCCGCAGTGGAAGCTCACCGTGCAGCTGCTGCTGCGCGCGGCCAGTTCGGGCATCGTCACGGGCGTGCTGCTGGCCCTGGCCAGGCTGGCGGGCGAGACGGCGCCGCTGCTGTTCACCGCCTTCGGCAACAATTTCATGACCGCGCACCCACTGGACAAGATGGCCAGCGTGCCCGTGGCCATCTACCAGTACACCAATGACCCGGACCCGGCGCTGCACGCCATCGCCTGGGCCGGCGCGCTGCTGATCACCCTGTTCGTGCTGGCGCTCAGCCTGCTGACGCGCCTGTTCCTTTCGCGCAAGAAGGCAAACCATGGATAACCGCACTGCCGTCATCGCTGCCGGCGCCGTCACCACCATGGCAGCGGAGGCCGCGCACCGCACCAAGATCCGCGTGCGCGACCTGCATTTCCACTACCACGGCTTTCATGCCCTGAAGGGCATCGGCATGGACATCCCCGAGCGGCAGGTCACCGCCATCATCGGCCCGTCGGGCTGCGGCAAGTCCACCCTGTTGAGGGTCTTCAACCGCATCTACGCGATCTATCCCGGGCTCGAGGCGCGCGGCGAGATCCTGGTGGATGGGGTGAATGTCCTCGATCCTGCCTACTCGGTGAACCTGTTGCGCAGCAAGGTCGGCATGGTGTTCCAGAAGCCGGTGCCGTTCCCGATGACGATCTTCGAGAACGTCGCCTACGGCATCCGCCACCACGAGAAGCTGTCCAGGGCGGACCTGGCCGGTCGTGTGGAACAGGCGCTGCGCAGCGCCGCGCTGTGGGACGAGGTGAAGGACAAGCTCAAGCAGAGCGCGCTGGGCCTGTCCGGCGGCCAGCAGCAGCGCCTATGCATCGCCCGCGCCATCGCCCTGAAGCCCGAGGTGCTGCTGCTGGACGAGCCCACCTCGGCGCTGGATCCGATCGCCACCGGGCGGGTGGAGCAGCTCATCGACGAGCTGAAACGCGACTACACCATCGTCATCGTCACCCACAACATGCAGCAGGCCGCGCGCGTCTCCGACTGCACCGCCTTCATGTACCTGGGCGAGCTGGTCGAGTTTGGCGCCACGGCGACGCTGTTCACCAAACCCACGAAGCGGCAGACCGAAGACTACATTTCCGGGAGGTTCGGATGAACACGGGTACGCATGAGCACATCGTCAGGAGTTTCGACGAGGAAATGTCGCGCCTTACCGGCGAGATCGCCGCGATGGGCGATCTGGCGGTCGAGCAGCTGGAGGCCGCCATGGAGGCGCTGGGCGGGCGCGACAGCACTGCGGCGCGGCGGGTGGTCGACCACGACGATGCGCTGGACACGCAGGAGCGCCAGATCAGCGACGACGTGCTGCGCCTGCTGGCCTTGCGCCAGCCCATGGCGCGCGACCTGCGCGAGATCCTCGCCGCGCTGCGTATCGCCTCGGACATCGAGCGCATCGGCGATTACGCCGCCAACGTGGCCAAGCGCTCGCTGACGCTGAACCTGTCCGATCCGGTGCCCCTGGTGGGCGGCCTGGCGCCGATGGCGGGCATGGCCGGACGCATGGTGCGCGAGGCCATGCAGGCCTATGTCGCCCACGACGCCGTGATGGCGCACGCGGTGCGCGAGCGCGACGCGGATCTGGACGCGCTCTACACCACGCTGTTCCGCGAGCTGCTGACCTACATGATGGAAGACCCGCGCAGCATCAGCGCCTGCACGCACCTGCTGTTCATCGCCAAGAATATCGAGCGCGTCGGCGACCACGCCACGAACATTGCCGAGAACGTCTGGTTCGTGGTGCATGGCGAGCTGCCCGGCGAATCCCGGCCCAAGCAGGACCACACCGTGGAATGAGGACAAGGCTGTCATCGCCGGCTAATCGATTCCAAAGACTTGGCGGCCAGACTGCCGACTTCCCGGTAGCCACGGACGGATATCGCCGGATTCATGGCAGGGCGTCCCATGCACCGGATGTACAAGTTGCTGGCGGCCCTTTTCCTGTCGGCCACGCCGTTGGTGGCCCAGGCGGCAGGCGGCCCGTTCGGCATTGACCATCGGCTGCCCTACGACAACAGCGGCATCTGGGCGCGCAGCAATCAGAAGGCATTGATGGGTGCCACCATCGTGACGGTGCTTGGTGGCTCACTGCTCCTCGGCGACCAGGATAAGCTCGGCGACACGTTCTGGCGTTCACTGGATGCCACCGTGGGCTCGGCTGTACTGGCACAGGCCGGCAAGCTGGTGTTCCAGCGCGAAAGGCCGCGGCAGGACGCCAGCCCCAACGATTTTTTCAAGGGCACGAAGTATGCGAGCTTCCCGAGCGGCGAGGTGTCCACGATTGCCGGTGCGATCACCCCGTTCGTCGTCACCTATGGCCGCGACCATCCTGCGGTGTACGCGCTGGAGTTGTTGCCGCTGTATGACGCCATCGCCCGGGTCAAGGTGCAAGGGCATTGGCAGAGCGACGTGCTGGTCGGCTGGGCGCTGGGGACGGCGGTCGGTATCTGGGCGTCGCGCGAACATTCACCGCTGATCCTGGGCTGGCTGCCCGGCGGCTTCGAAGTCGGCTTCGTGCATCACTTCAAGCCGTGAGCAACCTGGACCGGGTGCTGCGGCCCGGGCTGCCGGAGGCGTGATTCAGCCAGGCGTGCCCTGGTCGGCCACGCCCGCCCCGGTGGTGAGGTGCCGCGCGCTGGCGACATAGGTGTAGATGACCGGCACCACGTACAGCGAGAACAGCGCGCCGATGGTGAGGCCGCTGGCGATCACCAGGCCGATGTCGAAGCGGCTGATCGAGCCTGGGCCCACGGCCGCCAGCAGCGGCACCACGCCGAACACCATGGCGCCGGTCGTCATCAGGATCGGCCGCAGGCGGATGCTGGAGGCCTTCTGCACCGCCGCACGCCGGTCCAGGCCCTCTTCCTCCTGGATCACGTTGGCGAACTGCACGATCAGGATGCTTTGCTTGGTGATCAGCCCGATCAGGGTGACCAACCCGACCTCGGTGTAGATGTTGAGTGGTGCCAC
>JAFKMZ010000016.1 GCA_017305055.1 Lysobacterales bacterium
TGCTGAGCGTTCCCCCGTCAATCTCGAGCCTGCCGCCGCGCACCGTGGTATGGCGATCCCAGGCGTGATCGCCTTGGAGAACCAGTGTTCCCGTTCCCTGCTTGACGATGCCGCCAGTGCCGGTGATGGCGTGGTACTGCGCGTAGCCGCCCACGCCAGGATCGACCAGCCGGTGCAGCTGGTGTTCGTCGGCGCCGAGGCCGAACTGGCCTGGCATGTGCGCAATGTGATCGAACTGGGCGAGGGCGCCGAGCTGAGCCTGGTCGAACAGCATGCAAGCCGTGGCGACGCCGCGCAGTTGGCCACCGTGGTCAGCGACATCGAACTGCGCGACGGTGCGCAGCTGCATCACGTCATGCTGCAGGATGCGGCGGCCGGCACCAATCTGATTCGACGCAGCAGCCTGCGCCTGCATGCGCGCGCGCAGGCTGCCCTGCACGTGCTGGAACTGGGTGGCGCGTTGGTACGCCACGACCTGCGTGCCGAGCTGATCGGCGACGGCGCACGGGTGCACACCCGCGGCGTGTTCATGCCGCATAGTCGCCAGCACATCGACACCCAGCTGGCGATCCGCCACCAGGCGCTGGACACCACCTCCACCTCGCACTGGCGCGGCGTCGCCAACGACCGCGCACGCGGCGTGTTCCGCGGCGCGATCGTGGTGGCGCCCGGTGCCGACGGCAGCGACGCCAACCTCACCAACAAGAACCTGCTGCTGTCGCCGAGCGCCGAGATCGACACCAAGCCGGAGCTGGAAATCTATGCCGACGAAGTGCAGGCCGCGCACGGCGCCACGGTAGGCCAGCTCGACGAGCGTTCGCTGTTCTACCTGCGCTCGCGCGGCATTCCGCTCGCCGAGGCACGCGCACTGCTGACTGCCGCATTCTGCCGCGCGGTGCTGGACGACCTGCCGAACGTGGCCCTGCGCGAGCATCTATCCACCTTGCTGGTCGCACAGCTTCCCGCTTGACGCTCCAGCTCCTGGGCCTGCCCGCAGGGGCAGGCCGGGAGGGGCGAAGCTCCTGGCCTGAAGATCAAGAGCGCACCCCAGCCCAACCCTCCCCTGCGAGCGGGGGAGGGAGCCCCAACCGGATTCTCCGAATGAACGCACAAGCCAGCACACCGACCGTCTTCGACGTCCAGCGCATCCGCGCGGACTTCCCGTTGCTGACGCGGACCATGCACGCCCAGCCGCTGGTGTATTTCGACAACGCCAACACCAGCCAGAAGCCGACGGCCGTGATCGAGGCCGTGGCCAGCCACTACCGCGAACACAATGCCAACGTGGCGCGTGCCGTGCACCAGCTTGGGGACGAGGCGACGGCCGCGTACGAGCTGGCGCGGGACAAGCTGGCGGCCTTCATCCATGCGTCATCGCGCGATGAGGTCATCCTGACCTCAGGCACCACCCATGCCATCAACCTGGTGGCCTACAGCTACGCGTTGCCGCGCCTCGCGCCCGGTGACAGCATCCTCACCACGGTCATGGAGCATCACGCCAACATCGTGCCCTGGCAGCTGGTCGCCGCGCGCAGCGGGGCCACCGTGAAGGCGGCGCCGATCGACCAGCGCGGCGTGCTCGACGTCGATGCCTACGTCGGCATGCTGACGCCCGAGGTGAAGCTGGCCTGTGTGACGCACGCGTCCAACGTGCTGGGCACGGTGAATCCGGTGCAGGAGCTGGCACGCGCCTGCAGGCGCCGCGGCATTCCGCTGCTGGTGGACGGCTCGCAGGCCGTGCCGCACCGGCCGGTCGACGTGCAGGCGCTGGGCTGCGATTTCTATGCGCTGACCGGACACAAGATGTTCGGACCCACCGGCACCGGGGCGCTGTGGGCCAGGCGCGAGCACCTGGAGGCCATGCCGCCGTTCTTCGGTGGTGGCGACATGATTCGCGAGGTGCGGTTCAGCGGCACCACGTTTGCGGATGTGCCGCACAAGTTCGAGGCCGGCACGCCGAATATCGCCGGCTTCGTCGGGCTGGCGGCGGCGATCGATTACCTGCACGGGCTGGATCTCGCCGCCGCCCATGCCTGGGAGCAGGAGCTGCTCGCCTACGCCACCGGGCGCCTGGCTGAGCTTCCCGGCGTGCGCATCTTTGGCGCGGCGCCGGACAAGGTGCCGGTGCTGTCCTTCCTCCTGGAGGGCGCGCAGGCCACGGACCTCGCGACCCTGCTCGACCTGCAGGGCGTGGCCGTGCGCTCCGGGCATCATTGCGCGCATCCGCTGATGCAGTTTTTTGGCGTGCCGGCCACGCTGCGCGCCTCGTTTGCGTTCTACAACACCCGTGGGGAGGTGGACGCCTTCGTGGCGGCGCTGTGCAAGGTGCGCAAGCTCCTGGCCTGAGCAGCCGTCCACGCTCCCAGCGGTTATGCTTTGCCTCTCCCGTCGGTATGGATTCCGATGTTCGCTTCGTTGCCTGCGCTGTTGCGCGTGCCCATGGTGCTGCTGGCACTGGCGATCAGCCTGCTGGCGCATGTGCTGCCACTGTTTGCGCTGACCCTGGTCAAGTTGCTCATCCCGTTGCGGTCGGTGCGGCGCGTCTTGTCGCGGGCGCTGGTTCGCATCGCGGAAAGCTGGATTGGCGTCAACAACGCACTGTTCGACCTGTTCACCCGCGTACAATGGGACATCCATGGCCTGGAAGGCCTTGACCGCACCCGCAGCTACCTGGTGCTGTGCAACCACCAGAGCTGGGTGGACATTGCCGCCATGCAGAAGGTGTTCAACCGGCGCATCCCGTTCCTGCGTTTTTTCCTCAAGCAACAACTGATCTGGGTGCCGCTCCTGGGCGCGGCCTGGTGGGCATTGGATTTTCCGTTCATGCGCCGCTACTCGAGCAGTGTGGTGCTGCGCCATCCGGAGCTGCGCGGCAAGGACATGGAAGCGACACGCCGGGCTTGCCGCAAGTTCCGCCATGTGCCGGTATCGATGGTGAGCTTTGCCGAGGGCACACGCTTCACCCCGGCCAAGCACGCTGCGCAGACGTCGCCGTTCCGGCATTTGCTGCGTCCCCGTGCCGGTGCGGTGGCGTACGTTCTCGATGCCATGGGTGACGCCTTGCATGGGATTGTCGATGTCACGCTGATCTACCCGGACGGGCCGTGCACGATGCTGGACCTGCTCCTGGGCCGCCTGCATCGCGTCCACGTGCGGGTACGCGCGCTGCCGATCGGCGAGGAGCTGCGTGGCGACTACAACGAGGACACGACGTTCCGCGGTCGGGTCAAGGCTTGGCTGAATGCGTTGTGGCGCGAGAAGGACGCGTATATGGATCGGTTCGATGCCGCGGCACGCGGCGGCGATGGTACGGGAGGCTGAGATGCGTATCTTGATCCTTGGCGCCGGGGCGACTGGCGGCTATTTCGGCGGGCGCCTGTTGCAGCATGGGCGCGACGTGACGTTCCTGGTCCACCCGCGGCGGGCGGAAGCCCTGCGCCGTACTGGCCTGGTGTTGCGCAGCCCGTTTGGCGACGTGACACTGGCCGAGCCGCCGCTGGTGCTCCACCGCGACCTGGCCGGCCCCTATGACCTGATTGTGCTGAGCTGCAAAGCCTATGGGCTCGAGCAGGCCATGGAGGACCTCGCCCCGGCGGTCGGGCCGAAGACGGCGATCCTGCCGCTGCTCAACGGCATGCGCCACCTGGATCTGCTCGACCAGCGCTTTGGCGCCGTGCACGTCCTGGGCGGACGCTGCATCATTGCGGCCACGCTGGATACCGACGGGGCCGTGCGGCAGCTCAATGACAAGCACACGCTCACCTTTGGTGAGCGCGACGGCAGCGTTACGCCGCGCCTGCGCGCGATCAACACCCAGTTGGATGGCGTCGGCTTCGACGCCCACGCCAGCAACACCATCGTCCAGGACATGTGGGACAAGTGGGTGATGCTGGCCACCCTGGCCGGCGTCACCTGTCTGTTCCGCGCTCCGGTCGGCACCATCGTTGCCGTCCCGGGGGGCAGGGCGGCCACGCTCGCGCTGCTCGACGAGTGCTGTGCCGTCGCTGCACGCGCCGGTCATCCCTTGGCTGACCGCACCCGCGAGACAGCGCAAGCGTTCCTGACCGAAAGCGGTTCCGGGCTGACGGCATCGATGATGCGCGACCTGGTCGGCGGCTATCCCATCGAGGCAGAGCAGATCATCGGCGACATGCTGGCCCGCGCCGAGCCGGCGTGCGACGCGCGACCGTCCGTGCTGGCGCTGGTCGCCGTCTGCCTGCGCGCCTATGAGGCCCAGCGCGTCGCTGCCGGCTGAGCCGGGCGCGGGGTGGCGACATCGGGCGCGCGGGTCTGTGCCAGGTCATGGGCGGTGCCGGCCGCCATTGGCTATGATCTGCGCATGCAGGCAAGCCAATCGCCCACGTTCCGTTATGCCGAAGATGCCGACGTCGAGCGCGTCGTGGCCCTGGTCGAGTCGGCCTATCGTGGACCTTCCGGGGAGCGCGGCTGGACCACCGAGTCGGCGCTGCTCGACGGCCAGCGGACCGATGCCCGGTCCGTGGCGGAATTGCTGCAGCAGCCGGATTGCCATGTGCTGCTGGCTGAACACGATGGCCGGCTGCTTGCCTCGTGTCATGTCGAGCGGCAAGGCGACGCCGCCTATTTCGGCATGTTTGCCGTCGACCCGGAACTGCAGGCGGCAGGAATAGGCAAGCGGATGCTGGCCGAGGCCGAACGCCTGGCGCGCCAGGAGTGGGCCTGCCACGACATGCGCATGACCGTGATCGAGCAGCGCGACGAGTTGATCGCCTGGTACGAGCGGCGCGGTTATCGGCGCACCGGCGAATACCAGCCGTTTCCCTACGGCGACGAGCGCTTCGGCATTCCGCGCCGGCCGGACCTGCGGTTTGTCGTGCTGCTCAAGCATTTCGACGGAGTGGATGCATGGAAGGCTGGGTAGCAGTCGGCACACGCAGCGATTTCCTGCCGGGGGAATTCAAGGTGGTATGGGACGGCGACACCTCGATCGCGGTGTACAACATCGACGGTGCGTTGTACGCCATCGAGGACGTGTGCACGCATGACGGTGGCGACCTGGCCGGTGGTGAGGTGTTTGGCTTCGAAGTGGAGTGCCCACGCCACGGTGCACGTTTTGACGTGCGCACCGGCGCGGTGACCCGGCCGCCCGCCTACATCCCGATTGCGAGCTTCCCGGTACGCGAGGAGGACGGCACGATCTGGACCCGCGACGACCGCTGAGGTTCGACATGGACTGGGCGCGCATTTCGCGGACTCCCGCATGCCGGGTGCGCGCCGCGGTCGATGACGTCCGCCTCAGCCGCCGGCGGCGATACGCTCCACCCGGCGCAGGCCGCGCGGCAGCACGCTGCCACGCGTGGCGCGGTTGCCGCCATATTCGACCAGGTCGGCCCAGCGCAGCGTGAGCTTGCGCTGACCGGCGTACAGCGTCACTTCGCCCTGGCCCTCGGTCACCACGGCAATGCCGGCCACGCGTTCTTCACCCGAGAGGCGTTTCGCGCGCGGAATCTCGATCAGCTTGTTGCCCTTGCCCTTGTCCAGCTCGGGCAGCTCGGCGACCGAGAACATCAGCAGGTGGCCTGCCGTGGTCGCCACGACGATGCGGTCGCGGGCGGGGTCGGCACTGGCCTGCGGCTGCAGGATGCGCGCGCCATCGGTGAGGTTGATGACCTGCTTGCCCGCCTTGTTGCGGCCGAGCAGGTTGGCGTAGCGGGTGACGAAGCCATAGCCGAAGTCCGTGGCCAGGACCAGGCGGGTGTCGTTGTCGGCGGCAATGACGGCGTCGAAGCTCGCCTCCGCCGCCGGCGAGAAGCGGCCGGTCAGCGGCTCGCCGTTGCCGCGCGCCGATGGCAGCGTGTGCGCGGGCGTCGAGTAGCTGCGGCCGGTGGAGTCGATGAACACGACCTGCTGCGTGGTGCGCGCGTTCACGGCGGCGCGCAGGCCATCGCCCTCGCGGTAGGCCAGGCCTTCGGCGTCGATGTCGTGGCCCTTGGCGGCGCGCGCGAAGCCCTGCCGGCTGAGCACTACGGTCAGCGGCTCGCTCGCCACCAGGGCGCTCTCGTCCAGCGCCTGTGCGGCCTCGCCCTCGACCAGGGGTGAGCAGCGCGCATCGCCATACTTTTCGGCATCGGCGGCGAGCTCGTCCTTGATCAGCCGCTTCAGCTTGGCCGGCGACTTCAGCAGGACGTGGATGCGCGCGCGCTCCTCCTCCAGCTCGTCGTGCTCGGCGGTGATCTTCATTTCCTCCAGGCGCGCGAGCTGGCGCAGGCGGGTCTCCAGGATGTAGTCGGCCTGTTCGGTGGAGAGTTTGAAACGTGCCATCAGCACGGGCTTCGGTTCCTCCTCCGTGCGCACGATGCGGATGACCTCGTCCAGGTTGAGGTAGGCAATGCGCAGGCCCTCGAGCAGGTGCAGGCGGCGCTCCACCTTGTCCAGGCGGTGGTTGAGCCGGCGCGTCACCGTGCTGGTGCGGAAGCTGAGCCATTCGCCGAGGATCTGCTTGAGGTCCTTCACCTGCGGCCGCCCGTCCAGGCCGATCATGTTGAGGTTGACGCGGAAGCTGCGCTCCATGTCCGTGGTGGCGAACAGGTGCTGCATGGTCTGTTCGACGTCGATGCGGCTCGAGCGCGGCACGATGACCAGGCGGGTCGGGTTCTCGTGGTCGGATTCGTCGCGCAGGTCCTCGATCATCGGCAGCTTCTTGGCACGCATCTGCGCCGCGATCTGCTCGAGCACCTTGGCCGGGCTGACCTGGTGCGGCAGCGCGGTGATGACGATGTTGCCGTCCTCGCGCGTGTACACGGCGCGGGCACGCAGCGAACCGGTGCCGGTGGTGTAGATCGCGAGCAGATCCTGGCGTGGCGTGATGATCTGTGCGCGGGTCGGGTAGTCTGGCGCGGGCATGTGCCCGCACAGCTCGGCCACACTGGCCTTCGGGTCCTCCAGCAGGTGGATGCAGGCGCTGGCCACCTCACGCAGGTTGTGCGGCGGGATGTCGGTGGCCATGCCCACGGCGATGCCCATCGAGCCGTTCAGCAGCACATGCGGCAGGCGCGCCGGCAGCCAGCTCGGTTCCTCCAGCGTGCCGTCGAAGTTCGCCACCCAGTCGACCGTGCCCTGGCCAAGCTCGCTCAGGAGTGCCTCGGCGATCGGGCTCAGCCGTGACTCGGTGTAGCGCATGGCGGCGAAGCTCTTGGGATCGTCCGGCGAGCCGAAGTTGCCCTGGCCGTCCACCAGCGGATAGCGGTACGAGAACGGCTGCGCCATCAGCACCATGGCCTCGTAGCACGAGGTGTCGCCGTGCGGATGGAACTTGCCGATCACGTCGCCGATCGTGCGCGCGGATTTCTTTGGCTTGGCCGTAGCCGCCAGGCCAAGCTCGCTCATGGCGTAGATGATGCGGCGCTGCACCGGCTTCAGCCCGTCGCCGACAAAGGGCAGGGCGCGGTCCAGCACCACGTACATGGAGTAGTCGAGGTAGGCGCGCTCGGCGTATTCCTTGAGCGGGATCTGTTCGTAGTTGGCTTGCAGGTTCATGCGTCGGGTTCTTGGGGTGATACGCAGCCGTGGTCAGGCCATGCCGTGTCGTGACGGACCACGTCGTGGGAGACTCCGGGGGCTCCTGCGCGGCGGTGCCCGCTTGATCGAGCCTGCCATTCTACCCGGCAGGCGTGGGTCGGACCGCGGCTCGCGGGGTGGATGCTGACGCTGGCGGGGTCAGCGCGGCACGCGATAGCCGCCGGGCACGCCGTGCGGGCTGAGGGTCAGTTGCCACAGCTGGTCGCGCCGGCTGCGGAAAACGGCCGTGGACGTGGCCAGATAGAAGTGCCACATGCGCTGGAAACGTTCATCGTACTTTGCCGGCAGGGATGGCCATGCCGCGTCCACGTTGGCCTGCCATGCCGCCAGCGTACGCGCGTAGTCGGCGCCGAAGTTGTGCCAGTCCTCGACCACGAACAGGTCGCGCAAGGCCGTCGTCACCTGGCTGGCTTCCGGGATCATCGAGTTCGGGAAGATGTATTTCTCGATCCACGGGTCGGGCTGGGAGGGCGCGCTGTTGGAGCCGATGCAATGCAGCACCGACAGCCCGTCGTCCTTCAGGCAGCGGCGTACGGCCTCGAAATAGCTCTGGTAGTTCTTGTGCCCGACATGCTCGAACATGCCGATCGAGTACACGGCGTCGAAGCGTTCGTCGATCTCGCGGTAGTCCTGCAGGCGGATCTCGATGGGCAGACCGGCGCACAGCCGGGTGGCGAATTCCGCCTGCTGCTGCGACACGGTGATGCCGACGCCGCTCACGCCATATTTCTCCGCCGCGTACTTGAGCGCCTCGCCCCAGCCGCAGCCAATGTCGAGTACGCGCTGGCCCGGCTTGAGCTGCAGCTTGCGGCAGACCAGGTCGAGCTTGGCCTCCTGGGCATCATCCAGGTTGTCGGCCGCGGCCCAGTAGCCGCACGAATACACCAGGCGCTTGCCCAGCATGGCCTGGAACAGGTCGTTGCCAAGGTCGTAGTGGGCCTTGCCGATCTCGAACGCGTGCCCGCCGCGCTGCTGGTTGATGAAGCGCGCCTTCAGGTGCGTGATGATCGCGTCGAAGCTGCGCAGCTTGTCGTCCAGGCTGGCCTTGAGCACCTTGGTGAACATGCCGGGAAGGTCCGCTGCGTCCCACCAGCCGTCCATGTAGGCTTCGCCCATGCCGAGCGAGCCATGGGCAAACACGCGTGCGTACAAGCGCTGGTCGTGTACCTGCAGGTCGGTCGGCTCGGGTCCGTCGATGGTGACACCGGCATACTGCAGCAGCTTGTCGGCGCGATCTTTCAGGTTGTCGTCGCTCATGGCTTACCTCGATCCGGCACATGTGGCGTGGCGTGTGGCCAGCCGTTGATTTTAGCCCTGTCAGCGACGGCTTCGCCGCCAGCAGCGCCTGTTCGGGCACTGGCGGAATTCACGCGTGCCGCCACAGGCCGCGTGTGAGCGCGATGCCGAGCAGGGTCATGCCCAACGAGCCCAGAACGTGCATGAGCATGTGTCCGCTGAACCACAGGTATTGCTGGCGCAGCAGCAGGCCGGCCGATTCGGCCGAGAACGTGGAGAACGTGGTGAGGCCGCCGAGGAAACCGGTGAACACGGCCAGGCGCAGCGCCGGGGGCAGGGCCTGGACGTGCTCGAACAAGCCGATGGCACAACCAATCAACAGGCCACCGGCCAGGTTGGCCGCGAGCGTGCCCATGGGCACGGTGGGGAAGATCGGATTGAGCAGCACGCCCAGCCCCCAGCGCAACCAGCAACCCATGGCGCCGGCCACGCCGATGGCGATGAATCCACTGATAGTCACGTTGCCTGCCTCCTGACCCGATCCGTGATCACGCGGTTTTCGCCGGGACAGGCACGCCTGCAGCGCCGGAAACCGGGGTTGCAGGCATCATCAACGTCGTCCCGTGCGTGGTCGACGCGGTTGGCTGCTCCAGGAGCGTGGGCGGTAGAAGCCGTCCGGGCTGCAAAGCCCTCTGCGCGGTCCCGTTTTCCGCCGCTGCTTGACCCATAGAACCACTATGGGCCGGCGCAGCGTCGAAAAATGGTCCTCGCGCACAGGTCTTTTCGCCTCGAACGTTTCTACCGCCCACGCTCCCGGGCAACGGGAGGCATGCCATCTCCGTGCCGGCATCCTAACCCAGAAGCCTGGACGATAGGAACCTGGCGGGTGCGATGGCGCGTCCGACTGCTGATGCTGAAGTGGCGCCGCGCGACCATGTCTGCGTTGCCATGCTTCGGCAACGCCCGGTGGCCGTGCACCTATACTCGGGCGTTTCGTCATCTGGTCCAGTCGATGCCTGGAGTTTCACCCGACACGCGGCGCAGCCTGCCGTGGCTGCTGGCGGCATTGTCGATGGTCGGGCCGTTCTCGATCGACGCGGTGTTCCCGTCCTTCCCGCTGCTGGGCGCGCATTTCGGTGTCGACGCCGCCGCGTTGCAGCAGTTGATCAGCGTCTACCTGGTCACCTATGCGGCCATGAGCCTGTTCCACGGCGCGATTTCCGACGCGCTGGGACGCAAGCCGGTGATCGTGGCGGGCATGCTGGTGTACGCGGTGGCATCCATCGGCGCCGCGCTGGCGCCCTCCTATTCGTTCCTGCTGGTCTGCCGTGCCGTGCAGGGCGCATCCGCCGGCGCCGGCCTGGTGGTGGGGCGGGCTGTGATCCGCGACACCTATGCGGGACCGGCTGCCCAGCGCCTGATGTCGCAGGTGATGATGATCTTTGGCGTGGCACCGGTGCTCGCTCCGATCGTCGGGGCCTGGCTGCTTGCCCTGGGCGGATGGCGTGGAATCTTCTGGCTGGTGGCCCTGGCGGCGCTGCTGCTTGCCGGCCTGCTGGTCTGGCTGCTTGCCGAGAGCCACCCGCCGGAACAGCGTACGCGCTTTGCCCTGCGTCCCTTGCTGGCGAGCTATGTGGCGTTTGGCCGCGACCGGCCGTTCTGGCCTTTGCTGATCTCCAGCTCGGTCAACTTTGCCGGCCTGTTCCTGTACATCGCCTCGGCGCCGCGCATCGTGATCGACCTGCTGCACCTGTCGCCCGCGGGCTTCCCGTGGCTGTTCCTGCCGGTGGTGATTGGCCTGGTCGGTGGAGCGTGGATGTCCGGACGGCTGGCCGAAGCGCGCAGCCTGACCTTTACCGTGAGCCTGGGCTATGCGGTGATGCTGCTGGCGTGTGCGGCGCATCTGCTGCTGGCGCTGCTGCTGCCGGCACCACGCCTGCCGTGGTCGATGCTGCCCCTGGTCCTGCATGGCGTGGGCGTGCAGTTGGCGTTCCCTACCCTGACCTTGCTGCTGCTGGACCGCTTTCCGCACCACCGCGGCGGCATCTCCTCGCTGCAGGCCTGCGCCAGTCTTCTGCTCAGCGCGGTGGTGGCCGGCGTGCTATCGCCATTGCTGTCCGGCGGCATGCTGACCCTGGGCCTGGGGGCGACCGGGTTCACCGTGCTTGGCGTGATGTCCTGGTATTGGTATGGACGGCTGCGGCGCGCCCCGCCCGCGCCGCCGGTGCCACGCGACGTGGCCTTGCAGGCGCAGATCGCGCAACCGCGCTGAAGCGTTCAATCACCGGGGCGATCAGACGGCACGCAGGATGCGGCCGTAGGCGTGCACCTCGTCCACCAGCACGGCCAGGTGGCCGGGGTCGACCTGGGGCGTGATGCCGTGGCCGAGGTTGAACACGTGGCCCGGGTCGGGACCGTAACTGTCCATCACGCGGCGTGACTCACGGCGGATGACCTCGGGACTGGCCAGCATCACCGCAGGGTCCAGGTTGCCTTGCAGGGCCACCCGTCCACCGGTGGCCTGGCGGGCCTGGGCCAGGTCGATGGTCCAGTCCACACCGAGCGCGGCGCAGCCGGTGTCCGCCAGTCCGGCGAGATGCTGATTGGCGCCCTTGGAGAACAGCACCAGCGGCAGGCTGGCGGCCTGCGCATCCGCGCGGAGCGCAGCCGCGACCTGGGCCAGGTAGCGCAGGGAGAACTCGTGGAATGCCGACGGCGCGAGCAGGCCGCCCCAGGTGTCGAAGATCATCAGCACCTGCGCGCCGGCCGCGGCCTGGGCCTTGAGGTACTGCGCCACGGCCTGGGCGAGGAGATCGAGCAGCCGGTGCGCCAGGGCGGGATCCTCCCAGCACATGGCCTTGGGCGCGGCGAAGTCCCGCGAGCCGTGGCCCTCGACCATGTAGCAGGCCAGGGTCCATGGGCTGCCGGCGAAGCCGATCAAGGGCACGCGGCCATGCAGCTCGCGGCGGATCAGGCGCAGCGCATCCATGACGTAGCGCAATTGGCCGTCCATGTCGGGGATGGCAAGCCGGGCCACGTCAGCGCTCGAGCGCACCGGACGGGCGAAGCAGGGGCCTTCCCCTGGCGCGAAGGACAAGCCCAGGCCCATGGCGTCGGGGATGGTGAGGATGTCGGAGAACAGGATGGCGGCATCGAGGTCGAAGCGCGCCAGCGGCTGCAGGGTCACCTCGCAGGCCAGCTCCGGGTGCTGCGCCAGGCCCATGAAGCTGCCCGCGCGCTCGCGCGTGGTGCGGTATTCGGGCAGGTAACGCCCGGCCTGGCGCATCACCCAGATGGGCGTGGTGTCGGTGGGCTCGCGACGCAGGGCGCGCAACAGGCGGTCGTTGCCGGGAACTCCGGGCGTCATCTCAATGCCCATGCGGCCGTTCCTGGCCCTGGGTGAACATGACCTGGAAGCCGCGCTTGATCTGCGCATCACGCGCCTTCTCGAATGCCGCGATGGCGCCGTCACGCTCCAGGAACTGCTCCCGCTTCAGACTGGCGCGGCCGCCCTGGACGCCCGACTCGCGGTACAGCGTCCAGCCGCCGAGCAGATCCTGCTCCAGGGTGATCTGGACATAGCGCGGCGGCAGGTCGCTGTTGCCGGGTGCGGTTTGCAGGTAGAGGCGCATGGATTTCGGCGGCTGTCGGCCAGCAACGGTTCGTGGCGGCGGAATATGCCGGCTATCTTATCGGATGCGCGTGCGCGAGGCGGTCATGGCCGGCCGGACTGATCCAGCAATTGGCTCTCCAGCACCACCGCCAGGCGGCCGCGAATCCGGCAGGGCTTCAGTTGCCGCCGACTTGCTGTCCGGCATGCTCCAGGGTGCCCAGTACCACCGCCTCGCCGACGGTGTCCACGATCTCGACGCGCCCGATGCCGCGCCACAGGATCATGCGCAGCGCGTCCGCGGTGTTCTTCTTGTCCAGGCGCATGAGTTCCAGCAGTGCCATCGGTTCCACGCCCGGCGGCATGGTCACCGGCAGGGAGAATTTCTGCAGCAGTCGCGCCAGCCGGTGCCGGGCCACCGGTGCACTCATGCCCAGATGCTCGGAAAGGTGCGCGGCCAATACCATGCCGATTGCCACCGCCTCGCCATGCAGCAACAGTCGATAGCCGCTGATGGCCTCCAGCGCGTGGGCGAAAGTGTGGCCGAAGTTGAGCAGGGCGCGCACGCCGTGCTCGGCCTCGTCGCGCTGCACCACATCAGCCTTGAAACGTATGGCCCGCGAGATCATCTCCAGCAGGGCGTGGCGGTCGCGCGCCACGATCGCGTCGACGTGGTCTTCCAGCCAGGTGAAGAAGGCCCGGTCACCGATGCATGCGGCCTTGACGACTTCGGCCAGGCCGGCGCGGTATTCGCGCTCGGGCAGGCTCTCCAGCGTACCGATGTCCGCCACGACCGCGCGCGGTTGATGAAATGCCCCGACCAGGTTCTTGCCGGCCGGCAGGTTGACTCCGGTCTTGCCGCCCACGGAGGCGTCGACCATGGCCAGCAGGGTGGTCGGCATCTGCACGAAATCGATGCCGCGCATCCAGCAGGCGGCGCTGAAGCCCGCCAGGTCGCCAACCACCCCGCCGCCCAAGGCCAGCACGCAGGCGTCGCGGGTGGCGCCGAGGGTGGCCAGCGCGCCCAATACACCGTCGACGTTGGCCAGGGTCTTGTGCGCTTCGCCATCGTCCAGCACGTGGCTGGACCAGTGCATGCCGTCCAGGCCGGCGCTGACCCGCGGCAGGTACAGCGGCGCCACCGTGGTATTGCTGACCACCAGCACGTGGCGCCCGCGCAGCATTGCACGCCAACGCGCGTGGTCGGCCAGCAGGCCCGGGCCGACCCATACCGGGTAGCTGCGTTGGCCGAGTGCGACGGTGACGGTGTGCACGTTCATGCCTGGCGTTGCCTCCCGGCAGCGTCCGCCTGCACCCAGTGTGCATCGAGCAGGCTGATGCAGCGGGCACTCACCGTGGCCAGGTTGTCCGCTTCGCAGGCCACGATCAGGTCTGCAATCAAGCGGTACAGCGGGTCGCGTTTGGCCGCCATGGCCTGCAGGCGCTGGCGGCGGTCCCCGCCGTCCAACAGGGGACGACTGCGGTCCATGCGCAGGCGTTCAAGTTGGTGGTCGATGCTGGCCTGCAACCACACCACGAAGCCCCTGGTGGCCAGGTGGTCGCGATTGGCGGCGTCGAGGACGGCACCGGCGCCGGTGGCCATGACGATGCCCTGGCGTCGGCTGCAGCTTTCCAGCAGCGCCGCCTCGCGCTTGCGGAAGCCGGCCTCACCCTCGATGTCGAACACCATGCTGGCGCTGGCCCCGGCGCGCTGCTCGATTTCCTGGTCCAGGTCGATGAATGGACGTCCGTAGTGTTTGCCAAGCCGCCGGCCGAGCGAGCTCTTGCCGGCGCCGGTCGGGCCGATGATGAAGATGTTGCAGGCCGGGTTCATGGGCGAATCGTAGCAGGAGGATATCCGCCGTGGCCGGTTTGGCGACGCGCGAAATGACCCTGCGGCACAATGGGGCCGGTCGATGGCAACGGACGTATGGACTGCTGCTTGTCCTGTCCCGGAGGGGGTGTGGGCGAACGCGTATTGCTGGCTGGATGCGGGGATGTGGGGCTGCGCGTGGCGCAGCGCCTGCGCGCGCGCGGGGACGAGGTATGGGGCCTGCGGCGCCGCGGCCACGCCGATGGTGGTGCCGACCTGCACTGGCTGGCTGCGGACCTGGGCGACCAGGGCTCCCTGCGTGGCTTGCCACGCGGCCTGACCCAGCTGGTGTACCTGCCGGCACCTGGCCGGGGTGATTTGGATGCGTACCGCACGCTGTTTCCGGGTGGCCTGCGCAATCTGCTCGCGGCACTCGACCAGACGGCGTTGCGGCGCGTGCTGCTGGTGTCCTCCAGCGCGGTCTACGGCGATCACGCCGGGGCCTGGGTCGACGAGCTTACGCCCACCGCCCCGCTGGCCGGCAACGGCGAGGCCTTGCGTGACACCGAGCAATGGCTGGCCGGCGCGAGGCCGGACGCCGCCGTGGTGCTGCGCCTGGCCGGCCTGTATGGCCCGGGGCGGCTCGGCCTGCTGGCGCGGTTGCGCGAAGGGGCCGTCGGCGTGCCGCGCCAGGCACGGCATTGGGCCAATCGCCTGCATGTGGATGACGCCGCGGCAGCCATCGCGCACTTGTTGTGGTTGGAGGCGCCACAACCGCTCTATCTCGGCGTCGACGATACGCCGCTACCCCTCGACGTCCTTTACGACGAGCTGGCGCGGCTGATTGGGGCGCCGCCACCAGACGACGGGCCGGCGCCGCCCCAGGTCGGCAGCAAGCGCCTGTGTAACGCGCAACTGCGTGCCAGCGGTTGGGCGCCGCGCTGGCCGGATGCCAGGCTGGGTTATGCGGCCCTGTTCGGCCAGGCGGTCCCCGGCCCGGATACGGTTTGACCGCGGGCCCGGGCGATGCCGATGCTGCCGGCGTGGACCAGGCATGGGTGGGCCTGCGGCTGGGCGGCTCAGGCGTGGCTGAGCGCCGTGACGTGCCGCTCGTCGTCGTATTCGACCACGGTATCGGCAAGGGCCGGCAAGGTGGCCAGGGCGTGCCGGCTGAGGCGCTCGAAATGGGCCAGGAAGCGATGCATGGCCACGGCGTCCATGGCCAATGGCGCGTGCCGTGCCAGCAGCTCTTGCTCCTGTTCGCTGCGCCAGCGCTGGACGATGTCCCAGCTTGGGGCCTGCAGCACGATCAGCGCGTCGAACTTGCGCCACAGCGGCTGGTAGCCGCGCAATTGCTTGTTGACCCACAAGCGCCAGATGCCGTCGGCATCCTCGCGGCGCTCCAGTTCGTTGACAGGCTCCGCCAGCTGCGAGCGCAACTGCGGACGGATGCCCAGCGCCCAGCCTTCGACGATCACCAGCTTGGGCGCACAAGTGATCCGCGGCCAACGCGATGGCGGATAGCGCGTGTCGCGCCCCTTGTCGAAGCGCGGATGGGTCACCGGAAACCTGGCCGAGGCGCGTGGCAGGGCGGCCAGCACGGACAGCAGCAACTCGATCTCGTGGGTCCCCGGCACCCCGCGCGTACGCAGCAGGGGATGGATTTGTTGCGCCAGTTCCTCGCGATCACTCAGCGAGTAGTAGAAGTCGTCGAGGGACAGGACCTGGGTCGGCCAGCCGAGCTGCTGGGCATGCTGCCTCATCACCAGCGCCAACGTGCTCTTGCCGCTGCCCTGCAGGCCGGACAAGCCGAGGACGTAAGGACGGCGTGAACGTGCGATGCGGCCAGCGTACTGATCCAGCAGGTGCCCGGCGAGGGCTTCGTTGGAGGCGTTGCCCGGACCGTTCATGCCGGCGCCGATCCACGGCGCAACGGGCGGCATGGCGGGGGTTGCCAGGCGCGTCTTGCGGCGGCAGGCCGGCGCCATGCACGCGCCCGCCGGACAAGTGCCGGTACGGCCGATGCGGCCGGCGGCGGCCACGCCGATTTGCTGTGGTTGCGGTCGGACATTGGTTTATTATGAACGAGAATTCTGCGCTTCACGCGACGCGCGTTCACTGCAATGTACACGGAAGGTTTTGTCTCCATGCTGAGTCCCGAGCTGCTCGATACGTTTTCCGCTCTGCTCGGGGAGGCCGCAGCCAGCGACGACCGCGAGCCGACGGCCATGAACCTTGCCACGGTCGATGCCGCCGGTCACGTTTCCTCGCGCATGGTGTTGCTGAAGGGCGTCGACGAGCGCGGCTTCCGCTTCTATACCAACTACGAGAGCGACAAGGGCGGCCAGCTCACGGTACATGCGCAGGTGGCGTTGAATTTCCACTGGAAGCAACTGCGCGAGGGTGTGCAGGTGCGCGTGGAAGGCTTGGCGCGCAGGCTGCAGGACGCCGAGTCGGATGCCTACTTCGCCAGCCGCAACCGGCACAGTCAGATCGGCGCCTGGGCCTCGTTGCAATCCCAGACCTTGCCTGACCAGGCCACGTTCGACCAGCGCGTGGCGCGCTACGAGGCGGAGTTCGAAAGCCAGGAAGTGCCCCGCCCGCCGCACTGGGGTGGGTTCCTGGTCGAGCCGGACATGCTGGAGTTCTGGTATGGCGCCGCGTTTCGGCTGCATCACCGGGTGCGTTGGAACCGGCATGGCAAGACATGGACGAGCCGGCTGCTGTATCCCTGATGCACCGCCGTCGGCGGGCTGCGATCACGCATCGAAGTTGCCACTCCGGGGCGTGGCTTCGCCGGCATCACCGCGGTGGTGCCGGTCGGGTCGCGGATTGCAGTGCGGGCACCACACCGGCGCGGCTCAGGCGCCGATGGCCAGCCGGGTGCCGAGGTCGAGCAGGGGCGCGCTGACCAGGATGCGGGCGAGGAACAGGGCGATCAGCACCACCATCGGCGCGAAGTCGATGTTGCCGGCAATCAGCTTCCCGCGCAGCGGTCGCAGCAGCGGCGCCACGATGCACTCGGCCAGGCGCAGCAGCGGCTGACGCCGGTCGGCGGCGAACATGCTGAGCAACGACCAGCCAAAGACCAGCACGATGTAGAACAGCAGTACGAAGTCGAGCAGGTCGGCCAGGGCCAGGAGCAGCAGTCCCGGTACGCGCGGCATGACGCCAAGCAGGGCGAACAGCAGCAGCCGCCTGAGTACCAGCACGACCCAGGCCAGCAGCAGGGCGGCCAGGTTGAGACGCCGCCAGTTCGGCAGCACGCGCCGGATCGGCGCCAGCACCGGATTGGTGTAGCGGTAGATGAGCTGGCTCAGCGGGTTGTGGAAGTCGGCGCGGCAGGCCTCGGCTGTGATGCGCACCAGCAGCAATACCACCACCAGGTCGCAGGCCAGTCCGAGCAGGAAGGATGCGGCATTTGCCAGGTAACTCATAGATCTTGGTCCAGCTGGTCCGAGAGTTCCGCGCCGCGCCGCCTGGCGGCCGCCACGGCGTCGGCCACGATGCCGGCCAGGCCGCCATTTGCCAGGCTGTCCAGCGCCGCCTGGGTGGTGCCGTTGGGCGAGGTGACGCGGGCCCGCAGCAGCGCCGGATCTTCGCCACTTTCGCTGAGCATGCGGCCGGCGCCGAAGCAGGTCTGGGCCGCCAGCATACGCGCTGTCGCGGCGGGCATGCCCTGCGCGATGGCTGCGGCCACCAGGTGCTCGGTGAGGGCGAAGTAGTAGGCAGGTCCGGAGCCGGACAGCGCGGTCACGGTATCCATGAGGTCTTCGTCGTCGACCCAGCAGGCCAGGCCGACCGTGCCCAGGATATGTTGGGCCGAGGCCCGCTGCGCGGGGCTCACGCGGCTGTTGGCGCACAAGCCGCTGGCTCCGGCGCCAATCAGTGCGGGCACGTTGGGCATGCAGCGGATGATTGCCAGGCCGGCGCCGAACCATCGTTCCAGCTGGTGCAGGCGGGCTCCCGCGGCCACCGAGATCAGCAGCGGCCGCTGGCGTTGCAGTGCATCGCGCAGGCCGGCGGTGAGGCTGGGCAGGACCTGCGGCTTCACGGCCAGGACGATGACCTCGGCGTCCGCGACGGCGGGTCCCGGCTCGGCGTAGGTCGCGACGCCAAGCTCGCGGCCGAGCGACTCGCGGGTCTGGGCCGAGGGGTCGGTGACGGTGATGGCCGACGGCGCCATGCCGGTCTTGAGCATGCCGCCAATCAGGCTGCGAGCCATGTTGCCACCGCCAACGAAGGCAATCCTTATCATCTACTCACTCCTGGTCGTGGCGTCGAATGGGCTACCTTAGCCGGAGCGTGCCCGACGGCGAAATGCGGTGGCCCGGTGTGTCGCGGACGGTCCGGAGCGGGCGGAAGCGGTGGCGCGCCCTCGCCTGGGCCGACAGGAAACACGGTCCTGCCGCGCGTGCCCGGTTTTTACCGCCCCGACTCCTAGTACCATCCAGCAAGCTGCATGGGCGAGGCGAAGCGGGTGCGGGCCCGGACATCGGGGGGCGGCCAGCAGCCATGGGTGTGCGACATGGCACGACGCATGCAGGCGCATCATTCCAACATATGGTCAATCAGGGGCTAAGGCGATGGATATTGCTGAATTGCTGGCGTTCTCGGTCAAGAACAAGGCATCCGATCTGCATTTGTCGGCAGGCCTGCCGCCAATGATCCGGGTCGACGGCGACGTACGCCGCATCAACATCCCGGCGTTTGAGCACAAGCAGGTGCATGCGCTCATCTACGACATCATGTCGGACAAGCAGCGCCGCGACTACGAGGAGTTCTTCGAGACCGATTTTTCTTTCGAGATCCCTGGCCTGGCGCGCTTCCGTGTCAACGCGTTCACCCAGAACCGCGGTGCCGGTGCGGTCTTCCGCACCATTCCGGCCGAGGTGCTGACCCTCGAGGACCTGGGTTGCCCGCCGATTTTCCGCACCCTGATCGAGCAGCCGCAAGGCCTGATCCTGGTGACCGGTCCGACCGGCTCGGGCAAGTCCACCACGCTCGCGGCCATGGTCGACCACATCAACAAGACCGAATACGGGCACATGCTGACCATCGAGGATCCGATCGAGTTCGTGCATACCTCGCAAAAGTGCCTGGTCAACCAGCGCGAGGTGCATCGCGACACGCTGGGCTTCAACGAGGCATTGCGCTCGGCGCTGCGCGAGGATCCGGACTTCATCCTGGTCGGCGAGCTGCGCGACCTGGAGACCATCCGCCTGGCGCTGACCGCCGCGGAAACCGGCCACCTGGTGTTTGCCACCGTGCACACCAGCTCGGCGGCCAAGACCATCGACCGCATCATCGACGTGTTTCCGGCAGGCGAGAAGCCGATGGTGCGCTCGATGTTGTCCGAGTCGCTGCGCGCCGTGGTGTCGCAGTCGCTGCTGAAGAAGGTGGGCGGCGGGCGCATGGCGGCGCACGAGATCATGGTCGGCATCCCCGCCATCCGCAACCTGATCCGGGAGGACAAGGTCGCGCAGATGTACTCCTCGATCCAGACCGGGCAGCAGTTTGGCATGCAGACGTTGGACCAGTGTCTGCAGGACCTGGTCAAGCGCGGCGTGGTTTCGCGCCAGGAGGCGTCCAGCTACGCGAAAAACAAGGAGCAGTTCAAATAGCGGGCGCGGTGCCGATATGCTGCAGGACGCGACTTCATCATTCGTACCCCGGGGGTACCACCCATGAGCGATTTCGACTTCACCTCGTTCCTCAAGCTGATGGTGCACAAGAAGGCCTCGGACCTGTTCATCACCGCCGGCGTGCCGCCCTCCCTGAAAGTGCAGGGGCGCATCGGCCCGGTGACACAGAGCCCCCTCAGCGTGCAGCAGGCGCGCGACATGGTGCTCAACGTGATGACGCCGGCGCAGCGTGAGGAGTTCGAGAAGACCCACGAATGCCAGTTTGCGATCAGCGCGCAGGGCGTGGGCCGCTTCCGCGTGTCGTGCTTCTACCAGCGTGGCTGCGTGGGCATGGTGTTGCGCCGGATCGAGGCCAAGATTCCCACCACCGAGGAACTGCACCTGCCACAGGTGATCCAGCAGCTGGCGATGACCAAGCGCGGCATCATCATCCTCGTCGGCGGCACCGGTACCGGCAAGTCGACCACGCTGGCGGCGATGATCGGCTACCGCAACCTCAATTCGACCGGACACATCATCACCATCGAGGACCCGATCGAATACGTGCACAAGCACGAGAATTGCATCATCACCCAGCGCGAGATCGGCGTGGACACCGACAGCTGGGAGAACGCGTTGAAGAACTCGCTGCGTCAGGCCCCGGACGTGATCATGATCGGCGAGGTGCGTACGCGCGAAACCATGGAGCACGCGATCAACTTTGCCGAAACGGGACATCTGTGCCTGTGCACGCTGCACGCCAACAACGCCAACCAGGCGATGGACCGCATCCAGCATTTCTTCCCGGAGGATCACCGCACGCAGCTGTTGATGGACCTGTCGCTGAACCTGAAAGGCGTGGTTGCGCAGGTTCTGATTCCCTCGCCGGACAGCAAGTCCCGGCATGTGGCGGTCGAGATCCTGCTCGGTACGCCGCTGGTGCAGGACTATATCCGCCAGGGGGAGATCCACAAGCTGAAGGAAGTCATGAAGGAGTCGACCCTGCTTGGCATGCGCACGTTCGACCAGAGCCTGGTCGAGTTGTACCAGGCCGGAGACATTTCCTACGAGGATGCCCTGCGCTACGCCGACAGCACCAACGAGGTGCGCCTGCGTATCAAGCTGTCGCAGGGTGGCGACGCGCATACCTTGTCGCAGGGCATGGATGGCATCGAGGTCGAGGAAACCACGGACAACCGCAACCAGGGTGGCAGCCACTCCATGCTCAACCGCTGAACCTCATTTCCCCGCTCCCCCGTTGCCGACGGGAGCGGGGAACGGCGGCGGCCGGCTCAGTTGCGCGACTGCATCTTGGACAGCAGGCGCAGGATCTCCAGGTACAGCCAGACCAGGGTGACCACCAGCGCGAACGCGCCGTACCACTCCATGTACTTCGGCGCGTTGGCGCGGGCGCCGGTCTCGATCAGGTCGAAGTCCAGGATCAGGTTCAAGGCGGCAACGATCACCACCACCACGCTGAAACCGATCGCGATCGTGCTGTTGCCGTTGATGAAATCCATCGAGTGGCCGAAGAAGCCCATGATGAAATTCGCCAGGTACAGCAGGAGGATGCCGCCAGTGGCAGCAATCACGCCGAGCTTGAACTTCTCGGTGGGCCGGATCAGGCCGCTGCGATAGGCCAGCAGCAGGGCCGCCATGGTGCCGAAGGTCAGGCCCACGGCACGCATCACGATGCCGGGATAGCGGGCCTCGAAGATCGCCGACAGCGCGCCGATGAACACCCCTTCGGCCACCGCGTACAGCGGCGCGGTATATGGAGCCCAGGTCTTCTTGAAGATGGTGGCGAAGGCCAGCACCAGGCCGACGATCATGCCGCCGAACATCAGGGGCATCAGCCCGGAAACGCTGGCCGGGCCGGCATATTGCGACCAGCTGTACATGGCGCCGACCAGCACCAGGATGAGCAGGAATCCGGTCTTGTTCACGGTGCCGTTGACGGTCATCGCGTCGCCGCCATGGGCGAGGACGGCGCCGTTGCCTACATCGAGGAACGTATTCTTGTTGAGGGCCGGGTTGCCGCTTTGCATGTTTTCCTCCGCAGGGGTGGCGCGCCGACAGATCGCGTCGGCCGGCACGGTGGTGTCGCCTTGTCAGCTTACTTCATTGTCGTCGCGCTGGTCAGCACGATGCCATCCTTGTCCACGTGCATTTCCGCGTTGATGTCGGCGATGCGCGCGGCCTGCAGCTGCATGGCGGCAAGCTGCGCTTTCGACTGCGCGACATCGGCCGCGATGCTGGCGGCGCTGGCCGCGCTGGCGCTGCCTGCGGGCTCGCTGCTCTTGTTCAGCAGCGCCGCTGCGCCAGCCAGCTTGTCGGCCTGCTGATCCATGAGCTGCAGCCACTGCAGGTACATCGCCCCACTGAGGTGCATGCGTGCCATGCGCCCGGGTTCGCCACCGGGAGCCTTCAGTGCCTGCGTCAGCTTGGCATCTTCCCCGGCACCGACGCCGAGCGCGAGTACCTTGTCGGTCAGGGCCAGCCAGGCCGGCTGGCCAATGACGGTTGCAAGATCCTTGGGCAATGGTTGTGGCGGACCGCCAGCCACGGGCTTGACCCGCGTCAACGACGGTACGGTCATCTGGCCCATGGCAAACAGGCCGGCCGGATTGTTGCTGGCCACCAGCAGACGTCCGGACAGCTTCGGCATGCCACCATCCTTGTCCTGCTGCATGCTGTCCAGCGCCAGGCCAATGCCCTGCAGGTCGCCGAATGGCGGGATGGCGGCCTTCTGCAGCCATTGGCCCAGGGTGGCAAAGCTGTCGTTGAGATCGGTCAGCTCGGGACAGGCAAACGGCTTGGCCGCTACGGCGTCGACCTGGGTCGACCAGAACTCGCGCAGGACGCCGATAGGCAGTGCGAGCGCCACGTCAAACGGCGCCGCGTCGGCACCGTGGCCACCCAGGCCGGGCAGGGCCACTTGCAGCCCGGCGAACGCCTTGCTGATGTCCGCGGCCAGGGCAATGTCCAGGCGGGCGTCCTGGCGTGTGGCGGTGAGCGTGGTGTAGCCGAAGCTGGCCGCCGGCACGCGGGCGGCGATGCGCGTGGCTTCGGCCACGCAGGTCGGACCGGTGTGCAACTGGTTGGCCACCGGTTCGCCGGTCTTGGCCTGGGTGGCTTCGGCGTGGGCGACGTGAACGGCGTGCAGCAAGGGGTCATCAGCGCCGAGCAGCAGCGGCAGCAGGCGCATCATGTCCACTTGGCCGATCAGGTACTTCTGGTAGCCCTTGGCCTTGGCCAGGTCGGTCAGGCGATCGGTGCCCTGCACGCTCTTCGCCGGGCGGTCGAGGCCCAGGGCCCGGCGCAACAGCGGCTTGGCGGCGTCTACCGGCAACAGCGCGAGCACCGCCTGCTTGCCTTCGGTGGCGATGACCAGCTGGGTACCGGAGCTGGTGAAGCTGTGCATGCGATAGCTTTGCTGGCCTTCTTGGCGCACCTCGAGCCGCTGGCCGTAGGCGTTTTCCAGGTTGGCGACGAAAGCGTCGAATGCCTTGGGGTCGTTCAGCGCCAGGCGTGCCACCGGCGCCAGGCCGATACCGTACAAGGCAAAGTGGCCTTCGAGTTCGATCCCGGCTGCCTGGGCGAAGCTTTCGACCGTCTTGCCCTTGAACTCGGCGGCCAAGGCATGCAGCAGTTTGGCGCCGTTCGGGTCTTGCTCCTGCATGCGGTCGGCCATGGCGTTCAGCCGGGCCAGCTGTGATGGCAGTTGCGCGTCGGCCTGCACCAGCAAGGCCTTGCGTGTGCTGCGGTCCAGCGTGTCGACGTTGGCCAGCACGTACGGTGTGTCGGCCGGCGCGAAGGCCAAGGGCGCGTTCTTGTCCTTGGAGGCGCAGGCAGAAAGCAGGGCGCCAGTCAGCGCCAGCATGAGGAGGCGCGTGGTCAGTCGCATGGGGGTTCCAGGATGGCAGTTGTGGCGCCATCCATTATGCCTGCTTTGCCCCGGCCCCCAGGTGCAGGCAGCATCGACCGCTTCAGCGGGCCAGCACCTCGTTCAGCACTGCCATGCGCACGAATACACCGTTGCTGACCTGTTCCAGGATGCGCGACTGTGGCCCGTCGGCCACCTCCGAGGCGATCTCGATGCCGCGGTTGATCGGCCCCGGGTGCATCACCAGGCAACCCTTGGCGGCCAGCGCCAGCCGCCGCGGATCGAGGCCATAGCGCTGGAAGTAGGCGGATGGATCGGGCAAGTCGGTGGCCTGCATGCGCTCCTTTTGCAGGCGCAGCATGATGACCGCATCGACACCGGCAATGGCCTGGTCGAAATCGGCCAGCTGCTGTGCGTCGGGGAACTCGTCCGCCGGAGGCAGCATCGCCGGTGGCGCGCACAGACGGATATCCTGCACGCCCAGCGTGGTCAGCGCGCGCAGGTCGGCGCGGGCCACGCGCGAGTGCTTGATGTCGCCGCAGATCGCGACCTTGAGCCGGGAGAAATCCGGCCGGTGCTGGCGGATGGTGAGCGCGTCGAGCAGGCCCTGGGTCGGGTGCGCGTGCTCGCCGTCGCCGGCGTTGATCACCGAGACGCCGCTCATGGCCAGGCGCACCATGGCCTCGGCGGTGCCAGGCTGGGCGTGGCGCACGATGATCGCATCCAGGTGCATGGCCTCGAGCGTATGCAGGGTGTCCACCAGTTCCTCGCCCTTGCGCACCGAGGACAGCTCGATGTCGAGGTTGACCACGTCGGCGCCGAGGCGCCGTGCCGCCAGCTCGAACGAGGTGCGGGTGCGGGTCGAGGGCTCGAAGAACATGGTCAGCACGGTGCGTCCGGCGAGCACGTCGAGCTTGCGCGTGCCGTGCGCGCAGGCGTCGCGCAGGTGTTCGGCGCTGTCCAGCAGGCGCTCGATGGCGCTGCGGGGGAGGTGATCCAGCGTGGTGAGGTGACGCAGGCGGGGACTCATGGGCAAAGGCCGTCGGGTGGGCTGAGGCGGGTCAGGGTGGAGAGGTTTGCGGCGCGAGGGGTGCGCTGTGCTGCAGCCAGCGTTCCAGGATGACGGCGGCCGCGTCGGCATCGATCGCGGCGCGCTGGCTGCGCCGCCGCGCGCCGGCGGCCCGCGCATGCGCAAAGCGTTGCGCCGCCTCGCGCGAGCTGTCGCGCTCGTCCTCGAACGCCACCGGCAGGCCATAGCGCGCGCCAATCGCAGCGGCAAACTGCCGGGCAGCACGGCTGGCCTGCTGTTCCTTGCCATCCAGGCGCAGTGGCAAGCCGACCACCAGGGTTTCCGGCTGCCAGGATGCGTGCAGGCGGTCGAGCTGCTGCCAGTCGGGGCTGCCATCGCGCATCGGCAGCGTCGCCAGGGGCCTGGCACTGGCGGTCAGGCGGTTGCCGATGGCCACGCCGGTAAGGCGGCTGCCGACGTCGAAGGCAAGCACGCAGCTCACGCATGTCCCGCGTAGCCGGACAGCTGGCGCGGGTCCACTCCCACCAGCCCGGCCGCGGCGCTCCAACGCTCCTCCAACGGGGTTTCGAACACGATCCGGCTGCAGCCCTCGGTGGTGAGCCAGGCGTTGGAGCGGATTTCCTGTTCCAGCTGCCCGGCGTCCCAGCCGGCATAGCCCAATACCATGACCGCCTCGCGCGGCCCCTCGCCGGCAGCCATGGCCACCAGGATGTCGCGCGAGGTGGTCACCGACCAGGCGTCGCCGACGCGGTAGCTCGACTCCCAGGCGCCGCGCTCGCGATGCAGCACGAAGCCGCGTTCCTGCTGCACCGGACCGCCGATCAGTACCGGGGCATCGGCCAGGCCGTCATCGGTACAGTGCAGCTTCATCTGCGCCAGCACGTCGCCCAAACGGTAATGCGACAGCTGGTTGACCAGCAGCGCCACGGCTCCGTCGGCGTCATGCTGGCACAGCAGGGCGACGCCATGGGCAAACGGCGGCTCGGCCTGGTGGGGCATGGCGATCAGGAAATGCCCGGTGAGGGTATGCGATGTCTCGCTGGTCATGCCGGCCATTCTAAGCCGGCCGGCAAGCCTCGCGCAGCCCGTGGCGGCGCTCATTTGTTGCGCAGTACGTCACCCGGCAGGAATTCCCAGGTACGCGTGATGTACAGCTCGTCCACCTTGGCGCTGGCCGGCAGTGGCGGGAACGGGCCGGCCAGGCGCACGATGCGCTCGGCTGCCTCATCCAGGATCGCGTGGCCCGAGCTTTTGATGACGGTGATGCTGTGGATGCTGCCGTCGCGGTTGATGCCCACGGTGAGCAGGAGGTCCCCGTACAGCTTGTTCTGCCGCGCGCGTTCAGGATAGTTGAGGTTGCCGACGCGCTGTACGCGATCCGACCAGGCCCGCATGTAGTTGGCGTATACGTATTCCCTGGTGCTGGCGGAGATGAACTTCTTGACCGGCCGCTTGGCCAGGGCCTCGTTTTGCGCCCGCACCTCCGCGGCCAGCTGGGCAATGGCCGCCTCGCGCTGCAGCTCGGTCGCAGGCGGCGCCGCCTCGGCACGGTGGCGTGCCTGCGCGTTGTCGCTGCGCACCTGGAACGTGCTCTCGCCGGTGCTGGTGACCTGGTGCGATGGCGTGGCCTCCTGCGCCGGCGGCGCGCTGGCCCTGACCGGGTGTGGAAGGATGCCTGGATCGGGCCGCGGCAGGGCCCCGGAGAACAGCTGCGAGGGCCGGGCCGCGTGATCGCTGTCGCCGCCGCCGCGGTTGCTGGCCTGGGCCAGGAAGTCCGCATGCTCGGGCGTCTCGCGGTTTGCCACGTTGACCAGGGTGACGTCCAGCGTCGGTGGCTGCACCCCGGGGTTCGCAAAGTGGAACGTGATGCCCAGCAGCAGCACGCCATGGACCAGCAGGGAGAACAACGCGGTGGCGCTGAGGGGGTTGGGCGCGGCGGCCGTATCGGTCGCCATGCTCAGCCGCTTTTGTGCGTGCTGCAGCGGGGCTCGATCACATCAAACAGTTGTGCGCTGATGTTCAGCCCGAACTGTGCATCCAGCTCGCGCGCGCAGGTGGGCGAGGTGACATTGATTTCCGTCAGGTAATCGCCGATGACATCCAGGCCGACGAACAGCAGGCCGCGCCGGCGCAGTACCGGGGCGACCTGCTGCACAATCCAGCGGTCGCGGTCCGACAAGGCCACGCCTTCGCCGCGCCCGCCAGCCGCGAGGTTGCCGCGGAATTCGTTGCCTTGCGGGATGCGCGCCAGCGCCCAGGGCACCGGCTCGCCGTCGACGACCAGGATGCGCTTGTCGCCGGCAGTGATCTCCGGGATGTATTTCTGTGCGATCGCCAGCTGCGTGCCATGCCCGTGGCCGTCCCCACCGAGCAGGGTTTCCAGCATCGAGTTGAGGTTGTGGTCGCCGGGTTTGACCCGGAAGATGCGCTGCCCGCCCATGCCGTCGAGCGGCTTCAGCACCACGTCGCCCTGTTCTGCGGCGAAGCGGCGCAGTTCCCCGGCATCGCGGCTGACCAGGGTCGGCGCCGTGCATTGCGGGAACTGCAGCGCAAACAGCTTCTCGTTGCAGTCGCGCAGTGCACGTGGATCGTTCACCACCAGCACCCCGGCGCGCTGCGCCTGCTCAAGCACCAGCGTGTCATAGACGAACTGGCTGTCTACGGGCGGATCCTTGCGCATCAGCACCACGTCGAGCTCGCTCAGGTCGCGCCACTGCGCCTGCCCGAGCGTGTACCAGCCGGCGGGATCATCCTTCACCGCCAACGGTGCGAGTCGCGCCCAGGGCACGCCGTCACGCAGTGCCAGGTCGCGCTGCTCCATGTAGTACAGCGTGTGGCCGCGGCGCTGGGCCTCGAGCAACAGGGCAAAACTGGTGTCCTTGGCCAGTTTGATGGCACCGATCGGGTCCATCAGTATGGCGATCGACAACGGCATCATCGCTACCTCGACAGTGGGGCGACGCCAGCCTGGTGGCGGGCGGTGCTGCGGGCTCCATGGTAAAGCGGATACGGTGCCGGGTGCGGGAACGGGCCGGCGACGCATCCGCCCGCCAGCCGTCGCATGCTGCCGCTGTGCGGCGGCTAGTGCCAAAAATCCGGCAGTTGCGCCGTCGTTGCTTGACAGCTTCGCGGGACAGGCGGTACACAGCGAGGACGGTGTGGCTGGTCCGGCATGGGCCTCGGGCGGATATGCCTTTGTGTTTTGGCGCACATATCACTTGGTATGGGTGTTGCATACTGAAATCGAGTCCGCTGTGGACGGATGGTTGGGGAATCGCGTGGATCCAAACTCAAGCACGCAGCTGGCCGGACTGAAGGTCATGGTGATCGACGACTCCAAGACCATCCGGCGTACCGCCGAGACCTTGCTGAAAAAGGAAGGTTGCGAGGTGTTGACCGCGATCGACGGCTTCGAGGCGCTGGCCAAGATCTCCGACCAGAAGCCGGCAATCATCTTCGTCGACATCATGATGCCGCGCCTGGACGGCTACCAGACCTGTGCCCTGATCAAGAACAACCCGCAGTTCCGTGCCACTCCGGTCATCATGCTCAGTTCCAAGGACGGCCTGTTCGACAAGGCCCGCGGCCGCATCGTCGGGGCCGAGCAATACCTGACCAAACCCTTCACCCGCGAGGAATTGTTCGGGGCCATCCGCCGTCATGTGACTGCAGTGGCGGCCTGATCGCGGGCATGCGCCGAGAGACGTCGATGGCCAGCATGATGAGCATCCGCGCTTCACTTGCCGCCCATGGCGCAGGACGTGCGGCGGGCTCAGGCCTGCCCGCACACGTCCAGTTCCGGTTCGGCGATGCACTGTGGCCGCGACATGGCTGACGCTGGCACGCACGACCCGTTTGCCCTGCTGGCGCGCTACGAGCGCCTGGCGCTCGCGCATGCGCAGGGGGCGGCGGAAAATCCGGCGCTGAGCGGCGGGTGGCGTGGCATCGGATTTCGGGCCGGCGAACGCCTGTTCGCCAGCGGGATCGATGAAATCGGCGAACTGCTGGTGGTACCGGAACTGACGCCGGTGCCGGGTACGCAGCCTTGGCTGCTGGGCATTGCCAACGTGCGCGGCAACCTGGTGCCGGTGGTTGACCTGGCGCGCTTCCTGTTTGGCCAGCGCACGCAGCAGGGGGAGCGTACGCGCCTGCTCATGGTGCGCCAAGGCAACGGCAGCGTGGCCCTGATGGTGGATGAGGTGTATGGCCAGCGCATGGTCGACGAGGAGCAGCACCAGGCCGCAGTACCCGAGCACGACCCCAGGCTGGCCAGGTTCGTCGACAGTTGCGTGGGCGAGCCGCAGTTGGCGATCTTCAGCATGCAGCGGCTGGTGCGTGCGCCGGATTTCCGCCAGGCCGCGACGTGAACCGGCGCGGCCTGACGGACCTCGACGCCTGGTCCCGGACTGGCTTGGCCATGCGTGGAATACGAGCACAACTTCGCGCAGCTGCATGCGCGGCAGGGCGGGACCCTGACAGTCGAGGTGAGCATGAGTGCTAAAGGGAGTGTTGGCGGAGAGCATGGGTACACCGCACTCATCGTGCTGTTGCTCGCCGCGATTGCGTTTGCCGCGTTGAACTTCTACGAACTCAACCAGCGCAACGATGAAGATCGCCAGGCCATGGCGCTGACCACACAGGTGCAGGTGCTGTCGCAGCAGGCGGCGCGGTTTGCGCTGGAGTCCACCGGTGCCCATGTGGACGCGTTCACCGATCTGGAAACCACGCGCAATACCATCGGTTCGGCAATGCAGCGACTGCAGCAGGGCGACCGGCAAAGTGGCATGCGCGGCTATGCCGGTGACAGCAGTCCGACTGGCCAGGCTGTGGCCGCCCTGGCCGGTGCGTGGCAGCAACTGGATGGCGACATCGGCAAGATCCTGGGCAACAAGGCGCTGGTGGTCGAGGTCTCGCAGCAGGCCGCGGTCCTGTCGACGCAGATCACGCAGATCAATGCCAGCATGGACCAGGTGGTGAACGGGCTGGTGCAGCGCAACGCCAGCACGGCCGAGGTGGTGGGCACCTCGCGGCAGATGCTGGCGGCGGACCGAATCCTGCGGCGGGTGCAGGAAGTGATCCAGGGTGGGGAAGGCTCCGCTGCCGCCGCCGATGGCCTGGCGCGCGACGCTGATCTCTATGGCAACGTGCTGAAGGGGCTGGTGTCGGGCGGCGGCAACAGCGGCGTGCGCATGGTGGCCGATCCCCAGGCCCGCCGGATCCTCGGCGAGGTGGACACGAACTGGGGCAGGCTGAGCGATGCAGTGGCTGCCCTGGTGCAGGCGGCGCCCAAGCTGGCCAGCGTGAAGACGGCGGCAAACGAGGCCTCGACCGATTCGCAGACCGTGCTGTTGCGCGCGAACGCATTGTCCGAGCGCATCGACGTGGCCGCGACCCACCGCCTGTTCCCGAATGTCTGGTGGGGCCTGTTTGGAGCCGCGGCGGCGGTGGCGTTCGCGCTGCTGCTGGTGATCACCCTGATCGGCGACCAGCGCCGGCGCTTCGCGCGCAGCACCGAACTGAACCGGCGCAACCAGGAGGCGATCATGCGCCTGCTGGACGAGATGGGATCGCTCGCCGAGGGCGACCTGACCGTGACCACCACGGTGTCCGAGGACATCACGGGGGCCATCGCCGACTCGGTCAACTACGCCATCGACGAGCTGCGCTCGCTGGTCACCACCATCAACGAGACTTCCGAGCAGGTGTCGAGCTCGGCGCAGGAGAGCCAGGCCACGGCGCGCAGCCTGGCCGACGCCGCGCAGAAGCAGGCGCGCGACATCAGCGGCGCGACCGCGTCGATCAACCGTATCGTGAGCTCCATGGATGCAGTGTCGAAGGATTCGGCGAAGTCCGCCGAAGTGGCCGAGCAGTCCGTGGCCATTGCCGCACGCGGTGCCACCGTGGTGCGCGAGACCATCGCCGGCATGGATTCGATCCGCGACCAGATCCAGGAGACGTCCAAGCGCATCAAGCGCCTCGGCGAGTCCTCGCAGGAGATCGGCTCGATCGTCGAGCTGATCAGCGATATTGCCGAGCAGACCAATATCCTGGCCTTGAACGCGGCGATCCAGGCGGCCTCGGCCGGTGAGGCGGGTCGGGGCTTTGCCGTGGTCGCCGACGAGGTGCAGCGGCTGGCCGAGCGCTCCACGCGTGCGACCAAGCGTATCGAGGCCCTGGTCCAGGCCATCCAGTCCGATACCGGCGAAGCAGTGAACTCGATGGAACAGACCACGGCGGGCGTGGTGTCAGGTGCGCATCTGGCCGAGGACGCCGGCAGTGCGCTGGGCGACATCGAGCGCGTGTCGCACGACCTGGCCGCGCTGATCCAGACCATCTCCACGGCCGCCAGCGAGCAATCCACGGCCGCCACCGAAATTTCTGCATCAATGAACGCGATCCAGGACATCAGCTCGCAAACCTCGGACGGCGCGGGCCAGACCGCCGACTCGATCGGGACCCTGGCGCAACTGGCCAGCGACCTGCGGCGTTCGGTCGCCCACTTCACCTTGCCGGCGTGAGGACTTCGACGCACTGCCAGGACGCCATGAAAGGGGGACCCCGTTGCTGCTTTGGCTGTCTGCGGTGCAGGGTCGGGACACGCGCATGAGACTTCAGGACCAAATCAGTTTCACCATGCTGCAGTGGGTGAAACCCCAGCTCGACGAGGCATTGCTCGCCGCGCGCGAGGCGCTTGAGGAGTTTGTCGAGCGTCCTGGCGACGGCCAGGTGATGCGCTCGTGCGCGGAACACCTGCGGCAGGTGCATGGCACCTTGCAGATGGTGGAGCTGCGGGGCGCGGCCTTGATTGCCGACGAGCTCGGCCAGCTTGCCGACGCGCTGCGGCAGCAGGCTCCAGCCGAGGCCGAGGAAGCCTGCGCGGTGATGATGCGCGGCCTGATGCAGCTACCGGATTACCTGGAGCGTCTGTCCAGCGGTCAGCGCGACGTGCCGATGGTGCTCCTGCCTCTGCTCAACGACGTGCGCGCCAGCCGGCGGCAACCGCCGCTGGGTGAGGCAGAACTGTTCTATCCGAACCTGGAGTTGCCGCTGCCCGGCGAGGTGCCGATGGCCGCCGCCGACATGTCGGCGCAGGTGCGCCACGACCGGCTGGTCGATCTGCGTCTGCATTTCCAGCAGCAATTGCTGGGCTGGTTCCGGGGCCAGGAGGTCCCCCAGCGGCTGCATGCGATGCGCCGCACCCTGCTGGCCATGGCGGCCTGCTGCACGGCCAAGCAAAGCCGCCGGCTGTGCTGGGTGGCGGCCGGGGTATTCGAGGGCCTCGAGCACGGGCTGATCAAGGGCGATGCGACGGAGATGCGGCGCACCGCCGCGCACATCGACCGCCTGATCCGGCGCATGATCGAGGAGGGCGAAGCCAGCCTCGTCGGCACCGATGTCGACGAGGTGACCCGCAGGCTGTTGTATATCGTGGCGCATGCGCCGCACCTGACTCCGCGCATGGCCTTGTTGCGCCAGACCTATGCGCTGGATGAGCTCGTGCCGGATGTCGGGGAGCTGGATCAGGCCCGCGGCTCCATGGCCGGCTACAACCGCAACCTGCTGGATTCGGTGTCGCGGGCCCTGAAGGAGGACCTGCTGCGGGTCAAGGAAGCGCTGGACATGTTCCTGCGCCAGGGCGATGGCGACCCGGCCCAGCTTGCCGCCTACGGGGAGGTGCTGGAACGCATCGGCGACACCCTCGGCATGCTCGCCTTGTCGACCTCGCGTGGCATCGTGGCCGAGCAGCGTCGGATCCTCGACGAGCTGGCCAACGGCATTCGCGCGGCGGACGAGGAGACACTGCTGGACGTCGCCGGTGCCTTGCTCGGCGTGGAATCGTCGCTTGACGACCACATCCAGCGCCTTGGCGCGGACGAGGAAGCCGGCGCGCAGGACGGCACCACCGGCCTGTCGCATGCTGATGCCATGGTGTTGGTCTCGGCGCTGATGGCTGAGGCCATGGCCAATACCGCCAAGGTCAAGCAGGCCATCGTCGCCTTCGTCGAGTCCGGCTGGCAGCACGCCCATCTTGCCGGCATACCCGCCCTGCTGACCGAAGTCTCCGGGGCCATGCACATGCTGCAGGCGCCGCGTCCGGGCGAGTTGGCGATGGGCATCGGGCGTTTCGTCGAGAACGAGCTCCTGGCCGACCGCAGGGTGCCGGGCAAGATGCAGATGGACCTGCTGGCCGACGCCGTGGCAGCGCTGGATTACTACCTGGAAGCGGCACGGGATCATCGCGGTCACCTGGACAGCACGCTGGAGGTGGCCGAACGGGGTTTGAGGCGGCTGGGATATCTGCCGGTTCCGCCGCCCCGCGAACCTGTCGCCGCGCCGGAGCCGCTCCCCGCTGCGGCGGAGGACGAGCCGTTTGCGGAAGTCGACGCGGAATTGTCCGAAGCGGTCAGCCTGGCGCCCGACTTGCCTGGCGCGGATATCGACCTCGGGGCTGCGCCGGTTGCTGCCGTGGCCGACATCCCGGCGGGGGAGGCGGCTATGGCCGCTGCGTCTGAGCCGGTCGACGCGGACGACGACTGGATCGAGGTCGACGAGGAGGTCTTCGAAGACCTGCCGGTACGCGATGCGCTGGCCGCCCAGGTTGGCTTCAGGACCGACGCCGAGGGCATCGACGACGACATCCGGGACATCTTTCTGGAGGAAATGCAGGAGGAGATCGACAACCTGCACCAGGCCAACGCGGTATGGCAGACCGACCCGAAGCAACGCCCGCCACTGGTGGATATCCGCCGCTCGTTCCACACGCTCAAGGGTTCCGGGCGGCTGGTCGGCGCGAGCGTGGTCGGCGAGTTCGCCTGGAAGGTCGAGAACATGCTCAACCGCGTGCTCGACAACAGCATCGAGCCGCACGGCGACGTGCAGGCGCTGATCGAGCATGCGATCGGCGCGCTGCCTGGCCTGCTCACCGCGCTCAAGGGCGAGGGCACGTCGGACGCCCCGCTCAGCGCGATCATGCAGACCGCTGATCAATTGGCTGCCGGGCAACCGGCCCGCGTGGAGGACCAGGCGCCGGCGGTCACCGAAATGGTGCGCAGGGTGGTTCGTCGCCGCGTGCGGCGCGACGAGGCGGAACGCCGCTTCGGAGCACTGTCCAGCCTGTCGGATGGGCTGGCGGCACCGGTCGCGGCAGAGGCAGTGGAGCCCCCGCCGCAGGATTTGCCGGCCGTGGATCCGGTGCTGCTGGAGATCCTGCGCAGCGAAGTGACGCAATACGTGCAGATGCTGCGTGCCTCCGCCGCGGCTACCGACAGTCAATTGCCTTTGGATGAGGAATCCCTGCGCGCGGTGCATACCCTGCACGGCGCCATCGCCATGGTCGACGTGCCGTTGCTGACGCAGCTCCTGGCGCCACTGGAGACGTTGTTCAAGCGCTTGCGGGGAGCCGACCTGCCGCTGCCGGCGGAAGGCGTGCGCCTGCTGGTGCAGACGCTGGACGTGGTCGATCAGGTCATGGGCCAGTTCGACCGGGACGAACCCACGCTGCCGCAGGTGGACGGGCTGGCTGCGCAATTGGTCGCGTTGTGCGAGCGCTACCGGGACGTCCGTTCCAAGCACGTGATTGCCATTTCCCCGACCGAAGAGGCGGCGCTGGCGACCGATGCCGGCGATTTCGGTGATTCTGGCGATTCCGGTACACCGGCCGAGGCGGTGGCAGCTGCCGCTGCCGCTGCGGCCAGCGTCGATGCCGCGCCGGCAGAGGCGTCCGGCAATGAAGGCAGCACCCGCGATGTGGCGGTGCTGCTGGAGCCGGAGCCGGAGCCGGAGCCGGAGCCGGAGCCGGAGCAGCAGGTGGTGTCGGTGGCATCCGCTGTTGCGCCGCCCGTGGCGCAAGCCGGGGCTGCGATAGACGCCGACGAGCCCATGGTTCGTGAGGCACCGCCGGCGCGCAGCGCGACCACCGAGACTGCCAACGAAATCGATCCCGACCTGCTTGAGGTATTTCTCGAGGAGGCGCACGAACTGCTCGACCATGCCGACGGTGTGCTCGCCGCCTGGCGCGCGGATCCCGAACAAACAGGCTACGTGGTCGAGCTGCGCCGCGACCTGCACACGCTCAAGGGCGGTGCGCGCATTTCGGGTCTTGTCCCGGTGGGCGACCTGGCGCACGCGGTGGAGGCGCTGCTGGAACGGGGCGTGCCCGAGCAGGATCGCATCGGCTCGCTGTTGGACGCGCTTGAGACCAGCTTCGACCAGTTGAACCACATGGTGCAGCAGGTTGCCAACGGTCAGGCAGTCGCTCCTCCGCAAGCCACGCTCGACCAGTTGCATACCCTGACGGGCGTTCCTGCAGCGGGCGAACCGCAAGCGGAAACGGAAGCAAGAACGGACACAGAAACAGAAACAACAGCGGAAGTGGACGCGGACGCCCGCATGGACGCGGACACCGGTGCGGACGCTGGTCCGGACCAGGTGGCTGCCGCGGAATTGACGGAGCCGGCGACGGTCGTGCCGCTCGATCGCGGGCTGCCCGAGTTGCTGCCCGAGGAGCAGGAGGACACTTCGTCGACCCAGGAACAGGTCCGGGTGCGCGCCGGGCTGCTCGACAACTTGGTCAACTGGTCTGGCGAGGTGGCGATCCATCGCGCCCGCCTGGAACAGCAGGTCGCCGGTTGCCGGCACAACCTGGTCGAATTCGACCAGACCGTATCGCGCCTGCGTGGCCAGTTGCGCATGCTGGAAATCGAGACCGAGGCCCAGATCATCGCCCGCTTCCAGCACGAGCACCGCGAAAGCGGTCAGGTCAAGTTTGATCCGCTCGAGCTCGACCGCTATTCGCAATTGCAGCAATACTCCCGTGCGCTCGCCGAGTCGGTCTCCGACCTGGCATCCATCCAGACCACCCTGGACGGCTTGACCCGCCAGGCCGAGTCGCTGCTGGTGCAGCAATCGCGCGTGGCCGCGGAACTGCAGGAGGGCCTGCTGCGCGCGCGCATGCTGCCGTTCGACAGCATGGTTCCCAGCCTGCGTCGCACCTTGCGCCAGGCCGCGCGCGAGCAGTCCAAACGGGCCCAGTTGCGCGTGGATGGCGCCCATGGCGAACTGGACCGCAACCTGCTCGAACGGATCAAGGCGCCGTTCGAGCACATGCTGCGCAACGCCATTGCGCACGGCATTGAAACCCCGGCCGAGCGGACCAAGGCGGGCAAGCCCGCCGACGGCTCGGTGCATATCGAGGTGGCGCGCGAAGCCACCGAGATGGTCATACGCGTCAGTGACGACGGCCGCGGCCTGGACCGTGCGGCCATCCGCGCCCGCGGCATTGCGCGTGGCTTGCTGGCGCCGGAGGTTGAGCCCAGTGACGAGCAACTGCTGTCGCTGATCACCCAGACCGGCTTTTCCACCGCCAGCAGCGTGTCCCAACTGGCTGGCCGCGGCGTCGGCATGGACGTGGTGGCCAACGAGATTCGGCAGCTCGGCGGCTCGCTCGCCATCGAGTCGCAACCGGGTCGGGGCACCACCTTCGTGCTGCGCCTGCCGTTCACCTTTGCCGTGACCCACGCCATCCTCGTGCAGGTGGGGGACGCCACATTCGCGATACCCATGACTTCGGTGCAGGGCGTGGTCCATGTTGCCGCGGCCGACCTGGTGGCGATGCAGGCGTCAGGCGAACCGTCGTACCGGCGTGAGGGCGAGGAATTTGCCGTCTACTCCCTGGCGCAACTGCTGGGCTTGCCGTCCGGCCAGCCGTCCGCAAGCGAGGCTCCGCCGTTGTTGCTGGTGCACGTCGGCGACCTGCGCGCGGCCGTACGCGTCGACAGCGTGCTGGGCTCGCACGAGATCGTGGTCAAGGCTGTGGGGCCACAGGTCAGCTCCGTGCCCGGGCTGATCGGCGCCACGATCATGGCCGACGGTTCGGTACGGGTCATCCTGGACCTCGCTCCGCTGGTACGCCATGGCATTGCCAGACGACAGCAGCGGGTCGCCGAGGGGCTGGATGCCCTGGACGTGCCGTTGCGCGAAGCGCCGCCGGTGCGCCCGAGTGTCATGGTGGTGGACGATTCGATCACCGTGCGCAAGGTCACCGGGCGCGTCCTGGAGCGCAACGGCTACGACGCCAGCGTGGCCATCGACGGTGTCGACGCGCTGGAAAAGCTGCGCGAGCACGTGCCTGACCTGATCCTGCTGGACATCGAGATGCCGCGTATGGACGGCTATGAACTGGCCACCCACATGAAGGCGGACCGCCGCCTGCGCAACGTGCCGATCATCATGATTACCTCGCGCAGCGGCGACAAGCACCGCCAGCGCGCGTTGAACATCGGCGTCGAACGCTATCTGGGCAAGCCGTATCAGGAAGCCGACTTGCTGGTGCAGATTCGCCAAGTGCTGGAACAATATGCGATGGAGTCGGGCCATGAGTGACACCACCCCGTCGATTGCCCTGCTGTTCGACGATACCGCGCTGGTCGCGACGCTGCGCGAAGCCTTGGATGCATGCGGTGCCCGGATCGTGCATGAGGGGCCGGTCACTGGCGTCAACCAGGACCTGCTGCAGGAGCTGGACGCCGACGTCCTGGTGATCAACCTCGATGATGCCGCCGCGGATGCGCTCGATCGTCTGTATGCACTGGTCGATGGCGAGCGGCCGCGCCTGGTGTTCAACGACGCCGCGGCCAGCGCGGACCTGGTCGGTTGGGATCGTGCACGCTGGGCGCGCCACCTGGCAGCCAAGGTCCTGCAAAGCGGGGATGTCGATCCGCCACGGCCGGGGCCGTCACAGGCGCGCGATGTGGAAGTGCCGACCGCACTGCCGGGGGCGTTTCCAGTGGAGGCTGGCGGCGACAACGGCCTGGTTGTGCCGGCGCCGGATCGGGCCCACCCGTTTGCCGGATCATTGCCGATGGCCGTCGACGAGACTGTCGATGCCACCAAAGACGACGAAGTTGAACGCAGCCGCGGCGATACCGAGGCGCTTTCGGCCGAACTCGAGGCACTGCTTGCCTCGGCGGAACTCGCGGATAACGAAGATGAGGATGTCACTGGAGACGCTGGCATGCTGGCGCCCGATGGCTCGGCCTCGGCACAAGCCGCGTCCCAGGTCGACTCGCCGGATATGGGCCTGGACCGGCTCCTTGCCGACCTGGGCGCAGGGCAAGATCGGGCTGGAGCTGGACAGTCGTCCGGGCAGTCCATCGAACCCGCGGTTGTCGACCCGCCAGGCATGGGCCTGGACGAGCTGGTCAATGACCTTGGCGCAGCGACCGATCAAGCCGGGGAATCGCTGGAGCCACCAGGCGAACCCGCGGTCGTCGGCTCGCCAGCCGCGAGTCTGGACGAACTGCTCGATGATCTGGGTGCTGAGGACGATGCAATGAAAGATTTGCCCGAGCCACCCACCGGGCCCGCGGCTGCCGCAACGTCGGCAATGGGCCTCGATGACTTGCTCGATGGTCGCGGTGCGCGGGACGGAGCGGCGGAAGCGCCCTCCGAGCCTGCCAGGCCGGTGGTTGCGCCACCGGCGATGGGGCTGGACGACGTGCTTGGCGGCATGCGGCTGGTGGGGGACGACGTGCCCAACGCACAGGCGTCTGGCGTCGGCACCCCGGCGGCCACAGACACGCCCAAGGCCGCGCCGGTCCTGCCCAGCATTCCCGACGACTGGGCCCTGGTCGACGACGATGCGCTCAGCCCGGCCACTTTTGGAGTGGAGAAGCAGTCCGCCGCCGACTTCCTGGCGCCAGAGGCCGACACCATGGCGCTGGACGACGAACCGGTGCTGAACCTGGAGCTGGTGTCGATGGAGGAGGCGGTCGCGCCGCGACCCGCGCCGGTTGCGGTGGAAATGCACCTGGATGAGCTGCAGGTGGCGCTCTCGCGCCTGGTGCTGACTGGTTCGACGCTGGGCGGTTCGGGGTCGGCGATGGCGTTCTACGCCGCCTTGCCTGCCGATGCGACCATGACCTTCCTGCATGCCCAGCATTTGCGCGGACAAAGCGTGGCCGAACTGGTGGCGCAATTGGGTGCCGCCTGTCCCTTGCCCGTCGCGCTCGCGGCAGATGGTGTGCCCACGCGTCCCGGGCAGGTGCTGGTGGTGCCGCCCGGCTATACGGTACGCATCCATCGCGACGCACGGGTGGATGTGAAGTCCACCGGGGAAGAGGAGCCGGAGACGTCCATCGACGACAGCTTCACCAGGGCCGCCGAGATATTCGGGCGCGATGCGCTGGCCATCGTGTTCTCCGGCCACAACACCGACTCGATTGCCGGGGCCAAGGCGTTGCATGCGGCTGGCGGGCGTGTGTGGGTGGAAACTGCGGCAAACGAATATGCGGACATGGTGCACGAGATAACCGCTGCCGGCGTGGTGGAGTATGCCGGTACCCCGCAGGAGCTGGCCGCCCGCCTGGCGGAGAAGCAGGCATGAATGAGGCGCTGCCGCGCGAGGTCCGCTGCGTGCTGATCCCAGCCGGCAGCCTGCGCCTGCTGCTGCCCAACTCGCTGATCGCCGAGGTGATCGCCCAGCCCCCGGTGGAGCCTGTGGGCGGGAAGCCCAAATGGGTTCTGGGTAGTGTCAAGTGGCGCGGGCAGCAGGTGCCCCTGGTGTCATTCACCCGCCTCGTCGGCGCCGGCGACCGGGACGCCACGCTGAGCATTCGTGTGGCGGTGCTGCGCACGGTTGGCGGAGACCCGCGCCTGCCGTTCTTTGCCTTGATCACGCAGGGCTTCCCACGCCTGACGACGTTGAATCCGGACCTGCTGATACCGGTCGACGACGGCAAGCGCCTGCCTGACGGTGAGCGCGCGCGCGCGCTGGTGGGCGACGACATCGCGGTGATCCCGGATCTGGAGTGGATCGAAGCGGCACTGCTGACGCAGCTCCCCGACGCCCCAGGCTCCTAGCAGTCACCATGCAGCGCCTGCAGCGCGGCCAGTGCGGCCAAGCCGGCGGTTTCGGTGCGCAGGATGCGCGGGCCGAATGCCACGCCGGCATAGCCGGCGTCGTGCAAACCCTGCAGGTCGCCCTCGCTCAGTCCGCCCTCCGGACCGACGACCAGGGTGGCGCGCGGGAGGGCGAAATGCAGCGTGCGTATCCGCGAATCCACACCCGGCTGCAGGGTCAGGCGCAGGCCGGGCTCCGCCGTGGCCTGCGCCAGCCACTCCGGCAAGGTCAGCGGCGCCATGACCTCGGGCAGCAGCGCGCGACCGCTTTGCTCGCAGGCGCCGACGGCCACCGCGCGCCAATGTTCCACGCGCTTGCGTGCGCGCTCGGCGCCAAGCTGCACCTGGGTGCGTTCGGTCAGCAAGGGCACGATCCGCACCACGCCCAATTCGGTGGCCTTCTGCACGATCCAGTCCATCTTCTCGCCGCGGCCGATGGCCTGGGCCAGGGTCAAGGCCAGGGGAGACGGTTTGGTGGCGTCCCGTTCGCTGTCGATGGATGCCGTCACGCCGCGTTTGCCGGCCGCCAGGATCGTGGCCTGGTAGTCGCGACCATCGCCGTTGAACACGGTCAGCGCGTCACCGGCCGCCATGCGCAGCACGCGTGCCACGTGCTCTGCGGCCTGCGGGGGCAGGGTCAGCGCGTCGCCGACCGCCAGCGGGAGTTCGACACAGATACGGACGCTGCGCATGGCCGCGACGAGTGCAAAGATGCCAGCATAACCCAGGGCTGCGTGGTCGACCGTACGGCGACGGCTTTGCAAGTGCGGCGGATTTTGGGCAAGCTGAATGCCACCACCCGGTGCCGCCGAAACCGGCGCACAAGGGTGGTCGCCTCGAAACTTGAGCAGCCGAAAGTTGTCAACGTGGTATGGAGGGCAAGACCATGACCAATCTGACCCACACTCTTGTATTGACTGCCTTGGCGTTTGGCCTCGGGGCCAGCGGTGTCTTTGCGCAGCAGGCCACGCCGGCCGCGGCGGGCCAACAGTCCGCGCAGACAGCGTCCACGGCGGCCGCCACGCGCACCGACGCGGCGGTAATCAAGCCAGGTGACCGCGACTGCATCCGCGACACCGGCAGCCGCATCCGCGCCAAGGCTGGCCATTGCCTGCCGGTGGTGGGGCGCAGCTACAGCGGTGCGGAATTGCGCCGCACTGGCCAGATCGACACTGGCCGGGCCCTGCAGATGCTTGATCCGAGCATCCGCATCGGCCAGTAGTCCGCGGTCGTCGATGGGCACCAGGTGATGGAGCGTAGGCGCCTGTCGATGGGCGATGCCCTGTGGCATCCAGATCCGTGGGGCATCGTTCGTGGGTGGGCTCAAGGCTGCCTCGTCCAGCGTGCCGATGGATGAGGGCTCTGTGGGACGCGGGCGACGATGGCGAGTCATTTCGCTGGGCGCATTCGTTGCGGTGCTGGGCATGGCGGTGCTGGCAGCCTGGAATCTACCGGCGCGCTGGGCATTGCCATGGATCGCACCGCGCCTGCATGGCGTCCAGCTGCAGGGCGTGAGCGGTTCCCTGTGGCATGGCCAGGCCGAGCACGTGGTATTGCCGGATGGCCGCACGCTTGGCCGTGCCGCCTGGGAGGTGTCGCGGCGGGCGGTGTATACGGCCACGCCGGTACACGTGGAACTCGATGGAGAGCAGTTGGCATTTTCCGCGGCCGTGCGCGCGCTGCCGGGCGGACGGGCGGAATGGACGGACGTGCGCCTGCGCGCCGATCTCGCCGCCTGGCCGATCGGTCGGGTGGCAGGCCTGGGCCAGCCGCTGGGTGAATGGCAGATGACAGCAGGCCGGGTGCTGCTGCAGGGCGGCTGGCCATTGCAGTTGGACCTGCGTGCGCGGTGGCGCGATGCGGCGCTGCGCACGCCATCGGGGCTGCTGCCCCTGGGCGAGTTGGTGTGGACGGGCGCCGCGCATGACGGGGTAATCGATGTGCGCATCCACGATGTCGGCACGGGCCCGCTGCGGGCCCAGGCACAGTTCCTGCTCAGCCCACTCGGTTGGCGCCTCGATGCGCAGTTGCGCCAGCGTGGCTCCAATCCCTTGCTGAGGCGCTGGCTTGCAGGCCTCGGCGCTGTCGACGCAGCGGGCGTGGTGCACGTGCTGCGTCACGGTGGGGTAGTGTTGCCGCCGCCCGCCGCCGCCGGCCAAGGCGCGGCAGTCGGTGCGGAGCATGGGCGTTAGAATGGCCGCATGCGCACGCCACCCATCATCCATGCCACCCGCGAGGCCGACTCGGCCCGCTTTCTCAGCGTGGAGCAGGTCGACCTCGAGTTTTCCAACGGCCAGCGGCGCACGTTCGAGCGCATGAAGCCCCACGGGCACGGCGCGGTGATCGTGGTGCCGATGCGCGATGCGGGGACTGTGCTGCTGGTGCGCGAATACGGCGCCGGCGTGGGTCGCTATGAGCTTGGCCTGCCGAAGGGGCGCTTGGAGCACGCCGAGACCGCGGAACAGGGTGCCAATCGCGAGCTCAAGGAAGAAGTGGGTTTCGGCGCGCGGCGCCTTACCGTGCTGCACAAGCTCGCCTTGTCGCCGTCCTACATGGCGCACATGGCCGACGTCGTGCTTGCGCAGGACCTTTACCCGGAAAAGCTGCCCGGAGACGAACCCGAGGAGCTGGACATCGTGCCCTGGCGGCTGGACGAGCTGCACCTGCTGCTGGGCCGCGAGGACGTCACCGAAGGCCGCTCGATTGCCGCCCTGTTCATGGCGCGCGAGTACCTGGCAGGTCGCTTCGTGCGCGCATGAGCATCGACCTGGCCGCAGCGCGCAAGGTCGGCGACATCGCCCGTGTGGCCGCAGACGCGATCCTGGCGGTCTACCACAGCGACTTCAGCGTGCAGATCAAGACCGATGCCTCGCCGGTCACGGCCGCCGACCTGGCTGCCCAGCAGGTGATCCTGGAGGGACTGCGGCAATGGTCGCCGGAGCTGCCGGTGCTGTCGGAGGAAGCGCGCGCGGCCGACTGGTCGCAGCGCCGGCGCTGGTCACGCTACTGGCTGGTCGATCCGCTCGACGGCACCCGCGAGTTCGTCAAGCGCAACGGCGAATTCACCGTCAACATCGCCCTGGTCGAGGATCACCGCAGCGTGCTTGGTGTGGTGCTGGCACCTGTCAGCGGCGCGCTGTATGTCGCCGCCGAAGGCGCCGGCAGCTGGCTGCAGGCGCAGTCCGGCGCACCATGGCAGCCCTTGGCGACGCGGCCGCTGGCCCGCCCGGCGGTGCTGGCCGGCAGCCGCTCGCACGGCAACTTGCCGCCGGCGGCGTTGGACGCGCTGCTTGGCGCCGACCACCAGCGCCTGGCGATGGGCTCCTCGCTGAAGTTCTGCCTGATTGCCGAGGGTCGCGCGGATGCGTATGTACGGCTGGGCGCCACCAGTGAGTGGGACACGGCCGCGGCACAGTGCGTGCTGCGCGAGGCCGGTGGTGCGTTGCTGGATTTGCACGGCCGGGCGTTTGCCTACAACCGCAAGGAGTCGCTCATCAACCCAGAATTCATCGCCGTCGGCGATCCCACGGTGGACTGGGTTGCGCGCCTGCGGGGTGCCGGCCTGTGAGCACGCGCGGGGCCTCGGCTGCCGATGGCGCAGGCGCGCGGAGCGCGCTGGACGGCGTTGTCACCGGCCTGCCCGCGCCGCTGCACACCTTGCGGTTGCTGGAGCGTGCTGCGCGTACCGGCTTCGACTGGGCCGACGCCCATGACGTGTTGGCCAAGCTGGTGGAGGAAGTGGACGAGGTGCGCGCCGAGTTTGCCCGCAGCAGCGGTGCCGGTCGGCTGGAAGACGAGATTGGCGACGTGTTGTTCGTCCTGGTCAACCTGACCCGCCACGCCGGCGTGGATTTCTTCGCCGCGCTGGATCATGCCAATGCCAAGTTCGAACGCCGCTTCCGGCAGATGGAGCAACTGGCCCGGGCCGACGGTGGTGATTTCGCCGAGCTCGACCTGGCGGCGCAGGAGCGGCTCTGGCAGCGCGTCAAGCAGGCCGAACGCTTACCGTCGCCCTGAAGCGCTGCGCCGGCGGTCGTGCCGGTGAGTACGACTTGCCGGACCGGCGAGGCAATCGACGCGCCAGTCCATTGGCGCTGCGGCTGTCGGAAGCGCGGAGGGCTGCGCTGCATGGATTGACTCCGCGGGTTGTGGGATGATCGGGACGCTTCCGGCGCGGGGCTGGTAGCGGCCTGCAGATTCCTGCCGTGCCCGCAATGCCTTGCATCCCTGGCATCGAGCCGAGCCGATCATCCGAGGAGACCCCCATGCGCCGTCTTTTCATCGCCGCCGTGCTGTCTGCGCCGTTCGCCGCGTTCGCCGCCGGATCGTGCAAGTTCGAGGCCCCGCGCAACCTGCAACTGGACCTGGCCGGTGTGCGCAGCGTGCAGATCGACGTCAACAGCTATGACCTGCACCTGATTGGCGCCGCCGGTACCCGGGGCCTGACCCTGGTCGGGCGCGCCTGCGCTTCGGAGCAATCGGCGCTGGATCGACTCACCGTCACCCAGCGGCGCGACGGCGACCAGCTGCTGATCGATATCGGTGGTGACCGCAAGGCCTCGGGCTTCAGCCTGTTTGGCGGGAACTCCCACACGAGCCTCGACGTCACCGTGAACCTGCCAGCCGGCCTGCCGGTCACTGTGCGCGTGGGCTCCGGCGATGCCGACGTCCGTGGTGTGCGGGAGCTGCGGAGCACCGTGGGTTCGGGCGAGCTGGACGCGCACCAGATCTCCGGCAAGTTCACCACCAGCGTAGGCTCGGGCGATATCGAGGCCAGCGACATCGGCAGCCTGCAGCTGGGTTCAGTGGGCTCAGGTGAATTCAAGGCCGATGGCATCAAAGGTGATGCCAGCATAGGCAGCATCGGTTCGGGCGAGGTCACGCTGCGCAACGTGGGTGGCAGCGTGCGCGCCGACACGCTCGGTTCCGGCGAGCTGAGCGTGCACGATGTCGGCGGTGATTTCTCGCTCGGTGCCAAGGGCAGCGGCGACGTCGACCACTCCGGAGTCAAGGGCAAGGTCAGCGTGCCACACGCCGGCGATTGATCAGGCAGGCATCAGCAGGAGCCCGCACGCGATCGTGGCGGGTTCCTTCCTTGCGGCGGGCGTTGCCCGGGCGGTTGTGTGTCCCGCATGCCCGCTACCCGCACGCGCGTCCTCGCGCTGCAGCTGCAGTGGTGCGCCGGCAAGCATGCCGGCGCACCGCAAGTCGCCAGATTCAGCTGGTCGGGCCGGTCGAGGTGGCCGGCGTGCCGGTGCCCTGGCGCTGCTGCTGCCATTTGCTGCGCATCTGCTCCCGCTCGCTGCGCATCTTGGCGGCGTTCGCCAGGTTCTCGTCCAGGCTCTTGCGCAAGGTGGCAATGGCCTGGTCGACATTGGTCGGGCGGGCCTGCAACCGGGCCAGGCGGTGGTAGACGTAGTTGCGCACGCGCGGATCCTGCGAGCGGGCCAGGACGTCGTTGTATACCGCAGTCAGGTCCTTGCTGCGGCCGGCCTCCATGTACAGGCGCTCCAGGCTGCGCAGGTCGCTGATCACGCCGCTGCGTCCGTGGCCGGCGCCCTGGCGCCATGGATGGTGGAACGTTCGCGCCATGGACCCGGCATGCGGGCGTGGCGTGGTCTGTCCCGCACTCGCGCCTGCATTCGCGGTCGGTGCAGGCGGCTGGGTCTGGGCCATCGCGAACGACGTCGCGCCGGCAAGCAGGGCGGCGAGGGCAGCGGCAAGCAGGGTGGTGCGATGCATGTTCGATCTCCGTGGGATGCCAATGCTGGCTTGGAGGAAAAACGTGTCCGCACTGCAGACGTTGACCCTGCCGGTTACGCACGCTTCAGTTCCAGCACACCCGCCAGGTGACCGTTCAGGCCTGCCGAAGCAGCCGTATCGGTGGTGTGCGGCTGGCCTTGCGCGTGCCTGCCAGGCCCACCAGCATGACCAGCACCGCGGCCCCGGCAGTGGCACCGACCAGCGGCCACAGCGGCGGCACGAAGGCCTCGACATGGAAGACGGCCTGGGCCAGCCACAGGCCGGTACCGACCGCGCCGCACGCGGCGGTGAGTCCGGCCACCAGGCCGAGCATGGCGAACTCGCATGCCGCGGCGATGCGCAACTGCACGCGGCTGGCGCCCAGGGTGCGCAGCAGGGCGGCTTCGTGCTGGCGTTCGGCCGCGCTGGCGGCCAGTGCGGCGGCCAGCACCAGGGCGCCGGCGAGCAGACTGAAACCGAGGATCCAGCGCACTGCACTGCTGACCCGGTCGACGATGCCGCGTACCTGGTCGAGCAGGGAATCGACGTCGATCAGGCTGAGGTTGGCGTACTCGCGCGACAAGGGGGCCAGTGCGCCGGCGCGGCCGGCCGGCAGGTGGAAGCTGGCCAGCCAGGTGTGCGGCAGGTCGCCGGCGTGCGCGGGATCGAGCAGCAGGAAGAAGTTGACGCGGAACGAACTCCAGTCGACTTCGCGGATGCTGCCCACACTGGCCACCAGCTGGCGCTCGCCGACGTCGAAGCCGAGCCGGTCGCCGAGATGCAGGTCGAAGCGATCGCGCCAAGTAGTATCGATGGAAACCTCGGCTTGTGGCGGGTCGGCCCCCGCCCAGACGCCGGCCACGACCTGGTTGGCCGGCGGCAGCTCGCCAGTCCAGGACAGGCGCAGCTGGCGGTCAGCCCATTCCTTGGCGCGTGGGTCGGTGAAATCCATCTGGTCGACGGGGCGGCCGTTGATCGTGGTGAGCTTGCCCACGGCCAGCGGCAGCATGTTGAGCTGGTCGGCTCCCAGCGCGCCAAGTGCGCGCGCAAAACCTTCGCGCTGGTCGCTCTGCAGGTTCAGCGCGAACCAGTTCGGCGTGTCCGCCGGCAGCTCCTGGCGCCAGCCCTGCAGCAGCGCCGGGGCGATGATGGCCAGCACCAGCAGCGCGCACAGACCGAGGCTCAGGGCGGTGGCCTGGATCACGCTGAGCAGACGCCGGCGGGACAAGGCCGCAAGCCCCAGGCGCAGGGCTGGATGGGCGCCTGGTGCCGCATGCCGCGCCAGCCACAGCAGGGCGGCCGCCAGCAGTGCCGCGCCGATGGCGACGGCGGCCAGGCTGCCGGCCAGGATCGCTGCCAGCTTGAACGAGCCGCTCTGCTTCCAGATCAGGGCCAGGGCCACCAGCACCGGCAGTGCGTACCAGCTATCGAAGCGTCGCGACGGGCGGCTCGCGATCTGGCGGAATACGGCCATGGGTGGAACTTGCGCCAGGCGTGCCAGTGGCGGCAGGGCAAAGCCGACCAGTACCGCCACCCCCAGGGCCGCCGCGGCCACCGCCGGCAGCACCGGCAGCACGGTCGGCAGCGCCCCGAACAAGGTGCTGGCGAAGTGCCAGGCGAACCCTGCTGTGGCAAGGGCGAATACGATGCCGAGTGCGGCCATGGGTACGGCCATCAGCGCCAGCGTGCCCAGCACCAGACCCAGCACCTGCCGGCGCGAGGCGCCCATGGCGCGCAGCAGGGCAATTTCAGGGGTCTTGCGGCGGGCATAGCGCTGCGCGGACAGCGCAATCGCCACCCCGGCAAGCAGCGCCGACAGCAGTGCGGTCAGGCGCAGGAACGCGCCGGCGCGGTCAAATGCGCTGCGCATACGCTGCTGGGTTTGCTCCGGGGTCACCAGTTCGGCGCCCTGCGGCAGGTTCGTTGCCTCGGCCCAACTGCGCCAACTGCGCACCGCATCAGGTGCGCCGGCCAGCAGCAATTGGCGGCGGACCCGGCTGCCCGCGCCGAGCAGCCCTGCCTGCTCGGCATCGGCCAGGCTCATCATGGCGCGCGGGGCCAGGGCCAGCAGCTGCCCGCCGTCCGGCTGGCGCAGCAGCTCGGCGCCGATACGGAGCTCCATGCCGCCGAGCTGCACGGCCTGCCCGACGCGCAGATCCAGCGCCACCAGGGCGCGATGGTCGAGGTAGACCGTACCGGCGGTTGGCGCGCGTCCGGCCAAGTTCTGGCCGGCGGTGCCGGCCAATTCCAGCTTGCCGCGCAACGGATACGCAGCGTCGGTGGCCAGCACGTCGAGCAGTTGGGTCTGCCCATGGGCGAAGGCGACGCTGGGGAAACTCGCCGTCCACGCTGCGCGCAATCCACGCTGTGCAGCCGCGTCGGCAAAAGCTGCGGGAATCGTCTGGGGCGAGGAGACACCGATGTCGCCGCCGATCAGCTCGGCGGCGCTGGCCAGCATGCCGCGCTCGATCCGCGCGCTCAGCGTCGCCACCACGCCGAGTGCCACCACGGCCAGCAGCAGCGAGGCGGCCAGCGTACGCAGTTCGGGGAGGTGCCATTCGCGCCGCAGGGTACGGAAAACCAGCAGCAGCATGCTCACGCCACCCTGGCTTCGGCATCCAGCCGGTGGCCGGCTTCCAGCTCCATGTGCCGCGTGCAGCGCGCTGCAAGGTGCTGGTCGTGGGTCACCAGCACCAGGGTGGTATGGCGCTCGCGGTTGAGTGTGAACAGGAGTTCGCTGATGTGCTCACCGGTGCGCTGGTCCAGGTTGCCTGTGGGCTCGTCCGCAAACAGCACGCGGGGACCATGGACGAAGGCGCGGGCTATGGCCACGCGCTGCTGCTCGCCGCCGGACAACTGGGCCGGGTAATGCCTGCGCCGGGCGCCCAGGCCGACGGCCGCCAGGGCCTCGCTGGCCCGAGGGCGGGCCTCGCGTTGGCGCTCCAGTTCCAGCGGCAACATGACGTTTTCTTCCGCGGTGAGGGCGGGCAGCAGGTGGAAGGACTGGAACACGAAGCCCACCAGGCGCCGCCGCAGACGGGCGCGGGCTTCCTCATCCAGTTCCTGCAAGGCCTGTCCGTCCAGCTCGATCTGCCCGGAGCTCGGCAGGTCCAGCCCGGCGAGCAGGCCGAGCAGGGTCGTCTTGCCCGAGCCGGAGGCGCCGACAATGGCGAAGCTCTCTCCGCGCCGAACCTCGAGGCTCACTCCGCAGAGAATGTCGAGCACGCCCTCCGGGCCGCTGACCGACTTGCTAACATCGCGGGCTGCGAGCAGCAATTTGGATGGATCGCTCATGCGCGGGTGCCTGGTCTGGTGGTTGGGTTGCATCCTGCTGGCGCTGGCCGGTAGTGCCGGCGCAGCGGTGCCGTCGCCCGCGACGACGTCCAGGACCGTTCTGGTACTGGGCGACTCGCTGTCGGCGGCGCACAACATTCCATTGGCATCCGGGTGGGTGCACTTGCTCGATGTGCGTCTTGGCAAGATGGTACCGGAGCGGCGCGTGGTCAATGCCAGCATCAGTGGCGAGACCTCCCTGAGCGGCCGCAACCGCCTGCCGACCTTGCTTGAGCAATACCATCCGGCCGTGCTGGTGCTGGAACTCGGTGCCAACGACGGCCTGCGCGGCCTGCCGCTCGACCGTCTTCGCGACAATCTGGCGGCCATGCTGGACATGGCGCAGCAGGCGCACGTCCGTGTGCTGCTGGTGGGCATCGAGTTGCCGGTCAATTACGGCCCCCAGTACCGCGACGGCCTGCGCGCGGTATATGCGGACCTGGCCCGGCAGCGCCATGTCGCCCTGGTGCCCTTCCTGCTCGATGGCATCGCCCAGGACCCGGCGCTGATGCAGGAGGACGGCCTGCACCCGACTGCCGCCGCCCAGGGCCAGGTACTTGGCGTGGTTTGGCCTCATCTTCAGCCGCTGTTGCAGCAAAAGCCTGCGGATTCACGCTGACATCACGCACCCTTGCCTAGTTTTCACAAACGTGAAGACTGGTAGTGGAGGACGTCATGACCGTGCATGAAGAGCAAGCCGGGCTGATCCTGTTGATCGAGGACAACAGGAGTATCGCTGAAATGGTCGGGGAGTTCCTGGAAGATCAAGGCTATTCCGTGGATTACGCCGCAGATGGCGTCAGTGGCCTGCATCTGGCGGTGGCCAACAGCTATGACGTGATCGTGCTGGATTTGATGCTGCCTGGCCTGGACGGGCTGGAAGTGTGCCGCAAATTGCGCCGCGAGGCGAAAAGCGCCACGCCCGTATTGATGTTGACCGCGCGTGACACGCTGGAAGACAAGCTGGTGGGCCTGGAAGCTGGCGCCGACGACTATCTGGTCAAGCCCTTCGAGGTACGCGAACTGGAGGCGCGCCTGCGCGCCCTGATCCGCCGCGACCGGCGCCAGGTTTCCGCCGGGCTGCTCACCGTGGGTGACATGAGCCTGGACACGGCGACCCTGCGCCTGACCCGTGCCGGCCAGGAGCTGACCGTATCGCCGATCGGCCTGAAGCTGCTGGTGATCCTGATGCGTGAGTCGCCGCGGGTGGTGAGCCGCCGTGACATCGAACGTGAGATCTGGGGCGACATGCTGCCCGACTCGGATACCTTGCGCTCGCACCTGTACAACCTGCGCCGGGTCATTGACAAACCCTTCGCCCGACCTTTGCTACACACCATCCATTCGGCAGGCTATCGTCTGGCGGATCTCGATGCGGAGGCTGCGGCCACCGCGGAAGCTGTCTGACCTCCAGCGGGAAGCGTCATGCACAGAGTGCGCGCGAAACAAGCCGTGAGGCGCACTGGATTTTTTCATGTCCGCAGTGCCTGCGTCTTCCTGCTGCTGGGCGTGGCCGTCATCAGTGTGAGCCTGCTCGGCATTCGCGGACAGGCGCCGGCGGTGGCGGTAGTGGTGGTCATCCTGTTCGCCGTGTGGCTGGCCTGGCTGGCGGTTTCGCGCGAGTGGCAGGCCGTGCGCCAGCTGGCCCGTGCGGTGGGGCACCTGGAAGCCGGACGTCCGGGTACGACGACATCCGATCTGGACGCCCTGTCGCGGTCGACCGACACCGACATTGCCACCTTGGCGGGCGGGGTGCATGCACTGGCAACGCGCGTCGTGGACAGTACCCAGCGGGAACACCAGTTCACCCGTGACGTCAGCCATGAGCTGCGCAGCCCGCTCACGGTGGTGAAGATATCGGTGGATCGCTTGCTCGATTCCCCGCAGCTCGGGACCGAGGATTTGCGTGCTGCACGCAACATCCGCCAGGCCAGCCTGGAGCTGGAGGTCATGGTGGAAGCGTTGCTGGCGCTGGCCCGCGGTCCCGACTTGCGGGTCGGTGAAGAGCGCTTCGTGGCCAATGAAGTGGTGCATTGGGTGGTGGCGAATGCCCGCGAGCGCCTGTTCGGCCGCCCAGTGGAACTGAGGTTGGACGAGTCGGCGCGTTTCGCCCTGGAAGGTTCGGCCCGGGGCTTTGCGGTGTTGTGCGGTCAGCTGATCCGCAATGCGTATCAGCAGACCGACAGCGGCTTGATCGAAATCCACCTGAGCCCGCAGATGCTCAGCGTAAGCAATACGGTCGCGCCTCCGGTGACCCAGGCAACCCGTTCGCACCAGGCTCGCGCGGCAAGCCGGCACGGTTTCGAGCTGAGCATTGCGCATCGCATCAGCGACCGCTTTGCCTGGCCGCTCGAGCTGGACAACGAGGGCGACGAATCGCGCAATGTCGCGCGGATCAGCTTTTCCCGCTGGTTTCCGCCCGAGTCCGTCGACGCCCCGCTGCAAGACAGGATGAAAGTGGCGAATTGAACGGCGCTGCCGCGGTTCCATCCACCGCGCCCGTCCCCATGGCTTGGTTTGCCGCGTCGCCGTTATTTTTGCCGCCGAACCTTCATTTCAAACCCACGGTGAAGGCGCAGCCGGTCTTGGCCCGCACGTCCTCCACGCTCACGCCGTCGTTGAGTTCGATGAGGGTGAGGCCGCGGCCCTTGTCGACCTCGAACACGCACAGGTCGGTGATGACGAGGTCCACGACCTGCTTGCCGGTGAGCGGCAGGTCGCAGGCGTCCTTGATCTTCGGTGAGCCGTCCTTCGCGCAGTGTTCCATCAGCACCACCACGCGCTTGACGCCGCTGACCAGGTCCATGGCGCCACCTGGCCCCTTCACCATCTTGCCCGGGATCATCCAGTTCGCCAGGTCACCGCCCGCCGAGACCTCCATGCCGCCCAGGATGGCGAGATCGATGTGGCCGCCGCGGATCATGGCGAAGGAATCCGCGCTGGAGAAGAATGCCGAGCCGGGCAGGGTGGTGATGGTCTGCTTGCCGGCGTTGATCAGGTCGGGATCGATCTGGTCCTCGGTCGGGAAGGGGCCGATGCCGAGCAGGCCATTCTCCGACTGCAGCACCACGTTCACCCCCTCGGGGATGTAGTTGGCCACCATGGTCGGGATGCCGATGCCGAGGTTCACGTAGAAGCCGTCCTGCAGCTCCTGCGCGGCACGCTTGGCCATCGCCACGCGCGTTGGGTTTTCCTTGCCGGCAGGCACACCGGACAGGGTGCGGAACTCGATGCGCTTCTCGTACTTTTCGCCCTGCACGATGCGGTCGACGTAGATGCCGGGCACATGGATGTTGTTCGGGTCCAGCTCGCCGACCGGCACCAGGTGCTCGACCTCGGCCACGCAGGCCTTGCCGCAGGTGGCGATCATCGGGTTGAAGTTGCGCGCGGTCTCGCGGAACACCAGGTTGCCGTGGGCGTCACCCTTCCACGCCTTGACGATGGACAGGTCCGCGTGCAGTGCCTCTTCGAGCACGTACTCCTTGCCGTCGAAGACTTTGGTTTCCTTGCCCTCGGCAAGCTTGGTGCCGAACGCCGTACGCGTATAGAAACCGGGGATGCCGGCGCCGCCGGCGCGCAGCTTCTCCGCCAGCGTGCCCTGCGGGATGAGGTGCAGGTCCAGCTCGCCGGCCAGGGTCTGGCGCTCGAATTCCTTGTTCTCGCCGACGTAGGAGGCGTACACGCGCTTGACCTGGTGCGTCTTCAGCAGTGGCCCCATGCCAAAGTCGTCGACACCGGCATTGTTGCCGATGATGGTGAGGTCCCTGGTGCCGGCCGCGAGCAGGGCGCCGATCAGGTTCTCCGGAATGCCGCACAGGCCGAAGCCACCAGCCGCAATGGTCATGCCATCGGACAACAGGCCCTCCAGGGCCTTGGCAGCGCTGGGTTGAACCTTGTTCATGGCATATCGTCCTGTGCGAAGAATCAGCCCCAAAGCATACGCCAGATCGGCTGTGGCAGCCTCGGCGTTGCGGCCGTTGGCGAAGGCTGTGGGTCCGAGGACGAGAGCCTAGCGCAGCTTCTTCAGCTGCGCGGGGGTGAGCTCGCCGCTGATGCCGATACGGCTGCCGTCGGCACGGATCAGCAGCACGCGCGGAGTCTCGCCGCCCCAGTTTGGGTCGATCAGGAAATTCAGGCGCTCCGGCGCCGGCTCGGCATAGGCGTAGGCGGGATAGCTGGCAACACCCGCCTTGCGCAGCCGCGCCAGGATTGCGGCGCGCGCAGTGACCGGATCGGTGGCCACGGTGACCAGCTCGAAATCGCCGGGATGGGCGTGCTGCAGCGCGGCCAGCGCGGCGAGGTTGGGTTCGCAATAGGCGCAATCCAGTGCCCACAGGGCGAGCAGGCGCGCGCCATGGGCCGGTGGCGCAGTCAAGGCCGCGATCCCGCTTGCGCCCAGTGACCGCAGACCAGCGGCCGCCTTCGCGGACGCGTTGCCCGTCGAGGCCTGCGCCGACGCCACGGCGGTCGCGGCGACATCGGGCGCAACCGGCCAAGCCGTACCGGACAAAGCCCAGCACCCAAGCAATGCGGCAATCACCGCCGGCAGGCGCTTCATGGCGAGGCCGGGACCAGACGGAAGCCGCCCATGGTGTTCCAGGCGACGAACGCCTTGCCGTCCCTGACCAGCAATTGCGGCGAACCGACGGCCTTGGCGCTGTGCGCGATCGTACGCGGCGCATCGAAGTGCAGGCCGTCGTCGCCGGAACGACGCAGCATCAGTGCATAGCCGTCCGCGCTCACCTGGTTCCAGGCAATCCACACTGTGCGTCCGCTGACGGCGACGTCGGCATGGCTGGCGCCTGCGCCGGCCACCTCGAGCGTGTGCCCCGGCGCGTGTCCTGGATCGAGCTGGCCATACCAGATGGTCGGCTTGCCGTTGGCCTCGAACCATACCGCGTGCCGGATGCCGTCGCTGCCGATTGCCAGGCCCGGCCCGTGGTGCGGACAGGCCGCGATCTGCCAGTCGTCGAACGTGGCCTGCTCGACCTTGCTGGGCTGGCCGTCGGTGCGCAGTACGGCGTAGGCGTGGTCGCGGATGTTGTCGCCGCGGATATTGCGGAAGAACGCGGCGATGTCGCCGTCCTGCGTGCGCGCCAGCGCGATGCGGCAGCACTCGCAGCTCTGGTCGAGCAGCTTGTGCTCGGCGATGAAGCTGGCACCACCATCCGTGGACCAGTTGTAGTAGATCGCCGCGCCGAGGTAGGGCTTGCCTTGTGCCTTGGCGGCTTCCTGGTCGCGCTTGTCGATCCAGGCGATGACGATGCGGCCCTGGCCGTCGACTGCCAGCGCATCGAAGCGATGGGTGATTTCGGCGCGGTCGTGCTGCACGGTCAGTGGCGCACTGAAATGGACGCCGTGGTCGAGCGAGCGTGAGAAACGCACGAAGCCGGTGTAGAGCCTGGCACGCGGCTGCGACCAGCTCACGTAGATCTCATCGTGCGGTCCGAATGCGATCTTGGGCCGGTTTTCGCCCTCGTCGTAGATGCGTTCCGGTGTCGGGTTGACGATGACGGGCGGTCCGAGCGTGGCGCCGCCGTCGGTGGACCGGCGCACGCGGATATGGCCGTCCGCGGCGTCGACCACCCACAGCTGACCGTGGCTGTCGAAGGCGGCGCTGGCGCCGAGCGCCGGCGCGTGCTCCTTGCCCATGTGCATCTGCATGCCGTCGTGCGCCAGTGCCGCGGTGGCGAGCAGGCACAGCAGGATGATCAGCAGATGGCGCATGGCGTCGTGTTACCTCGGGTGGACATGGATCGCGCCGGGATGGCGCCGCGGATATCGTCGCATGGTCCGCGTGGCCGGCGCAGCGTGCCGGGCGGCCTGCGGAAGCATACGCGGCAGCGCTTGGCGAGGCCGGCGGCACATTGTCGCAAGCTCACCGCCGCGCGGCGCGCGCCACCCGCGTCGTGCCGTCCACATGCCGATCAGACGCAGCGGACGCCGAATGGTTCCGCATTCGCATTCACCGGCGGTGGCTGGCAGCCATCCAGCCATCCGCCTTCCGCGTTGGCACAGCCACTGGAAGCTCAGTCTTCGCTGTCCGGGCGCTCGCGCACAGGATGCTTGTTCAACTTGCGCTGCAGCGTGCGACGATGCATGCCGAGCCGGCGCGCGGTGGCGGAGATGTTGCCGTCGCATTCGGTGAGCACGCGCTGGATATGCTCCCACTCGATGCGGCGCAGGGCGAGCGGCTGCTCGGGAGCCTCGGGTGGTTCCAGGTCCGGATTATCATCCTCATCTTCCAGCAGGGCGCGGACGATGGCGTCGGCGTCCACCGGCTTGGCCAGGTAATCGTGGGCGCCGCGCTTGATCGCTTCCACTGCCGTCGCGATCGAGGCGTAACCGGTCAGCAACAGGATGCTCATGTCGGGGACCATGTTGCGCAGGTCGGGGATCAGCGCCAGGCCGTTTTCCTCGCCCAGCTTCAGGTCCAGTACGCAGTAGCGCGGATGGGTGCGGCGGGCGAGCGTACGGGCTTCGGCAAAGTTGCTGGCACTGACAACTTCGAAGCCACGCGAGGTCAACGCGCGGGTCAGCACACGGACAAAGGTTGCGTCGTCATCGACCAGCAACAGCGGGCGTGCGGCGGGAGCGGATGGCTTGTCGGTCATTGCATGGCATCCTTGGATTCAAAGGGCATGAGTCGTGGCCTGGCGGGAAGGTTGCGCCGCCATGTCGGGTACGCGGGAGAACGGGCGGGCGTGCCGATCATCGTTCGGCGACCGCCAGCATGGGCAGGCGCAGGCAGACTTCCGCCCCTTGCGAGGTGTCATCGGTCACCAGTTCGCCGTCGAGCCGCTCCGCCGTGGCTTCGGCCAGGGCCAGCCCAAGCCCGAGCCCGGCCTGCTTGCGTGAATGTCCAAGCCGCATCGAGGCCATGCTCTGGCCGAAGCCGGGCCCATGGTCGCGCACGCACAACTGCAGCCACGTGCCGTCGCGGGACACTTCGAGGATCACCACGTTGGAGTTGCGGCTGGCGGAAGCGTCGACGGCGTTGTTGAGCAGGTTGATCATGGCGTGACGCAAACCCGGCGGCACGCGCAGCATCAGGTGTGCCGTCTCGGTATCGAGGTTCACGGTCAGCGCGGCGTCGGGGCGCAGCAGTTGGAAGCGCTCCACGCAACTGTGGATGAAGTCCTGGGTGCTGAGTCGCTCCGGCACCTGCGAGAGCTGCGCCTTGCCGAAGGCGACCATTTCGCGCAGGATCGTGCGGCAGCGCTCGACCTGGCTGGCCAGCAGGTCGAGGTCCTCGACCAGGGCCGTGTCACCGGCGCGCTCGCGGCACAGTTCAGGCAGCAAGGTGCGCATGGTCGACAGCGGCGTATTGAGCTCGTGCGCTGCGCCGGCAGCCTGGGTGGCAATGGCCAGAATGCCTTCGTCACGCAGCGCACGTTCGCGTACCCGCTGCACCTCGGTTTGCTGCACGCGCAGGGCGTGCGCCAGCCGGTTGATGAAGAAACCGAGCAGCACGGCGGTGATCACGAAGTTGACGCCCATGCCGACGATGTGCAGCGTGTAGCGCCCGGAGAACGCGGCGTGCAGCGGCACCGGCAGCGGCAGGTACCAGTGCAGCAGCACCAGGTAGGCGATGCCGACCAGCCCGCATACCAGCAGGATGGCACGTACCGACAGCGCCGCGGCGCTCAAGGCGATGGGAATCAGCAACAGGGTGATGAACGGGTTGCTCGCTCCGCCGGTCAGGTACAGCAGGTAACCGAGTACCGCGGTATCCACACCGATGTGGCAGATGGTCTCCCATTCGCGCAACGGCCAAGGCCGGCGCAGGCGCCACGAGGCAAAGGCGGCGAACACCGCCAGCACCCCGATGCCTGCAAGCAGGGCCAGCAGCGGCAGCTCGAGGCGCAACCATGCGGTGCAGAACAACACGGTTGCGGTCTGTCCGGCAATCGCGCACAGGCGCAGCCAGGCCAGGGCCTGGGCCAGCGCGAACGGACCGGATTGCTGCCGGGCGAAGGTAGGAGCCATGCGTATACTTTAAGGTAAAGGCAGTAAGGGAAAGGGGACGGGGCAATCAAGTTGCTGCCTGGATTGCCCCGTCCCCCTTACCATGCCCTTTACACCCTCATCCGTCGCAAGGGGTACGCACATGTCGGCACCAGGGTTCCGCGGGCCGCGTCAGTTGTGGGGTGCCCTGTGCTGGTCCCTGCGTGGTCTGCGCGCGGCGTGGCAGCACGAATCCTCGTTTCGGCTCGAGGTGCTCCTGGCGATCGTCCTGGTTCCCACCGGGCTGTGGCTCGGCAATGGCGCGCTGGAACAATTGGCTCTGGTCGCCCCCGTCGTGCTGGTGCTGGTCGCGGAACTGCTCAATTCGGCCCTGGAGGCCATCGTCGATCTGGTCAGTCCCGAGTACAACGAGTTGGCCGGGCGCGCCAAGGACCTGGGTTCGGCGGCTGTCTTCGTGCTGATGCTGCTGGTCGTGCTGAGCTGGGCCCTGGTGAAGGGAGCGTGGTTGGTCAGGTTGCTTGATTAGCCACCTCCCCTTGGCGTCCCGCTAAACTGGACGCTTTGCCAGCAGACTGTCGCAATGAGCCATCCCTTCGTCGTCGACATCGACCCCGTGGCCTTCCATCTCGGTCCGGTGCAGGTGCATTGGTATGGCCTGATGTACCTGCTGGGATTCTTCCTGGTGGCGGTACTGGGCGAATACCGGCGTCACCAGGGGCGGCTGCCTGTGGGTCGTGAGGCCCTGAGTGACCTGCTGTTCTATGGCATGCTGGGGGTCATCGTCGGCGGCCGGGTGTGGTACATGCTGTTCTACTACGCCGGCGGCCCGAGCTGGATCTGGCACGAGCCGCTGGCGTTGTTCAAGGTGTGGGACGGCGGCATGAGCTTCCATGGCGGCCTGCTCGGCGTGTTGGCCGCAGGCTGGTACTGGTCGCGCCGGCAGCGCCTGCATTTCTTCGACACCATCGATTTCGTCGCCCCGCTGGTGCCATTGGGCCTGGGCCTGGGCCGGCTCGGCAATTTCATCAATGGCGAACTGTGGGGCAAGCCCACCAGTTTGCCGTGGGGCATGGTCTACCCGAACGCGCACGCCGACGATCTGGCCTACGTCGCCAGCCATCCGGCGCTGGTGCCGCAGTTGCAGGAGCTTGGTGGCCTGGTGCGGCAGCCTTCGGAGTTGTATGAAATGCTGCTCGAGGGCCTGGTGCTGTTCCTGGTGCTGTGGCTGGTGTCGCGCCGGCCGCGGCCGCGCTACCTGGTGTCGGGGTTGTTTGCGCTGCTGTATGGCTGTTTCCGCATCGCCATCGAGTTCGTGCGCCTGCCGGACCCGCAGCTCGGCTATCTCGCCTTCGGCTGGGTGACGATGGGGCAGTTGCAGTCCTTGCCGCTGGTCGTCATTGGCGTGTGGCTGATCTGGCTGTCCCGGCGCGCCCCGACCTTGCCGCTGGCCAAGGCCGGCGTGGAGCGCTGAGTCATGCGCGCCTATCTGGAACTGCTGCGCGAGGTGCTGGAGCATGGCAACCCCAAGGGCGACCGCACCGGCACCGGCACGCGCAGCCTGTTCGGCCGCCAGCTGCGCTTCGACCTGGAGGCCGGCTTTCCGCTGCTGACCACGAAGAAGCTGCACTGGAAATCCATCGTGTACGAGCTGCTGTGGTTCCTGCGCGGCGAGACCAACATCGCCTACCTCAAGCAGCATGGCGTCGGCATCTGGGACGAGTGGGCCGACGCGCAGGGTGAGCTGGGTCCGATCTATGGCCGCCAGTGGCGTGCCTGGGCCACGGCCGACGGCACCAGCATCGACCAGCTCGCCCGGGTGCTGGCCGAGATCAAGCGCAATCCCGATTCGCGGCGCCTGGTGGTCAGCGCCTGGAATGTCGGCGAGCTGGCGCAGATGGCGCTGCAGCCCTGCCACGCGCTGTTCCAGTTCTACGTTGCCGACGGCCGGCTGAGCTGCCAGCTGTACCAGCGCTCGGCCGACATCTTCCTCGGCGTGCCGTTCAACATCGCCAGCTATGCCCTGCTCACGCACATGGTGGCCCAGGAATGCGGCTTGGGTGTCGGTGACTTTGTGCACACGCTGGGGGACGTGCACCTGTATGACAATCACCTCGAGCAGGCGCGCGAGCAGCTGCAGCGCACGTCGCGCCCCTTGCCGCGCCTGCGCCTGAACCCGGAGGTGCGCTCGGTGCTGGATTTCCACTACGCGGACGTGGCGCTCGAGGGCTACGATCCGTACCCTTCCATCAAGGCGCCGGTGGCCGTATAGCCGTCGCCCCCGCTGCCGTGGGCGCAGCGTCCATAGTATGGTGTGTATCCATCCTGGTGCGGAGTATCCATGGCCATTTCGCTGATCGCGGCGCTCGATGAAAACTACGCTATTGGTCATGGCAACAAGCTGCCGTGGCATCTACCCGACGATTTGCGCCGGTTCAAGGAGCTCACCCTCGGCAAGCGCGTCCTGATGGGCCACAACACTGCCCTGTCGATCGGGCGTGCATTGCCGGACCGGATGAACATGGTGCTCACCCGGCGGCACGACGCACCGTATCCAGGACAACTCACCGTGCGCTCACTGGACGAGGCCTTGGGTGGCGACGAGGACACGGACCTGATGGTGATCGGTGGCGCGATGGTATTTGCCGAGGCCTTGCCACGTGCCCGGCACATGTACCTGACCTGGGTGGCCACGGTGATCGAGAGCGCGGACCGGTTTTTCCCCAGCGTGCCCTTCCGTGAATGGGCCGAGATGAGCCGCGTGCACCATGCGGCCGACGCCCGCCACGCCTACGCGTTCGACAGCGTCCAATATTTGCGCAAGACCTGACCCCGCGGCAAAGCCTCGTTCTCCTCATTCCCCATCGTCGTCATTCCCGCTTGACCAGCTTCGCTGTTGTGAAGCTAATCGCGGGAATGAGGAGGGAATGGCCGCCCTTCCGCCAAGGCGAGGTAGCGCTCGTGCAGCGCGGCGACGGCCGTGGCCAGGGCAGCTTCCCCACCGCTGTTGTCAATCACGTCGTCGGCCGCGGCCAGGCGCTCGGCGCGGCCGACTTGCTGCGCCAGCATGCGCTGGGCAAGATCCGCGTCGATCCGGTCGCGGGCCATCAGGCGTTCCACACGCACCAGCTCCGGGGCGTCGACGACCAGGATGCGGTCGATCCAGCGGTAGTCCGACAGGTGCTCAATCAGCAGGGGGATGGCCAGCACGCCGTAGCTGGTGGTGGTTGCCTGGGCCCGCTCGCGCAGCCATTGCCGCACACGCGGGTGGATGATGGATTCCAGCGCCTGGCGCGCCGCCGGGTCGGCAAACACACGCTCGCGCATCGCGCCACGGTCGAGGCTGCCCGTGGCATCGAGGGCGCCGGGACCGAAGCGCCCGGTGATCTCCTGCAGGCCCGAGCTGCCCGGCGCAACCACTTCGCGCGCCGCCAGGTCGGCGTCGTGCACCGGGACGCCGAGGGCGGCAAACTGCTCCGCGACCGCGCTCTTGCCTGCGGCGATGCCGCCGGTCAGGCCGACAATCAGCGCCGGCCTGCTCATGCCAGCCCGGTCAACCGCAGATAGCCGCGCAGCAACGTGTCGCCGGCGACCAGCCACACCCAGCCGGCGGCGGCGAGGAACGGGCCGAACGGGATCGGGATCTGGGCCTGATGCCGGCGCGCCAGGATCATGCCGCCACCGACCAGGGCGCCGATCAGCGAGGACAGCAGGATCACCGGCAGCAAGGCCAGCGGCCCCATCCAGGCGCCCAGCGCGGCCAGCAGCTTGAAGTCGCCGTAGCCCATGCCTTCCTTGCCGGTCAGCAGCTTGAACAGCCAGTACACGGTCCACAGGCTGAGGTAGCCAATGGCCGCGCCGAGGATCGCCGACTTCGCGCCGACGAAGAGCGGGACCAGCGCCAGGATCAGGCCAAGCCACAGCAGCGGCAGGGTCAGCTGGTCCGGCAACAGCTGGGTGCGCACGTCGATGCCGGCGCAGGCGATCAGGGTCCAGGTCAGCAGCAATGCGCCAGCTGCGGCCCAGCTGGGGCCGAACTTCCACATCACGATGGCGCTCATGACTCCGCCGAGCAGCTCCACCAGCGGGTACTGCACGGAGATGCGCGTGCCGCAGTAGCGGCAACGCCCGCGCAGCGAGAGCCAGCTCAGCAGCGGAATGTTGTCCAGCGCCGACAGGCGGTGCTGGCAGTGCAGGCAATGCGACGGCTCGCGCACGATCCCGGGCGGCAGCGGCGCCTCCTCCGGCGCCAGTTGCAGGATTTCCCGCGCCTCGCGTTGCCACGCGGCCGCCATGCGCGCGGGCAGGCGCAGGATCACCACGTTGAGGAAGCTGCCGATCAGCAGGCCAAGCACGCCGGCCAGGGCGATCCATGCGGCAAGGGGAAGTTCAGGCATGCGTTGCCTTTTTCATAGCCCCTCCCCCGTCGGGGGAGGGGTTGGGGAGAGGGTGCGGCTTCGAGCGAAATTGAGAATCGCCTCAAGGACCGCATCGGTTTCTCGCAACACCTGATTGTCCCAGAATCTCAGGACAAACAAGCCTCGGCGCAGCAGTACATGTGTACGTGTCGAGTCGCTCTGTTCATTGTGCTGCGAGCCGTCCAGTTCGATGACCAGACGTAGTTCTTCGCAGTAGAAGTCTGCGACATACGGCGGCATGGGGTGCTGGCGGCGGAATTTAAGTCCACCGAGGCGCTTTGCGCGCAGGTGGTACCAGAGTTTGGTTTCGGCGTCGGTTGTGGCGGTGCGTAGAGCCCTGGCTGTGCCCAGGGTGAGGGAGGGCAGGGGTGGTTTGCGGATCATCGCTTTGTGCATATCTCTCGCCGACCGTACGTTCGCCCCGCTTCCCGTACCCTCTCCCCAACCCCTCCCCCGGCGGGGGAGGGGCTTGGCGGCTAGAACGTGCCGGCGAGTTTGAAGATGGGGAGATAGAGCGCCACGACCATGCCGCCGACGATGGTGCCCAGAACCACCATGATGATCGGCTCGAGCAGGGTGGACAGGGTGTCCACGGCGTTGCTCACTTCTTCCTCGAAGAACTCCGCCACCTTGAACAGCATGCTGTCCAGCGAGCCGGATTCCTCGCCGATCTTGGTCATCTGCACCACCATGTTCGGGAACAACGCGGTCTGCCGCATCGCCAGCTGCAGCTGGTGGCCGACCGAGATGTCCTCGCGCATCTGGCGCACGGCATCGCGTCCAACGCTTCAACCAAGCGCACGCCGGCATGGAAGGTCACGCCCAGCGTGCGGGCAAAACGCGCGATCGCCGAGTTGCGCACGATGCTGCCCATGACCGGCATGCGCAACGCCATGCGGTCCAGGAAGTGGGCGAACTTCAGCGAGCGCTTCTTGAAGTAGATGAACGCGGTGATGCCGATGACGATGACACCGATCACGATCCACCAGTAGCTCTGCATGAACTGCGAGGCGGTCACCAGCAATTGCGTCGGCGCCGGCAACGCCGCGCCGGCGTCCATGAAGGTCTTGGAAAACACCGGCACCACGAACAGCAGCATGATCAGGATGACCAGGAACACCACTGCCAGCACCATCATGGGGTAGAACAGGGCCTTCTTGATCTTCTTCTTGATCGCCTCGGTGCGCTCCTTGTAGGTGGCCACGGTGTCGAGCACGGTGTCCAGCACGCCGGAGGTCTCGCCGGCGTGCACCAGGTTGCAATACAGCTCGTCGAACTGCACCGGGTAGCGGCCCAGCGCCTCGTGCAGCGAGGAGCCACCCTCGATGTTCTGCTTGATGTCGACCAGCATGTTCTTGAAGCGGATGTTCTTCTGGCCGTCGGCAATGATGTCGAAGGCCTGCACCATGGGCACGCCGGAGGCCATCATGGTGGCGATCTGGCGGCTGAATACCGCCACGTCTGCGGGCTTGACCGTACTGCCGGTGGCCCCGAACAGCGGCTTGGAGCGCTCGCGTACGGTTTGCGGGTTCATGCCCTGGCGGCGCAGCTCGGCCTTGACCAGCGAGGCGTTCTTCGCCGGCATGTCGCCCTTCATGCGCTTGCCGCGCTTGTCCAGCGCTATCCAGTCATAGGTGGTCAGCCGGCTGACATCGGCGCGCTTGGCACCGACCGCGCGGGCATTGCTTGTTGTAGTACGTGCTGTAGCGATCGCCATGCGATGTGTACCTCTTGAATGTCCGCCGCGCGGGCCCCCTCGACTGCGCCTGCGCGGACGCTGATGCAGCTCCTGCCTGTCCCCGTGTCGCCAATCTGCCGCGGCCTGCCGACCGGGCGGTCAGTGGCCTGGCTCGCGCCTCATTCCGTGATGACGCGGTTGATTTCGGTCAAGCTGGTGACGCCCTGCTTGACCTTGCGCAGCGCCGACTCGCGCAAATCCCTTATGCCTGCCCCACGGGCCACGTCGGCAATCTCCAGCGCGTCGCCACCTTTCAGGATCACGCGCTGGATTTCCTCCAGCATCGGCATCACCTGATAGATGCCCACGCGCCCCTTGTAGCCATCATTGCACGCTGAGCAACCCACGGCCTCATACAGGGTGAAGCCTTCATCGATGTCGGCCTGGCTGAAGCCGATCTTTAGCAGGGCCTCGGGTGGCAGGTGCTGCGGCTTCTTGCAGTCGTGCAGGCGGCGCGCGAGGCGCTGGGCCACGATCAGGCTCACCGACGAGGTGATGTTGTACGAGGCGATGCCCATCTTCATCAGGCGCGCCACGGTCTGCGGCGCGTCGTTGGTGTGCAGGGTGGACAGCACCATGTGTCCGGTCTGTGCCGCCTTGATCGCAATCTCGGCGGTTTCCGTGTCGCGGATTTCGCCGACCATGATCACGTCCGGATCCTGGCGCAGGAAGGCGCGCAGCGCGCGCGCGAAGGTCATGCCGCGCTTCTCGTTCTGCTGCACCTGGTTGATGCCGTCGACGCGGATTTCCACCGGGTCCTCCACCGTGGAGATGTTGCGCTCCTCGGTGTTGAGCATGTTCAGCGCGGTGTACAGCGACACGGTCTTGCCCGAGCCGGTGGGGCCGGTCACGAGCACCAGCCCGTACGGCTGGTGGATCGCGTCGACGTAGAGCTTCTGCTGGTCAGGCTCGTAGCCCAGCTTCTCGATGCCGAGCTTGGCGGACGAGCCGTCCAGGATACGCAGCACGATCTTCTCGCCGAACAAGGTGGGCAGCGAGCTGACGCGGAAGTCGACCGAACGCGTCTTGGACAGGTTGAGCTTGATGCGGCCGTCCTGGGGCACGCGCTTTTCGGCAATGTCGAGTTGCGCCATCACCTTGAGGCGCGCGCCGATGCGGGGAGCCATGCGGGCCGGCGGGCTGACCATGGAGCGCAGGATGCCGTCCAGGCGCATGCGTACGCGGTATTGGCCCTCGAATGGCTCGAAATGGATGTCCGAGGCCCCGCGCCGGATCGCCTCCACCAGCACGCCGTTGACGAAACGCACGATCGGCGCCTCGTCGGCACCGGCGGCATCGATGCCGGTGGCCTCGGCCTCCTGGTCGGTGTTGTCGAGCTCGAGGTTGTTGAGATCCTCGGCGCCCAGCGCCGGGGTATCGTTGCGCACCACAGCCAGTGCGTTGTCGATGGCGCGCTGCAGGACGCCGCGCTCGACCAGCACGGTCTCCACCGCGCAGTTCGAGTTGAAGCGGATCTCGTCCAGCGCGTGCGAGCGGGTGGGGTCGAACACCCCGACAAACAGGCGCTTGCCACGCACGTACAGCGGCAAGGCCTGGTGCTTGGAGATCAGCGCCTCGCTCAGGGTCGACAGCGGCATCAGCGCCGGATTCAGCGCCGTGACGTCCATCATCGGTATGCCGAACTCCATCGACGCGACCTGGGTCAGTTCGGCGCTGTCGACAAGGTTGTGGTCGAGCAGCCATTCCATGAGCGTGGACTTGTCCGTCGTGCTGTCGGTGACCGCCTTGCGCACCTCGGCTTCGCCAAGTACACCCTCGGCCACGAGACGGCGTGCAAGCCCTGGCAGTCCGGCTGCGGGTGGCGACATTTGCGTTGCCGTGAACTGGTTCAAGGGATGCTCCGCATGTTGCTGAATCTAACTTAGATTGAAGGTGAGGTCATCCGGCGTTTGGGTCGATGTTTCACCGATGTGATGCATCGCACGCTGCCGCGGGGCCGCTGCCGACGCGGCGGCCATTCCGTACCCGGCACGGTGGTTTTTTCCATGTGGCAAGGCAGTATCCGTTGCTCCCGACAGCGCCACGGCGGTGATGACAACTTCCCCACCGCGAGTGGCATTGATCCAACGGAAAGCAAAAATCACGCCGCATGTCCGGTTTTTCGTCATTTCTGCCCCATCCAGCGTGCTTCGCGTCAGCCACATCGGTCATGTGGTGCCTTTGCTGTTGCGGTGCAGCGCCTTCGGGCGTCGATTGGGCGGTATCGCCCCTGCAGCATAACGCCAGCTCGTGTGGAGCGAGGGGCATGAGGTGTGGGCGTGGGGCGGCAGCGACGGTAGTGGATCGACGACAGACGGGTGTCAAGAACCCGCTGGCCCGGCAAATTTTTGTCACTGTGTGACAGTGATGGAGGCGCAACGTCAGTCCCGGACGTCGAGCGCCACTCGTTTCTTGGCGATAGATTCCATTGTGGGCGGGCGCTGCCTGCGCCGGCGTGCCTACCCGCAACCGGCACCCACCGTGCCGACCACCGGCCGCCCCGCTTTCGGGTTCACGTTATGATTCCTGCTCCATCAGGGGGCCGGCATTGAACCGTCTGAGCATCATCCTCCCAGCCAGGAACGAGGCCGCGGCACTGGCCACACTGCTGCCGACACTGCGTGCTGCCCAGCCCGGAGCGGAGATCATCGTGGTCGACGACGGTTCCACCGACGACACCCGGGAGATCTGCGCCAGCCACGACGTCGGCTGCCTGTCCTCGCCTTATTCCATGGGCAACGGCGCGGCAATCAAGCGCGGCGCCCGGGCGGCGAGCGGCGACATCCTCGTGTTCATGGACGGCGATGGGCAGCATGATCCGGCGGATGTCGCGCGTCTCCTGGAGAAGCTCGAGCAGGGTTACGACATGGTCGTCGGTGCGCGCGACTGGAGCGGCCAGGCCGGCGTCGGACGCGGCGTCGCCAACGGTCTGTACAACTGGATTGCCACGCGCATGACCGGCCACCAGGTCGCCGACCTCACCTCCGGCTTCCGCGCCGTGCGCGCGGACAAGTTCCGCGAGTTCCTGCACCTGCTGCCCAACGGCTTCAGCTACCCGACCACCAGCACCATGGCGTTCTTCCGCAGCGCCTACGCTGTCGCCTATCTGCCGATCAAGGCGGCGCAACGCGTCGGCAGGAGCCACATCCGCCCCCTGCGCGACGGCCTGCGCTTCCTGCTGATCATCTTCAAGATCGCCACCCTGTATTCGCCGCTGAAGCTGTTCGTGCCAGCCAGTGCGGTGTTCTTCCTGCTCGGCTGCGCCAACTACGCCTGGACCTTCATCCACACCGGCCGCCTGACCAACATGAGCACCCTGCTGTGGAGCGCCGCCGTCATCGTCTTCCTGATCGGCCTGATCTCCGAGCAGATCACCGCCTTGACCTACCGCCGCAATGTCTGAGGCGGGTCCGCTGCCGACCGGACTGGTTGCGGGGCGGGTCACCTCGCCGATCCGCCGGGAGAGAAGCTGACTGTGCGCGCGCAGGCCATACGGCGCTGGATAGGCACTTTGCGCCACAGGCCCGTTCATCCGCAATGGTTGATCGCCGGCACGTTCATGCCCGCGTTCTACCGGGTGCTGGCGGCGCGCGAGCCGCGGCTGCCGGGAGGCGTGGTGTGATCACGGACCAGGTTGCGCAGGAGCGCAAGCCGACCCTGCTGGTGCTGGCGTCGACCTATCCGCGCTGGCGTGGCGATCCCGAGCCGGGCTTTGTGCACGACCTGTGTCGGCGTTTGACCGGCCGTTTCGAGGTCATCGCGCTGGTACCCGACGCACCCGGTGCCGACCCTGACGGCCCACTCGACGGCGTGCAAGTGATCCGTTACCGCTACGCCCCACGGCCCCTGCAGACCCTGGTCAACGCCGGCGGCATCGCCGCCAACCTGCAGCGCCACGCCTGGAAGTGGCTGCTGCTGCCAGGGTTCCTGCTCGGCCAGTACCTGGCGGCGCGGCGCGTGCTGCGCCACCGGCACGTCGACGTGATCCACGCGCACTGGCTGATTCCCCAGGGGCTGGTCGCCTGGCGCCTGCGGCAGCGGATGCACACGCCGTACCTGGTGACCTCGCATGGCGGCGACCTGTTCGGACTGCGTGGCCGCTGGCCCACCGCCCTGAAGCGACACGTCGCCGCCGCATCTTCGGCCATGACCGTCGTCAGCAGCGCCATGCGCGCCGAGGCCGTCCGCGTCGGCCTGCATCCGCCACGGCTCGAAGTGCTGCCCATGGGTGTCGACCTGCGCGAGCGCTTCGTGGTCGATCCGGGCATCCCTCGCGCGGACGCCGAACTGCTGTTCGTTGGACGCCTGGTGGCGAAGAAGGGCCTGGTCCACCTGCTCGATGCGTTGCCGGCCGTGCTTGCGCAAAATCCGCGGGTCGAGCTGCGCATTGCCGGGTTCGGGCCGGAAGAGGCCGCGCTGCGCGCGCAGGCGCAGCGGCTCGGCATGGCCGGGCGGGTGCATTTCCTCGGGGCCGTGGCCCAGGCTGATTTGCCCGCGCTGTACCGCCACGCCAGCCTGTTCGTGGCGCCCTTCGTGCGCGACGCCCACGGCGACCAGGAAGGCCTGCCTGTGGTGCTGATGGAGGCGATCGGCTGCGGCTGCCCGGTGCTGGTTGGCGAAGTGGCCGGCATCCGCGACCTGCTTGGCGCCGCCGGCGCGGAAGTGTGCGTGCAGCCGGCGGATACCGCGGCCCTGGCCGCAGCCATCGTCAGGACGCTCTCGGCACCCGAGCAGGCGCAGGCCCGTGCCCAGGCCATGCGTGAGTCCGCCGCCCGCTGGATCGACTGGCAACCCATCGCCGACGGCTACGCCAGATTGCTGGGCACCTGCGTGGACGGCGGCATGGTCGACCGCCGCGGGCCACCGCTGTCACCCCAGGACTGATCCGCACCCCCGGGTCCCCACGTACGTGCAGGAGCCCGCCTTGACCGAAGGGAACCCCATGTGGGTGCGCGATTCTTCCGTGCAACGCCTCATGCAGGCGCGGCGTGGGCACCTACCAGCACACGCAAATGGCCATCCAGGCGGCCGATGAGCTGGGACCAGTCGTCGATGGGGACTTGTGCGATCTGTGGGTGGGTGAGCTGGACAAGCACGGCACGGGCCAGGTCGGCGGCATCGTCCGCGTGGTAGAGACCATCCGGCGTGGAGGCGAGCAGCTGTGGCATCACGCCGATCCGCGCAGCCACGATGGGCAGGTGGCAGGCCAGCATTTCATAGGCTTTTTGCGGGAAGCAGTAGCGGCCGAAGGCCGTGTCGCGCAGGTAGATGACGCCGACGTCGAGCGCATTGAAGAGCTCGGCAGTGCGTGCGTGCGGCAGCTCGCCAAGGTAATGCACGCGCTCGTCGGCGGGTGGCGGGAAGGCGCTGTCGCTCGGCCCCGCCAATACCAGATGGGCATCCGGTGCGGCGGCGGCGATCGCCGGCCACGCGGCGTAGAGCGTATCCACGCCCTTGTCCCGATGCAGGCCGCCGGCGGTGCCGACCAGCCGCGCACCTTCCGGCAGGCCGAGCGAGCGTCGGCATGTTTGCCTGTCCAGAGGGCGGAACACGGCCTTGTCGACCGTGCTCGGCATGGCGAGCACCTTGCCGCGCGCGCGGTAGGTGTCGACGACCAGCTCGCGCAGCGGTTCGCTGGTGGTGGTGACCAGATCGGCGCGGCGCACGGCACGGCGCAGCAGGGACACCATGCCGGGAAGGCGCGCCTGGCCGAAGCCCTCGAAGTTGTCGTACAGGTCCGCCGCGTACGGCACGTGCAGACGCCGGGCGAGCCATGCGCCGAGCGCGACATGCGGGATGTCCGAGGCGGCGATCAGCACGTCGGGCGCAAAGGCGCGCAACTGCCGCAGCAGGTGCCGCGGATAGGTGGCGAGCGCCGGCAGCACGGAGCGTCCTGGCGACCGCGACTCCCAGGTGAGCTGCCCGGGCTCTGCCTCGTGCGCCCAGACGCCTTCCGCATCGCCGTGGTAGCTCAGGCAGAACCCGCGCACCACGTGGCCCCGCCGTGCCAGCTGGTAGGGGATTTCGTATAGCCGCGCGTAACGGTCGAGGATCACGTCCTTGCCCATGTAGCGGCGTTTGCACAGGAAGGCGATGCGCATGGCAGACCCGGGTTCCGGCTGGCGTCACGTGCGCACAGTGTAGGTGCAGCACTCCGGTGCGCACATGGGGCGCAGCCCCCGAGGCAAGGGTCGCGTGGAGTCCGCGAGCGGGCGATTGACCGCCACGGCCGGCATGCCAGCCGGCTCATGCACGGTAGGGTGCGTGGACCAGGCGTTGCGAGACCCACCAGATGTTGCCATGTGGGTCCCGTATGCCACCCTGGCGGTCGCCATAGGGCATGTCGCCGACCGCCATTTCCTCCGTGCCGCCGGCAGCCAGGGCATGCGCCATGGCCTGGTCGGCGTTCCCGACATACAGATAGCAGGCCGTGGGCATCGGCGGGTAGCGGTCAGTGGCCTCGCTGGCCATGATCGTGGAGCCGCCCACGCGCACCTGCACATTGGCGATGCGGCCGTCGGGGCGCAGACTGCGCAGCACTTCGCGGGCGTCGAAGGCGCGGACCAGGAAGGACACGAACTGCTCTGCATCCTTGACGAAGAAATACGGGGTGACGGTGCCGAATCCGGGCGGGACATACATGCGCGCGCCTCCGTTGCCTGGCCACAGGGTAAGTCATCCGGGGAATGGGGGTGATAGCCCCCGACAACGGAATTTCCCGCTCAGGCGAGGAGGTGCCTGGCGGTGACCAGCGCGGCGCCGACCACCTGGTCCATGTTGTAGTAGCGGTATTGCGCAAGGCGGCCGACGAAGGTCACGCCACCCTCATGTTTCGACAGCTCCTCGTAGCGCTTGAACAGGGCCTCGTTCTCTGCGCGCGGCACGGGGTAGTACGGATCGCCCTCGGCCTGCGGGTATTCGCGCACGATCGAGGTGCCGGCGTGCTGCTGTCCGGTCAGGTGCTTGAACTCGGTGATGCGCGTGTAGGCATGGTCGTTCGGGTAGTTCACCGTGCCCGTATCCTGGTACTGCGCTACGCCGGCCAGGTGTTCGTGCTCGAAGCGCAGCGAGCGATAGGGCAAGGGGCCGTAGCGGTGGCCGAAATAGGCATCGATCGGCCCAGTGTAGACCACGTGCCCAAAGCCGCCGCGTCGGCGCACGGCGGCAAAGTCCACGCCGAGTTCCACCGTGATCAGCGGATGGTCGAGCATGGCCTCGAACATCTTCGTGTAGCCGTGCAGCGGCATGACCTGCCAGGTGTCGGTGAAATAGCGGTCGTCGCTGTTCGTGCGCACCGGGATGCGCGCGGCCACACCGGCCTTCAGCTGCGACGGGTCCAGTCCCCACTGCTTGCGCGTGTAGTTGAGGAAGAACTTCTCGTACAGGTCGCGGCCGACCGAGTTCAGCACCACGTCCTCGCTGGTCAGCGCCGGCTCGCGCGGCTCACGCACGCGCTCGAAGAACGCCGCCGCACCCGCCTCATCGAGCTCCAGCCCGTACAGCCGGTTCAGGGTGTCGCGGTTGATCGGGAACGGGTAGGCCACCCCGTCCACCACGCCACGCACGCGGTGCTCGTAGGGTCGCCACGCAGTGAAGCGCGACAGGTACTCGAAGATGCGCTGGCCGTTGGTGTGGAAGATATGCGGGCCGTAGCGATGCACCAGGACGCCGTGCGCGTCCAGCTCGTCGTAGGCGTTGCCGGCGATGTGCGGACGCTTGTCGATGACCAGCACCTGCCGCCCGGCATCGGCCAGCTCACGCGCCATGACGCTGCCGGCATAGCCGGCGCCGACGACGAGGGTGGTGGCTGGGCTCATGCGGTCGTCATGCAAGTTCGATCCGGAGGGTGCGTGCGATTGTCCCCAGTATTGGCAGCGTAGCAAAGCATGCCAGATCGCGATCACCACGTGGGCGGTGAGGCGGCCATCATGACGGTTTCAGCTGCCGCAGTTTAGTGGCGTAGAGCGCACGCTGGTCATCCGTGGTGGCGTTCCTTATCGCCACCTGCAGTTCCTTGCGCGCCTGCGACACGTCGCCCAGGTGCATTGCGGCCATCGCGAGTCCGTAGTGCGACTGGCTGTCATAGGGCCGCCGGGCCAGGTCCTTCTTGAATTGCCGCACTGCATCCGCGAAGTCCTGTGCGCGCAGTGCCCGCATGCCCAAGTCATAGAAATAGAAGGGTGGGTAGCGCTGGGCCTCGGCCAGTTCCTTCGCCACCGCCTGCGCCTCCGTGGTACGCCCCTCGGCATCGAGCATCTGCACCAGGTTGGTCAGCGCCGGCACGTTGTCGGGTTCACGCTCCAGCGTGAAGCGCACCGCCTGCTCGGACAGTGTCTTCTGGCCAACATTCCAATAGATGACGCCCAGCGTGTTGGCGGCAGCGGTGAACGTCGGATCGGCCTCGAGCGCTGCGCGCGCGAACCAGTAGGCGCGGTCCGCCTGCCCGGCGGCCAGCACTTCGGCCGCGCGGTTGTTCATGTACATCGCCACGATGGTCTGCTCGGAGATCGGCTTGGTTACCGCGCCTGCCGCCTTCCTCGGCGGCACGAAGTCGACGATCAACGGTGTCTGCGCGCCCGACTCCACCCAGAGTCTCGATTGTGGATGGCCGAGTACGAGGTTGACGTGCTGGCTGAGGAAGGACAGGCCGGCGTGCCGTTGCCAGGTGTCGAACCCGTACACCTCCTGGAAGGTCACCCGTATCCCGAGCTGCCTGGCGAACGCGGCGGCCATGATGACCAGGGACAGGCAATTGCCTTCCCGGGCAGCGAAGGCTTGCGCCGCCGTGCGCGTCTCTTCCGCGTCGTAGTCGAGCCGCAGTTCCCCCGCCAGCGCGTCGAGCAGCCTGCGGCGCTGATCCCTCTCTCTCGTTTGCGGCGCGATCTTCTGCGCAAGGAAGCGCCGCATGGGGGCGTCGAGGGCAAAAATCGCCGTACTGTCGACCGGTATGGCAGGCCGCTTGAACAGCGCGTCGTGGAACAGCGGCGCGACATCACTCGATCGGGTCGTCGCGGCGGGCGCGCAGGCGGTCAAGGCCAAGGCCAAGGCCAGCGGCATGGCGCTGGTCCGCAGGAGCAGAAGGAAGGACTTCACCTTCGCCTCCGCAGCGGGTCTGCATCCGCGGGACGGGCATCCAGTGACCCGCTGCAACGCCATCTTACCGCTTGGGCCGGCCCCGGGCGATGACGGGTTTACCGCGACGCTCCCCACCTGCCCTGATGGCCGTCAGAAGCGGGATTGCACGACAAGTGCCGGCTCTTGCATCGGTGTAATGCCGCCGAACGCCATGTTCGGAGCGTTCGTGGTTGTACGTCCAGGGTCAGCTGGGTGGATCCCGCTCCTGCGATCTCAGAGGGCGACAGGGGCAGTCGCGTCGATGGCGACGATCGCAGTGCAGGCAGCCAGCGAGGCCTGCTTGTGCGCGATGATCACGATGGTCTTGTGGCCGGAGAGCTGGCCGATGGCGTCGTTGAGCGCCTGCTCCGTTTGTGCGTCCAGTGCGCTGGTCGCCTCGTCCATGAACAGCACGGGCGGATCGCGGTACAGCGCGCGGGCGATGCCGACGCGCTGGCGCTGGCCGCCGGAGAGGCGGATGCCGCGGTCGCCGATGGCGGTGGCGTAGCCGTCCTTCAGCTCGCCGACGACGAACTCGTGGATCTGCGCGGCACGGGCGGCGCGTTCCACTGCCGCCATGTCGATGTGCCGGGGCGGGACACCGAAGGCAATGTTCTCCGCCACGCTGGCGTCGGCCAGGTAGATGTGTTGCGGCACGTAGCCGATGGCGCGCTGCCAGGCCGCGGCGTTGCCGGCCTGGATCGGGACCCCGTCCACGCTGAGGGTGCCGGATTGCGGCTGCAGCAGCCCAAGCAGAATATCCATCAGCGTGCTTTTGCCGGCGCCGGTGCGGCCGACGATGCCGATGCTGCTGCCGGCCGGAATCGTGAGGTCGAACCGGTCCAGCACCGGTTTGTCGGGCGCTGACGGGTAGGCGTAAGTGACGCCTTGCAGACGGATTTCGCGGTGCGGCGCCAGGGCCGTCGCCGCCGCGGTAGCGGATGACTCATCGGCGGGGAGTTGCAGGTCGGCATGGATGGCGTCGAGCGCGGCCGAGGAGAAGCGCAGCTTGGCGAAGCCGCGGTACATGATCTGCGCCGAGGGCAGCATGCGGTAGGCGGCGAAGCCGTACAGGCCCAGCG
>JAFKMZ010000017.1 GCA_017305055.1 Lysobacterales bacterium
GTTCCTCGCCTTGACGAAATCACTCGGCGGCCATGTCGCCGCGGCGGAATTCTTCAACGAACCGGACATGCCGACCTACGGCGGCGCGCCCGCGGGGTACAGCGCCGCCGACTATGCGCGTGACTTCGCGGTGTTCCGGACGTTCGCCAAACAGGCCGCGCCCGACATGCGGATCGTCGGGCCGGGCTCGGTCGGCGAAGGCGTGCTGATGCCGAAGATGGGTGGCGCTGGACTGGCCGCTGGCCTGGTCAAGACCGAGGACATGCTCACCGCCACGCCGCGGCCGATGTTCGACATCTTTTCGTACCACTTCTACGGCGCGGCCTCGCTGCGCTGCGCCGCGATGGGCGCGGGCGCGCAGACCACGCCCGCAGCCGCCCTGTCCGAGGAATGGCTGACGCGCACCGAGACCAGCTACGCCTACTACGTGAAGGGCCTGCGCGACCGCTATGAACCGGGCGAGCCGGTGTGGATCACCGAAACCGCCGACGCCGCCTGCGGCGGCAACCCCTGGGCGGCCACGTTCCTGGACAGCTTCCGTTATCTCGACCAGATGGGACGCCTGGCCAGGCATGGTGTGAAAGTCATCTTCCACAACACACTGGCATCCAGCGAATACGGCCTGCTTGACCAGAACACCTTCGAGCCCCGCCCCAATTACTGGGCAGCCCTGCTGTGGCACCGGCTGATGGGCACGACCGTGCTGGACGCCGGCCCTTCCAGGCCCGGCCTGCACCTCTACGCGCAATGCCTGCCGGGACACCCTGGCGGCGTGACCTTGCTGGCGATCAACAACAGCCGGTCGCAATCCGCCTCGGTCGAGCTGCCGCTCGCGGCACAGCGCTACACCCTGAGCGCCGCGAAACTGCAGGACCGCCGTGTCCAGCTGAATGGCCATGCGCTGGCACTCGGCAGCGACGATGCGTTGCCACCGCTGCAGGGCGCGCCGGTGACAGCCGGCCGGATCGCATTGGCGCCAGCCACCATCAGCTTCCTCGCGATGGCGGACGCCGAAAATCCGGCATGCCAATGATTGCATCGCAACGGTATGGGCAACGGCACCGCCAGGCCCAAAATTCTTGCCGGTGCTCCATCCGCGGCCTGACTCCGGCGCCCAGACCTTCATCATCGCCACGCTTGCATGGTTGAAGCCGCAGGAGTCGGGGGTATGCAGGCGCCATGGCCAGAATGACGATAGTCGCGCCGCCATGTCGAACCCAGCCCGTGCGACTTGTCGCACGACGGCTGCGCGGCCCTGGACTGCCCGCATGACGGCTATCGAACTGGTGTTGGCGATGTTGCTGGCCGTGGTGCTCAGCGGCGTCATCGTCCGTGCGCTGCCGTTTTCCCTGCCATTGCCAATTTTGCAGATCGCGCTCGGTGGCGTGATCGCCGGCGTATTGCATCACGGCGTGGTGCTCGAACCAGCCATCTTCTTCCTGCTCTTCCTGCCGCCGCTGCTGTTTCTGGATGGTTGGCGGATTCCCAAAGACGATCTGTTCCGGGACCGGTGGGTGATCCTGCAACTGGCACTGGGGCTGGTGGTGTTCACGGTGATTGGAGCGGGCTACCTGATCCATGCCCTGATTCCAGCCATGCCGCTCGCGGTCGCATTTGCACTGGCAGCGATCGTGTCGCCCACCGACCCGGTGGCCGTGTCGTCGATTGCCTCGCGCGCGCCCGTGCCGAAGCGGCTGATGCACATCCTGGAAGGCGAGTCGCTGCTCAACGACGCGTCGGGACTGGTGTGCTTCCAGTTCGCGGTTGCCGCTGCGGTCACTGGCACCTTTTCCATGCGCTCGGCGTCACTGACGTTCCTGTGGGTGGCGCTTGCCGGGCTTGCTGCGGGCGTGGCGTTCACCCTCGCGGTCACCGTCGTGCAGCACTGGTGGTCACGCCGGTTTGGTGAGGAGAGCGGCTCCTCCATCCTCATCAGCCTGCTGATTCCATTCGGCGCCTATCTGCTGGCTGAGCAGCTGCAGGCTTCCGGCATCCTAGCGGCGGTCGCTGCCGGCATCACCATGAGCTATACCGACCTCAGCGGTCGCAGCATGCCAAATACCTGGATCGAGCGCAGCGCGGTATGGAGCACCATCCAGTTTGCCCTGAACGGCATCATGTTCGTGCTGCTGGGCGAGCAGCTGCCGAACATCCTGAGCGCTGCCATCGCGGCCATGGCCAACGAGACCCATCATCCGCGCTGGGTGCTCGCAGGCTACGCCATCGCCATTGCGGCCGCCCTCGCGGTGCTGCGCCTGATCTGGGTATGGGTGTCCTTGCAGATCAACCTCCGCCGACAGCACCGGAGCGAAAGCCAGGTGGGAAAGGTCGGCTGGCGATTGCTCTGTGCGATTTCGCTGGCGGGGGTACGCGGCGCGGTCACGCTCGCCGGCATCCTCACCCTGCCCCTGCTGCTCCCCGATGGCAGCGCCTTTCCGGCACGCGACCTGGCCATCTTCCTGGCGGCTGCCGTCATATTGATCTCCCTGGTCGGCGCCAGCCTTGGGCTGCCGGCCCTGCTGAAGGGACTGGACGTACCGGACGATTCGGCGCGCGTACAGGCAGAAGACCAGGCTCGCGCCGCGGCGGCACGCGCAGCCGTCAAAGCAGTGAAACAAGCCGAGAACGAACTGCTTGAACACGCTGACGCCGACGACCCGGACATTGCCGCCAATGCTGCCAGCCGGGTAATCGAGGTTTATCAGCGACGCGTCCACGATGGCACCCAAACCGCCAGCGATGCGCAACGCCTGTGCAAGGCCGATGCGGCCGAACGGGTGTTGCGCCTGGCGGGGCTGGGCGGCGAGCGTGAGGCGATTCTCGCATTGCGCCGGCAGCGGAAGATTGGCGACGAAACCGCGCGCAAGCTCACCCGCGAGATCGACCTGCTCGAATCGCGGTACCGGTGACTCCGCGTCCGCGCCGGATCGGACGAACCGGCGCACCGTGGTGATTCGACGCCGCGCCCGGCACGGACGACGACGCGGCTGAGGCAGGCGGCATCCCACGTACCGCTAAGTATTGCGCCCGCCGTCGTCACCACCAACCATCGACTGGCGGCGCAAGACGTCGAGCCGGGACTGGCCGTTGTGCATGCAGCACGATGCGGGTGGAAGTACGCTGTCGGGCAGCCGTACCACGACCGCCTGCGGGTCCGCTCACGACGTTGCACGTCGGGATGGGCATTCGCGCAGGTGGCACAGCTCGAAAGGACACAGGCGATGAATCCTCCCATTGAGGCACCCCGCATAGTCATCGTCGGCGGCGGTGTGGCCGGCCTCGAACTCGCAACGGTGCTGGGGCGACGTTGTCGCAGGCAGGCAAGGCGGCGTGTCGGTACACCCACGGTGACGCTCGTCGACCACGATGCCGCGCACGTGTGGAAGCCGATGCTGCACACCATTGCCGCGGGCACGAGTGATGTTTCGCAGCAGCAGACCACGTACCTCGCGCAGGCGCGCGAGGCTGGCTTCGCCTTTCGCCCGGGCGAGCTGGGCGAGCTGGATCGCTCCGCGCGTGAGGTTCGTCTGCGCGCGCTGTACGCGCCGGATGGCCGGCTGGCCGTACCGGAGCAGATCATCGCCTACGACACGCTGGTCCTTGCCGTGGGCAGCAAGGCGAACGACTTCGGCACCCCAGGTGTGCTGCAACATTGCCTGATGATCGACTCGCGCGTGCAGGCCGAAGCTTTCAATCGCGAAGTGCGTCTGCGCATGCTGCAGTGCCTGACCCAGGGCGCGGATTTGTCGATCGCGATCGTCGGTGGCGGGGCGACCGGCGTTGAACTGGCGGCATCACTGGTGCAATTGACGGTCAGCGCAGCCGCCTATGGGGCGCGCGGTTTGACAGATCGGCTGTCGATCACGCTGGTCGAAGCCGGCCCGCGCCTGCTGCCGGCGTTCCCGGAGGACATCTCCGCGGCCGTGCAGACCCAGCTCGAAGCGTTGGGCGTGCAAGTGCGCATCGCGACGCCCGTCACCGCAGTGCAGGCGGATGGCCTCGTGCTTGGTGCTGGCAACCTCATCGCTGCATCACTGATGGTCTGGGCCGCCGGTGTCAAGGCTCCGGATTTTCTCGCCAACCTCGATGGCCTGGAAACCAACCGCAACAACCAGTTGGTGGTGAAGCCAACGCTCGCGACGACGCAGGATGCGAACATATACGCGCTCGGCGACTGCTCCAGCCTGAAGCTTCCGGGTGCCGAGCGTCCGTTGCCGCCGACCGCGCAGGTTGCGCATCAACAGGCACAACACCTGATCCGATACCTGCCACAGGTCGTGGAGCAAGGCAAACCCATGCCCGATTTCGCCTACCACGATTTCGGATCACTGGTGTCGCTGGCCGACTACGATGCGTTTGGATCGCTCGGGAATTTTGGCCTGTTCAAGGGCGTGACGTTGCACGGCCGGCTGGCGCATTTCAGCCAGGTCATGCTGTACCGGAGCCACCAGGCCAGACTGCACGGCTTCTGGCGCGGCAGCCTGCTCTGGCTGGTCGACCGGATCAACACCCACGTGCGGCCATCGATACGGCTGGACTGAAGCCGTCGCCACCGATCGGCGGCCAACGGCGGCGCACGCCGGCGTTGTGGCGGCGGACGCTCGTCTGCCATTGGCATCACGCTGCCCGTTCCAGGCTCATGTGTCGTCGGAAGGGACTGTCATTTGACACAACGTTCACCTGCCCGGTTCCATCGTGTGGGGCGCAAGGATCAGAGATCCCAGTGCCGTCCCACTGCCGACCCCGTTGCCTGGCCTGCACCATGGAGGCGCTACGCAATCCGCGCGGCGCCCGGCTCGTGAACATCGCATGTACGAACAAATCGAACCGGGCTTCATGGTATTTCCCGCCGACGGCGAAGAGGGCATCGGCTCCGTGCGCGAAGTGCGGCCCGACCTGCCCGGGTTGCTGATCTGCATCGAGAACGCCGGCGACTTCCCGGTGCCGACGTCGGTGATCACGGCGGTGCATTCGGGCAAGGTGATCCTCGACTGCGCACGTCTGGAGCCACGCGTGCGCGAGGCGCCCGCCGATGCACGCAACCCGGAAGACCCCTCCTACACCGCACCGGCCGCCGACGCGAACGAATGACGGCAGAACCGAGGCTATCCCATGTCGAAACAGCACGCCGGATTGAGTCCGCAGTTCATCGAACAGCAGCGCAAGCGCCTGCTGGCATTGCGCCGCCAGTTGCTCGGCGGCGAGCAGCACACGCTGGCCACCGAGCGCAGGTTCCAGCAGGAGCACGGTGACGAGGCCGAGGAATTCGAGGACAAGGCGCAGGACATGGCGCAGCTGGAAATCGACCAGGCGCTGCATGACGTGGACGACGGCCGCATCGCCACGATCGAACGCGCCCTGCAGAAGATCGAGGATGGCAGCTACGGCCTGTCCGACCTCAGCGGCGAGCCGATCCCCAGGGCCCGGCTCGAAAGCACGCCGGAGGCGATCCTCACCGTGCAGGAAGAACGCAGCCGGGAATCCGGACGATGACGGTGGCCCGACCGCCTGTTCGCCCATATCACTGCCCAATCCATGCCGCCACCGCCATCCGAGCCAATCACCATGAGTATCCTTTCCGCTGGAACCACCGCCCCGGAATTCAGCCTGCACTCCACCCCCGACCAGTCCGTTGCGCTGAAGGAATTCCGTGGCCGCAACGTGATCCTGGCGTTCTATCCCGCCGACTGGAGCCCGGTGTGCAGTGACCAGCTGTCGTTGTACAACGAGTTGCTGGAGGAGTTTGCCCGCTGCAACGCGCAGCTGCTGGCGATCTCGGTCGACGGCGTGTGGAGCCACGCCGCGCTGGCGCGCGAGCGCAAGTACCACTTTCCACTGTTGTCCGACTTCGAGCCCAAGGGCCAGGTGGCACGCGCCTACGGCGTGTATGACGAGGCGGCCGGCGTCGCCCAGCGCGCGCTGTTCGTGATCGACGGCGACGGCGTGATCCAGTGGAGCTACCTGTCGCCGATGGGCGTGAACCCCGGAGCCGGCGGCATCGTCAAGGCGCTCGAGGCGCTGCCCTCGAACAACATCCAGAAGGCGCTCCCGGCGGACGCTGTGCAGGAGAATCCATGATGTCCGGCGAAGATGCGATCCTGACCGTGCCGGTATCCGCGCGCGATCACATGGAGGGCAACGCCCATGCGGTGGTGACCCTGGTCGAGTACGGCGATTTCCAGTGCCCGGCCTGCGGCATGGCCTACCCCGCGGTGAAGCAGATCCAGCGCCGCTACGCCGGCAACCTGCGCTTCGTATTTCGCCACTTCCCGCTGAGCCAGGCGCATCCCTACGCCCGCATGGCGGCCGAACTGGCCGAGGCTGCAGCGGTCGAGGGCCAGTTCTGGCCCATGCACGACTGGTTGTACGAGAACCAGGATGACTGGGTGGCCAGTGGCAGTGCGGGTCTGGAGGCCGGCGTGCGCGCGCTGGGCCTGGACGAGGAGGCGCTCGCCGCCACACTGCGCAACCCCGACATCGACACCCACATCCGCCGCGACTTCATGGGCGGGGTACGCAGCGGCGTCAACGGCACGCCCAGCTTCTACGTCAACGGCTACCTGTTTCAGGGCGACTTCGACGCGCTGGTGCACGGCATCGGTCGAGTGATTGCGCGCCAGGCCTGACCGGGGCGCGATACGCCGCTGCCGGTCGATCGGCTGCGGTGTCCACCCAAGACAGGTGAGTCCCGTCGCAGATTCTCAGGGCCGACCAGCAGCGGCAGCCTGCCAACGCGACTTTTCCGGAGCAGATCCCTCCTGACGGCCGGCGTGCAAGCGAACGCTGCGCAGGCGCAGCGCGTTGGTCACCACCGACACCGACGAAAAACTCATCGCCAGCGCCGCGATCATCGGCGAGAGCACGATGCCGAAGGCCGGGTACAGGACGCCCGCGGCAATCGGCACGCCGACCGCGTTGTAGGCAAACGCCCAGAACAGGTTCTGGTGGATATTGCGCACCGTCGCCTGCGACAGCGCGCGGGCCCGCGCAATGCCCGAGAGATCGCCGCGCACCAGGGTCACCTGGGCGCTTTCCATGGCAATGTCGGTGCCCGTGCCCATGGCGATGCCGACATCCGCGGCGGCCAGCGCCGGGGCGTCGTTGATGCCATCGCCAGCCATGGCCACCTTGTGCCCTTCGCGCTTGAGCGCTTCGACCACCGCCGCCTTGTCGGCCGGCGACACCTCGGCGTGGACCGCGTCGATACCGAGCTTGCCGGCGATCGCGCGTGCGGTGACGGCATGGTCGCCGGTCAGCATCACGATGTGCACGCCTTCACTGCGCAACGCCGCCAGCGCCTCCGGGGTATCGGACTTGATGCGGTCGGCCACCGCCAGCACCGCGGCCACCTGCTGGTCGACGACCAGATACATCACGGTTGCGCCCTCGCCGCGCAGCACCTCGGCGTGCGCAGTCCCTGCACCATCCGCAACCACACCCAGCGTGTGCAGGAGCCTGGCGTTGCCGACCGCCACGTCGGCGCCGGTGACGCGCCCGCGTACGCCACTGCCGGTCAGGGTCTGGAAATCTTCCACCTCCGGGATGGTCAGCCCGCGCGCCTCGGCGGCGTTGACAATGGCGCGCGCCAGCGGATGCTCGCTGGGCCGCTCCAATGCCGCGGCCAGGGCCAGTGCACGGGCTTCATCGAACCCCCCCAGGGGTTCCACCACCTGCAGGGAAGGCTTGCCCTCGGTGAGGGTGCCGGTCTTGTCCACCACCAGGGTATCGATGTCGCGCAGCGCCTCGATCGCCGCCGCGTCACGAAACAGCACGCCCATCTGTGCGCCGCGCCCGCTCGCCACCATGATCGAAATGGGAGTCGCCAGGCCAAGTGCGCATGGGCAGGCGATGATCAACACCGATACCGCGGCAATCAGCGCGTGGGGGAATGCGGGCTCCGGGCCGACGGCCAGCCAGACGCCGAACGCCAGCACGGCCACGACCACCACCGCGGGCACGAACCACGCCGCCACACGGTCGGCCACCCGCTGCAGTGGCGCCCTGCTGCGCTGCGCCTGTGCGACCAGCGCGACGATCTGGGCCAGCATGGTGTCGCCGCCGACGCGCTCCGCGCGCATCGTCAGCGCGCCGTCCTGGTTGATGGTGCCGCCGGTCAGTTTGTCACCGCGGGCCTTGGCCACCGGCAACGGTTCGCCGGTCAGCATCGATTCGTCCACGTGACTCACGCCGTCGGTGATCTCGCCGTCAACCGGGACCTTCTCGCCCGGGCGTACGCGCAGCGTGTCGCCTGCCTGCACCGTCTCCAGCGGCACGTCGGCCTCGCTGCCATCAACGGCAATACGGCGCGCGGTTTTTGGCGCCAGGCCCAGCAAGGCCTGCAGGGCCGAGCCCGTGCGCCGGCGTGCGCGCAGTTCCATGAAGTCGCCCAGGGTCACCAGGGTGACGATCACCGCGGCCGATTCGAAATACACGCCCACCCGGCCATGCATGTCGCGGAACGCCGGCGGGAACAGGCCCGGGAACAGGAAGGCCACCGTGCTGTACAGCCACGCCACGCCGGTGCCCAGCGCGATCAGCGTGTACATGTTGGGCGACCAGGGTTTGAGCGAGCGCCAGCCGCGCACGAAGAACGAGGCCCCGCCCCAGAGCACCACCACCGTGGAGAGCACCGCCTCGACCCAGGCAGCCACCGTGTCCCACGGCGCCGGGAACTGCCAGCCGAACAGGTGCGGGCCCATGGCCAGCACGAACACCGGGATGGTCAGGGCGACCAGCACCCAGAAGCGCGTCGCCAGCTTGCGCACGTCGCTGCCGTCATCGGCCTCGGCCGTCGGCAGCAGGGGCTCCAGCGCCATGCCGCACTTGGGGCAATGTCCCGGGCCAACCTGCCGCACCTCGGGATGCATCGGGCAGGTGTAGATCGTGCCGGCCGGCACCGGGGCGGCCTGCGCGTGCGCGCCGTGCGCATGCCCGGCGTGGCTGGCGGCCGGTGGGTCGAGATACCGCTCCGGATCGGCCACGAATTTGTCGCGGCAACCCTGCGAACAGAAGTTGATCTGCTTGCCGTCCTGGGTCGCGCTCCAGCGCGGGTGCGCCGGATCAGTCGCCATGCCGCACACCGGATCCAGCCGGCCCGCCTCGATGTCGCGGCGGCGGGCCTTGGCCAGGATCGCCTCGGGGTCGGCCTCGAACTTGCGCTGGCAGCCGTCACTGCAGAAGTGCCAGGTGTTGCCGTGGTATTCGACATGCCGCTGTGACGGCAGCGCCACCCGCATGCCGCAGTTCGGGTCGATGGCAAAGGCCGCGCCTTCCGCAGCGTGGTCGTCGTGGGCGTGATGGTCATGCATGGTCGTGCGTCTCCTCGCCGCCGAGCGCGCGCAGGATAGGGCAGTGTTCCAGGGCGCCGTGTCCGGGGCAGGCGTCGATGAGTTGCTGCAGGCCGCGCCGCATGCGCTGCAGCTCGCGGATGCGCTGGTTCACCTGGTCGAGGCGAACCTGGGCGCGTTGCTTGACGCTTTCCACGCCCCGCTCGCGATCGGTGGAAAGCGCCAGCAATTCGCGGACCTCTTCCAGCGTGAAACCGAGATCCTTGGCGCGGCGGATGAAGCGCAGCCGCTCGACCATGTCCAGGCCGTAATCACGGTAGCCGGATGCGCGCCGTCGCGGCGGCGGCAGCAGCCCCTCGCGTTCGTAATAGCGGATGGTGTCAATGCCGACACCGGCACGGCGCGCGACGCCGCCGATGGTGAGGTGCTGCGTGGTTTGCGTGTCCATGCCGTCATGCTAAACCCTTGACCATGGTCAAGAGTCAAGCATTGCTTTCAGGTCCATCATGGAGCGCCCCATCCGCCCGTCACACACCCAGCCGGGCACTGGCGGCGACAACCGGCTGCTATAGAATCCACCGACCCCGCCCAAACCGCCGTGAACCGCCACCAGGAGCAACCATGGTCATCACCGCGCCGGCCCGCTATACACGCACCGCAATCGTCCTGCACTGGCTCATTTTCCTGCTGCTGATCGTGCAGTTCATCGTCGGCTGGAGCATGCCGCATATCGGCCGCAACACACCGGTGACCACGCTGATCAGCGTGCACTTCTCGCTCGGCGTGTTGATCCTGGCGCTGATCGTCGTCCGCCTGGCCTGGCGCCTGACCCATGCCGCCCCGCCGCAGGACGCCAGCGTCCCGCGCTGGCAGGCGAACCTGGCGCAGGTCGTCCAATGGCTCCTGTACCTGCTGCTGCTCGTGGTGCCGCTGCTGGGCTGGCTCAACGCTTCGTATCGCGGCATGCCGATCACGTTCTTCGAGATGTTCCCGGTGCCACCGTTGCTCGCCACCCACGCAGCCGGATGGAGCTGGACTGGCGACATCCACATCGCGGTCGCCGAATACGGCATTCTGGTCCTGGCGGGTCTGCACATTGCCGCCGCGCTGTACCACCATTTCATCCGCCACGACCGGGTGCTGCAGCGCATGTTGCCGGGTGCCTGAAGCCGCCGCGACGTCAGGTGCCCAGTCAGCGCTAGCCGGCCTTGGCCGGCACCTTGCCAAACAGCGCATTCAGCCCTTCGGCCATGGTGGGATGCGCCAGGATCGCGTCGCGCAGCGCGGTGTAGGGAAGCTTGGCAGCCATGGCCGTCTGCACCACGGCCATGACCTCGCCGGCTTCGGCACCGAGCATGCCGAAGCCGGCGATCCGGTCGTCGTCATCCACCAGCGCCTTCATGAAACCGGCGGTTTGGGACGTCGTGCGCGTGCGCAGCACGGCCTTCGCCGGCAGCTTCGCCACGCGCACCGCGACACCCGCGGCACGCGCCTGGGCTTCGTCCAGTCCAACCCTGGCCAGCGGCGGATCGATGAACATGCAATACGGCACCATGCGTCCCGTGGTGGATCGCTGGCCACCCGCCAGGTTGTCGCGGATCACGCGGAAGTCATCGAGCGACATGTGGGTGAACTGCGGGCTACCCGCGCACTCGCCGATGGCCCAGGTATCGGCGGCGGTGGTCTCCAGCCGGTCGTTGACCCGGATATAGCCGCGCTCGTCGAGCTCGATGCCGGCGGCCTCGAGACCGATGCCCTGCGTGTTGGGCGTACGCCCGGCGGCGACCAGCAGATCACTGCCATCGACCATGCGCTGGCCAACGGCAGTGCGTACCTGCACGTCCACCTGCCTGCCCGATAGCCCGCCCACCCGCTCGACCTCGGCGGACAGCAGCACGTCCACCTGTTCCGCCTGCAGTACGCGCTGGATCTCGTCGGACACATCCGGATCCTCGCGCGCAGCCAGGCGCGGGCCGCGCTCGATGACGGTCACCCGGCTGCCAAAGCGCCGATACGCCTGGGCGAACTCAAGACCCACGTAGCCACCCCCGAGCACGATCAAATGCTGCGGGACCCGGTCGAGTTCCAGCAGCTCGATGTTCGTCAGCGGCTTGGCCTCGGCCAGCCCGGCGACGGGCGGCACACTGGCTTGGGTGCCGAGATTGAGAAACAGCTTGCCGGCGACCAGCGTGCGCGTGCCGCCGTCGTTCAAAGCCACCTCGACCGTCAGCGGCGCGACGAGGTGCGCAGTGCCCATGATGAGTTCCGCGCCACTTTCCCGGTAGCGGTCGCGATGGAAGGCGACCAGCCCCTCGACCATGTCCCGCTTGCGTTGCAGGACCTTGCCCATGTCCACGGTGACGGGGCCCGCGGTCACTCCGTACGCCGCGGCGCCAGCCACGGTGTGGGCGACACCGGCGCTCCAGATCTCGTTCTTGCTGGGGAGACAGTTGATGTTGGGGCAGGAACCGCCGATCCAGCGGCGTTCGACCACGGCCACCTTCTGGCCTGCCTCGGCCAGGTGCCAGGCGAGGTACTTGCCACCCTCGCCACTGCCAACCACCACGGCATCGTACGATTCGGCTTGGGACATGACGGACTCCGTTGCAGGCGGCGAAGGGGACAGGTGGACGGATCGTGGTGGCTCGGACGTCGCTTGGCACCGGGCACGCGCCACCGATGCCACCGGTCACCACTATCACTTCCGCACGTCAACGGGAAGTCACGGGCCTTGCCTGCACCGGGGTGCGCGGACGGCGCCGGAAGGGAACTCCCGGGTGGACAGGCCACCGGTCAGCTCAGCCGCGGTACCTCAGCGCGTCGATGACCAACGCCAATGCCGGCGCCACTTGCCGGCGGCTGGTGTAGTAAAGATGCAACCCCGGCAACCGTGGCCACCAGTCCTTGAGCACCGGCACCAGGCGACCGGCATCGAAGTCGGGCTGCACGATGTCGAGCGGCAGGTAGGCGAGCCCCTGGCCGTCGAGCGCGGCCTGTCGCATCAGGAAGCTGTTGTTGAACACGGTCTGGCCACGGACGCGCACCGCCGTGGCCTTGCCTTTGCGTTCGAAATCCCAGGCATACAGGCCGCCCAGCGTAGGCAGGCGCAGGTTGATGCAGTCGTGGCCGGTCAGATCCCGGGGCGCTGTCGGCGGCGTCTTGCTGTCGAGGTATTGCGGCGCCCCCACCACCGCCATGCGCAGGTCCGGACCGATGCGCACCGCGATCATGTCCTTGTCCACCACATCGCCGTTGCGCACGCCGGCGTCGAAGTGCTGGGCCACGATGTCGGTGAGGCCATAGTCCACGCTCAATTCCACCTGGATGTCCGGGAACTGGCCCAGCAGCGTCCGCAGTTTGGGCCACAGCACCGTGGCGATGGCATGGTCGGTGGCGCTGATGCGCACGCTGCCCGCCGGCCTGTCGGCCAATGAACGCAGGGAGGTCAGTTCCGCGTCCAGATGCCCGAACATGGGCGCGAGCGAGGCGAGCAGACGTGCGCCCGCCTCGGAGGTGGCGACGCTGCGCGTCGTGCGTGTGAGCAGCCGCACGCCGAGGCGCGCTTCCAGCGCCGTCATCGCGTGGCTCAGGGCCGAGCGCGACATGCCCAGTTGCGCTGCCGCGCGGGTGAAGCTGCGCGCCTGGGCCACGGCTACGAAAGCGCGCAGATCGTTGAGGTTCTCGGCAGCCATTGGTGCACCTCACGCACAAGCTTGTTCTGATTTTCCCATCTTATCAACCAATCGTCCCGTGCCTAGACTTGCGGACATGGTCTGTCGAGGCATTCGACACTTTGGTGAACGCCGCGTGGCTGCCCGCTCCCTCGGCATCATCGGGGCGGCGGCACTCGGCGTGTCGCTGGCGTTTGGCGCCGCGGCGCAAACCCAACACGCGAAGGAGTCCGGAAACATGACCGCACAACGCACAACGGCCGCCGCCGAAACCTTGAGTGCGCAGCAGCAAGCCATCCTACCCATCGCCGCCTTTGCGGCGGCGGGCGACATGGACAAGCTCGATACCGCGCTGAACCAAGGGCTCGACGCGGGCCTGAGCATCAGCGACGAGCGTGAAGTGCTGATCCAGTTGTACGCCTACGCCGGCTTTCCACGCAGCCTGAATGCGCTCACCGAATTGATGAAGGTGGTGGACGCACGCAAGCAGCGCGGCATCCACGACGCACCGGGCCGCGCACCCCGCCACGCCATTCCCACCGGCGATGCGCTGCTGGCCGCAGGCAAGGCCAACCAGACGAAGCTCGTTGGCCAACCCGTGGCCGGCCCGATCTTCGAGTTCGCGCCGGCCATCGGCGAATACCTGCAAAGCCATCTCTTCGGTGCGATCTTCGAGCGCGACAACCTCGGCTGGCAAAGCCGCGAGCTCGCGACCGTCGGCATGTTGTCCGCGATGCCAGGTGTCGAAGCACAACTGCAGTCGCACATGCACATGAGCATTAACACAGGGCTCACGGCCAAGCAGATGCAACAGGCCGTCGAGGTACTGGATGCGCGGGTCGGTGCCGACAGCGGACGACGCGCCCGCGAGGCGCTGCGGCGCGCGTTGGCGTCTGCGCAACATTGAACGCCACTTCGAAACACCGCTGCGGAGGCATCATGAAAATCACCCCACCCGGTTCCACGCCTTCGACCAAAGGCGCACCCGAATACTTCACCGGCGACGTGCGCATCGACTGCCCGTTCTGCGGCAGCGGCAACCTCTCCGCCGCGACCGTGACCTTCGAGCCGGGTGCGCGCACCGCCTGGCACACCCATCCGCTCGGCCAGACCCTGCTGGTGACATCAGGCCTGGGCTGGGTTGGCTACGAAGGCGGCCGGGTGCAGGAAATCCGCCCCGGCGACATGGTCTGGATCGAGCCCGGTGAGAAGCACTGGCACGGCGCATCGAAGGATTGCGCGATGAGCCACGTCGCCATCGTCGAGATGAAGGACGGCAAGGCGACGGACTGGATGGAACACGTGACGGACGAGCAATACCGGGTCTGAAGGACCGGCGATCAGGAGAAGCAACCATGCAAAAAGTGACACTCAACAATGGCATCGAAATGCCGATCCTGGGCTTCGGCGTCTATCAGGTCCCTGACGCCGCGGAGTGCGAACGCAGCGTCGCGCAAGCACTGGACGTGGGCTACCGACTGCTGGATACGGCGGCTGCCTACGGGAACGAGGAAGCCGTCGGCAAAGCGATCCGGAAAAGCGGCGTGGCGCGTGGCGAGTTGTTCGTCACCACCAAACTATGGATTCAGGACGCCGGCTACGAAAGCGCGAAACGGGCCTTCCAGCGCTCGCTGGACCGGCTGCGGCTGGACTACCTCGACCTGTACCTGATCCACCAGCCCTTCGGTGACGTGTACGGCGCGTGGCGCGCGATGGAGGAGCTGTACCGGGAAGGCCGCATCAAGGCCATCGGCGTCAGCAATTTCCAGCCCGACCGCGTCATGGACCTCATCGTCCACAACGATATCGTGCCAGCGGTCAACCAGATCGAGACACACCCCTTCCACCAGCAGGTCGAAACCCAGAAGTTCCTGCAGGACAACCACGTCCAGATCGAATCGTGGGGACCGTTCGCTGAAGGCAAGAACGACATCTTCCACAACGACGTGCTGCTGTCCCTGGCTTCAAAGCATGGAAAAAGCGTGGCCCAGGTGATCCTGCGCTGGCTGGCGCAGCGCGGCGTGGTGGCCATCCCGAAGTCGGTGCACGCCAAACGCATCGCCGAAAACTTCGATGTCTTCGATTTCGAGCTGGGCACCGATGACATGCGCGCCATCGCGGCGCTGGACAGCAGGCAGAGTGCCTTCTTCGACCACCGCGATCCGGCGATGGTGAAGATGCTGGGCAACGTGAAGTACGACATCTGATCCGACGCTGCGGCGGCAACTGATCAAGACAAACCATGTGGAGAACAAACATGACCGACAACATCCAAGACAAAGTCGTCGTGATCACCGGCGCATCGAGCGGCCTCGGTGCCGAAACCGCGCGCCACCTGGTCAAGGCCGGCGCCAGGGTCGCACTTGGTGCGCGTCGTCTCGACCGCCTGCAGGCGCTGGCAAAGGAACTGGGCGAAGCCAACGCCACCGCCTTCCAGGTCGACGTGACCGACCGCCAGCAGGTGCAGGCGTTCGTCGACCACGCAGCCAAGACCTTCGGCCGCCTCGACGTGATGATCAACAACGCGGGCCTGATGCCGCTCGCGCCGCTGGAGATGCTGCGCTTCGACGAATGGAACCAGTGCATCGATGTCAACATCAAGGGCGTGCTGTGGGGCATCGCGGCGGCGCTGCCGCACTTCAAGGCGCAAAAGAGCGGCCACTTCATCAACGTCTCGTCGGTGGCCGGACACACGATCAGCGCCGGTGGCGCGATCTATTCCGCCACGAAGTATTCGGTGCGCGTGATCTCCGAGGCGCTGCGCAAGGAGGTCAAGCCCTACGGCATCCGCACCACGGTGCTCTCCCCTGGCGCGGTGGACACCGAACTGCCGGCTTCCGTCGGCGCACCCGGGGTCAACCAGGCCATCGCCGACTACTACCAGCACAACGCCATCCCCGCCGACAGCTTCGCGCGCTGCGTGCTGTTTGCCATGAGCCAGCCCGACAACGTGGACATCAACGAGATCCTGTTCCGCCCGACCGTACAGGAGCTTTGACCATGTCCGACCGCCCCTACATCGTCTGCCACATGCTGACCGCGCTGGACGGCAAGATCACCGGCCCATTCATGAAGTCGTCGGCGGTCGATGGCGCGTCCGGCGAGTACGAACGCATCAACGCCTCGTATCAACCACAGGCCTGGCTCTGCGGGCGGGTCACCACCGACGCGAATTTCACCCACTACCGGAAGCCGGCGCTGGACGAAAGCGCCAGCGTGCCCGCAGGCGACTTCGTGGCCGTCGAAGGCGCGCCCATGCACTACGTCTCGGTCGATCCTTCCGGCAGGCTCGGCTGGGAATCCAACACCCTGCACTATGAGGATCGCCCGCCCGCGCACGTCGTCGAGGTGCTCACGGAAAGGGCCAGCCCGGCCTACCGTGCCTTCCTGCGCCGTCTGAACATTTCCTACCTCATCGCCGGCAAGGACCAGCTCGACTGCAAGCTCGCGGCCGAGAAGCTGAAAGACCTGTTCCACATCGAGACGCTGATGCTCTCGGGCGGGGGTTTCATCAACTGGTCGTTCCTGCAGGCGGGCCTGGTGGATGAACTGAGCCTTGTGCTTGCCCCGGTGGCCGACGGCGAGAACGACACCGTGACCTTGTTCGAGAAATCCAGCTACCTGCCCGACCATGTACCTATGACGTTTGCGCTCAAAGCCGTGGAAAAGGGCCAGGGCGACAGCGTCTGGCTGCGCTACGCCGTCAACAACACCCCTGGCCAGGCCGGTAATCCACCGTCTGCCGTCGGATGCGGGCACCCTTGAACACCCACCCGCACCAGCGCCACTGGCCGCCTGTCGGGTGACCTGAGGGTCGGGTACGATGTCCCGGCCCGGGTGCTCCCCCTTCCACTGCAGGAGGCCGACGTGTCCACGAGCCCTGAACGCACGGAAATGAAGACGTTCTCCTGGTTTGTCTTTGGCCTGATGTCCTCCGTGACCTTCGTCGGCATTCTTTCGGAGCTGGTCCCGTCTGGCATCCTGCCGCAGCTGAGCGAGGGACTCGGCATTGCCGACACCCAGGTCGGCTTCCTGGTCGGTGTCTACGCGCTGGCCTCCGCCGTATGTGCCATTCCACTCGTCAGCGCGACCTTGGCGGTCAATCGCAAGAAGCTGCTGTTGGCGCTGCTGATCGGCTTCGCGCTGTCCAATATCGTCGTCGCCCTTTCCTCGTCCTATCCGGTCATCGTTGCCTGCCGCATTCTCGGCGGCATTTGTGCGGGCGTGATGTGGCCAATGATCGCGGCGTACGGTACGCGGCTGGTACCGGAAGACATGCAGGGCAAGGCCATCACGGTGATCATGGCGGGCAATACCCTCGGTATCAGCATCGGCATGCCCGCGATGACCACGATCGGCGTCAGTTTCGGCTGGCGCGCCGAGTTCATGGTCCTCGGCCTGCTCGTAGCGACCATCGCCGTGGTGTCACATTTTTTCCTGCCATCGGTTGAAGGCGCAAGACTGAGCAAGAGCAACTCGCCGTTGGCGGCACTTCGGAACCCCGGAATCCTGATCGTCCTGTTGTTGACCTTCCTGACGGTCACGGCGCACTACAGCATCTACACCTACATCACCCTGCTGGTGGAGAAGATCCAATTCCCCGGCGGTATCGGCGTGGCGCTGCTGTTCTTCGGCGCCGGCTCGATTCTCTCGGTGTTCGGATCGGCGAGGTATGTTGACGCCCACCTGCGCGGCCTGATCGTGTCCATGCTGGTCACTGGTGTGGTCGCGATGGCCCTGTTCCTGGCTTTCGCGGGCACACCCGGCGTCTCACACGTCGCGTTCTTCCTGTGGGGCGTGGCGTTCGGCCCGCTCGTATCGATGTATCAGGCCGCCGTCAGCAAGATGGTGGACGAAGCCAAGGACGTTGCCACCTCCGTGCAGTCAAGCGTCTTCAACTTCTCAATCATGATCGCCACCTGGGTTGGCGGCCTGTTGTTGACGTATTTCCCGACCTCCGGCGTCAAGGGCATTGTCTACCTGGCGCTGGCCTGTTTCGTCGCGGCCATCGTCGTCGCGCTCGTGGTGTCACGCACCATGCGCGCTTCCCCACCGGTGGTGGGCAATCCATGAAGGAGATCGCCATGAAGAAGTTCACCAACGCCCGCATCTATCGCCAGCACGACCAAGTCAGCGAAATACTGGTAGAGAACGGGGCCATCAAGGAGATTGGCAAGGATCTGTCCAAGGCGGATGAGGAAATCGACCTCAAGGGCCGGCTGGTCGTGCCACCCTACGTCGATGCCCATCTGCATCTCGACTACGTGTACACCGGTCGCACCACGGGCGCCACGAACACGAGCGGCACACTGTTCGAAGGCATCGCCCGCTGGCACGACGTCAAGAAAACCCAGACCTTCGAAGACGCCCGGACACGTGCACTCAAGGGCATCCGGGAAGAGGTGTCCAGGGGTGTGCAGTTCATCCGCACCCATATCGACGTGGATGACCCCAAGCTGACTGGTCTGAAGGCGATGCTCGAGATCCGTGAGCAGCTCAAGGACAACGTCACCATCCAGATCGTGGCGTTCCCGCAGGAGGGCATGTACGCGTACAAGGGTGGCGATGCGATGGTCGAGGAAGCGCTGAAGATGGGCGCGGACTGCGTCGGCGCCATTCCGCATTTCGAATGGGCCCGCGAGATCGGGGAGAAGTCCATCCACCGCACCGTGGAGCTGGCGGTCAAGCACGACAAGCTGATCGACGTGCACTGCGACGAAACCGACGACGTGATGAGCCGCTTCGTCCAGTTGCTCAATGCGCTCGCGATGGCCGAAGGCATCGGTACGCGCACCACCGCCAGCCACACCTGCTCCTTCGGCTCGGCGGACAATGCCTACGCCTTCCGCATGATGGGACTGTTCCAGCAATCAGGCTTGAACTTCATCTCCCTGCCCACCGAGAACGCCTACCTGCAGGGTCGTCAGGACAGCTATCCCAAGCGCCGTGGCCTGACCAGGGTGAAGGAGCTGTGGGAAGGCGGCGTCAACGTCTGCTTCGGCCAGGACTCGATCAACGACCCCTGGTACCCGGCCGGCAACGGCAACCTGATGAACATCCTGGACAACGGCATCCACCTGGCGCAGACCATGTCATTCGGGGAGCTGGACCGTTGCCTGGATCTGATCACCTACAACGGCGCCAAAACGCTGAATGTGGAGGATCAGTACGGTATCGAAGCGGGCAAGCCCGCCAATTTCCTGGTGCTGGACGCCGACAGCCCGTTCGAGGCGGTGCGCCAGCGTGCCGATGTGCTTGCCTCAATCCGCAACGGTGAGTACCTGTTCAAGCGCCCCGAGCCGCGCTACGAGGTCGAGCTGGACGTCTTCCGCAAGACGCGGTGAGAACGGGATCAGCCCCCTCCCCGCGTACCAATGGCAAGGCCGAACGACCTGTGCAGACCAGCCTGCGCGGGTGGGCTTGTGCCCGCTCCCATGCCAGTTCCCAGCAACATGCCGGCGCCTTCAGCGGGTGGCTGCAGCACTACCATTGGCACCGACCCCATGCCAGTCTCGGCTTTCGTCCCCCCATTTCCCGCGTCCCACTGGACAACGTATTGGGTTTACACGCCTAGGCAGCCTCATGAGGGCATGACACCACGGTCGATGGGCAGACGTGTCTTCCTGCGGCCCAGCGCCACGAGGGCCGCGCCGGCCACCAGCAGCGGCGCGAACGACACCCACAGCACGGCCTGCCAGCCGTAGCCGGCCAGCAGGCCACCCGAGGCGAACGACCCGATGGCCATGAGGCCGAACACGATGAAGTCGTTGAGCGACTGCACCCGGGTCTTCTCGGCGGGTGTGTGGCATTCGAGCACCATCGCGGAGGCACCCAGAAAGCCGAAGTTCCAGCCCAGCCCAAGCAGCACCAGCGCCGCGTCGTAGTGCGCCACGTCCACGCCGCGCAAGCCCACCATGGCCGCCAGCGCGATCAGGGCAAGCCCCATGCTGGCCATGCGCTGCGCGCCAAAGCGCGCGATCAGATGCCCGGTGAAGAAGCTGGGCGCATACATCGCGATCACATGCCATTGCAGCGCCGTGTTGGACGCCGCCTGCGCATGCCCTTGCATGTGCATGGCCAGTGGCGCGGCAGTCATGATGAAGTTCATCAGCAGATAGGACACCGCACCGGTGAGCACGGCGGCGACAAACCGCGGCTGACGGACAATCTGCGCCAGCGGCCGTCCAGGCCGGGTCCCGTGCTGCGTCGCCGCCGGGATGGGCAGCTGCACACCGAGCAGCACGAGCGCCGACAGGGCAGCAACGGCAGCCTGGGCGATGAAGGTGGGCGCAAACGGAACCGCCGGCCACAGCGGCATGGTCCAGGTCACCAGCTGCGGGCCGACAACCCCGGCCGCGACGCCACCGGCCATCACCAGCGACAGGGCACGCGCACGCCGCGCGGGCACCACCCCATCGGCCGCAGCGAACCGGAACGACAGCACCACCGCCGCATACGCCCCGCCAAGAAAGGTGGCCACGCAGAACAGCCAGAAACTTCCCACCACGACGGCTGCCGCCGCCAGCAGACCTGTGAGCACACCCGCCAGGGTACCGGCGAGGAAGGCCGTGCGGCGTCCACGGCGCTGGGCGATGGCGCCAGCCGGAAGGATGCATGCCGCCATGCCGACCACGAAGACGGAGATGGGCAGCGTCGCCAGCACCGGAGATGGCGCCAGCTGTTCGCCGATGACCGCACCGGTGGCGTAGACGACCACGGAATTGGCGCCCGCCAAGGCTTGCGCTAGGGCAAGCCGCCAGATGTTGCCGCGCTGGACGGACGCCGGCAACAGCTCGCCATCACCCGGCTCGATGTCGCGCTCAGGCGTCATGTGCATGCCGCATGCTGGGCACCATGTGGTACCTGGCCTGGCCGGACTTCATGCGCTTGCAGACCTCGTGCGCGCGCTCAAGCGGCTGGGCTTCCATCCATGGTGTGGCGTCTGTGAGCACGCTGCAGGCTAGCGCCTTTTCAATGTCGAAGGACAAGCAGGTGGTGGAGCTCCATACCTGGCGTACGCCACGCACGAGAAATCCGGCGGAAGCGGTCTGAGATTCCTTGCCGATGCCGAACACTGTCAGTGTACCTTCGGCGCCAGCCCCGGAACGAGCGCGGTGCGCCTGTTTCCAGGACTCAAGGTGGCATCCGCGTTGGGCTACTACACCGTGTACCGCACCGGGTGCGCGTCGATCCGCAAGGTGCAGGCCTTCCGCGAGTGGCTCACCCGGGAGGCTTCCCGCTTTGCCTGAACCCAGGCCGCTGGGACCGGACCGGGTCACTCCGCCTTGGCACCCGGCGGATAGACGCCGGCGAGGCGCGCGATCAGGATCGCGACGAACAGCGAGCCGACGATCTGCTCCACCGTGCACAGGCCGCGCGCCTGCCGGCCGAGCGGCGCCAGATCGCCGAAGCCGGTGCTGGTGAGGACCGTGAAGCTGAAATAGACGAAGTCGAAAAACCCGGGGTTCGTCGGCTGGCCAGCCAGGGTGAACGAGCCCGGGTGGTAGTTCTCGACCAGCGCATACAGGAACGCCCAGAAGACGCCGAGCAGCAGGTACATCGAGGCAGCACCAAAGAGCTTGTCCGCGGTCATCACCTGGCGCTGGAACACGTAGCGCATCAGGTAGCCGATCCCCATGGCATACAGGGCTGCGGCAAACCAGCGCGATATGACCAAGGCATGCGGATCACCGGACTGGAGGGCGATCCACTGGTAGACCAGCCCGGGGCCGGCAAGCACCAGCGCCAGCACGAACGACAGCGTGTTGCGGCCGACCGAGGCCACCGTCGCCACCACGAGGAAGGCGTTGGCGCCCGCGATCACGATGCGCCCCAGCCGGGTCGGCTCGATGAACGAGACCACCGCAATGAAGGCCATCAGCATGAGGAACAGATAGAAGCAGCGCTGATAGAAAATGCCGCCTACGGCACGCCCCATACCCTGGATCAACATGGCTGACATTCACCCGGTAGTCGTGCCCTGGTCATTCGCCCAGGCCAAGTAGTTGATGATGCCGCTGAAGTCCTGCTCGGCAAATTTCGAGGCGGTCATCTGCCCGTACAACTCACGCGCCTGGCTGCCCAGCTGGCAGTGGTAGCCGGCGGTCTCCATGGCTTTCGCGGCCAGGCCCAGATCCTTGGCCAGGGTGTGCGGTACCGCGCCTGGTGCAAAGTCGTGACTGGACGGCGCATCGGCAACGGTGCCCGGCACCGGGCTGTTGGTGGTGACCGACCAGCTCTGGCTGGTGGAGGTGGAGAAGATCTCGAACAGCTTCTTCGGGTCCATGCCCAGCCTGGCGCCCAGGTTGAACGCCTCGGCGGCGCCGATCTGGTTGATGCACAGGAGCATGTTGTTGCAGATCTTCGCGATCAGGCCGGCCCCGTGATCGCCGCAATACACGGCGTGCCTGCCCATCGCCGCGGTCAGCGGCTTGACGAAGTCGAAGTCGGCCGCATCGCCGCCGACCATGAAGGTCAGCGTGCCGTCGTCCGCCCCCACCATGCCGCCGGAGATGGGTGCATCGATCGCCCGCTGCCCGGCCTCGCGGGCCAGCCCGGCGGCCTCGCGCGTCTCGTCGACCCCGATCGTGGAGCAATCCATGAACAACGTGCCCTTGCGCGCCGCCCCCAGCAGGCCATCATCGCCGTGCTCGCCACGATAGGCGGCAAGCACATGCTTGCCAGCGGGCAGCACGGTGATGACGACGTCCACGTCGGCCGCCGCCTGCGGGCCCGATGCCGCGGTGGCCATGCCGGCTTGCGCGGCGGCATCCATGGCCGGCTTGGCAAGATCGAACGCGGTGACCGCATGGCCGGCCTTGACCAGGTTCCTGGCCATGCCCATGCCCATGTGTCCCAAACCAATGATGGCAACCTTCATGCAACCTCCTGACAACCCTGTTTGCGTGCCGAACTTTCCGTGCACCACCGCGCCGTCTTCATGCGTGCCGCTCACGCCTCCCCGGGCGCGGGCACGTCGTACGCGTTGAGCAGCACCGCCAACTGGGAATAGTTGGCGACCAGATAGACGAGTTCCGCCAGTTGCGACGCGCCAAGCGTCTGCAGCGCGAGTCGATAGGTCGCATCCGGCAGGATCTTGCCGTGGCTGAGCAGCGCAGCCACGTCGTAGCAGATGCCTTCGAGCGGATTGAGATCAGGCGGACGCTGCCCGGCAACGATGGTCGCGATCTGCGCCGCGGGGAGTCCCGCCTGCCCTGCCACGATCTCGTGCGCATACAGTTCGTAGCGTGACCCATAAGCCGCACCGACCACCAGGATCGCCACTTCGTGCGCAGCCTTGGGCAAGGTCGAATTTTCAGTCAGCGCCTGCACGTTGGCCCAGGCCGCCTTGCCAAACCCGGGGAAATGCAGCATCGGCGGAAATGGCCCGACGAGGGCGCCATCACTGCGCGCGGAGGTGAAGCTGCTGAGGTGCGCACGCATCCCGCGCACGATTTCGTCATGCAGCGCGCGACGCTCGGGCGACAGCGCTTCCGGCGGCAACGGCTCCAGTCTCATCATCCTGTCTCCGGCGACGCCATGGCTTCTGGGAGGCGGAACGCCGAGCGCGAGTCTACGCTGCACGCCGGCGGCAAACCACCCACGGCAGCCCGTGACCAGTCGCTGCGCAGGTACCGGTCGCGCCACGTTTCAGCACCGCCTCCCCAAGCCGGGCCGGGCGTGCAGGAAATACGCGCAGCAGCCCATCGCATGGGGACGCCGAATGCCGCGACGCCGGCGGCTTTCACCGCGATCCTCGCAAGTGATCGGGGTACTGCACTGGCAGCACCAAAACGTAACGTTTCAGCGGCCACCGCTGGCTATACTCGAAACGCCCGTCGCGCGCATTGGCTGGCGGGCAGGCGTGTCCGACGCTTGCGCTGATGGATGATCAGCAAGGAAATGATGATGGGCAGTCGATCCATCCATTTGCCCGCCGTCGCGGCACTGGGCCTGTCGACCCCGCCCGCAGCACAATCAGTTGAAACCCGGTACGGGGGACGTGTTGCCGCCGCTGGACGACACCCCATCGCCGCCGGGACTATCGCCCTCGCGCCGATCAACATCACGTTCCTCCCGCTGGTCAAGGCCGGCAACGCGATCCGCGACTGACCCACACCATGGACCGGAAGGATTCCCAACCACGTCTGTCCGCCAACTGGAGACCAGCATGACTGCCCAAACCGATCGATCACCCTTGCTTCGCGACGCGTTGGACTTCGCCAAGACCAACTGGTGGCTGTTCCTGCTTGGTGGTGTCCTCTACATCCTGTTCGGCATCCTGGCCTTGGCCCGACCGGTCAGCGCGCTGCTAGCCCTGGCGGTGGTGTTTGCCATCTTCCTGCTGGTGGACGGCTTCTTCAACGTCGTTCGTGCCTTGGGGGCCAAGGGCACCGAAGGCCGCTGGTGGGTGTTTTTTGCCGGCCTGGTCAGCATCCTGATCGGCCTGTATGCCCTGCTCGGCCCGGTGAACACGGTGCTGCTGTTCGTCTATGTGATCGCGTTCCAGGCCTTCCTGTTCGGCGTCATCATCTTCATGTTCGGCGTCAGCGTGCGCAAGGCGGTCACGGGCGAATGGCTGCTGTACCTGACCGGCGTGCTCTCGATCCTGTTCGGCCTGCTGTTGCTCTGGGCACCGGGTGTCGGCGGCCTGAGCGTGTCGATCACGGTTGGCGCCTGGGCCCTGGTGATCGGCATCCTGCGCGTGGTGTTCGCCTTCCGCGTGCGCAGCCTGGTCCGCCAGCAGCGGAACTGAAGCCGATACCCCATGGGAAGCACGGCACGATAGTGAAGAGCCACAGCGCGATCGTCACTTGGGCGGGCCAGATCTGGGCCCCAGGGTGACCGCAGCGTTTGCGCGGGAAGGCGCGAACGACGCCCCATCGTCACACGGCGACAAGCGCCATGGATGGCCGCGCATCGCGGCCGCCACGCTCCTGTCGCTGGCGGTGGCCACGGCCACCGCCTGGGGCGGGTTCCTGCTCGGCTTCCAGTTGCCGGGGCCGCCGCTGCTGCGCACGACGCTGATCGCCATCTGGTGCCTGCTGGGCGCGGCAGCCTGCATGGCGTTGTCCTGGCGGCGCCTGCATGCGGTCCGGAGCCCGCTGCTGGTCGTGTTCGCGGCGGGATTCGCGGCAGTGCTGGCACTGTGGTTCAGCCTCACCCCCTCGCACGACCGTGACTGGGCCGACGATGTCGCCCGCCTGCTCGACGCCGACGTGCAAGGCGATCATGTGGTGCTGCGCAACGTGCGCAACTTCGAATGGCGCAGCGAGACCGACTACACACCGCGTTGGGACACCCGCGGGTACGACCTCACCCGCCTGACCACCGCCGACCTGGTGTTGTCGTACTGGATGGGACCGCACATCGCGCACACCCTGGTCTCGTTCGGATTCAATGACGGCAGCCGGGTGGTGTTCTCGCTGGAGATCCGCAAGGAACGCCACGAAAGCTTTTCCGCGCTGGGCGGATTCTTCCGCCGCTTCGAGCAGGTACTCGTGGCCGCCGATGAACGGGACATCATCCGCACCCGCAGCAACATCCGCGGCGAGGACGTCTACCTTTACCGCCTGAACGTGCCACCAGAGGCGCTGCGGAAGATGTTCCTCGGCTTCGTGACCCAGGCCCAGGCGCTGCAGCGGCACCCGGCCTTCTATAATTCCCTGACCAGCAACTGCACCACTGTCGTTTTCGATATCGCCCGCCACGTCGCGCCCCGGCTGCCCATGGACATCCGCCTGCTGCTGTCAGGCCACTTCGCCGAGTACGTCTACGACCAGGGTGGTCTGACGTCAGACCACACGTTCGCGGAACTGCAGACGCGCGCCTACATCAACCCGCGCGCGCTGGCGGTGCCGGCCGATGCCGTCGACGAGACCGCTTTCTCGCGTGCGATCCGCCAGCAGGTGCCGGGCGTTCCGCCTGCAGAACTGGTGCCATGACCGGTGTGCGAAAGCTGACCCGCCTGCTGTTGGCAGCCACGCTCCTGCTGTCACTTGGCGGCTGCGCCATCCTCAGCGAGTTCGCGCCACGGGTGCAGACCGCGCCGCTGGGCCCGGGCGAGTACATCGCCATGAAGCGGGGCGACATCCTGACCGCCAACGAGCTCAGTGCGGCGGCCCGGGAGACCCTGCGGGTGGCCGGACTTGACGAGGGCGCCTGTGCGGCCCTGCCAGCGCCCGCGTGCATGCCGGCGCTGGCCGACGTCCCAGGCATCCGTGAGGAGCGGCGGCAGGCCGCCCTGGCCGAGTTGTGGACGCAGCAGGCCATCGCGCTGACGCCACGCAACACCGTACCCAGTGGTGACGCCCAGCTCGACGCCTGGCTGGAGGCTGCACGGCATGCCTACGCTTACCTGTTCTTCAGCGAACGCACCCCGGGCGAGCGGGCGTTCGAGGACCGGCAGACCCAGGTCCGCGACTACTACAACTACGCCGTGCAGCAGGCGGCCAGCGGCATGTTCGGACGCCTGCAGGGCAACCTTGCCCAGCACCCGGCCGGCGCCACTGCGGCTGCGGGCAACTCCTCCGCCGCAGGCAACGGTGCCGTCGCCGCAACGAACGGCGTTGTCTCCGGCGACCGCGGCGAAGCCACGCTGCACATGGCAGGCTGGACCATCCATAGCGACATGTCCGACTTGCGCATGCCCGAGGGCATGGATATGCCGAAGGAACTGGTGCCGGCCTCGACGCTGAGTTTCGCCGGCCTGCGCAGCATCCACCGTCGCGACGGCTTCGGCGCCGAGGTGGTGGCGGTGATGGGCGACGACCCGGTGACGACCGTGGATGTGGCACCTCTACCAGGCGCGGATGGCCAAGGCGATGCTGATCGCCCACGCGGGCGTCGCCGCCCGCGCCCGCGCGCCTGGAGCGAGATGCCGTCGCCTGCGTTGACCGTGCTGATCCGATTCCCGGGCGACGACCTCGCCAGCGTCCTCGCCACCCACGAACTCACCATCAGCGCACACGATCCCTACGTCGCGCACGCCATCGAGATCCACGGCCTGAGCGTACCACTGGCGGCCAACTACAGCGCCGGCTACGGCCTGTGGCTGGCCCGCTCAGGCTTCGCCCGGCAATCGCTGCGGACGCTGTTCGGCAGGGAACATGGCATTACCCGCCCACACCTGTACATGATGCAGCCCTACGATCCGAATCGCCGGATCCTGCTGATGATCCACGGCCTGGCCAGCAGCCCCGAGGCGTGGGTAAACGTGGCCAACGAAGTGATGGGCGACGAGACCTTGCGCCAGGAGTTCCAGATCTGGCAGGTCTACTACCCCACCAACATCCCGCTGGTGCTGAATCTGTCCGCGATCCGCCGCATCTTCACCGACACCCTGCACCACTTCGACCCGCAGGGTACGGCGCGGGCATCGCACGACACCGTACTGATCGGCCACAGCATGGGCGGCGTGCTGGCACGGCTGCTGGTGTCCACGGCTGACGACCAGCTGTGGAACTGGGCGATGGAAAACTACAAGTTCGACCAGGGCCAGCTGCAGCGCGCCGGCCCAAGACTTGAACGGATGCTGCGCTTCAAGCCGCTGCCCAGCGTGGAGCGGGTGATCTTCATCGCCTCCCCGCATCGTGGCACGGCCGTGGCCGACAACCGGCTCGGACGCTTCGTCGCGCACCTGGTACGACTGCCGCTGACCGTGCTTGAGGAAGTGCGTGAACTCGTCGGCGGCAAGGACTTGCCGCACGGAAGACTGGTCATCTCCAACAGCATCGACAACCTCAGCGCAAACGACCCCTTCATACGCATCGCCGCCGATCTGCCGATCTCCCCGCACGTGCGCTACCACAGCATCATTGCCCAAGCCGACCCGAGCGTACCGCTGGAAGCGTCCGACGATGGCCTGGTGCCCTACCGCAGTGCCCACCTGCCCGGTGCGCTGTCGGAGAAGGTGATCGTTTCAGGGCATAGCGTGCAGGAGACCGCGCAGGCGATCCTGGAGATCAGGCGGATCCTGCACAGGGATATCCGGGAGAGACCGGCGGCGGGGTACTGAGTACCCGAGCACACTGGATTGCATTGCTGACCGGCAGAATCCTCATTCGGTCGTCGTCAGTCGCTTGCCGAGGCGCTCGAGTTCTGCCGTGACGCAAAAGAGGGCGAAGAGCGTCCCGAACAGCAGTACAAGATCGAGGGCCGAAAAGCTGAGCTTGTCGTAACGCACGAAGAAGATGACCGAGAAGAGTCCGCCCGGAACGATGAAGCTGAGGCGCGCGATGAAGAGGATCAGGTGACCAAGCCACCACCGCTGTCGCAGCGCGGGCAGCGGCGCCGTGCGGTAGCGTAGCCAACACCAATACAGCACCAGTGCTGACGCGAGCGCGAGCGCGAGAGTGGATGCGGGCGTCGATTCAACCGATCCATCGAGCAGCAATCTTCGGTAGGCGGGCACGGCAAGCCACAAAATGACCGCCGCACCTGTCAGTTGACCGACGAGCAGCCTCCAGTAGCGCGGGTATTTCATCGAAGCTCCTCATCGTCCCTGAAATACCGATGCGGGTCGCTGGCGAAAGTGTGCCGGCCTTAGGCCAGCGGGACGATTCGCGGGTTGGTGTGGTCTGGCTTGCACTTGGCGTGGGGAACGAAACTGTCTTGAATCTTCATGGTTTGCTTGATCCTGTGGCCCAAAGAGACTCCATGGCGGAAGCACCCCAGGATGTGGTCAGGACTGCTCGAGCACTGCAGCCGAACTGGCCGGGGGCGCCCATTATTGCGATTTCCATGTCGTCTCGCATTCGTTGAAAAGGAGACTACCCATGCCACCCCACTCCAGCAGCAGGACGGTATTGGCGGGGTTCCCGGAAAAGCGATTCGCCAGTACTCAGCTGGCAGCACCGGGGAAGGAACACCGGGACGATGGCCTGTCCCGGTGTCCACCAATGCCCCAATCAGCGACCGGCAGCGCGACCGACTCGATGTCGGTCGCCGCGAGATGGCCTTCCTTGCAGCCCACGTTGTGAAATGGAAATGACGGTCAGCCGGCCTTGACGAGGTCGGCGCCCTTTTCGGCGATCATCAGGGTCGCGGCGTTGGTGTTGCCCGAGACGATGGTCGGCATGACCGAGGCGTCGATGACACGCAGACGGTTTACGCCGCGCACGCGAAGCTCGGGATCGACCACGGCCAGGTCGTCTACGCCCATGCGCGCCGTTCCGGAATAGTGGAAAGCGGTGTCCGCATTGGCGCGGATATAGTCGAGCAGTTCATCGTCCCCGACCGGACCCGGCCGGGTCTCCTTCAGGTCGAACCGGCGGAACGGTTCGGCCTCGGCGATGCCCCTGACCATCTTCATCGCATCCAGGATGGTGCGTACATCGGTCTCGGTGCTGAGATGATTGAACTGCACGGCCGGCAGAGCCTTCGCGTCAGGCGAGGCAATGCGGACATGGCCGCGGCTCTCGGGGCGGCTTTGATAGGCGGCCAGGCGGATGCCCGATCCCTTGCCGAGATCCCAGCCCTTGTCACCGGGCGTGAAGGGAATGAAGTGGAGCTGGATATCCGGCGCAACGACGCCGGGGTGCGTCTTGAAAAAGGCTCCACCGTCAGCCGCACCGATGGTGAGCACGCCGTTGCGCGGGCCGAGGTAATAATTCATCCCTGCCAGCGCCTGGGCAAAAAGGTTGCGCACCCGCACGTTGAATGTGTCCGGGCTGGACGTCGAGTAGAAGCGGCCGATCTGCAGATGATCCATCAGATTTTCGCCGACACCTTCCAGGGCGTGGATCACCGGGATGCCGTTGCGTGCCAGCAGGTCGGCGGGGCCGATGCCGGACAGCTGCAGCAACTGCGGCGTCAACAGTGCGCCCGCGCTGAGAATGATCTCACGCCGGGCGGCGGCGCGATGGGTTTGGCCGCCCCGCTCGTAGATGACGCCCCTGGCCTCGCGGCCGTCGAACTCGATCTTGCTGACCGTGGCTTCGGCGAGAATATGAAGATTGTGGCGGCGACGGTTGGGCTTGATCATCTCCTCGGCGGTGGACGAGCGGCGGCCGTATCGGGTGTTCAGTGGCCAATAGCCCACACCTTCGCGGATCGCGCCGTTGAAGTCGTCGTTGCGGGGAATGCCCAGGGCTTGTTGGGTGGAGGCGATGAAAGCTTCGGCCAGCGGCGTCCGCCAGCGCGCGTTTTCCACCGCGATCGGTCCATCGCCGCCGTGCAGGGCGTTGGCACCGCCGATCCAGTTTTCGTTCTTGCGAAAATAGGGCAGGACATCGTCATAGCCCCAACCCCTGGCACCCAGGCGCTCCCAAGTCTGGTAGTCGTAGGCATCACCCCGCACATAGACGAGGCCATTGATCGAACTGGAGCCACCGATCACCTTGCCATGTGGCAGACCGACGCGCCGGTTCTTGAGGTTCGGCTCGGGCTCGGATTCGTGATTCCACATGTAGCGTGGATCAAAAATGATCTTGGCGAATCCGAGCGGGATCTTCGTCCAGTAGCTGCGGTCTTCGGGGCCGGCCTCGAGCAGCAGCACGGTCGTGTCGGGGTTCTCGGTCAACCGCGCGGCGACGGTGGCTCCCGCCGAGCCGGCGCCAATGATGATGTAGTCGTATTCCATGGTGATTGCCTCGTGTCAGGGAGCCCCGGCGCGATGACTATCCGCGGCAGGGCGCAGTGGAAAGTGGCGCCGCACGATGCTGGCCGCGGCACCTGCCGGCAGCCTCATGCGGCCACCGGAAGCACGACCGACTTGATGTTGGTCAGGGCGAGATAGCCTTCCCGGCTGCCCACGTAGCCCCAGCCGGACTGCTTCATGCCGCCATACGGCGCGATCAGCACGGGGAAAGCGCCGCCAATGCCGAACGAGCCCGAGCGGACCCGGTAGGCGACGTCATGGGCCAGTTCTTCGTCATTGGTGAGCACGGTGCCGTACAGGCCGAAACGCGAGTCATTGGCGATGCGCACGGCGTCGTCGATATCGTCGTAGGGAATGACGCAGTAGACGGGCCCGAACACTTCCTCCTGGGCGATCTCCATGTCGTTGCTGACGTTCACCAGCAGGGTCGGTTCGATGTAGAAGCCCTGGTCGAATCCAGCCGGACGCTTGCCGCCGGTGGCGATCTTCGCACCCGCGGCCACCGCGCGTTCGATGAAGCCTTCGGAGCGTGCCCGCACGCGTTCGCTGATCATCGGCCCGAACTCGGTGTCCGGGTCCAGCGGGGGGCCGATACGCATTGCCGCGAGCGCCTTCGACAGCTTCCCGACCAGTTCGTCGTGGCGCTTGCGCGAGACCAGGATGCGGCTGGTGGTGACGCAGACCTGGCCCATGTAGGCGGTCATGCTGCTGACCAGCTTGGGCACGGCTTCGTCCATGTCCACGTCGTCGGCAACGATCGCCGCCGACTTGCCACCCAGTTCCAGCGTCACCCGTGCCATACGTTGCGCGCAGACCGCGCCAACCTCAGCACCCACAGCGCTGCCACCGGTGAAGTGCACCGCGTCGATGCCCGGATGGGCAACGAGGTATTTGCTGACCTCGGTGCCGGCGGTGATGATGCTCAGCACACCCTCGGGAAAACCCGCCTGGGCTGCCGCCTCGGCCATGAAGTGGCCGATCAGGCGATTTTCCGGCGGCAGCTTGACCACCACGGGATTGCCGGTGAGCAACGCTGGGAACACGCTCATGCCCAGCTCCGCCAGCGGGCCGTTATAGGTGAGGATCGCCAGCACCGGGCCCAGCGGCTCATGCCGGACTTCGACCCGGCCGCCGCGGGTTTCACGAATCTCGCTCAGCGGAATTTCCCTGGCCAGCTCCAGCACGTCGTCGATGCCGAACATCGACAGCGCATACATCGCCTTGACCGTTTGCATCGGCATGCCACCGGAGATGGCCCAGGCGCGCTCGAAGCCATCCATCGCGGCAAGGCCATCGCGGAACCGGGTCGTGGCTTCCAGGCGCTGCGCGACCGTCATGCGTGGCCATTCGCCCTGATCAAACGCAGCGCGGGCGCGCTCCACCGCGTACGCCGCATCCTCGAGCGAGGCGTCGGGCAACGCGCAGACGACCTCCCCGGTATGTGGCGACACCACGTCGAGCAGCACCGCCGCACCGCGTGGTTTCTGCCAGCGGCCAGCGAGGAAGACCTCGCGGTGATGGGGGACGTCGACCTGTTCGTCGACTGTTCCGGTTGCCTGTTCACTCATGTTCACGCTCATTGCCGTCACCTCGTTGGTCTGTACCGCCGCGGCGGTTGTGGTAAGCCCGACTCCTCTCGCTGCATGACATTGCCTCATCCATGGCATAATGTTTACCACTCAATAATTGATGCGTCAATAAACCATGCATGACCCAAACTCGTGGAATTCCGATCTCACCTGGATCCTCATGCCCGTTGGGCGGTTGTGGTGCCGAGCCGCAGGCGTCGCATTTGAACGCATGGGGGTCACGCTGTCGGCGGCAGCGCCAATCCTGTCGGTGGCAAGGCTTGGGGACGGCGTACGCCAGAACGTGGTCGCCGAGCAGATTGGCGTCGACAACGCGGCGCTCGTACGTTCGCTCGACAAACTCGAACAGGCGTCCCTGATCGAGCGGCGTGTCGACGCCGCCGACCGCCGCGCCAAGACGCTGCATCTCACCAGGGCGGGACGGGCGCTGGCCAAAAAGCTGGATGTGGCACTGAACGCCTATCTCGAACAGGTGTTTGCACAGGTCAGCGAGGCCGATGGAGAGGCGGCACTGCGCGTGCTGCGAATGATCGAGACGGCTTCGCTGAAGACTCTCGAGGAATTCCAGGGCCGCAGCTAGAAGCCGATTGCCAGCGTAGCAAGGAGCTTGGGCGGCGGAAATCGCCCAGCTGACAACAATTTGCAAGACCCCACGACTGCCCTTTGACGTGCGCCCCTGCCTGAACCTGCGGCATTTTGTCGCTTGACTAAAATAGAATGACCATTCATTCTTTACGTGTCAATCACCCCTTTCCCTTCCCGGATCAACCAATGACTTCCCGCCTCGCCCACCTGGCCCTACTGGCCATCGCCGCCGCGCTGTTGCTTCCGGCGTGTACCGGCAAGGCCCCACCCGCGCAGGACGCCGCCGTCCCGGTGAGCGTGGTCACCCTGGAATCCCGGGCGGTGACCCTGACCCGCGAGCTGCCCGGGCGCACCACACCGTTCGCCATCGCCGAAGTCCGCCCCCAGGTTTCCGGCATCGTCCGCAAACGGCTGTTCACCGAGGGCGGCGAAGTCACGCAGGGTCAGCAGCTCTACCAGATCGAGGACGCCAGTTATCGCGCCGACTACAACAGTGCGCGCGCCGCCTTGGCCCGCGCCCAGGCCACCCTGGTCACGGCGAGATTGCGCGCACAGCGCAGCACGGAGCTGGTCAAGGTCGCCGCCATCAGCCGGCAAAACAACGACGATGTCCAGGCCACCCTGCACCAGGCCGAAGCCGACGTGAAAGCGGCCCAGGCGGTGGTCGACGGTACGGGGGTGACGCTGGGCTACACCCGCATCAGCGCCCCCATTGCCGGCCGCATCGGCAAGTCCACCGTGACCCAGGGGGCACTCGTCAATGCGGGCCAGGCTTCAGCCCTGGCCACGATCCAGCAGCTCGATCCCATCTATGTCGACCTGACCCAGTCCAGCCGCGAGCTGCTGGCCCTGCGCAAGGGCCTGGCCTCGGGCGCGCTGGACAGCACCAACGGACTGCCGGTGAAGATCCTGCTCGAGGACGGCAGCCAATTCGCGCACGAAGGCAAGCTCGCCTTCTCCGAGGTGACGGTGGACCCCTCGACCGGCAGCTACGCGCTGCGCGTGGTGGTACCCAATCCCGACGACGTGCTGCTGCCCGGCATGTACGTGCGCGCGGTGATCGGCGACGGCCAGCGTCAACATGCCGTCCTGGTGCCACAGCAGGCGGTCACCCGGGACCCGAAGGGCAACACCTCGGCGATGCTGGTCGACCAGGACGGCAAGGTGGAAGTCCGTGCGGTGCAGGTCAGCCGCACCGTTGGCGACCAGTGGCTGGTCGATGCTGGCCTGGCGGCCGGTGACCGGGTCATCGTCGAGGGCCTGCAGAAGATCAAGCCGGGCATGCCGGTGCAGGCCACCGAAGTGCATGCGGCCAGCGTGCCGGCCACCGCTGTGGACACGACTGCCACGCCACGGCCCGGCCCCGCCGCGAAAGCGGCCGGCAGCCGGTAAGGGAGCGCACGGCATGGCACGCTTCTTCATCGACCGCCCCGTCTTCGCCTGGGTCATCGCGATCATCATCATGCTGGCCGGCGGCCTGGCCATCTTCACCCTGCCGGTGTCGATGTATCCGACGATCGCGCCGCCCACGGTGCAGATCATCGCCACCTACCCCGGTGCCTCGGCCAAGGTGGTGGAGGACTCGGTGACCCAGATCATCGAGCAGAACATGAAGGGCCTGGACGGCCTGATCTACTTCTCGGCCAACAGCTCGTCCAACGGCATGGCCATGATCACCCTGACCTTCGACAACGGCACCGACCCGGACACCGCGCAGGTTCAGGTGCAGAACAAGCTGCAGCTGGCCATGCCGCTGATGCCGCAGGAGGTCCAGCGCCAGGGCATCAACGTCGCCAAGTCGAGTTCCGGCTTCCTGGCGGTGCTCGGCTTCTTCTCCGACGACGGCTCCATGTCCAAGGCGGATATCGACGACTACGTCGGCAGCAACGTGGTCGATCCGCTCAGTCGCGTGCCGGGGGTGGGCAATATCCAGGTATTCGGCGCGAAATATGCCATGCGCATCTGGCTCGATCCGGACAAGCTCGACACGTACCGGTTGTCCACCAATGAAGTCACCGCCGCGATCCGCGCGCAGAACGCCCAAGTCTCGCTGGGCCAGCTCGGCGGCACGCCATCGGTCAAGGGTCAGCAGCTCAACGCCACCATCTCGGCACAGGACCGCCTGCAGACACCGGAGCAGTTCCGCGACATCGTCGTGCGCAGCAACGGCGACGGCTCGGCACTCAGACTCGGCGACATCGCCCGCGTGGAAATGGGCGCGGAAACCTACGATTTCATCACCCGCTACAATGGCAAACCCGCATCAGGCCTGGCCATTTCGCTGGCCACCGGCGCCAATGCGCTGGACACCTCCGCGAATGTGCAGGCAGTCCTGGACGACCTCCGTCCCAACTTCCCGCACAGCATGCAGGTGGTAACTCCGTTCGACACCACGCCGTTCGTCCAGGTATCGATCAAGAACGTGGTCAAGACGCTGTTCGAGGCCATCGTGCTGGTGTTCCTGGTGATGTACCTGTTCCTGCAGAACATCCGCGCCACGCTGATCCCGACCATCGCGGTGCCGGTGGTGCTGCTGGGCACCTTCGGCGTGCTGGCGGTGCTGGGCTTCTCGATCAACATGCTGACCATGTTCGCCATGGTGCTGGCCATCGGCCTGCTGGTCGACGATGCCATCGTCGTGGTCGAGAACGTCGAACGCATCATGACCGAGGAAGGGCTTTCGCCGCTGGAGGCCACGCGCAAGTCGATGGACCAGATCACCGGTGCGCTGGTCGGCATCGGTCTGGTGCTCTCGGCGGTCTTCGTGCCCATGGCCTTCATGTCAGGCTCCACCGGCATCATCTACCGGCAGTTCTCGGCCACCATCGTCTCGGCCATGGCGTTGTCGGTGCTGGTGGCCATCGTGCTGACCCCGGCGCTGTGCGCGACCATGCTCAAGCCGCTCGGCAAGGGCGAGCACCATGTCGCCCACGCCGGCCTTGCCGGACGCTTCTTCAACTGGTTCAACCGCAGCTTCGACCGCACCAGTGACAACTACCAGCGCGGCGTGCGCGGCATCCTCGGTCGCCCGAAGCGCTTCATGGCGATCTTTGCCGGCATGGTCGTGGTCATGGGCGTGCTGTTCGTGCGCCTGCCCAGCTCGTTCCTGCCCGGCGAAGACCAGGGCGCCCTGCTGTCCCTGGTGCAGGCACCGGCCGGCGCGACCCAGGAGCGCACGGTGGCGTCGATCGAGAAGATCGAGAACTACTTCCTGGAACACGAGCAGGCCGCGGTCGAATCGGTGTTCAGCGTGCAGGGCTTCAGCTTCGCCGGCATGGGCCAGAACAACGGCATGGCCTTCATCAAGCTCAGGGATTGGAGCGAACGCAGCGCGCCGGAACTACGCGCCGATGCCGTCGCCGCCCGCGGCATGGGAGCGCTGATGCAGATCAAGGATGCCATGGCCTTCGTGTTCGCGCCGCCGGCGATGCCTGAGCTGGGCACGGCCGAGGGCTTCTCGTTCTTCCTCAAGGACAACGGCAGCCATGGCCACGAAGCCCTGCTGGCCGCGCGCAACCAGCTGCTGGGCGCCGCGGCGCAGAGCAAGCTGCTGGTGGCCGTGCGCCCGAATGGCCAGGAGGATACCCCGCAGCTGCGTGTCGATGTCGACACGGAGAAGGCTGCGGCACAGGGCCTGACCATGGACGCGATCAACGGCACGCTGGCCGCCGCGTGGGGCGGACAGTACATCGACGACTTCATCGACCGCGGCCGCGTCAAGCGTGTCTACCTGCAGGCCGAACAGGAAGCGCGCATGGTGCCGGAGGATTTCCGCCGCTGGTCGGTGAAGAACGCACAGGGTGAGATGGTGCCGTTCACGGCCTTCGCCAGCTCGCACTGGGAATATGGCTCGCCGCGCCTGGAACGCTACAACGGCGTGTCGGCGATGGAGATCCAGGGCCAGGGTGCGCCTGGCGTGTCCTCCGGCGATGCGATGGCGGAGATCGAACGCATCGTCAGCGAACTGCCGCCAGGCTTCGGCATCGAGTGGACCGCGCTCTCCTACCAGGAACGGCAGGCCGGCGCGCAGACACCACTGTTGTACACGCTGTCCCTGATGATCGTCTTCCTCTGCCTGGCCGCCCTGTATGAGAGCTGGACGGTGCCGACCGCCGTGCTGCTGGTGGCGCCATTGGGCATCCTCGGCGCCACCCTGGCGAACACCCTGCTGGGCATGGAGCGCGATGTGTATTTCCAGGTGGCCATGCTCACCACGGTGGGCCTGACCAGCAAGAACGCCATCCTGATCGTCGAGTTCGCCAAGGCCAACCTGGAAAGCGGCATGGAGCTCATCAGCGCCACCATGCACGCGGTGCGCGACCGCCTGCGCCCGATTATCATGACTTCGCTGGCCTTCGGCCTGGGCGTGCTGCCGCTGGCCATTGCCGCCGGCGCCGGCTCCGGTGCGCAGCGCGCGATCGGCACCGGCGTGCTGGGCGGCATGGCGGTCGGCACCCTGCTCGGCGTGTTTTTCATCCCGCTGTTCTTCGTGGTGGTGCAGCGCCTGTTTGCCGGCAAGGCGCAGGCCTCGGAGCCCACGCCCGCCGCCACAGGCGAGGACACCCATGAGTAGACTCCCTGCCGCGCCGCGCATACTGACCACTGCGGCACCGACCAGGCAAACCTGCTGCCACGCACGGCAACCCGTGCGTGGCGGCCCGGATGGGTAGGAGACCATGAGCGTGAAACCCCTCAGCAGCAAGGCAGAGGCCCGCATCCATGCGCAACGCCGGCGCATCCTGCTGGCCGCACAGCAGTGCTTCATCGAGTACGGGTTCCACGGCGCCAGCATGGCCAGCATCGCCGAGACTGCCGGCATGAGCGCGGGACTCATCTACCGCTACTTCGAAAGCAAGAACGCCATCATCCTGGCCATCGTGCGCCAGCAACTGGAAATGCTGCGTGGCGACCTCAGCCTGAACCGCAAGGTCGACCTGGCAGCGGAAATCGCCGCACACTATGGGACAGCCAACGCCCAGCGCGAACACGGCATGAACGCCGCGCTGCTGCTGGAGATCTCCGCCGAGGCCACCCGCGATCCCGCCGTGGCGGCCGCCCTGGACGAATTTGACGACACGCTGCGTACGGGCCTGATCGATTGGCTGTCCCGCCCAACGGGCAGCGGCGGCCAGGGCCTGCCCGCCACGCTGGCACCGCGGCGGGCGTTGATCCTGCAATGCCTGGTCGAGGGCCTGAAGGTGCGGGAGACCCGCGAGCCGGATCTGGATCGCACGCTGCTGGCCACGGCGCTGCACGAGGTCGTGCCACTCCTGCTCGCGGCGCCCCGCAAATGAAGAACTGACCCCACGCGCAAGGTGATACATGCCGCGCGTGCGGATCGGACCACATCGAGCGGCGCCAGCCAATACATCGATGACATCGGTCCCACTGCACGCAGTGCCGTCAGAAGCTGGACAGATAGACCGACAGCGCTTTCAGGTCATCGTCGTCCAGGGTCTGCGCGACACCTTGCATGACCTTCGCGTTGCTGCTGCCGGCCCGCGCACCATCCTTGTAGTCGGCCAATTGCTTGGCCAGGTACAGGCTCGGTTGCCCGCGCAGGTGCGGGAAGGTGGCCCAAGGCGGCTGCGGCGCGCTGCTGCGATGCGGCTCGGGGCCCATGCCCGTCGGGCCATGGCAACCCTGGCAGGGCGGGATGCCCTTGGCCGGATCGCCGGCCAGATACAACTGTTCCCCGCGCGAACCGGCCGCTCCTGGTCCGGCAGCCTTGGGCGGCATGGCGGCGAAGTAAGCGGCAAGGTCGCGCATGTCGGTGTCACTCAGCATCGTCGCCTGGGCCGTCATGACCGGATCGTTGCGCTCACCGGCGTGGAACTCGCGCAGCTGGACGTACAGGTAGGTGGCCGACTGTCCTGCCAGGTTCGGGAAGTTCGGCGCAATGCCCACCCCCTGCGCGCCATGGCAGGCCGCGCAGACGGCAGCCTTGCCGGCACCCGCCTGCGCGTCGCCGTGGATTGGCTGCATGCGACGCAGATCCAGCGGCGCGGCGGTTGGCGTGGCCATCGGCGCGGCGTCGGCGACATCTGCGGCCTGCTGCGCCACGGTGCCGTCGGTGACGGCAGCCGCCAGCACCAGTACGCCGGTCAGCAGGATCTTGACGTGTAGAGTCATGCCGGCCCCCTCACAGCCTGAGCTCGAGCATCAGCCCAACCATGCTGACGTCGTAGTGCAGTTGCCCACCGCGGTCGGTGTAGATGCGGTGGTCGTAACTGAGCGTCTGCTGGAAGCCGGCGTAGTGCCAGTCGCTGAAGGCTCCGGTCTGGTAGCGGCCAAAGAGGCGCACGCCCACGCTGGGATTGACGCGAAAGCTCAAGCCGAGATCCAGGGTGTTGCTGCGGTACTTGTTGTCGGGGAACCCGAGGCCGGCCGCCGCCACGCCGGCCGGGTCGCGGTAGGCCAACGCGCCGATTCCGGCATAGCTGTAGCCCACGTGGCCGCTCGAGCCGGTGTAGTTGTAGCTGAGGTCGAAGCGCATGCGGCCAAAATCATGGCTGAAGCTCAAACCCGCATCGCGGTTGCTCTCGCGGTCGTATTCCCACCACTGGTTGGCGTAGGGATACAGCGGGCCACCCAGATGCGGATCGGTCTGGCCGATGTTGGCGCCGACCAGGGCCTCGTTGTCGGCGACATTGCTGATGCCCATGCGCGAGCCTTCGATGCCCACGTAGGCATTGAGCGTCGTCGTCGGGGCCGGCTGCCAATCCCATTGCAGGGTGGCCCCGGTGGTCTGCGTGTCCTGGCGGCCGATCAAGGCGGCGTACTGGTCGCGGTTGCCATAGAACGTGGCGGACAGGGTCGCCGACTCGCCCCAGGGGACGGTGACGATGGCGCGGGCCTTGCTCTCGGTGCGGTCCGAGAGGTCGTACTTGCGCATCTCGGCCACCGTGTGCGCCGGCAGGCCAACCGCGGGCATGACGAAGCCAGGAAGTGACTCGGAGAAGAACTGCTCGTACGGATCGTAATGGTAGGCATCGCCGTCGCGGCTGGCGTACTCCCAGCTCAGCCGCACCGTGGCGCCAACGACATCGCGGCTGACCCAGTCGAACTTGATGCGCTGGTCGTCGACGCGCTTGCGCTCGCGGTACTTGGGCTGGTTGTGGTCGTAGGTGTAGGTGACGCCAAGGGAGGACTTGCGGCCAAACTGCCAGTCGCCGCCCAGTTCGAGGATGGAATCGGTATAGCCGAACGGTGCATTGCGCACGGTGAAATTGGACGACCAGAACATGGGGTTGGTCGGATCGAAGAGGCCGACCTCACCCGGCACCACACTGCCCTGGGAGCCGTTCTCGGAGATGTAGCCGTACTGGCCCGTCAGCGGGTTGTAGGCGAGGTAGCGGGTCTTGTTGTTCTCGCGATACCAGCGCAGCCCGGCGTGCCAACCAAAGGTCGGTGTGGGCCGGAAGGTCGCGCGTACATCGAGGAGGCCGGTGTCGATGCGCGCATTCGCGTTGCGCTGCGACAGCGCCGCCGGTGTGTTCCAGTTTGCGCACTGGAAGGTGAAGTCCGCCGGCGGTGCGATGAAGACGCCGCCGACGCCGGTGCAGCTGGTCGGCGGCAGCAACGCGTCGTTCTGGCGCATCGTGCCCCAGGCGCCGGCCATGGTGAGCTGGCCATTCCCCTTCAGCTCGCGCGACAAGTCCAGGCGCACGTTGTGGTAGTCGTTGTCGGGCTCCAGCGAAAACTGCCCGAACTTGATGTCGGCGACCTGAGGCGTGCCGACCACGTTCCACAGCGCAAACGGACTCTGGAAGTTCAGGTGGTCCTTGTGGTTGCGGAAGAATGAGCCGTTGTAGGTCGCCAGGAAGTGCCAGAGCTTGCCCACGCGGCGCAGGCTGAGGTTGACGTCGGTGGTGCGAAAGTCGATCGGACGCACTGTCTCCAGCACGCCGCCGTTGTCCGGGAAGGGATAATTGAAGAACATCGACCCGCCCCACAGGCGCGTGCCGCTGCGCTTCTCGTTGGTGATGCCGGCCGAGCCGATCCAGTCGCGAAACAGTGTTCCCTCGTAGCTCAGGCCCGCGCGGGTACGGGTAAGCCCGATGTCACGCCGGGGTTCGGCAGCCGAGACCGCGGCGACCTGGGCCGGGGTGCTGGCACCAGGCACCAGCGGTGCCGGCAGCGTCAAATCGCTCGTGCCCACGCCGTTCCAGATGGGGAAGGCGCTGGTGGACACGGTGTGTGGCATGTCGCGGTAAAAGCCCTCGATGCGGAAGCTGCCGTACCTGCCGCCACGCAGGCGGTAATACTGGTCATTGCCGCTGATCCGGCTGCCGCGCAAATCCACGTAGCTGCCGGTCTGGCGGTTGTTGAAATCCAGCGCAAACAGGCCCAGCACGGCGCCGCTCTTCCAGCCGTCGTACTGGCGGAAATACTCGGCGTCGCGGTCCCCGCCGACATGCAGATAGCCAAACTCGAGCAGCCCGTCCCAGGTCCAGTCACCCTGCCCCAGCGGTTTGCCCGGGTCGACCAGCGGCGGATACGGATACAGCATGCCGGTCGGCGTGCGCAGCATGCCGGCGTGCAGGTAGGACATGCCGTCGGGGTCCGCCGGATACAGCATCGGCGTCCAGCCGCGCGGGTCCAGGCCATTGCCATACTGCATGTCGCCGACCCGCATGGTGCCGCTGGTGTCGCTGGCCAGTGCCGGTTGCGCACCCAGGACACCGGTCAACAGGCCCAGGGCCAATGCCAGGGTCAGCGCCCTGGGTGCCATGCGGTTTGCTTTCAGCGCACGCATTGCCGCCTCCGTCACTTGTGGAACTTGGGTCCGGACGGATTGTTCGACCCGTGGATGTTGGTATGGCAACTGAGACAGCCACGCCCCATGATCCGCTCGTCAGGATGCGGGCCCGTGCCAAGCCCGGCCGCCGTCTGCAGGTCGTTCGGGTGCCGGGTCATGGTGTGGCACTGCTGGCACAGCATCGGGATCGGCGCCACCAGCAGGGTCTGCTGGTTGGAACCGTGCACGTCGTGGCAGTTGAGGCAATTGGCCCGCACCGGCGCGTGCTCGAACAGGAACGGTCCACGCTTCTCCGCATGGCAGCCGTAGCAGGTCTCGTTGACGGTGTCGGTCTTCAGCAGCGGCTTGGTGATCGAACCGTGCGGGTTGTGGCAATCGGTGCACGCCATCTGCCCTTCCGGCAGCGGCATGTGCGAGCGGCGATTGAACTTGGCGCGGATGTCCTGGTGGCAGGTCGAGCACACCTCGTTGATCGAGGACTTGGCCAGCACGCCTTCGGGCGACAGCTTGGCCATCGGGTTGTGGCAATCGGTGCAGGACAGGCCGCGGTTCTGGTGCACCGAACCGGTCCAGTGCTGCCGGGCGCCGCCGGCATGGCAGCTAAGGCACACGCCGGCCTGTACCGCCGGCGGAGTCTTGGCGTCGTGGGTAAAGGCGATGATCGAACCGGGCTTGGTTGGATCCTTCGCGTGCACCGAGCCCGGACCATGGCATGCCTCACAGGCAGCCTGCGGACCGGTGTTGCCAGCCCCGGCGCGGAACGAGGCCACATGCAGCGAGTGTGAGGCCTGGATGTTTTCCTGCGCATGGCAGGCCACGCAGGTCTTGGCGCCTACGGCGTCGGCATCCGGGGCCAGCGGATTGACTGGAATCAACGCGCCGTCGAAGGGTGTCGCCGGGCTGACGTCTGCCGCCGCGAAACCCGGATGCCCAGCGGGCGTTGCCGCGCCGGCACCCATGTCGGTGGCCGGCAACATCCGCTCGATGTCGCTTTGCGTGAGCTTGGTCGTGGGGCCGGATGCCGGGTGGGCCACGGCCACGGGAGCCGCGGCCGGCATCTCCTGGGCCACGGCATCACGCGGTTCCGACAGCAGGCCCGCCAGGCCGATCGCCAGGCACCCCATGAGCACGACAAATAAGGAAAACACTCGCATCTTCTGCAGTCCCCTGGCTGACCTGGATCACCCTCTGCGTCCCCCCAAGGCGCCCTGCTTTCGCTACGCAGCCAGTATTCACTCGCCGCCGCCGATTGATAAGCCCGTCAAGTTGCGTTTATTGTTCAAGATGTAAGGACAATCCTACAAAATCGTGCAATGCAGCAATACATTGCACGGTGCCGCCGGAATCCGCTCAACGCAACCCTGCCAGGACCCCCGATGCAGGATCTGACCGATATCCATTACTTCGTCCAGGTGGTCGAGCTGGGCTCGTTCACGGCCGCCAGCAAGGCACTCGGCGTCGCCAAGTCGCAACTGAGTTTCCGCGTGGCGCGTCTGGAGGCCGGTCTTGGCGTGCGCCTGATCCAGCGCACCACCCGGCGCTGCAATGTCAGCGAGATCGGCCGTCGCTACTACGAGCAATGCAGGCTGCTGCTGGCTGCAGCCGAGCAGACCCAGCGTGTCATCGACGATGCCCAGGCCACACCACGCGGCCGCATCCACGTGGCCTGTCCGGTCCTGTTCGCGCAATTGTTGCTGGCGCCGGTTCTCGTCGATTTCCTGAAACAACATCCGGATGTGCAGGTGGACCTGGACATCTGCCACCATCAGGTCGACGTGATCGCCGGCGGCTACGACATCGCCTTCCGGGTGCGCGATTCGATCAAGGATTCCAGTCTGGTCATGCGCAGCTACGGCATGGATCCGCACGTCCTGGTAGCCAGCCCGGCGCTGTTGCAACGGCTGGGTTGCCCAAGCCAGCCTCAGGAGCTCAAGGGCCTGCCCAGCGTCGACGTGATCAGCGCCGAAGGCCGGCATTTCTGGCATCTGCAGGCCGCAGACGGCCGTATCCAGCAGGTCGAACACCATCCCAGCCTGATCAGCGATGATCTGCACGTGTTGTACCAGGCCGTGGTGGGCGGCATCGGCATCGCCCAGCTGCCGCAATTTGTCTGCCGGGCGGCCATTGCCGCCGGCCGGCTGGCGCCATTGCTGCAGGCATGGTCATTGCCGGCGGGCAACGTTCACGCCGTCTACCCCTCACGCCACGGCCACACCCCGGCGCTGGACAGCTTCCTTCAGTTCGCTGCGCAATACCTGCCGAACGTATTGCAGCGCACGCAGCAAGGCGAGCCGGCGGAAAACACGCAACCACTCGGCAGACTGTTTGCCGATTGACCCGATCCAGCGGCACGGTGCCTTGGGGTCACTCACCGTCGTGCGTACCATCCCGCCACGCGCAACATCGGGCAGAACTCGGCTCCACACCGATCGCTCGACCATGCACCGCAAACCCCGGGGTGATTCACATCAGTTCGCCCTGCCCCTCGGGTCGACCAGGAAACGTGGTGGCTGCCGCCCATCGGCGAACTGCCAGGCGCTCAGATAGGCCAGCCTCAGGATCCTGGCCATCTTCGCGTAGTCGATCTTTTCGGCCGTATCCGTAATGCGGTGGTAGTCCGGATGGAATCCGGTAAACCACCAGAACGCAGGGATGTTCTTCAGCACGAACGGGAATTGGTCGGAGCGGAACAACACGTTGTTGACGGCGTCATGATCGAAGCGATCATCGAGGACCAGTCCCACGTGGGCGTTCTGTTCACCGACCGTGCGTCGGTAGTCCGGGCTGTAGACCGATCCGATCAGGTTCAGCCGGTTGGAGGTGTCGGCCGGCACTTCCATGATGCCGTCGGTCTGGATGCTGGGCTTCTCGTCGCGACCGATCATGTCGAAGTTGATGACGGCGCGGGTCGTCGCCAACGGGCGCAGCGGGTGGGCGGCCATGTAATAGGAGCCAAGCAGTCCGGGTTCCTCCGCGCCGAATACGACGAACAGGATCGAGCGCTTCGGCCTCGCCGGGTTTGCCATGAAGGCGTGGGCGAGCGCGACCACGCCCGCCGTGCCGGACGCATTGTCATCGGCGCCGTGAAAGATCGCACCATCCTTGTTTTCGCCATGGTGGTCGTGATGGCCGCTGATGATGATCGTTTCTGCCGCCAGTGCGGGGTCCGAACCCTGCAGCAGGCCGGCCACGTTCCAGGTCGTCCCCTTCTTTTCCACCCGCGAGGCAAAGTGCAGGCTGACCTCGGTGTCGGGAAGTGCGCGCGACTCCGGCTTGAGATCCTTGTCGATCGCCATCTGCAATTGGACCGGCGTGCTGCCGCTGGTGGCCAGGAGCTCGGTCATGACCTCGGACGAGATCAGCATCGACGGAATGTGGATCTGGTCGTCCGCCAGTGCGAACGTTGCATGCTCGGGGTGCGGCTTGCCCTTGTCTGCGTTGGCGTAGCGGGCGCTCCGCTGCATGGGTGACATGGCGCTGCCGGAGGGAACTGGCGCGATCAGTACGGCGACCGCGCCATGCGCCTGTGCCGTGAGCAACTTGACCCGGGCTGCGGCATTGCGTGTGTTGCCGTTGCCGTTGAAGATGGAATTCGGATCGTTCTCCTGTGGTTCCCCGGTGAACACCACGACAATCCTGCCCTTGACGTCCACGTTCGCGTAGTCGTCGTAGTGCAAGCCCGGGTCGGTGATGCCGTACCCGGCAAACACCACCGGTGCGTGCACGTCGAGGTCGGCAGGAAACCGACCGGAAACCTCCGGCGTTTTCCATGAACTGTGCTTGCCCTTGCGCACGAGCACCAGTCGGGTCGCTTCGCTGTCAGGCGAGTACGCGATGAGCGGCACCGGTTGCAGGAAACTGGCCTTGCCCTGCGCATCTGTCGCGGCGGGCTTGAGCCCCGCCTTGGTGAATTCGGAAACGACCCATTGCACGGCAATGTCGTCGCCCTGCTCCATGGCCAGACGGCCTTTCATGGCGTCCGATGCCAGGAAGCCGATATCGGCGCGCAAGTCCGCCTCACGGATTTGTGCCAGTCCCGTCTGCACGGGTGCCGGAACCGCATCCGTCGCGGTCACGGCCAAGGGCAGAAAACAGGCTAGCGCGACAATCAGGCTCCGGTACATGGTTGAGTTCCTGTGTGGGGGTGGGCGGAAACAAGGCAACGGTGGCAGATCCCGTCAAACACTGCGGCAAACTGGCCGGCTGATGTCCGTGCGGACGAAGAGCGGCGCGGTCCGGGCACGTCTTGCGCACGATCGGGACGTCCTTGTCCACGACCAGACGCTGATTGCCCAAGTGGGACTTCATGCAAATCCGGGTCCACACATGAAACCCCTGGGTTGGACAAATCAGGCCCCACCATCAAGAAGTCAGTGGGGTCGTCGCCAAGCAGGGGGAGCCGTTCAGCGTCCCCAGGGGGCGTGGCGGCGAAGGCCTCCTGCATGACGTCATACAACCTCCCTGACCCACTCAGAAACTGACCGTGACGCGACCCCAGTAATAGCGGCCGATGTAGTCGAAGTTCGTCGGGTTGAGGTCATAGTACCCAACCGAATTGTACGGTGGCAGTTTGTCGAACAGATTGTCGACACCAACATCGAGACGCGTATGCAGTGACTTGAAGTCATAGCCGAGCTGAATGTCGTGGTAGAGCGTCGAGGGATAGTCGAAGAAGACGCCATCCAGGTGCGAACCGGCCGGATGCACATCCTGGTCCGGAGCAGGCGAACCCACCCGGAACTTGTTGATGAAGCGCATCTTCCAGGAAGCGCTCCAGTTGTCCATTTGCCAATTCACCCTGCCCTGCGCGCGAATGCGGGGGAACAGGCAGCCGACGCCTGGACATACCGACCCTTGAGGTGAGCCGCCAGGCAGATCATGGCCGGCATCGTGGTAAACCGTATTTCCTGGGGTACCCGGCGCGGTGTTCTGGTCATAACGCTTCAAATAGGTTGCGTTGACCAGGAAGGAGAACGAGCCAATCGCCGTGTCCGGCAGCCTGTATACCGCTGACCAATCCACGCCACCGACGTTGATGCTGCCCAGGTTGCCTGTCGGCTCGATGGTCTGCACGGCGATTTGTCCCTGTTGCGGACCACTGGGAATACGCTTGATCAGTGCGCAGTAATCCATCTGCCCGGCCGTGCACAAATTCAACACGCTTTGCAATCCCACCCGGGAGATGATGTTGTTCAGATACAGATGCCACGCGTCGACCGTCACCGACAGCCCGCTCAACCACGACGGGCTGTAGACCGCGCCGACGTCGAACGTCTTGCCCGCCTCGGGCTTGATCGGAAACCCGGCATATTTGGAACCCGACGAGGTAACCGACAACTGGTTGTTGCTCGTTGTCTGCGTGTCGATGAAGCTGCCGTCGGTGGGAACGTTGACGCAGCCATGATTGACCGGGTTGCCCGTATAGCCATCGCATGGGTCGCTCGCGGCGTATGGCGAATCGAAACCCGCCGCACCAAACACTTCATTGATGTCCGGTGCCCGGATGACCTCGGCTACCGTTCCGCGCAGCAGCAGATCGTCGATCGGCTTCCACTCCACCGCAAACTTCTTGGTGTTGGCACTGCCAAACGTGCTGTAACGGGAATAGCGGTCACCGATGGTCACGTTCAATGAGCGAACGCCGGGAAGGTCGGTGAGCACCGGCACAAACAGTTCACCGTAGAGTTCCTTGACGTTGAAGCCACCCTGCAACCCCGATGCGCAGCTCGTGCCAAGAATGCAGGTGCCCGTGTTCGGGTCAAGCACCAGCATCGGGTCAATCCGCGATACCGTACGCTCTTTCCGGTAAGTGGCCCCCAAGGCCAACTGGGCCGTCCCGGCCGGCAGGTTGAACAAGCCGCCATTCACATTGGCACGCCATATCTTCTGCTGGCTGTACGAGTTGTTGATTGCAGGCACTTCCGCCGCAAGCAACGCCGCCACCGAGCCTGGAGCGTCCAGAACGAAAGGATTGAAGTTCCCATCGCAGCCCGGGATCGGCGCACCAGGCGTACCGCACGTAACCACACCGGTCGCCGGATCCAGGAACGACGGGCCGAGATACAGCTTGGCCGTGTTCGGCAGCCCGGTATTCGTTCTCACCTGACTGCTGTGGCCATAATCCATGCCGACATCCCAGTTCCAGTCCTGGTCGAATATCATCAGGTCACCCTTGAAGCCCGTACTGAACTGTCCAACGGAGACTGCATAGTTGGTTCCGCGCGGCCCCCCTGACGCCAGGCGCGCCCCGTATTTGAAACCTTTCGAACTGTAATTGACGCCAAACGGGTTCCAGTAGTTGTCGGGGGATATATCGACACCATGGGCGCTGGTAAAGACACCCGGCGCCAACTGGTGGGCAGCCTTGGTCTTGCTCACATAGGCATCCAGATAGGCAGAGACATGATCCGTCAGTGCATACGACCCAAGTACGAAGAGATTGGTGCGTTCCTGCGGCTGGGAGATAATGTTGGTCGGCGCGAAATTGTACTTGTCGGTATTTGGGCCGCTGGTCTGATAGCAATGGTAGTCAGCAACTGGATCCATGCCATCCGTACCTGGGTTGCGTGCCAGAAAGTTCGACTTGCAACCAGGAAATGATGACTTGAAGGCAGGCGGGATTTGCAAATAGCCGTATGGAGACGATGTGGAACCACCGATGAATTGCTGAATGGGTCGCGTCGGGGTACCGCTGACTGTAATCGTGTTCTTGGTGAAGTCACGGTCAGCGCCCAGGATGGCCTCCTGCCTGTGGTATTCAACACCCCCGACGATGCTGCCCCTGTCAGAGGTCTGACCGAACGTGAACGTATAACCCTTCCGCGCACCATCGTTGTGTCCTGACTTGCCGTAGTCCACGGAGAATTGCGCACCCTGATAATTCTTGCGCGTGATGAAGTTGACCACACCACCAATCGCATCGGAGCCGTAGATGGCCGTCGCTCCCGTCGTCAGCACCTCGATACGCTCGATCATGCTGGAGGGAATGCTGTTCACGTCATCACTGACCACGCGATGGCCGTCGACCAGGATGAGCGAGCGCTTCGACCCAAGGCCGCGCAAACTGATGGTCGTGCTGCCGGGACCACCGCCATTGTTGACCTGGGTATTCTGGTGGCCACCCGTCATGGAAGGCAGATCCTGGACCAGATCGCCCACGGTCATTTTGCCACTGGCGACGATGGCAGCCCGATCGACGGTAACTACCGGGTTGGCTGTTTCCAGATCGACGCGCCGAATCAGCGACCCCGTCACCACGACGCTCTTCAATTCCTTCGCGTTCTGCGCATTGGGGGGGGGCGCCCTGCGCGCTGGTCACATCCTGTGCCAGCGCCGTACCCGATGCGGCCATGGCCAGCACTGTGCCCAATGCCAGTGCCGCATGCACAGCCGATGAAAGGTTCTTTATCTTGGGATTCATTCGAGTTTCCTGGATTTGAGGCAAAAGCTTCCGAACAGGCCGCCACCAATGTCAGTGGTATGGCCCGGGCTGGATGTGCATTACTCAGGTGACCCCGTGTGCCGCAGGTCAGGGGATTACGCCGCACGCAACCGTCGGCGTATTCAACCCTCGGCCGCAGCAGCGGACTTTGGCCCTGCCCGCGCCAATGCAGGTCTTATGCGGTTCCCGCAGGCAGAGCCGTCCCGCGGTGTATCGGCGCCGAGGGACGATGCCGCGAATTCCAATGCGAACACCGCGCGATGACAGGGACGTCCTGTGACCCCACGCATCACGAAGCGCCGAGAAGCTGGTCAAGAATGCGTTCAGACATCTGGCGCGCGTCGGCGTCCGCGTCGTTGGTCAGGATGACGACTGTCACGTGACGGGAGGGAACGCGAACGAAGGCTGCCCGCTTGCCGTCTGGCGTCGCATAGGACGCCAGGCGCTGGAGGCCCCGGTACGTGTCCGCCGTCCATCCTTTTGCGTAGTCGACGTTGGGCCACGTCGTCGGCACCTCGAGGCCGAGTGAGAGGCGGTAGAGCTCGTCAACGTTGGATTGGATTTCGTCGTTGCTGGCGACGGTCCGATGCATGCCCACCGCTTTGGAGAGTTGCGTGACGCAACCCTGAAGTCGCGATGGCGCAGCGGCCGCCGCCCTGCCCTCGTTCGCGCTGGTCCCGGGGGGCAGCTGCGCGCAAAGCGCCTTGAACACTGCCGTGATGTGCCCGAGCTGGAACTGCGGCACCGTCGTTCTCGGCATGTACCGGGGCTGCGCAGGGATACCGAACGCACGGTCGACGAGCACGTTGCCGTCCCGCGCCACGAGCACCGTGGCGCCACCCGCGGCAGGTGCACTGTATTTCCCGAGCAGTGCCGTGATGTCCGGCGGCTTCACCGGCGAATGGTCAGCCGCACGGCCGATGACCCGCCGTGCATACAGATCGTACCGGTCGCCGGGATACAGCGTCAGGAACGGAGCTCCCGGGTCCGTCGGGTCATTGCCGTTGTAGACAAACGCCTTGTTGCGCCCGACGATGTGCGCAGTGTCACCCCGGATGACCCACGCCGTTCCCTCGTCCTCCGAGATACCCAGCAAGTGCGGATACTTCGGAATGATGGCGTTGGCCAGGTCGGGCAGGCGCGACCGGGCAACAACGTGCTGATCGATACCCACGTTCCGGAGATAGCCGAAGCCCGTATCGGACCCGGGATAGTCCATGATGGAGTTGTCTTCGGATGGCGCGCCGCGAACCAGCAGGTCGCCCTGGATGGAAGCGCCAGCCGAAGTGCCGCCGATGACGCCTCCACGCTTGAGCACCTCCCTGAACGCGCGTTCGGTCTGCGTCCCGCCGTAGTCCTGGACGAGGAGATATTGGCGGCCGCCGTCAAACCAGATCCCACCGGCCTTCTTGATGATCGCGACAAACGCGTCACTGTCCGCGATTTTGCGGTCCTTGGTGAAGAGCACGGAGACATTCCGCGCACCGTTCTCGCGCAAGCGCTGGCCTGCGCTCTCCGGCGCCTTGCCGTCGGCGCTGGGGACACCGGCGTTGGGCACGTCGAGGATGAGCGCATCCGGCCCGCCAGCGGCATCGATAAAGGCCTTCCATACCCTGGGCCCAATGGCGCCGCCACCCACCACGACGAGTGTCCCCCTGGCTGGTCCGACTTTGACCGGACCGCTGGCCAGTGGCCTGGCCTTGAACGCGGCAGGAGCTGGCGGGGTTGCCGGCTGTGCCACAACGGCAGCGGGAATGGCTACCGCAAGGACAATGGGCAGGACGATGGTGACGATCGTGTTCTTGTGCATTGCAAGCCCCCAGGTCTGATGCGATATGGATCCATCCGAGGTCGCAGCGGGCATAGTCCTTTGCCCACGCCGCCAGCCAGAACTCAACTGATGTCACTCCCCTCGATCGCGGTGAGTGTGCGATCGGCAAGCAGATCAAGTGCATCGACGACTCGGCACCGGTCCAAGTTCAACGCGCCAAGGACACTGAGGTCCGTGCAGCCGATGAGCAGCGTGCGTGCGCCGCGCGCCATGAGGGACCCTGCCACCTCAAGGACACTTGTACGGGCGTCTTCTCCCCGCTTGATTGCGTAAATGGCGCGCATCAGCGCTTCCTGTGCGCCTTCGTCCGGAACGACCAGCGCAGTGTTCCGTGCCGCGAACGCCTGCTGGAACAGCTTCATCTCGATCGTGGTCGTGGTTGCCAGGAGGCCAACCGATCCGTCGGCACGCCCCTCCGTGGCCAGCGCATCCGCGATGACGTCAGGCATGCGGATGAGCGGCAGACCGGCCTCCTCTTCAAAGCGCTCCACGTAGCCATGGGCGGTGACGCATGCGATGACGCAAAAATCCGCGCCGGCATGCCTGAGGCGGCGCCCCATCCCCGCAATCGCGGCGGCCGGGCTGGGACCTTGCCCGCGCCAGGCCAGATTCCGGTCAGGGACGGTAGGGTCAATGTCGACCAGCAGGGGTGGGCGCTCCTGCTCGTCGCGCCCACGCGTGCGTGCATGGAACTTCCCGAGAAAGGCCAGCGTAGCCTCCGGGCCCATACCTCCCAGCACGCCGGCACGGCGCATCGTCGTATGCCCCTGGCTCAAACCGATGCGCTCGGTCTGTTCGGTGGGAAATCCTTGCCGTACGCAAACAAGGCCGGCCAACCGCCGGTGTGCCAGAACAGCACCTTGTCGTCTGCGGAGAAGTCCCCGCGCCGGATCATGCCGATCAGTCCGGCGGCGGTCTTGCCGGTGTAGGTCGGATCGAGCAGGATCCCTTCCTCACTGGCAAAAAGATTGACTGCCTCGAGCGTCGACGCATCGGGAATCGAGTAGCCCGGCCCGACCCACTCGTCACCAACGCTCACCCATGCATCCGGAATCGCCGCGTCGCTTTCCAGGAAGGCCAGCGTCTCGCGCGCAAGCCCGGCGATATGCGCCGCCTGCACCGACTCAGGGTGACGCGTGCTGATGCCCAGGATCCTTCCGGGCCAGTTGAACAGCGCTTTGCCGGCAAGCAATCCACCGTGTGTGCCACCGCTGCCGCTCGCGACGACGATGTCGTCGAAGGCAAGCTGCCGCTGCTGGCACTGGCCAAGCAGTTCAAGCACCGCAGCAGCGTAGCCTGTCGCTCCAAGGGGATTGGACGCGCCACCGGGAATGAACCACGGTTCGGCACCGGTTTCCTGCTTGACCGCCGCACGTGCCTTGGCGATCGACTGCTTGATGTCCGCACCGAAAGGCGAGACAAAGAGGCGCTCCGCCCCAAGCAGGTGAAAGAGGAAATTGTTGCCGCTGGCCTCGCGCGAGTAGCTGCCCTGGACCCGTTCCTCGACCACCAGGTAGCACTTCAGTCCTTCGCGCCTCGCGGCAGCCAGCGTAAGCCGGCAATGATTGGACTGCACGGCACCTACGGTCATGACTGCCTTTGCGCCCGCGGCCAGCGCCTCAGCCATCACATATTCGAGCTTGCGGGTCTTGTTGCCGCCGCCGGCAAGACCCAGCTGGTCGTCGCGCTTGATCCATATCTCCGGACCGCCCAGCGCCTTGCTCAGGCGCGGCATGGGTTCAAGCGGGGTAGCGAACTCGGTATAAATCCGACGCGGCAGATCCAACAACTTCATAGTCTTCTCCAAAGAAAGTTTCCGGATTACTGGGATGGTGGAACCCGGAAACGGGCAAAAAAATCGTCGCCACGCAAGCTTGCGCGCCTGTTTGCCGCAATGGCCAACAGGACGGAAACAAGCGCCGCCACTGCGAGCTGGAACCAGGGTTGGAAGTACCAGTCCGTGCCGCGCTGGTGGATGACGGACACGATGAGGATTACGCCGATGATTACGGCGCACACGGCCATGACCTTCACGAAGACGCCACGCGTGCAATCCGGTGCGAACGTGCGCGCCCGGCGCCAGCTCGGCCACCAGGCCAGCAGCACGGTCGCCAGTCCCAGAGTCGAGAACACGATCGCGATACTGACTGCGCGCAGGGTCACGCCGATCTGCCAGCCGCCGAATACGGCATCGATCAGGAACAGGCAGCTGAGGCTGGCGGCCAGCACGATGGCCGACGCCGGCGCATGCGCGGCATTGGTGGTGGCGAAGCGGCGCGGGATGAATCCGTCCTCTGCCCAGGCAAACAGGAAGCGGCTGGCGTCGAGCAGTTGTGGCGCAATGGTCTTGACCACGATGACCGCCACCAGGATGTTGAGGAACACGGCGATGGCGCGCGGCGCAAGCAGCCCGATCAACGCGGGCGTCGTGAGCATGTACCCGTAACCGGACTCGAGTATCGGCAGTGCGCTCCACCACGGCACCGCGTGGAACAGCGCATACGAGACCAGGGTGTAGAGCACCAGGGCAATGGCCCAGCCGGCGACGATGCCGCGCGGCATGTTCCGACGCGCGTCGGCAACTTCCCCGCCGAGCGAGGTGGATGCCTCCAGCCCGCCATAGGCAAACATGAACAGGCCGACCACCGAAACAAACGCTGCAAACGAGGGGCTGGATGGTCGTGGCGTGGGGTGAAAGCCAACCACGTCGCCCAGTCGGGCCAGCGCGCTCGCGGGCGCGGTGGCGAAGCCAGTCACGATGACAATCCCCGCCGCGATGGTCACCAAGGCGCCGGCCGCGTAGATCAGGTAGCCATAGTTCTTGACGCCGCTCAGGTGCAGCGCGGTGATCAACCAGATCGCGGTGAGGCCCGTAATCAGATGCCCGCTGCGCGTCGTGAACCATTGCGTCGTGAAACCGCTTGCTTGCGCGGCATCACCGATGAAAGTACCGGTGGCATATGCCAGGAAGCCGGTGGCCCCGCAGATTCCGACGAACCAGAGGAAGGCGACCGCAAATCCAATGTACGGACCGAGCCCACGTGTCAGCCACACGTAGGTGGAGCCCGCGCGTGGCATCACTGCCGAGTAGCGGGCGAAAAGCACGACCTCGGGAATGAGCACGAGGCCGGCCACCAGCATCGCCAGCGGCACCAGTCCCTCGGCGCCCGGATAACTTTCCAGGCTGCGCGGCATGACGAAGTTGATGCCGCTGCCATATTCCTGGGCAACTGCCGACAGCGCCACGACGGCAACGCCCAAGGTCCGCACCAACCCCCTGCTCGCGGCAGCAGGGCGCTCCTTTTCCACGCGTCGTGTCTCGCTGGTTGTCTCCACAGTCACCCGCCCCTTGAAGCTGCTGGATGTTCGCCACGCGCAAGCAGCGCATTGGCTCGCGCAATATCCGCCCTCAGTCGTGCCACCCCGTCCCGCTCGTTGCCAATATATTCATTGGCCACTTGCTTCATCTCGGCGGTCGGCTGCACAAACGCAAAATCCACGCGGTTGTAGATCGCACTCAGCCAACTGCGCAACCGGGGGGGATACACGTCAAATCCCCTGCTGGACTGGATCCTGAAATTGATCACGGCATCGATGTCGCGATCGAGGTCCGCCAGCACGGATCGTTGCTCGTTCGCCGATGCCTGTCGGCCACGCACCGCCTGTTCAAGGCCACTGCGCAGAGCAGTCGCCTGATTCAGCGTGATGTCCAGCTCGTTTATGGCTGCCTGGATCCGCATCAGCAGGTCAAAGCGCTGCTCCAGCGCCGACTGCGTCGTGTCGAGCCTCGGATCGAGCTTGACCACAAACGGCTGGCGCCAACTCTGCCCGTTGTAGGTCAGCTCGGCATAGTACGTTCCGGGCACCACTTCCGGGCCGATCGGTACAGTGACAGAACGGCCCGCGTGATAGGCCCCCTTCACCTTTGTTGCGGTTGGATAGCGCAAATTCCACAGGATGTGATTCATCCCCGGATGCAGCCTGGTCGCAGCTGCGTGCGCCACCTGCGTATCGCTGTCGGACTCGCGCGGCAGGATGCTGTTGATCAGCTTGCCACTTGCATCCGTAAAGCTCAGCTTGACCGGCGTGTGACCGTCGTAATCGGCCGGCAAGTGGAAAAATACCGTCAAGCCCGGGGGCAGGTTTTCACCCTCATTATGTTCTGCGCCACCGGATCCACCGACGCTGCGTTTCACCAACCATGTCTGTTGCGGCTTGAACAGATACGGGGCATTTTTCGACACCTGGGCCGTGCCGAGTTGTTCCAGGTACTGAAGCTGGTCCAACACCCAGAACGCGCGCCCATACGTTGCAAGCACCACCGCGTGCTGTTCGGGCTGAATCTCTATGTCCGTTATCTGTACTGTCGGCAGGTTGAGTGTGAGTGGCTCCCAGTGCGCACCACCATCCAGACTCATGTATGCCGTCTTGCTGGTCCCGACGAACAGCAGGTTGGGCGCATTTGGGTCCTCGCGTACGCTGGTGACGTACTGGTCGGGCGGCAACCCGGCAGTGATTTCCGTCCAGTGCTTGCCGTGGTCGGTGGTCTTGTACACATAGGGATGGAAATCACCCCACTGGTAGCGGCTCGCCGACACATAGGCTGTGCCCGCTTCGGTGTGCGAGGGTTCGATGCACGTCACCGTGGACCAGGTCGGCAGCCTGGACGGCCGCACCTGGCTCCAGTGGGCACCGCCATCGGTGGTCACATGGACCAGGCCATCGTCAGAACCGGCCCAGATAGTATCGTCGGTCAGCGGCGAGACGGCGATCGAGGAGAGTGTGTCAAACATCTCCTGACCGACCATGTCTGCGCTGATCGGCCCACCCGAACGCTGCTGCTTGCTTTTGTCATTGCGCGTCAAGTCGGGACTGATCTGCTTCCACGGCACGACGCCTGCGTCCGACGTCTCGAACACCACGTTCGCACCGACCAGCAACCTGTTCGGGTTGTGTGGCGCGAATACAGCTGGCCGATACCAATAGCCCCAGCGGTACTTGATCTCGGTGCCGGCCAAACCAAACTTGAATTCGGGCCACGGACTCACCTGGGTGACCAGTCCAGTGCGTCGGTTGCCCTGGAACTCATCGCTGTAGTAATTGGCAGCGAACGTAATCCACGGTTCATTGGGCTTGGGTACCACCCAGCTGGCCTCGCCGCCCGCGACACGGGGCCACGTCGGTGGAAGGCCGCCGGCTGCGACGGCGCTCGGCCCGACGTACGAACCATCGTCCTGCTGGGATGCATAAATGTTGAACGGGAACTCAGCGTCGAGATTCGCGTGATAGAACTGCCCGGTTGGCTGGTTGAGTTCGGAGCTCCAGGTCCGGCCGCCATCGCGCGTCACGGTCGCGCCGCCATCGTTCCCCTCGATGAATATCTGCGGGTTGTCCGGGTTGAACCAAAATGCGTGGTTGTCCCCATGGGGCGGCTGCATTCTGCTCAGCGTCTTGCCGCCGTCATGGGAAACTTGGATGCTGGTGTTGGGAATGAAGATGGTATTGGGATCTTTGGGATCGACGTACACCCTCATGTAATACATTGCACGTTGCGTGATGGCCGGGCTGTTGTTCACCAGTTTCCAGCTTTGCCCTGCGTCATCGGAACGAAACAGGCCTCCTATCTCGCCCTGATATTTGGCCTGCATCAATGTGTACACAACATTCGGATCGCTCGGCGCAACAGCCACCGTCACCTTTCCCCAGAGGCTCTCAGGCAACCCCGTGTTGTGCGAAATATTGGTCCACGTGGTGCCACCGTCGGTGCTTTTATAGAGCCTGCTTCCGGGTCCTCCACTCGAGAGCATCCAGGGGCGGCGGTAGACCTCCCACGTCGACGCGTACAGTACTTGCGGATTGGATGAATCCATCGCCAGGGTAATGGCGCCGGTCTTGTCATCCACGAACAGGACCTTCTTCCACGTCGCGCCACCATCCTCACTTTTGTACACGCCACGCTCGGGATTGGACGCCCACATATTGCCCATTGCGGCAACATAGACAACGTTTGCATCCTTGGGGTCCACGATGATCCAGCTGATGATCCTGGTATTCTCCAGGCCAATATGAGTCCAGGATTTTCCGCCATCAGTGGACTTGTACATGCCATCGCCGGTCAGGATGGTGTTGCGCCCGGCCGGATCACCCGTGCCCACATAGATGATCTCTGGATTGGAAGGGGCAACTGCGATGGCGCCGATGTTGCCCGTGCCAAAGTCCTTGTCGGAGATATTTCTCCAGTTGTTCCCGTAATCGTCGCTCTGCCACACCCCTCCGCCCGCGGTGGCCATGTAATACAGATTCTCTTGACCGGCAACGCCGGCCACCGAGGTCACGCGGCCGCCCCTGTACGGACCTATGCTGCGCCACTGCGCAGCACTGGCCAGCTCCGTTGAGGGCACGGTCGCCGCAAAAACAGGCGGTACGACCAGACACAGAGTGATGATCAATCCTGCGCTCGGGAAATAATTGCCCTTGCCCATGGCCTGCCCTCTTCCGGTGGTCTGACACACTCAACCAAATGCGAAACAGCTGCCAGCGAGTCCCGCGCCTGAAAATCCATACCGGCGCCGGCATGGTCAGCCCGACGTGGTCAGGCTGTGTCGCTGCCATTATTTTTTGCAGTTGGCCCTGATGAATGCCGCTGACGCGTCATGCAGACCTTTGTGTGATGCCGGGTCCAGATAAACCATGTGCCCTGACGGGAAGAACCGGTAGCTGATGTTCTTCTGCAGAAATGCCTGCATGGGCAGCTGGCGCATCTCGTACTGTGCGGTATAGAAAGGCGTGGCCAGGTCGAAATAGCCACCCATGACCAGGATCTTGAGATTTGGGTTGTGCTGCATCGCCGAAGCCAGGTCGGGCATGACATTGGAGGTGCCCGTCGCCTGACGCCTGCCCGGTTGCCTGTGCGTGTAGTCCCACATCCCGGACACGTTGAGGTGGGTGTTGTAGATCATGCCCTTGCCGAAGCCGAGGGTGTTGCGCATGTAGCCATCGAACTCGGCGACCGTCGGCGCGCCGATCGAGGCGTTCATCGGATCGTACGAGGAGGCGCGGGCCAGGGCATCCAGCGCGGGCCCGCTGTAACGCGAGTCGAGCCGCCCGGTCACCATGCCCTCGTCGTGCAGCAACTCCTGCGCGAACTCATTGCCGGCGATGCGCAAGTCCGCAGTCAGTATGTAGGCGGTGGGAAGCCCCGTGTACTGGTGCAGCTTCTCGGCGATCTGTTGTCTTGTGGCACCGGGAAGTTCGGCACCCTGATAAAGCGCACCCGCGTAGTCGGTGGCTGCGAACTGCCCGACTTCCTTCAGCAGCGCCTGCAGGTCATCCGGCTGCTGCGGCAGCTTGTGGTGATACCAGGCCGTGGCGGTATAGCTGGGCAGGCCCAGCACGTAGGGCAGGTTGGTGCCGGGATTGAGCTTCGGGTCATTGACGCTGAGGGGACGATCCAGAACCGTGGACAGCAGCAGCACGCCGTTCAGGCGGACGCTGTCATCGCTCTCCAGTATGTTCGCCAGAATGGCCGAGCGGGTGGTGCCGTAGCTCTCACCGAACAGGAATTTCGGCGAATTCCAGCGGCTGTTGAGTGTCAGGTACCGGGTGATGAACTGGGCAAAGGCCTCAGCATCCTCGTCGTAGCCGTACACGTCCTTCGCCGTGCCCACGCCGCCGTGGTCCTTGTCGATCACCCGGCCAAACCCGGTTCCTGGCGCATCGATGAAGACCAGGTCGCTGGCGTCCAGCAGGCTCTCGTCGTTGTTGACCATCTGAAAGGGCGCAGGCGTGCCCGCCACCGCATTGCCGATCACCACGCGCTTTGGCCCAAAGGCAAGCATGTGCAGCCACATCGTCGCCGAACCCGGACCACCGTTGTAGACGAAGGTGATCGGGCGCTCAGCGGGATCCTTCACGCCGTTCTTGGCATAGGCGACATACGACATGGTCGCGATCGGCTGTCGATCCTTGTTCCTCAGGACCAGGGTGCCGGCGGTCGCTGTGTAGTCAATGGTCTGGCCATCGATACGCACACTGCCGTGGGACGTCGCGCTCTGGTCGGTCGGCGCAGCGACCTGGCTTGCCGGTGCCATCGTGTCGCGGCCTTTGTCGCGCGTGGCGGCGAGCGCGCCGACCGCGCTGACCGCGACGGTCAAGGTGACAAACATGCATGACGTGGCAAGCAGGCGTTTCATGGGAACCCCTTGATGGCAAAGCTGCTGCAACCGGCTTCCAGGCGTGAATGCCGCGATCAACAGGCATCTGTGCCAGCGACCCCGGGGTTCCGCGGCGCAGCATCCGCAGGCTCCTGCTGCTCGCGCGTTGCCCCTGCTGGTGACACAATCGATGCAGGGATTGCCGATATCGATCGAGGCTAGTCCCGGACTGGAGCTCGCGGAAGACTTTCGAACGGGAAGCACTATTTCATGACAGGGACAATCGAATCGCTCGACCTGAATCATCTGCGGGTGTTCGAACGCGTCGCCGTGCTCGGCGGCTTTTCCAAGGCGGCCCGGGCGCTGGGCCTGCCGAAATCCAACGTCAGTCGCGCTGTCATGCAGCTCGAGGCAGCGTTGGGCGCGCGCCTCTTCCAGCGCACCACGCGCAACGTCGTGCTTACCGCAGCCGGCGGCGCCTTGCACGAGCGGTGCACGACCTTGCTCGAAGGGCTGGACAATGCCGCGCAATATGTGAGCGGCATCGCCGGCATGCCCCGGGGGCATATCAAGATCAGTGCCGGCATCGGTTTCGGCGTGAATGTACTGAGCGAAGTCCTGCCTGTCTTTGTCGCCCGCTACCCGGAAATACGGATGACGCTCAACCTGACGACGCGCCTGACCGACATGGTCAAGGAGGGCGTGGATTGCGCCATACGCATCGGCTCCCTGCCGGATTCAAGCCTCGTATCCACGCGACTCGGCATGATGCCCCGTTATCTCTGCGCATCGCCCGCCTACCTGAAAGAGCATGGCGCGCCAGCCTCTGTGCACGAGCTTGCCAGCCACCAGCACCACACGTTGGAGATGCCGCGCCAGGACGGACGTCCGTTTTCCTGGATATTCCAGAAGGACGGGGAAACGGTACGTATCGACCCGCAGCCCCACCTGCTCGTCGACGATGCCCTGACCATCCACCGGTTGATCCGGAACGGGGTCGGCATCGGCATCGTTTCAGCCTACGCCTGCGCGCCGGACATCATGGCCGCACGCCTCACCCGGCTTTTCCCCGATTGGTCGCTGCCGGCGCGCCCGGTAACCCTGGTCTATCCCTGCCGGCACGAACTTGCACCTGCCGTTCGTGCTTTTGCGGACTTCATGAAGGAGACCGGCACCCGGGGACAGCGCTGGTTGACCGACCCACTCACCGGGTAAGGCCTTTCGCGCGTCCGTGGACAAAACAGCGACGCCTGCCGGACCGTGGCATTGCACGCAACCGGGCAACTGCTGGCTCCAGCGCCCGCGGGTGGCCAATGCCGCGCCCTCACTGCACGGTCTGGAAGCCGTACTTGCGGTATACCGTCTGCGCCTTCGGGCTGCGCATGAACGCCATGAAGTCCTTTGCCGCCTGGGGGTGCGGAGCGGCCTTCATGCGCGCGGCGGTATAGGTGGCCATCGCATTCTGGTCCGCCGGAATGTGGATGGTCTGTACCGGGTGATGCAGGATCTGCTGCTGGAAATACGCCTCGGTCGACCATACCGGCGCCGCATCCGACTGCCCCTGCAGTACGCGCAACGGCGACTGTCGATGATGGATGCGGGTGAGATAGGTGGTGCCGGCCTTGACCTTGGTGTCCATGATGCGCTGGTCGAGCGCCTCGCCGCCGACCTTGCGGTAGCTGGCCTCGATCTGCCGCGCAATGCCCTCCCATTTCGGGTTCGGCATGCTCACCCGCACATCGGCGCGGCCCAGATCGGCCAGCCCCCCGATGTGCTTCGGATTGCCCGCGGCAACCAGGATCGCCAGCGGATTGCGCACGTAGTCGTATGTATCGGCAAACCAGTGCTGCTGTTCCTGCCTCTCGGCAATGGCGCCCTTGCCGGCGGTATAGATGTCCGGCTTCAGGGTGATGCGCAAGTTGCCCATCACCAGGACGCCGCCCTCGATCTGCTTGGCAAGGATGCCTGGCGGCAACGTCTCGGCGAACACCCGCTGGTACTGCGGGTACGCTTGCTTGAACGACGCCATCAGGTCATGCACCACCATGAACTGGTTGCCGGCGAAGAACACCACCAGTTGCGGATCGTTGACATCACCCTGCAGGTCGGACACCGCATCCACCGGTGGCACGCTGAACTGCAGCCCGGTCGGTGGAGGGTTCCATGGCGGCAGGAAGTCGCCGTTGCCGGTTACGCTGGCGGCAGCGCTGGCCGCTGCGGGCAGCGCGCCAAGGGCAAACAGCACGATCAGAAGGGTGCGCAACATGATGGCCTCGCAGGTATAGGCGACGCGAGATCGCGGCGACACAGAATATGTCCACCATGTTTGATAAGTACATCTGATTTTAGTGATGGCCATCATCAGCTTTGATTATGTGTTGCTGATGGCCAGTGCGCGACATGACATGTCACAGGCACACGGACCGTGATCATGCGTTCCAGGCGCCACGATGCCATGCGCCGCGACTCGGTCATCCCGGGCATGGTGCTGTGGAACACCCCGCCCCAGGACCATGCCGGCATCCACGCCGCGCTGCGGGCCGCGTTCGTGACCGGCGTGCCGCACCAGGCCATCGCCGATGGGCCGTATGCAGCGCCGTCGTCCGGAATGCCA
>JAFKMZ010000018.1 GCA_017305055.1 Lysobacterales bacterium
GCTGTCTTCCCCACACGCGTGGGGGTGTTTCCCCACGCTGTGCGGAAATCCTCCTGCTGGTCCGGTCTTCCCCACACGCGTGGGGGTGTTTCTGACCGCGCCGCGCGGCCGCGTCAATGACCGCCGTCTTCCCCACACGCGTGGGGGTGTTTCCAGTCCGCACTTCTCGTTGAGGTCGAGGGCGGTGTCTTCCCCACACGCGTGGGGGTGTTTCCCGCTCGATGGCAGCGGCGATGGGAGCGATGCTGTCTTCCCCACACGCGTGGGGGTGTTTCTAGCGCGGGCCTTCTGGACAGCCTAAGCCGGATGTCTTCCCCACACGCGTGGGGGTGTTTCTCGGCTGGGCGGGTTCTTTTTGCTCAGTGACCAGTCTTCCCCACACGCGTGGGGGTGTTTCTAGCCCGCCTAGTGGCACCCGTACAAAATTACTGTCTTCCCCACACGCGTGGGGGTGTTTCCGAACCGCCCTGTCCCATCGTGCGCGTCGTGCAATTGGTCTTCCCCACACGCGTGGGGGTGTTTCTTGATCTGCTTGCGATTCACGGTTGCGATGGGCGTCTTCCCCACACGCGTGGGGGTGTTTCCACGATGTGCGGGCGCTCTCCGCCGGCGGCGCGGTCTTCCCCACACGCGTGGGGGTGTTTCCGAGATCGTTCGCGTGGACGCCATCGACGCGGCGTCTTCCCCACACGCGTGGGGGTGTTTCCAGCTCGATCAGCTTCATGCCGACGTGGATGCCGTCTTCCCCACACGCGTGGGGGTGTTTCTCGTTCCTGCGCGCTCGACCTTGCTTAGCGTCAGTCTTCCCCACACGCGTGGGGGTGTTTCTGTGAGGGAATACGGCGTAGTCATGGCAGCACCGTGTAGTGGTCCAATGACCCTGGACATCGAGATAGAAGTTCAAGCCGCCAGCCTGTCCACGACGGCTGGCTGGCATTGACCGATGGCGGCAATCTCTCGTCGCCGCTTCGGTGGCCATCCCTGGCTTCATGCCATCCACTACCGCACGCATCGTCGTACAGGCTACCCCGCAGGAAAAGCGCGCCCTCACGACCAAGGCACGCAAGCTTGGCATGAGCGTATCCGAACTCATGCGCACCGGTGCCGCAGCCTTTGATCCGGCACCCAGGTATCTGGTGGCGCTGGCGCAAGCTGCGCAGGAATCCATTGGCCGATCTATGGCGACCGTCGATGCAACCATGGTCAGCGTGGCCAAGAGCAACGCCCGGATCAAGGCCATGGATGCCAAGGCTGCGTCTGCCCATTCGAAGGTGCGCTCATGAGCGGGGCCACTGAAGCCATCTGGAAACCCTTGAAGTCAGTGATCCAGATGGAAAGCCGAATCGAGCTGCTGGCCACGACCGCCCGCGAACAGCAAGCCAAGATCGAAACGCTGACCGAGCGCGTCATTCGACTCGAGGCACAAATGGACATGCGCCTGCTCCGGATCAGCGCACCGGCAGCGAAGTGCCTGCCGGCCAAATGAGCGGCAGGGCTGTATGGATATCCTGCCGCGCCCCGCGGCGCTCGGGAGATATGTACCGCGACGCCCCCGCTTTCCATGCACGTAACGGGCAGTCCGGTCGCCGTATCGGGGCGCACCCAGGCGCTGTACAGCCGACGTCGCGCAGATCGACCGAGTGGTGGAAACGCTGCCATGAACCGGGTTGATCCTGGTCGATCACGTCGAGCCCGCGGTTTCCTCTGCCAACTTTTTGATCAGCGGATTCGCGCCCGATTCGAACGAGGCGCAAGGTCGACTCACGTGGTATGAAAATGGCGCCGGAAGGGGACGTCGTCGGGCGTGGGTTCCTCGAGCTCGCGCGCGTAGCGGTGGCCGGCGTACACGGCGTGGGCGATCAGGCCGGGCGCGTCGGCATCGCCGATGCAGCGCACGGAGCGGATGCCGGCAGCGGCCCATTCCGGCTGTCGTTGCAGCAGGTCCTGGTACAGCGCATCGTCTGGCAGGCGTGAGGTGACCAGCAGCAGGGCATCGCAGGCGAGCTGCTGGCGCTGGCCATCCCAGACGTTGGCGAGCAGCACGCCGCCATCGTCAAAACGCACCAGGTTGTGCGACACCAGCAGGGCGACATCCAGCTCGGCCATGCGCTGGCGGATATGCCGGTAGCCGAGCGTGTTCTGGCTGAAGGCGGCAACCATGTCATCGGGTGTCACATGCGTCACCGTGCAGCCATGCGCGCGCAGGGCCTCGGCGGCGACACTGCCGTAGTAGAAGCCGTCGTCGTCGAAGATGACCACGCGGCCTTCCGGCATGTGGCCGTCCATCAGGTCGTCCGGGGTGAAGACCCGCGGGTCATCTGCCAGCCCCGTGTGCTCCAGCGCGTTGGCGCGACCGAAGCCGTCGCGGCGCCAGTGGCAGCCGGTGGCCAGCACGACGTGTTCTGCACCGAAGTCGAGCACGTCCTGCGCGCCCAGGGGCGAATCGCGGTACACGACCACGTTGGGCAGCTTGTCCAGCTGGTGCACGCGCCAGTCGCGCACGCGTGCCCACTCGGCCAGGTGCGGCAGGGCTGCTTCACGCGTCACGCGGCCGCCCAGCTCACGGCGTGCCTCGCACAGGGTCACCGCATAGCCGCGCTGGCCCAGCGCGCGCGCCGCTTCCAGCCCGGCCGGGCCGGCACCGACCACCAGCACGCGGCTGGCCGAGCGGCCGGGCTGGATCTGCTCCGGGTGCCAGCCGCGGCGCCATTCCTCGCCCATGGTCGGGTTCTGCGTGCAGCGGATGGGCGAGATGGTCATGTCGCCGGAGACGCAGACGTTGCAGCCAATGCACTCGCGGATGTCGTCGCTGCGGCCTTCCTCGATCTTCTTGGGCAGGAACGGGTCGGCGATGGAAGGCCGCGCGGCGCCAATGAAGTCCAGCACGCCGCGCCTGATCTGCGCCACCATGGCGTCGGGCGAGGTGAAACGACCGACACCGACCACGGGCTTGCTGGTGGTCTGCTTGACGAAGTCGACGAACGGCTCCTGCGCGCCGCTGGCGGCAAAACGCGAGGGCACCGAATCGTTGTACCAGGCCGCCAGGTTGACGTCCCACAGGTCGGGCAGCTCGGCCAGCATGGCCACGATGTCCCTGGCCTCCGCCAGTTCCACGCCGCCCGGCCCAAGCAGCTCCTCGGTGGCAAAGCGCAGCGCCACGGCGCAGGTGTCGCCGACCGCGTCCTTCGTATCCTGCAGCACCTCGCGCAGCAGGCGCACGCGGTTTTCCAGGGAGCCGCCGTATTCGTCGGTGCGCTGGTTGCGCCGGCGCTGCAGGAAGTGCATCGGCAGCGACAGATCGTGCGCGGCGTACACGTAGATGATGTCCATGCCGGCACGCTTGCCGCGCACGGCCGCCTCGCGGTGCCAGCGCCGGTATTCGCGGATGTCGTGCGCGGTCATCGCCCGGGCTTGCGCGGGGTAGCCGTACTTGGTCGGCTGCGCCGATGGCGCCAGCAGCACCTCGCGCGAGTACAGGTTGGATGCCGCCGGGCCGTTGTGCACCAGCTCCAGGGCGGCGAGCGCGCCGTGGGCATGCACCTTGTCGCACATCTGCGCCAGCGCCGGAATGTCGCGGTCATCCCACAGGCGCGCCTCGACATACGGCGTCTCGTCGCTGCTCGGGTGGATCTCGCACTCCTCGGTGGAGACCACCGCCCAGCCGCCGGCCGCCTTCATCTCGCGCATCGCCGCATGGGCCTGCGGCATGGCGTGGCCCATGCCGTTGCAGTGCGGCACCTGGTAGAAGCGGTTCTTCGCCGTGACCGGGCCGATGCGCACCGGCGTGAACAGGATGTCGTGGCGCGGGTCCCTCATGGTGGGCTCTCCCCGGCCGGCACCACCGCCTTGCGGCGCCAGCGCATCAGCACATACAGCGGCAGCCCGACGGCACCCAGGCCCAGGGCATACAGGAAGGGTTCGCCACCAATGCCGATGAACGCAAACAACACATACGCGACCGCGATGACCGCCACCGGCAGCACGCGCGCGACCGTGCCGCGGCGCCACAGCACCAACAGCGCCAGGCCGCAGCCCAGGTACAGCGGCAGGTTCACCGCCGTCACCATCAGGGTGATGAAGGTGAACGCGTCGACCAGCGAGCGGCTGTAGCTCATCACCACCATGACCGACGCCAGCAGCCCGGTGACCAGCAGCGCACTCACCGGCGCGCCGTAGCGGTTGGTACGCGCCAGCATGGCCGGCATCACTCCGTTGCCAGCCAGGGTCCGCGTCAGCTCACCGACCAGCAGGGTCCAGCCATTGAGCGCGCCAAGGCCGCTGACCACGACGAACAAGGCGAGCCAGCGGCCAGAGCCGGCGCCGGCAAAGCGGTCCATCAGCAACGAAAACGGCGCGCTCGACGCGGCCAGTTCGGATTGCCGGATCAACAGCAGCGGCACCGTGGACACGATCAGGTAGATGACCGCCAGTACGATGGCGCCAGTCATGGTGGCGCGTGGAATCGTGCGCCCGGGATTCTCCACCCGGGCCGCCGGCACGGTCGCCGACTCGAAGCCGAGCATGGCGTACAGGGCGATGGTGGAGGCTGCCATCACGCCGTGCAGGGTGATCGGTGTGGTCGGCGGATGCGCCACGTAGCTGGCCGGGGCGTCGAGCAGCACCCAGCCGCCGAGCAGCGCTACCGCCAGCATCGGCAGCAACTTCAGCACCGTGGTCACGATCTGCACGCTGCCGCCGGTGCGCACGCCGAACAGGTTGACCAGCACCATCGACCACACCAGGGCCAGCGCAAACAAGGCCGGCTGGATCGCCCGCGTGGCCGGAAACACCACCGTGAGGTAACCGACCACACCGGTCGCCAACGCCGCGTTGGTCAGCCAGAGCGACACCCAGTACGCCCACAAGGCAAGGTACGCGGGCAGCTCGCCCAGCGTCTCGCGGATGTAGCCATAGGGGCCATCCGCGTCCGGCATGGACCGCGCCAGATAGGCAAACACGCGGGCCAGGGTCAGGCAGCCAAACAAGGTGATCAGCCAGCCGATCACGGCGTTGAAGCCGAACGGCGCCAGCGACGCGGGCAGCAGGAAGATGCCCATGCCGATGACGTTGCCGACCACCAGCGCGGTGCAGGTCCAGAAGCCGATCTTGCGCTGGGTGGTCACGGCGGCATCAACGGCCGCGCGGGTCCGGGCCAAGGGGGACGGGCTGGCCGGCCTTGATCACGCCGCGGATCTGGCGCAGGCAGTCCACGTCCTGCAGCGGGTCGCAGGCGACGGCGATCAGGTCCGCGACCTTGCCGGCGGCGATCGAGCCCAGCTCCTTCTCCCTGCCGAGCAGGCGTGCCGCATCGATCGTGGCCGAGCGGATCGCCTGCAGCGGGGTCATGCCGTAGCGCACCATGTAGGCGAACTGGCGGGCGTTGTCGCCGTAGGGGTAGACGCCCTCGTCGGTACCGAAGGCCAGCTTCACGCCGGCCTGCACCGCCTTGCGGAAGCCCTCGCGCTGGGTCTCGGCGGTCTCGGCATTCTTGCGCAGGATCTCCGCCGGCCAGCCGTCGCGGCGTCCGATCTGGTCGATATAGTCGCCGTCATACAGGTCCATGACCAGCCACGTGCCGTGCTGCCTGGCCAGTGCGATGCCCTGGTCGGTGATCAGCGAGGCGTGTTCCACCGAGCGCACGCCGGCGCGGATTGCGCGTTCGATGCCTTCCTCGCCATGCGCGTGGGCAGCGACGTAGACGCCCCGCTTCGCCGCCTCGGTCACCGCCGCGTGGATCTCGGCCTCGGTGTATTCCGGTTGCCCCGGATCGGTGCCGGCGGCAAGCACCGCGCCGGTGGCAATGACCTTGATCCAGTCCGCACCGTGGTCGAGGATGGCGTCGACGTGCTGACGCACCTGCGCCACGCCCTTGGAGACCCCACGGCGGAACTCGTCCGGCACCACGGTACCTGGCGGCAACCCGGTGATCTCGCCGCCACCGCCAGGCACGGTGATATACGCCCCGGCGACGAACATGCGCGGACCAGGCACCTCGCCCGCCTTGATCGCATCGCGCAGCGCGATATCGGCGTAGCTCCGGTACACGCCGAGGTCGCGCACCGTGGTGAAGCCGGCCTGCAGGGTTTGCCGCGCATGCTGCGCGCCGAGGAACGCCTGCTGCACCGCGGTGATCTTCAGTGGCGCCGCGGGATCGGCGCTCTGCAGCACGTCGGCGAGATGCGTGTGCATGTCCATGAGGCCCGGCACCACGGTCCAGGCGCTCCAGTCTGTGACCGTTGCCGCGCCGGGCGCGGCGGCGTTCCAGGGCTGCACCGAGACCACGCGGCCCGCCCTGACCAGCACGGCCTGGTCGGCAAGCATCCGGCCACTGTCGACATCGAGCAGGTGGCCGACATGCACCACCCTGTCCTGCGCGCCCGTCGAGGCGGTCGTGCCGGCTGCCGGCACGCAGGCCAGCGCGCCCAGGGCAAACCAGCATGCCGCCGTCCGTTTGCTCACGCGTGTTCCCCGGCGGGACCGGCGTAGGCCGCGCGCAGCAGGTTCTGGAAGTGCCAGACGCCACTTTCGCGGCGCGGGCACAGCCGGCCAGGCGCATAGAAGCCCGAGCCCAGCCCCTTCTGCACCGCCTCGCAGATCGCGATGTCCTCGTTCTGCACTTCGTCGCTGAAGTCCTGGTCAGCGACGATGCGGGCCTGCGCCTGCGCGTCCTGCCCGTAGTAGTAGTCGAACACGATGCGGCAGCGGTCCGGCCCGAGCGGCAGGATGCGGTTCGTCTGCAGCCGTCCGGACATGATGTTGAGCATCACGTTCGGGTACACGAAGTAGTAGAACGCCTGGCCGTCGCCATAGGCGTCGGAGCTGTTGCGCAACGGCGAGGACTGCAGCGAATACCACGGCGACAGCACGGTGTCGTAGGCGCGGTAGTCGAGCAGCTTGTTCAGGCCCGGATGCACGTGCGGCAGGTGGTAGCCCTCGACGTAGTTGTCGACGTAGACCTTCCAGTTGCAGTCGACGTCGTAGTTGACGCTGCGCAGGTAGCGCATCGCCGAAAGGTCGATCGGCGCGATGTGTTCGGCGATGCCGCCATAGACCTCGTCGAAGTCCGGAACGTCGTTGCCCAGCGCCACGAACACCAGGCCCTGCCACTCGTGCACGCGCAGCGGCGGCAGGTGGATGGCGCCGACGTCGAAGTCCGGGACGTCCTTCATCTCCGGCGCACTGCGCAGCTGGCCATCCAGCGTGTAGGTCCAGCCGTGGTACTTGCACTGCAGCGAGTGCGCGCCCTTGCCGTTGCACAGCGCGAGCGGCCCGGCACGGTGGCGGCAGACGTTTGGGAACGCGCGCAGCACACCGTCCCTGCCCCGCACCAGGATCACCGGCACGCCGGCAATCTCGCCGACCACGTGATCGCCCGGCTCCGCCAGCTGGTCCTGGTGCGCGAGCGGCTGCCAACTGCGGGCGAACACCGCCCGTTGTTCCATGGCCAGCACCTCATCGCCGACGTAGTAGCGCGCGGGCAGCGCGCGGGCGTGGTCGAGATCGGTGGCTGCGGCAGCGTCCGCGCCGGTTGCTTCGGTGTGCATGGTGGATCCCCGCTTCGCGGTGGCGGCATGGCGCCACGGGGCCGAGTGTACCGTCGGCCACGACGCAGTGCCCTTGATGGGCCGCATTGTACGTCCGCTGGCCAGTGTCATTTGGGGCGTTGCAGCACATGCGCGAACCGGTGATTGCCGGACTGTGCGCATAGGACTATCTTCGCCGCCGAAGCACGCTGCGGCCCCGTCCCATTGCCGGCGATTTGGCTGTGTGGGGTCCTGCCGCGCCGCCACCGAGCGGGAACCCATGGTCGAGACGACTGCTGTCGGAACGTTGGAACAGGCCCTGGCGCATGCCACCCGCCTGCTGGAACGTGACCCGGAGCTGGCCGTCGAGCAGCTCGGCGAAATCCTCAACGCGGTCCCCGGCCACCCCGGTGCGCTGCGCCTGCTGGCCCAGGCGCGGCTGGCCCTCGGCGACATCGCCGGTGCCGTGGACATCCTGCAGCCCCTGGCGCGCGCCCAGCCCAAGTGGGCCGCGCTGCACTGCGAGCTGGGCATCGTCCTGGCTCGCGCCGGGCGCGGCGGGGAAGCAATCGCGGCGCTGCGCCACGCGGTCGCGCTGCAGCCCGACCTGCCGCAGGCCTGGCGTCTGCTGGGTGACCACCTCATGGCGGCCGGCGACCAGGCCGCCGCCGACGCGGCCTACGCCAACCACGTGCGCTACGCCACGCATGACCCGCAGCTGCTGGACGCCGCCATCGCCCTGGCCGAGAACCGTATCCCGGAGGCTGAGGCCCGGCTGCGGTCCCATCTGCGCCAGGCGCCGACGGATGTCGCGGCAATCCGCATGTTTGCCGAGGTCGCCGCCCGCCTCGGTCGCAACGAGGACGCCCTGCATCTCCTCGAGCGCTGCCTGGAGCTGGCCCCCGGCTTCCATGCCGCGCGGCAGAACTATGCGCTGCTCCTGCAGCGCAACAACCGGCCGGAGCAGGCCCTGGCCGAGGTGGAACGGTTGCTGGCAACGGAACCGGAGCATGCCGGCTACCGCAATCTCAAGGCGGTGGTGCTGTGCCGGATCGGCGACTACGAGCCGGCCATACGCATCTATGCCGATCTGCTGGAACACTATCCGCAGCAGGCGAAGGTATGGATGAGCTACGGCCATGCGTTGAAGACCGCCGGCCACACCGCGCAGGCGATCGAGGCGTATCGGCGCAGCCTGGCGCTGGTGCCATCGTTCGGCGAAGTCTGGTGGAGCCTGGCCAACCTGAAGACGTTCCGCTTCGACGCCGCTGACCTGGCGACGATGCGGCGTGAGCTGGCGCGCACCGACCTGGGCGACGAGGACCGCCTGCACCTGGAGTTCGCGATCGGCAAGGCCCTGGAGGACACCGGCGAGTACCCGGCGTCGTTCCAGCACTATGCACACGGCAATGCGCTGCGGCGCGCGCAGCTGCACTACCGCGCCGGGAACACCAGCGCCCGCGTGCGCTACATCCGCGCGCACTACACGCGTGAATTCTTTGCGGCGCGGGCCGGCGCCGGCTGCGCTGCCCAGGACCCGATCTTCGTCGTCGGCCTGCCGCGCGCCGGTTCCACGCTGATCGAGCAGATCCTGTCCAGCCACAGCCAGATCGAAGGCACGATGGAACTGCCCGAGGTCGCGTCCACCACCCGCGAGCTGCGCCAGCAGGGCGATCCCGACAGCGCGATGCCATACCACGACGCCCTCGCGGCGCTCGACGCCGGCGCGCTCGCCGCGCTCGGCGAGCAGTACCTGGCGCGCACGCGGATCCAGCGCAAGACCACCGCGCCGCTGTTCATCGACAAGATGCCGAACAACTTCATGCATCTCGGGCTGATCCACCTGATGCTGCCGAACGCGAAGATCATCGATGCGCGTCGGCACCCGATGGCCTGCTGTTTCTCGGCGTTCAAGCAGCACTTCGCACGCGGACAGAGTTTCAGCTACAGCCTGGACGACATCGGGCGCTACTACCGCGACTACGTGGCGCTGATGGCGCATTTCGACGCGGCGCTGCCCGGGCGCATCCATCGCGTGTACTACGAGCGCATGGTGGGCGACACGGAGGCCGAGGTGCGGCGCCTGCTCGCCTACTGCGGCGTGCCGTTCGAGGATGCCTGCCTGCGCTTCTACCAGAACCGGCGCGCGGTGCGCACGGCGAGCTCGGAACAGGTACGCCAGCCGATCTACCGCGACGGGGTGGACCACTGGCGGCATTACGCGGCGTGGCTGGAACCGCTGGCATCGGCCCTGGGCCCGGTGCTGGAGCGGTATCCCGACGTGCCTGAGCTGGAATCGTGGCAGTGACCGGATGGATGGCTGCATACCCGACAGGAGAGAGCCCATGTACAAGAAGCGATCCAGGCAAGCTGGCAGCATGCGACCTGTGACCTTGACCCGGCTGCCGCTGGCGGCGGCGGTCTGCCTGGCCATGGCGCTGCCGGTGTTCGCGCAGGAGACGGCGCCATCCACACCACCGGACAAGACACCTGCGGCGAAGCAGAAGGCGGTGGCGCTGGGCGCCGTGACGGTGACGGCACAACGGCGTACCGAGGATCTGCAGAAGGTGCCGATCAGCATCGACGTGCTGGCGACCGACCAACTCGAGGCGCTGCAGGTGCAGAGCTTCGACGACTACGTGAAGTACCTGCCGAGCGTGACCTTCCAGCAAGGCGGCGGCGGCATCGCCACCGGGCCTGGCTTCGTCTCCATCTACATGCGCGGCGTGGCCAGCGGTGGCAACACCAACCACTCGGGCTCGCAGCCGAGCGTCGGCGTGTACCTGGACGATCAACCGGTGACCACGATCCAGGGCCCGCTCGACATCCACATGTACGACATCGCCCGCATCGAGGTGCTGGCCGGACCCCAGGGGACGTTGTACGGCGCGAGCGCCGAGGCCGGCGCGCTGCGCATCATCACCAACAAGCCCGACCCGGGCGGCTACGCGGCAAGTTACAGCGCAGGCGTGGACACGGTTGCACACGGCGGCATCGGCTATACCGCCGAAGGCATGCTCAACCTGCCCATCAACCAGAGTGCCGCGATTCGCCTCGTTGGCTGGCGGGAACATGATGCCGGGTACATCGACAACAAGGCCGGATCGCGCACGTTCCCCACGTCGGGCATCACGATCAGCAATGCACCGGACTGCAAGCCGAGCGGCACCGGGCCATCCGCCGCGCTCCAGTGCATCGGACATGCGCGGGACCATTACAACGACGTCAATACCAGCGGCGCGCGGGCCGCGCTGAAAGTCGATCTCAACGACAACTGGTCAATCACCCCGATGCTGATGGGGCAGCAGACGATCTCGCACGGCAACTTCGCCAGCGATCCGGCCATCGGTGACCTGGCGGTTACCCATTTCTATCCCGAACGGGTCAATGACCGCTGGTGGCAGGGCGCGCTGACCGTACAGGGCAAGATCGGCAATTTCGACTTGACCTATGCCTATGCACACCTCAAACGCAATCAGGAAGAGCAGACCGACTACAGCGACTACGGGCTCTGGTATGACGCCTTGTATGGTTCCGGGGCGTCCTTCTATGACAACGATGGCGCGCTGATCAACCCCTCGCAGCACATCAGCGACCGGGATCGCTACACCAACAACAGTCACGAGCTGCGGCTGGTCTCGCCGGCAGACGAACGGCTGCGCCTGGTCGCGGGCCTGTTCTGGCAGAAGCAGAAGCACGACATCATGCAGGATTACCAGATCGACGGGCTGGCCGACGCGCTGTCCGTCACTGGCTGGAAAGACACGATCTGGCTGACCCGGCAGATGCGCTACGACCGTGACAAGGCGGTATTCGGCGAGTTGTCCTTCGACTTCATTCCCGACGTGCTCACCGGCACGATTGGTGAGCGCTATTACCGCACCAGCAACCAACTGTATGGCTACTTTGGCTACGCCGCAGGTTTTTCATCCAGCCAGGGCGAGGCGGCCTGCATATCGCCCGAACCGTTCATGGGCGCGCCGTGCTCGGACTTCAACAAGCGGGTGAAGGAAAGCGGGAATCTCACCAAGTACAACCTGACGTGGAACATCAGCCCGACCAAGATGATCTACGTGACCCGATCCGAGGGTTTCCGTCCGGGTGGCGTCAACCGGCGCGGCACACTGTTGCCGTACCAGGCCGATTTCCTGATCAATGAGGAGCTGGGTTGGAAGACCTCGTGGCTGGACAATCGGGTGTCCTTCAACGGCGCGGTGTTCCGTGAAACATGGAACGACTTCCAGTTCCCGATCCTTGGCGCGAACGGCCTGACTGAGATCAAGAACGCGAACTCGGCCCGCATCGACGGCCTGGAGTCGCAACTGAACTGGCAGGCCACGTACAACCTGCAACTGACGGCAGGGGCAGCGCTGTATCACGCCAGGTTGAGCGCGAACTATTGCGGGTTCACCGATGCGAACGGTCACCCGATCACGAATTGCCCGGCCGGCTCGATCAACCCGCAGGACGGCAGTGTCGTGGCCGGGCCGCTGGCGCCGAAGGGTACGCAGTTGCCGATAACGCCCAGGTTCAAGGGCAACCTCATTGCGCACTACAGTTTCAGCCTGGGCAGCAATGACGCGTTTGTCCAGGCCGCGCTGGTGCATGTCGGCACGCGGACGACCGACTTGCGCTTGACCGAACGCAAGCTGCTCGGCGACCTTCCGGCCTACAACTCGCTGGATCTCTCCGCCGGCATCCAGAGAAACAGCTGGTCGGTCAAGGTCTACGTCGACAACGCGTTCGACAAACGCGCGGCGCAGTACAAATACACCGAGTGCGGCGTCGACGTTTGCGGAGCGCATGGTGTCGTGGCGCAGTATCCGAACGGTCAGGTGTACACCGGCTTCAGCCAGCCGCGCACGATCGGCGTCCGTTTCAAGCAGGACTTCTAGCACTTGGCACAAGGCTGGGGCCAGGGATGGAATGGCATTCACTTGAGCGCGAAACCTCAGCTCGTCATTCCCGCAAAAGCGGGAATGACGGAAAGCGGGAACGCACGCCCAGGCGAGTGCCAGTGCGCTCTGACACCGGTTTCCCCACACTGTGAGGCAAGGACGTGAACAAGACTTTGCGTGGCATGCTTCCGACTGCGCTGGCCGTGGCGGTTCTTTCCAGCCTGGGTCCGACGGCGCTGGCCATGCCGGAGCTGCCTGGCCCGCTGCCGCCTGCCGCGAACCAGAAGGTCGCGCATGACATTTTTCGCGACCTGGTGGAGATCCGCTCGGTGCACGACGTCGGCACCCAGGGCACCGCCGACGTCATCGTGAAATACCTGAAGGCGAACGGTTTCACCGATTCCGAAATCCATATCGCGCCGGAAACCAGGTACCCGCACCAGGTGAACGTGGTGGTGCGCCTGAAGGGCAAGGGCCACGGCAAGCCGGTGATGTGGATCTGCCATATGGACGTGGTGGACGCGCGGGTGCAGGACTGGAGCGTGCCGCCGTTCAAGTTCACCCAGAAGGACGGCTATTTCTATGGTCGCGGCACGGCGGACATGAAGGACGAGGATGCCGCAGTCGCCGCCGCGCTGATCCGGCTCAAGCGCGAGCACTACGTCCCGGACCGCGACATCGTGGTCGCCTTCACCGCCGACGAGGAGGTCGGCCTGGAGCAGGATGGCCCGCAGTTCCTGCTGCAGCACCGCAAGGATCTGGTGGGCGACGTCGGCCTGGTGATCAACCCGGATGGCGGTTCGGGCGAGATCAGGGACGGCAAGCGCCTCGACTTCGCGGTCGAGACCGTGCAGAAGACCTATATGACCTATCACATGGAGACCGCCAACAAGGGCGGCCACTCCTCCGAGCCGCGCCCGGACAACGCGATCTACCAGCTCGCCGGCGGGCTGGAGAAGCTTTCGCACTACGTCTTCCCATACAAGACCAATGCCACCACGCGGGCGTATTTCGCCAGCATCGCGAAGGAAGCCGACGGGCAGCGCGGGATGGATCTGCTGGCCTTGTCGAAGGCGCCCGTGGACACCGCCGCGGCCGCCCGCCTGGCCCAGGACCCGGCATTGAACGCGATCCTGCACACCACCTGCGTGGCCACCATGCTCCAGGCCGGCGTGCAGGAGAACGCGCTGCCCTCGAGCGCGACGGCGACGATCCAATGCCGGGTGTTCCCCGGGGAAAGCGCCGACCAGGTGCGGACCACACTGGCCAAGGTCGCTGCCGACCCCGCCATCAAGGTGAGCCTGGCCGATCCAGTCATGCCGGCGCCGGAAACCGTGCCCGACGCCAAGGTCATGGATGCGGTGGCGGCCGTGGTGCACGGCATGTGGGGCAAGGACATCCCGGTGATGCCCATGATGGCGGCCGGCGCCAGCGACTCCATCTTCACCCGCGCGGCCGGCATCCCCAGCTACGGCGTAGGCGGCGGCTGGAACGACGTCGACGACATCCGCATGCACGGCCGCGACGAGCGCGACGCGATCGGCAATTTCTACCAGACCGTCGAGTTCACCTACCGCCTGATGCAGCGGCTCTCGTCCGCGTCATAGCGCGGCAACAGACCTGCGACACACTCCGGGCGCGGCATGGGCGGGCGGTGGCGTGGCCCATCGATCGCCGGCCCTGTGCAGGTTTGACCACTGCTATAGAATCGACCGGCAAGGCGCCGGGCGGCACGCGTGCGGCGGTTTGCCGAGCCCGGCGCGCTGGCTGGATGGTTCACCAGCGCACGACACCCCGCTTCTGACCGAGCCGACGACGGACGCCTGACCAACGTGCCCAGCCTCATCCTCTGCCTGCCATTCCTCGCCAGCATCCTGGTGTATGCCTTGCGCAGTCATGGGCGCAACGTGGCCGTGGGCTTGCTGGTCGGCACCGCGCTGGTCGGCCTGCTGCTGTCGCTGTACCTGTACCCGGCGCTTGCCGCGGGCAGCGTGCCGCACCAGACCTTCACCTGGGCGCCGTCGCTGGGGCTGGACTTCAGTTTGCGCGTGGACGGCTTCAGCTGGTTGTTCATGCTGCTGATCTGCGGCATCGGCATGCTGGTGGGTATCTACGCGCGTTACTACATGCCGGCGGACGACCCGCTGACCCGCCTGTGCGCGCTGCTGCTTGCGTTCATGGGCTCGATGCTCGGCATCGTGATGTCCGGCAACGTGATCCAGCTGGTGTTTTTCTGGGAGCTGACCAGCCTGACCTCGTTCCTGCTCATCGGCTACTGGCATCACGGCGCCTCGGCGCGCGACGGCGCGCGCATGGCGCTGATCGTCACCGCCGGCGGTGGCCTGTGCCTGCTGGCCGGCATGCTGCTGCTCGGACACATCGTGGGCAGCTACGACCTGGACACGATCCTCGCCGCCGGCGCGCTGATCCGCGCGCACCCCTGGTATACGCCGACCCTGATCCTGATCCTGCTCGGCGCGCTGACCAAGAGCGCGCAGTTTCCGTTCCACTTCTGGCTGCCGCAGGCGATGTCGGCGCCGACGCCGGTGTCGGCCTACCTGCACTCGGCCACCATGGTGAAAGCCGGGGTGTTCCTGCTGCTGCGCTTCTGGCCGGTGCTGGCCGGCACCGACGAGTGGTTGTGGCTGGTCGGCGGCACCGGCCTGGTCACCCTGGTCATGGGCGCCTGGACGGCGATCTTCCAGCAGGACCTGAAGGGCCTGCTGGCCTACTCGACCATCAGCAACCTCGGCCTGATCACCATGTTGGCCGGCCTGGGCAGCACCCTTGGCGTCGTTGCGGCGATCTTCCACATCGTCAACCACGCCACCTTCAAGGCCTCGCTGTTCATGGCCGCAGGCGCGGTGGATCACGAAACCGGCACCCGTGACCTGCGCCAGCTCGGCGGCCTGCGCCGGTTCATGCCGATCACCGCCACGCTGGCCCTGGTGGCCGGCGCGGCGATGGCCGGCGTGCCGCTGCTGAACGGCTTCCTGTCCAAGGAGATGTTCTTTGCCGAGGCGGTGGCCGCGCGAAACGGGGCGGCACTGGACGCCATACCCGCCGTGCTCGCGGTGGCCGCCAGCGCGTTTGCGGTGACTTATTCGCTGCGCTTCGTGCGCGACGTGTTCTTTGGCAGCGTGTCCACCACCATGCCGCGCCAGCCACACGAGCCGCCGCGCTCCATGCGCGTGCCGATCGGCCTGCTGGCGCTGGCCTGCCTGCTGGTGGGCGTGCTGCCAAACCAGGTGATCGGCCCCGCGCTGCACGCGGCGGCCAGCGCGGTGCTGGGCGCGCAGATGCCGGTGTACAGCCTTGCGATCTGGCACGGCTGGAACGCACCGCTGCAGATGAGCATCGCCGCCACCATCGCCGGCTGCGTGCTGTATCTTGCCCTGCACCGGCGCCTGCGCCGCACCGACAACACGCCGCTCCTCGGCGTGCTGAGTGGCAAGCGCATGTTCGAGCGCACACTCACGGTGTTCGGTGCCGACCTGCCGAATTGGCTGCTGGTGCATTGCTTCCCGACCCGGCGCCTGCAGACCCAGCTGCTGCTGATCGTGCTCTGCGCCCTGCTCGCCGGCGGCCTTGCCGCCAACAGTGCGCCTTTCGCCCGGACACCACACTGGGCCAGCATCGACCCGGCGTTTGCCCTGCTGTGGCTGCTCGGTGCCGCGTGCGCCATCGGGGCCGCCACGCTGGCCAAGTTCCACCGCCTTGCGGCGCTGGTGATGGCCGGTGGAGCTGGCCTGGTGTCGTGTGTGAGCTTCGTCTGGCTGTCGGCACCGGACCTGGCCGCCACCCAGCTGCTGGTGGAGGTGGTGACCACGATCCTGATCCTGCTTGGCCTGCGCTGGCTGCCCAAGCGCATCGAGGGCATCTCGCCGGACGGTCCGCTGACGCGGACCAAGCGCTACCGCGACCTGCTGGTGGCGCTGGTCGCCGGCACCGGGGTGGCCAGCCTCGCCTATGCGGCCATGATGCATCCGGTGGCCGACTCGATCTCGCGCTATTTCCTCGAGCATGCGTTTACCGATGGCGGCGGGCACAACGTGGTGAACGTGATCCTGGTCGACTTCCGCGGCTTCGACACGATGGGTGAAATCAGCGTACTGGCCATCGTGGCGTTGACGGTGTTCGCGCTGCTGCGCCGCTTCCGGCCAGCGGCAGAGAGCATCGACGCACCGCAGCGGCAGCGCCGGCGGATCACCGAAGCCGCGGCGGCAGAACGCCAGACCGATCATTCACTGATCGACTACCTGGTGATACCCGGCCTGATCATCCAGCTCATGTCGCCTGTCATCCTGCTGTTTGGAATACACCTGTTCCTGCGCGGACACGACCTGCCCGGCGGCGGCTTCGTCGCCGGCCTCACCGTGGCGGTGGCGCTGATCCTGCTGTACATGGCGCGCGGCGCGCGCTGGGTGGAGGCACACCTGCGTGTCCTGCCCCTGCGCTGGATTGGCGTCGGCCTGCTGCTGGCCGTGGGTACCGGACTGGGCTCACTGGTGGCTGGCCATCCTTTCCTGACCTCGCACCTGTTCCTGCCCGAGCTGCCGCTGCTCGGGCAGCTGCCGCTGGCGTCGGCCATGTTGTTCGACCTGGGCGTGTTCTGTCTGGTGGTCGGCGCCACCACGCTGATGCTCATCGCCTTGGCGCACCAGTCGCTGCGTCGCACGCGGGCGGCGGCTGCCGCCGCGGAGGAGACCTGATGGAACTGGTGTTGGCCATTGCCATCGGCGTGCTCATCACTTCCGGCACCTGGCTGCTGCTGCGCCCACGCACGTTCCAGGTGATCATCGGGCTCACCCTGATTTCCTATGCGGTGAACCTGTTCATCTTCGCCATCGGCGGCCTGCGTACCGGCGCCGATCCGGTGCTGCACGCGGTGGCAGGCGACCTGGCGCAATATGCCGACCCGCTGCCGCAGGCGCTCGTGCTGACCGCGATCGTGATCGGCTTTGCCACCACGGCCTTGTTCTTGGTGGTGCTGTTGGCCTCGCGCGGGCTGACCGGCAACGACCACGTCGACGGCGCGGACGGCACGCCATGAGCGCGCACCTGGTCATCGCCCCGATCATCGTGCCGCTGCTGGTCGCCGCGCTGCAGCTGCTGGCCGGCGAACGGCGCCGGCGCACCGCGGTGGCGTTGAGCCTCGCCTCGTGCCTGGCGCTGGTGGCAGTCGCCACCACACTGCTGCTGGCCGCCGCGCGGCAAGGCGACGGCGGTGCGCTGACTGCGGTGTACCGCATCGGTGACTGGCCGGCGCGCTTCGGCATCGTGCTGGTGGCCGACCGCCTGTCCACGCTGATGCTGCTGCTCACGGCCGTGGTGGCGCTGGCGACGCTGCCGGCGGCGCTCGGCCGCTGGCAGCACCGCGGCAATTACTTCCAGCCACTGTTCCAGTTCCTGCTGATGGGCCTGAACGGGGCCTTCCTGACCGGTGACCTGTTCAACCTGTTCGTGTTCTTCGAGGTCACCCTGGCCGCTTCCTACGGGCTGGCGCTGCACGGCTCAGGCGTGCGCCGGGTAAGCGCCGGGCTGCATTACATTGTCGTCAATCTCACGGCCTCGATGTTGTTCCTGCTCGGGGTCAGCCTGATCTTCGGGGTCACCGGCACCTTGAACATGGCGGCCCTGGCCGAGCTGATCCCGAACGTGCCGGCACATACCCGCGCGCTGCTGCATGCCGGCGCGGCGATCCTCGGCGTGGCCTTCCTGATCAAGACCGCGATGTGGCCGCTCGGCTTCTGGCTGCCGCGCACCTATGCCGCCGCCGCGCCGGCGGTGGCGGCCATGTTCGCGCTGATGACCAAGCTCGGCATCTATGTGCTGCTGCGCCTCAGCCTGCTCCTGTTCGGCAACGGTGCCGGTCCGGCTTCCGGCGGATTTGGCACCGACTGGCTGCTGTGGGGTGGGATCGCCACGATTGGCGCCGGCGCCATCGGCATGCTCGGTGCGCGTGACCTCGGCAAGCTGGCGGGCTACAACGTGGTGATCTCCTCCGGCACCCTGCTTGGCGCACTCGGCCTGCAGCAGACGGCGGTGACCGTCGGTGCCCTGGCCTACCTGGTGATCTCCACGCTGGCCCTGGCCGCGTTCTTCCTGGTCGCCGGCTTGCTGGCGCCCGAGGATGACGAGGAAAAGGCCGACGACGCCCTGGTCCTGGAACCCTATGACCCGGTCGAGGCCATGGGGCGCGGCGATTCGTTGTTTGCCGACGAAGATGAGAGCCGCGTGGTCATCCCTGCGCCGATGGTCATGTTGGGCGTGAGTTTTTTCGCCTGTGCCGTGCTGCTGTCCGGCCTGCCACCGCTGTCTGGCTTCCTGGCCAAGTTTGCGCTGCTGGCGCCGATGCTCGACGGGCACGTGCGCCCCGGCGCCACGGTGCTGTTCGCGCTCACCATTGCCGCCGGCTTTTGCACCGTGATCGCCATGTGCCGCGCCGGCATCCAGATCTTCTGGACCGATCCGGAGCGGCCGTTTCCCCAGGCCCGGGTGACCGAAGTGGGCGCCATCGTGCTGTTGCTCGGCCTGTGCCTGGTGTTGACCGTGGTGGCCAAGACGCCACTGGACTATTTGGGCGATACCGCACACCAGCTGCACGCGCCGGAGCACTACATCCGCGCCGTGCTGTCGCCGCTGGCGGAGCCCCGGCCATGATCCGGCGCTGGCTGCCCTATCCGCTGCTGTCACTGTTGCTGGCGGTGATCTGGCTGGTGCTCAACCAGAGCCTGGCAGTCGGCACACTGCTGTTGGGTGTCTTGCTCGGCATTGGGCTGGGGCTGGCCTATCGCGTGCTCGAGCCGCCGAAGGCGCATATCCGCAACTTCCTGCTGCTGGGCCGGCTGCTGTTGCGCGTACTGGGCGACATCGTGCGCTCGAACTTTGCCGTGGCCCGCCTCATCGTGCACCGCGACCGGCGCATGCACTCCGGCTTCGTCGCCATTCCGTTGACCCTCACCGACCGCCACGGCCTGGCCGTGCTGGCCGGCATCATCACCTCCACGCCCGGCACGATCTGGGTCAGCCACGACCCCGACCTGAGCATCCTGGTGATCCACGTGCTGGACCTGGTCGACGACCAGGCCGAGATCGATGCGATCAAGCAGCGCTACGAGCGTCCCCTGCTGGAGATCTTCCAATGAGCCACACCTTGCTCGCCGCCGCGATCGTGATCGCGCAAATCCTGCTGCTGGTGGCCATGGGCTGCTCGATCGTGCGCATGGCACGCGGGCCGCGCGCGCAGGACCGCGTGCTGGCGCTGGATGCGCTGTACGTCAACGCCATGATCCTGCTGCTCACCATCGGCATCCGCACCGGCAGCCTGCTGTACGTGGAGGCCGGCATGATCATCGCCCTGCTCGGCTTTGCCGGCACCTTCGCGCTGGCCAAATTCCTCATGCGCGGCGAGGTGATCGAATGAGCCATCTCGACGCCCTGCCGCCATGGGCGGCCATCCTGGTGACGGTGCTCATGCTGCTCGGCGCCTCGCTGGCCTGCATCGGCTCGGCCGGCCTGCTGCGGCTGAAGGACTTCTACCAGCGCGTGCATGCGCCGACGCTCGGCACCACGTTGGGCACGTACTGCATGTTGGCTGCCTCGATCACCTGCTTCTCCGTGCTGCACGGGCGTCCGATCTTCAACGAGATCCTGATCGGCGTGTTTCTCACCCTGACCGCACCGATCACCTTGATGCTGCTGGTACGGACCGCGCTGCATCGAGACCGCGAGGCGGGCTCGGACTACGTGCCGAAATCCCCACACAAGCCGTAAGCGGTACCGACCTGGCCGTCACCCCATCGTCATCCCCGCTTTCGCGGGGATGACGGAAGAGGGAGTGCGGAGGTCAGGTGACGGGAGAGTTCACCCTTCCGTACCGGCCGTCTGGCCGTCCAAGGCCAACGTGGCGTGCGACGGCGCGTCGGTGGCCTGCAGGCGCTTGGCGACGGCCTCGGCCTGGCGCATCACGCGCAGCAGGTTGTTGCCGGCCAGGGCCGCCAGGTCGTCGTCGGACCAGCCGCGGCGCGCCAGTTCCACGAAGAGTGCCGGGTACTTGTCCACGCCGTCCAGGCCCACCGGGGTCGAGCCGATGCCGTCGAAGTCCGAGCCGATGCCGACGCTCTCGATGCCGGCGACCTTGCGGATGTGCTCGACGTGGTCGGCAACCTGGGCGATCGTGGTCTTGGGCTGTGGATGCTCCTGCAGCCACTGCTCGAGCGCGGCGCTGGCGCGGTCGGGCTGCCCGGCATAACGCGTGTCGAAACGCGCCTTGGCGCCAGCCCGCTCCGCGGTCCAGTCGTTGTCGGCCTGGGAGATGAAGGTCGGCAGGAAGTTCACCATCACGATGCCGTGGTTGGCCTTGACCATGGCCAGCACGTCATCCGGCACGTCGCGCGGGTGGTCGTCCAGGGCACGCGCACTGGAGTGCGAGAAGATCACCGGTGCCTGCGTGACCTGCAGCGCCGCACGCATGGTCTCGGGGGAGACATGGCTGAGGTCGACCAGCATGCCCATGCGGTTCATCTCATGCACCACGGCACGGCCAAACTTGGTGAGCCCGTTGTGCCTGGGCGCATCGGTGGCCGAGTCGGCCCAGTCGGTGGTGCGCCCATGGGTGAGGGTCATGTAGCGCACGCCGAGCAGGTAGTAGTCGCGCAGCACCGGCAGCGAATTGTCCATCTGGTGGCCGCCCTCGACCCCGATCATCGAGGCGATGCGCCCGGCCTTGTGGATGCGCACGACATCGTCGGCCGTATAGGCCATTTCCATGTCCCTGGGATACTTAGCCACCATGGTGCGGATGATGTCGATCTGCTCCATGGTGCGCTTCACCGCCGCCGGCCCGGTGATGGTGGCGGGAATAAAGGCCGACCAGAACTGCGCCCCGAGCTGGCCCTTGCGCATGCGCGGGATGTCGGTCATCAACGACACCGTGCCGATGCTGCCGTCGCGGGTCTTGCCCTGCAGGTTCGTGGTGTCGGCCGCCAGGTCGATGTTGCCGAGGTTGCCGAAGCGGTTGTGGATCGCACCAGGAAGGTCGTTGTGTCCGTCGACCAGCGGGGTGCGGGTAAGCACGCGCTCGACGCGCTTCTGCAGCTGGGCATCATTGGCGGTCGACGGGGCGCCTTGGGCGAATGCCGCCAGCGGCGCGGCCAACAGCAGGCAGGCAAGGATGGGAAGCTTGGTCATGGTGTGGTCAGGCTCCTGTGGAATGAATCTGCAGTATTGCAGATACCCGCCCGCAATCCGGTATGCGCGGATGGCTCCCGCCGGCGGACTCCAACACGGTGCAAGGGCATCTTTCACCGGAGGATTCCCACGACCGCGCTGGTTGCCCTGCGCACATCCGGCACCGTACTGTCCGACGATCCAGGAGCACCCCTATGCCGCGGCTGGAATACGGGCCCGCCGCTGCGTACAGTGATGCGTCGCCTTGGTCCTTACGGGAAACGCCCATGCCCCTCAACCGCCGTCAATTCCTGGTGACCTCGGCTGCCGCCCTGGCCTCTGCCACCACGCTTGCCCTGCCCGCCCTGGCCGACACTGACAACCCCAAACCCAGTCCAACTGGTGACCCGCTGGCCGGGCTGACGGTGATCAACGCGCTGGGCGGCATCGGCGACCCGAATTTCCCGGACGCCCGGCCGTGGACGCTCACCCCGCGCATGCTGGCCGATGCCCGCGCCTCCGGGGTCACGGCGGTGAATTGCACGCTCGGCTACGTCGCCGGCCCGCAGGATCCGTTCCAGAAGTCCGTGGCCGACATCGGTCGCTACGACGTGATGATCCGGCAGCATCCCGGTGATCTCATCAAGGTGCTCTCGGTCGCCGACATCCGCCGCGCACAGGCCGAACGCCGGATCGGCCTGATCTACGGCTTCCAGAACGCCGCGCAGATGGGCGACGACGCGTCGCGCGTGGACATCTTCGCCAACCTCGGCGTGCGCGTGATCCAGCTCACCTACAACGTGCGCAACCAGCTTGGCGACGGCTCCATCGTGCCCGAGGGGCGTGGCCTGACCCCGTTCGGCCACGAGGTGGTCGAACGCCTCAACACGAACCGGATCATGGTCGACCTCAGCCACTCCGGCCGGCAAATCTGCCTGGACGCCGCGCGCGCCTCCACCCGGCCGATCTCGATCAACCACACCGGCTGCCGCGCCCTGGTCGACCTGCCGCGCAACAAGACCGACGAGGAGCTGCGCCTGGTGGCCGACAAGGGCGGCTTCATCGGTATCTATTTCATGCCGTTCCTGAGCCCGAGCGGCCACGCCACGGCAGCCGACGTGGTCGCCCACATCGAGCATGCGCTCAAGGTCTGCGGCGAGGACCACGTCGGCATCGGCACCGACGGCAGCATCACGCCGATCGATGACCTCCAGGCCTACGGCGCAGCCCTGGCCAGGGAGCACGCAGACCGCGTCGCCAAGGGCATCGCCGCCCCCGGCGAGCGCGCGGACACCCATCCGTTCGTCGACGACCTGCGCGGCCCGGACCAGTTCCGCAAGCTGTACCGGCTGCTGGCCGCCCGTGGCCACCAGCCGGCACGCATCGAGAAAATCCTCGGGGGCAATTTCGTGCGCTACGCCAGCGACGTCTGGGGCGCTTAGCGCGGCAGGCAGGGGTGGGTGGCATGGCGGCAGTCGGCGGCTCGCCGACCGGATGGATAATGGCGGGTGAACCTGTGGCGCGAAGCGCCGTTCCCATCCGGATGCAAGAAGGCCGCCATGTCCGCGCAACTCGATACGCTTTATCCCGACCACCTGCGCACGCTGCGCGCGCGCGCGGACCAGGTCCTGGCAGATGCCGGCTACGACCACCTGCTGATCGGCGCCGGCCTGCCACCGCTGAAGTTCCTTGACGACCAGGACTACCCGTTCGTCGCCAACCCGTGGTTCCGGCACTGGCTGCCGCTCACTGACGCCCCCGGCAGCTGGGTCGTGCACACGCCGGGCAGCCGGCCCAGGCTGATCTTCGTCCAGCCGCGCGACTACTGGCACGTGGTGCCGCAGACGCCGGACGCATACTGGACGCGCGAGTTCGAGCTCAGCATCGTGCCCAGCGCGGCCGAGGCCCTTGCGCAGCTGCCCGGCGGCCACAACGCGGTGATCGTCGCGGATGCGGTGGCGCAGGGCTTTGCGGCGGACCCGAGCCTGGCCAGCGCGCTCGACGCGTTGAATTGGCAGCGCAGCAGCAAGACTGCGTACGAGCTCGAGCTGCTGCGCGAGGCCAACCGCATCGGCGCGCGCGCGCACCGGGCCGCCGAGCAGGCGTTTCGCGCCGGCGGCAGCGAGCTGGACACGCATCTCGCCTACCTCGCCGCGGCACGCCAGACCGATGCGGAGCTGCCGTATGCCAGCATCGTCGGCATCAACACGCACGGCGCGATCCTGCACTACTCGGCCTTCGACCGGGCCGCGCCCGAGCTCAGCCATTCGTTGCTGATCGACGCCGGGGCGAGCTGCGCCGGCTACGGCAGCGACATCACCCGCACCCATGCCGGTCCCAAGGCCTGGGAATTCCAGGCCCTGGTCGACGCCGTCGATGCGGCGCAGCAGGGGTTCGTCGCCAAGGTGCGCGCTGGGCAGGACTATGCGCAGCTGCACCTGCACGCGCACCTGGTGCTGGCCGACATCCTGCGCCGGCAGGGGTTCTTCCGCATGAGCGCGGAAAGCGCCGTGGAGTGCGGCGTCAGCCGCGCATTCTTCCCGCATGGCCTGGGCCACATGCTCGGCGCGCAGGTGCACGACGTCACCGGCCAGCAGCAGAGTGAGGCCGGCGGACGCATCGACCCACCCGCCGGTCATCCCCACCTGCGCATGACCCGCGTGCTGCAGCCGGGCATGGTGGTGACCATCGAGCCCGGGGTGTATTTCATCGACATGCTGCTGGCCGGCCTGCGCGAACAACCGTTTGCCAGCGACCTGGACTGGGTACGCATCAGGCATTTCCGCCAGTTTGGCGGCGTGCGCATCGAGGACGACGTGGTGTGCACCGGGGATGCACCGGAGAACCTGACCCGGGACGCCTTCGCCGCAGCCTGATCGAGACTGGCGAACCAGGCTGCCTTCCCGTGTAGGCACACTCGTGACCGAAGGGAATCCCTTGCGGGCTTCTGCAACGGCGAAGACGACGAAGGTCAACGTATGGACGTCTGGCCTCCCAAATTGCCGCACTGGCGTGGCAGCGGGTCAGGAGTAGCTGGTGGCGTAGACGCTCTCGGACGGCAGCACGGCATCCTGCCTGCGCGCGTCGCACACGGCATAGGTGAAGCCGCGCTGGATCGCGTAGGCGCCGACTTCGCCGGCACGGTTCATGGCCAGGAAGCCGACCTGGATCGTCTTGGACGCCTCGCGGCGGCGCTTGACGATGCGCAGCACCGCCTCCTTGCAGGCCTCGTGCGGCGACCGGCCCTGGCGCATGAGTTCCACCACCAGGAAACTGCCGGCGTTGCGGATCACTTCCTCGCCGACGCCGGTGGAGGTCGCACCGCCGACCTCGCCGTCCACGTACAGGCCGGCACCGATGATCGGGCTGTCGCCGACGCGGCCGCGCATCTTCCACGCCATGCCGCTGGTGGTGCACGCCCCGGCCAGGCGACCCTGCGCATCGATCGCCAGCATGCCGATGGTGTCGTGGTTGCCGGCACCGCCCGGCATACCGGTGGCTTGGCCGCCGGACTTGCCGTAGTCGCGCACTTCGCTGTTGATCGACGGCTGGTAATGCGCCGTCTTCAGCCACTCGTGCCAGGCCGCCTCGGCCTCGGGCGTCAGCAGGTTCTGCTGCTTGAAGCCCTGCGCGATGGCAAACTGCAGCGCGCCCGCGCCGACCAGGAGCACGTGCGGAGTGCGCTCCATCACGCGCCGCGCCACGCTGATGGGATGCTCGATATTCTCCAGCGCGGCCACCGCGCCGCAGTTGCCATCGGCATCCATGATGCTGGCATCGAGCGTGACATGGCCGTCGCGATCCGGATAGCCGCCCTTGCCGACACTGTGGTTCTTCAAATCCGACTCAGGCACCTGCACGCCCTTTTCCACCGCATCCAGGGCGCGGCCGCCCGGGCCGAGGATGGCCCAGGCCGCCTGGTTCGCGGCAACGCCGAAATCCCAGGTGGAAACAACCCGTGCAGTGCCCGTGGACAAGGCGCCCGGCACCGGGCCGGCGAACAGCTTGCCGCTCCAGGCCAGCACGGGCGCGGCGGCGCCCAGGAGCGATGCCTTGAGGAAACTCCTGCGGTCGGTCATCGCTGTCTCCTGGTCACCAAAACAAAACCCTGCACAGGATGCAGGGTTTTGCTGGTGTCACGCAATGTTCGTTGGCAACGACGTCTCAATCCTGGGCCCGTCACCCTGGGGCGGATCAATCCGCAAGGACTTCCTTCGGTCGGGCCAACGGACGGATCCGCAGAATGCGCGCCGGGATGCGCCGTTCAATTGCAGGCGAGGCGGATCTGGCCTGCGGCTTTGATCCGCCCTGCACTTGGTTGGACAACACCGGGAGGAGTGGCGAACTCAGCCTTCCCCGGCGGCCGTCAGCGTGGCATGCGACGGCTGCCCGGCGGCCTGCAGGCGCTTGGCCACGGCCTCGGCGCCACGCATCGCGCGCAGCAGATTGTTGCCGGCCAGGGCCGCCAGGTCGTCGTCGCTCCAGCCCCGGCGCGCCAGTTCCACGAACAGCGCCGGATACTTGTCCACGCCGTCCAGGCCAACCGGAGTGGATTCGATGCCATCGAAGTCCGAACCGATGCCGACGCTCTCCACCCCGGCCACCTTGCGGATGTGCTCGATGTGGTCGGCGACCTGGGCCAGCGTCGCCTGCGGCGCCGGGTGTGCCTGCGTCCACTCGGCCAGCGCCTTCGCGGCCCGCTCGGGCTGGCCGGCATAGCGGGTGTCGAACTTGGCCTTGGCGCCGGCGCGTTCCGCATCCCAATCGAAGAGGGTCTGCGAGATGAACGAAGGCAGGAAGTTCACCATCACCACGCCGTGGTTGGCCTTGACCAGGGCCAGCACGTCATCCGGCACATCGCGCGGATGGTCGTCGAGCGCACGCGCGCTGGAGTGTGAGTAGATCACCGGCGCCTGGCTGACCTGCAGCGCCGCACGCATCGTGTCCGGCGAGACGTGGCTGATGTCCACCAGCATGCCCAGGCGGTTCATCTCGCGCACGACCTCGCGGCCGAACTCGTTCAGGCCGTGGTACTTGGGCGCATCCGTGGCGGAATCGGCCCAGTCGGTGGTGCGCGCATGGGTCAAGGTCATGTAGCGCGCACCCAACACGTAGTAGGCGCGCAACGCGGCCATGGAGTTGTCGATCTGGTGGCCGCCCTCGACGCCGATCAGGGAGGCGATGCGTCCGGCCTTGTGGATGCGCTCGATGTCCGCGGCGGTGTACGCCAGCTCCAGGTCCTTCGGATACTTGTCGACCATGGTGCGCACGACGTCGATCTGCTCGATGGTGCGCTTGATCGCTTCCGGCCCGGTGATCGACGCCGGGATGAACACTGACCAGAACTGCGCTCCGAGCTGGCCCTTGTGTGCGCGCGGCAGATCGGTCATGAGCGAGACCTTGCCCACACCGCCGCCCCAGGTCTTGCCCTGCAGGTTGGTGGTGTCCGACGCCAGGTCGATGTTGCCGACGTTGCCGAAACCCATGCTGATCGCACCAGGCAAATCATTGTGCCCATCGATGAGTGGCGTACGGGTGAGCACGCGCTCGACGCGCTTCTGCAGCTGGGCGTCGTTGGCGCCCGACGGGCTGGACTGGGCAAAGGCAAACAGCGGCGCGGCCAGCAGCAGGCCAGCGAGGAGCGGGAGCTTGGTCATGTCGGCATTCCATTGGAGCCAGATGGCGGGGAGTGTGAAGTATTGCGTGAATGCGGCGCGTCGACAATTTCCGCAGCTGCCGCGGGTTGGAATGAGTGAAGCCATCGTTGCGCTACCGTGCGTCCCCTTGGCGACTGTAGTTCACCGTGGGCAGTTCGCAAACCGCAAGCGTGAGGCGCTTCACCGTTTCGGGGGCAGCGTGCCGAGCCAGGCGCGCGCCTCGGCGAGCCCGATCACGTCGGCGTACTTGGCGTCGATGTCGAACAGGCTGGCCTGGTGCGGCAGCAGCGCACGGTCGCCCACCGCCTCCTCGACCACGATGGTGTGCAGATCGTGCGCGCACGCATCCACCGCGCTGGCGCGCACGCAGCCGCTGGTGGTGCAACCGGCTATCAGCAAGGTGTCGACCTGCGCGGCTGCCAGCCGGGCGGCAAGGTCGGTGCCGAAGAAGGCCGAGGCGTGCTTGCGCACCACCGTCGGTTCGTCGGCGCGCTGTCCCAGTCGCGCATCCACCTGCACCCACTCGCTGCCAGCCTGCAGCCAGGCGAGCGAGGGAATCTTGCGCGGCCACAGGCCGGCGTCGTGCAGGTCGGGCTCGTAGATGATGGTGGAGAACAGCACCGGGACGCCGGCACCGCGCGCGGCATCGAGCAAGGCCACGGTGGCCTGCAACTGTGGACGCAGATCGCTGGCCATGGGCGAGCGCAGGTCGGTGAAGCCGGCAATCAGGTCGACCACCAGCAGCGCCGGCCGTGCGCCAAAGCCAACCCGGCCGACGTAACCCTTGGCGCGGAACTCCGCCCGCAGTCGGGCGAATTCCTGGGCGGCATCCTCGGTCATGACTGCGCCGGGTTGGTGCCCGTTGGTACCGCCGGCGCGGGAATGCCACGCTGCTGCCGGTAGGCCTCGGCAATCTCATCGCTGGTGGCCAGCCACACCCCCTCGTGGCCGGCGACGTAGGCCAACGCCTGCTCGAAATACTTCTGCCGGAACGCCTGGCCCGTGCTGAAGGGATGCACGGCCAGCGCCATCACCCGCCCGGAATCGGACGCCACCGCCTCCGCATGCAGCTGGTCCAGCTGGTCGCGGATCGCCTGCAGGAATTGCGGCCCGGTATAGCTCTTGACGGCAAACATGGTGACGTCATTCAACTCGATCGAGTACGGCACGCTCAGCATGCCGGACACGGTCAGCGCGTAGGGCTGGTCGTCGTTGCACCAGTCCAGCGTGTAGCCGAGACCCAGCTCGGCCAGCAGCGAGGGCGTCTCGAAACTCTCCGTGAGCGCCGGGCCCATCCAGCCCTGTGGCCGGCGGCCGGTGGCCTTGGTGATGGTCTCCACCACTTCCGTGAGGTAGGCGCGCTCGGCCTCCCGCGTCATGCCGGCCTGCACCGTGGAGTTGTCGCGGCCGTGCGCGATCCACGCCCAGTCGCGTTCCACCCCGGCGCGGATGATCTGCGGGTAGTGTGTACAGACGGCCGAGTTGACCAGCGCGCTGGCGCGGACGCCGTGACGGTCCATCGCCTCCAGCATGCGCCACAGGCCGATGCGCACGCCGTAGTCGCGCCAGCCGTAGTTCAGCGCGTCCGGCACCAGCGCCGCGGTGCCGGCAAAGATGCTGGTCGACGGCTTGTCGACCTGGTAGTGCTCGATGTTCAGGCCAAGGTAAAACGCCACACGGGCGCCGCCGGGCCAGCGCAGCGGCGCGCGCTCCGGCAACGGGCTGTACGCAAACAACTGGTTGTCCATGCTTTCCTGCCCCTGCAGACGGCCATTTGCGGAACACCGATTCTAGCTTGTGGCTTGCGGGGCACGGCTGATGCGCGTCAACGCTGCCGGCCCGCGCCGGTCCACCTCTACAATTCCCGCACGCAGCCGAGCGGAGCAAGGATGTTGCCCAGTCTGGTGTTCGACGATGTGGCCGGTGGAACCTGCCGGGCTTTCGAGGGACCCGTCGCCGTCATCCGTGCCGATGCCGTCGGCGACGTGCCTGCCGCGCTGGCGCAAATGGAAGAGCGCATCGGCGCCGGCTTCCATCTGGCCGGCTATTTCAGCTACGAGCTCGGCCACGTGCTTGAACCCCGGCTCAGCGACCTGCTTGCACCGGCCTGCCCGACACCGCTGCTGTGGTTTGCGGTGTTCACGCAGCCGCCGCGCGAGATCGCGGGCGAGGCCCTGGAACGCGCGTGGCAGCCGCAGCGCGCCTACGCCGGACCACTCGAATTCGAGTGGGACGAGACCGCCTATGCGGCGAAGTTCGCGCAGGTGGCGGAGCACATCCGCGCCGGCGACCTCTACCAGGCCAACCTCAGCATGCGTGGCCACTTTCCCTTCCTGGGCGACCCGCGTGGACTCTACCTGGCACTGCGCCGGGAGGGCGGCGGCCCCTACAGTGCATACCTCGATGACGGCACACGCCAGGTCCTGAGTTTCTCGCCGGAATTGTTTTTCGACCTGCGCGCCGACAGCACAATCACCTGCCGTCCGATGAAGGGCACCGCTCCCCGCCGCCTGCCTGACCCCGGTGGGAGCCAGCTTGCCCACAAGGGACTTCCCCAGGCCGCGGACGATGCCCTGGACGCCCAGGCCCAGGCCGCCCTCCGCGCCAGCACCAAGAACCGCGCGGAGAACCTGATGATCGTCGACTTGGTGCGCAACGACCTGGGTCGCGTGGCCCGCACCGGCAGCGTGGAAGCCACGCGGCTGTTCGAAATCGAAAGCTATCCCACCGTGCACCAGATGGTGTCCACGGTATCGGCGAGGCTCAGGCCCGGCACGTCGGTGCATGGCTTGCTGCAGGCATTGTTCCCCTGCGGCTCGGTGACCGGCGCACCGAAGATCCGCTCCACGCAGGTCATCCGCGCACTCGAGGACAGCCCGCGCGGCATCTATTGCGGCGCCATCGGCTGGTTCGCGCCCGACCGCAGCGCGCACTTCAACGTCGCCATCCGCACCCTGACCATCACCGGCGACCGCGGCGAGCTGGGCGTCGGCGGCGGCCTGGTGGCCGACTCGCACGCCGCCGACGAATACGCCGAGTGCCGCCTGAAGGCGCGCTACTTCGTGGCGGCGCGCAGGCCCCTGAAGTTGATCGAGACGCTGCGTTGCGAGGCCGGCAACTACGTCCGGCTGGAGCTGCACCTGCAGCGCCTGGAGGCCAGCGCGCAGATGTTCCGCTTCCCGTTCGACCGCGACCGCGTGCTCGCGGCGCTGCGCGGGACGGCGACGCAAGCCGCTGTGCAGGCGCTGACCACGCCAGCGGAACCGCAGCGCGACACGCCTGTCTTGCGCGTGCGCTTGACCCTCGACGAGCAAGGGCAAATCGAGGTCTACGCGGACGTGCTCACCCCCACCCGCGCCTGGCGCTATGTGATCTCGGACCAGGCCCTCGACAGCAACGACATGCTGCTGCACCACAAGACCGATTGGCGCGAGCTGCACGACAATGAGCTCGCGCTCGCGGCACATGGCCCTGGCGCAGACGAAGTGCTGTTCCGCAACGAACGCGGCGAACTGTGCGAGGGCTCGCGCAGCAACCTGTTTCTCGCCATCGGCGATGAACTGCTGACGCCGACCGCCAGCTCCGGCCTGCTGCCCGGCTGCCTGCGCCAGGAGCTGCTGGCTGAGGGGCGCTGCCGCGAAGCCGTACTGACACCCGCGGATCTGGAAGCCGCCGACCAGGTCTATTTCGGCAATTCCCTGCGCGGGCTGATCCCGGCAGTTAGGGTAAGCGCCACATGAGTCATGCCTGCGTCACCGGCAGATACCCTGCGACCAGGATATGGGTACCTTCGCAGGATCCGAGCCCACGGCCTACCTTCGCAGGGCAGCACTCTTTGAGTTGATCTGCGTGGGCGCTTGTCCGCAAGGTTGTGGTGCCGCATTGGGGCAGCTACGACGTAATTTCGCACTCCGCAGCGGCTTGCCGCAGGACAGCGCAAGGAGCGCGCTTCACCCGCTGACCAGTCGCGGCCGGGCCATGTGCGGACGCTGCCGGTAGCGGTGGATTTTCAGCTCCTCGAGGACGATATCCCACGCGTCCAGCCCCAGCCATGCCGGCCTGAGCCTTTCCAACGTATCCATGTCGTCCTGGTTGTAGCGTTGCCTGAGGCGCGCCAGATGACTCAACATCCGCTCAGTTTGCTCGACGTCGGTGTTCACGTTCATGGCCATCCCCGGTCCGCTGCCTGTGGAATACCCAGAGGTTAAGCAACAGCCATGCCATGCTCGGCAATGGGCGCAGGTTGGCGAGAATCGCCGGGGGGTGCCGTGCCGTGCGAGCCTGGTCGAGGGAATTCGGACGGGCGCCACAGCAGCTGACAGCACGGCTGCAAAGTGGTGACGATCGGGCAGCCCGGTGGCTGCGAGATCCGAATCCCGGGGCCGATCATCGAAGTGCGCGACAACAAACCCTGCGGGTGACTCGCGCAGACCTTGTCAGAGCCGATCGAACGAGTCCAACAGGCAGCGCCCCGCTCACTGTGGACATACAACCACGAACGCCCGAACATGGCCCTCAGCGGCATGGCCAGGCAGAGGTGGCGCTTGTCGCACAGCTCACTTCTGATGAGCAGCAAAACCGGGGGATCACCGTATGACCGCACTGCTTGCCGCGCGCAATACGCAGGAAGGAACCGCGATCTGGCGCTGCAAGCCCAACGTCGACATGACGAGTGGGAGGACTTCCTGCACCTGATGGACTGGCGCACGCCCAAGGACGAAGACCTGCACCTGACTGCGACAACCACGCCACGCACAGGCACCCTGATGGATGGGCGCGGCTGCAAAGCACTCACGTTGCATATGCACTTGAAGATGGCCCGGCAGCATTCCAATGCCAGGCAACAGAGACACAAACAAACAGTCTGAGGAGACAGAAATGAACAAGCAGTTTGAACTTGACGGGCCGCTGACATCCCTGAGCAGCTATCCGTCATGGGCGCAGGACATAGTGTTCGAATGCGCCGATGCCAAGGAGAAGTGCGCGGGGCACGAGTTGTTCCAGCTCATGCGGACGGCCCAGCTCGACCATGCCTCGACCGCCAATTTCCTGATCGGCATCTGGCCGGTGGTCGAGCGTTTCCCCGCCTACATGGCGCTCAGCCTCCTCAAGACGCGTTTTGGCCGCAGCCGGGCTGACGATCTGGCGCGACGCTGGTTGGTTCGCAACATCCGTGTGGAACAAAACCATGCCGAGTACTGGCTCAAATGGGCCGAAGGAGAGGGTATAGCGCGTGAGGACGTACTCCATCGCCAGCCCCCGCTGGGCACGCAAACGCTGGCCACCTGGCTGGAAGAAGTCTGCACCAGGGACAATCTGGCAGCCAGTATCGCGGCGAGCAACTACGCGGTCGAAGGGGTCGCCGGTGAATGGGCGAAGCTTGTCTACGAAAGCACGGCGTATCAGGACAGCTTCCCGGACAGCGAGCGCAAAGCCACGTTGCGCTGGCTCGAACTGCATGCCGCCTACGACGATGTGCATCCATGGGAAGCACTGGAAATCGTTTGTACGGCCTTGGGAAACAACCCGGAGGTGGAACAGGTCAACCACATCCGCGAGTGCATCAAGCGCACCTACACCAGCCAGCTCGTGAGCGTGAATCGTTGCATGGAGCGCTCGCGGCCGGTGGCGGTGGCGACTGCGGTAGTCGCGTAGTTCAAGCTGGCGCCCGACCGGCCGATACTGGGTCGTACCCATCAGTAGTGTTTGAAGAGACGAATGGAGGCCTCCCCGACCGGTCTGCAGCGGCCATTGTCACGCCGCTTGATGCCGCTGGCCTATGCGCTGGTGGTGGTGATCGGCTTGATCCTGACGCTGACGTGGGGGTCGCTGCAGGTCCAAGTCACTCTCGCCGGTTTTCTCAACGGCGAGAGTCTTTGGTCGAAAGCCCAGAAACAGGCAGTCATTGACCTCAGCAGTTATGCGTCGACTGGGGATCCGGAGCTGCTTGAGGCCTTCCGCCGCAATGCGAGGGTCGTCGCGGCCGATCAGTGGATACGGGACACCATCGACTCGGGTCACTATCAGAATTCCGACCTGACTGCCGCATTCCGCGAGGGTGGCGTGATCCCGAGCGCCATACCCGGCATCATTTTCATGTTCAAGCATTTCGCTTGGGCACCCCACATGAAGCAGGCATTGGCAGCATGGCGGGCATCGGATGCCGGCATCGCGGAATTGGACACCATCGCCAATGAGCTGCAACAGGCCTATGCCACGGGTGCTGTTCCACTCAGCTATTCACTGGGAGCGCGCGAGCGCATCCTGGCGCTGAACAACCACATCGAACCCCTCACGAAGGTGTTTTCACTGGAAGTTGCCGAGGGGGCGGTATGGGTCGGCTCGATCTTTTTCGGCGGCGTCGTGGCGATCACCTTGGTCGCCATGCTGCTGTGGTTCACCACGGCAAGGCGCATCCTGGCGAGTGCCCGCGGCACCGAGGAACGCTATCGGCTGCTTTTTGACAGTGCCGCCGACGCGATCGCGATGGTCGATGAGTCCACGGGGCGTATCGTGGACGCGAACCAGACCATGCTGGCCTGGACCGGGCGCCAACGCAGCCACCTGGTCGGCGACCGCTTCGTGCACCTGTTCCAGCACCCGGTGCGCAACGATCCGGGACACGCGGCAATCAACGTCCTGTGGACCGAGAATGACTCGTCCAGGCCAGTGGAGACGCAAAGCAACCTGGTCACCTGGGCCGACCGCGCGATACGCCAGACGATCATTCGCGACATCTCCGAGCGGGTCCGGATGGAGCGGGAGCGCCTCGTGGCCGCCGAGGCCCTGGCCTCCATCGCCGAAGGCGTCATCATCAGCGACGCGCAGTACCTGGTCACCTCCGTCAATGCCGCGCACGGGCTGCTTACGGGCTACAGCCGCGAAGCCATTCTGGGACAGTCATGGGCCGCGATGCGCACGATGCCCGACGGCACGCCGATGCCATCGTCGGTATGGGAACGCGTTGCCACCGGTGACTACTGGCGCGGCGAAGTGGAGACCACCCGGGCTGACGGCACCTGCTATCCAGAGCAATTGAGCATCAGCGCCATCCGCGACGAGCAGGGCGACGTCCAGCATTACGTTGCCGTATTCACCGATGTCTCATCGGCCAAGGCCAACGAGAACCGGCTGGAGTACCTGGCACGCCACGATCCACTGACCGGTCTCGTCAATCGCGGTGAGTTCGAACGTCTGTGCACCCAGGCCATTGCCGAGGCCGAGCGCGATGGCGCGGCGGCGGCTGTGCTCTTCATCGACCTGGACGCGTTCAAGAACGTCAACGACAGCTACAGCCATGCGGTAGGCGACCGTCTTCTGGTCGCGGTGGCGGCGCGGATCAACGGCGAGCTGGGCGAGAACGCGATATCAGGACGCATTGGAGGGGACGAATTCACTGTGCTGATACGCGGGCTGGCCACGCGCGAACACGTGCAGGTGATCGCCGACCGCCTGCTGGCGGCTTTGGCCAAACCGATCTCCGTCGACGGCAAGGAGATCGTCCTGACCGCCAGCATCGGCGTGGCGGCCTATCCACTCGATGGCGCCGATCCGGCATCGCTGATCGCCAATGCCGATGCCGCGATGTATGCGGCCAAGACCGAAGAACGCAATGCCGTTCGCCTGTACACCCCCATCATGCACGCCGATTCGCGACGGCGCATGCAGCTTGCGATCGAGCTGCGTCAAGGCCTGGAACGCGACGAATTGCGGGTGGTGTACCAACCGAGCGTCGACCTGCAGCATGGGCGCATCGTGGCCTGTGAGGCACTCGTGCGCTGGCAGCATCCGGATCGCGGCCTGCTGATGCCTGCCGACTTCATCCCGGTGGCCGAAGAGCTCGGCCTGATCCGGGTCGTCGACGAGTGGGTGCTGGCAGCGGCCTGCGCCCAGATCAAAGCGTGGGACAGCAGTGGCATGCCTGCCATTCGCGTGGCGGTGAATATCTCCGCCCGGTGGTTTGGCCACCCGGGCTTTCTCGGCAGCGTTACCCGCACGTTGCAGGAAAATGGCGTACCGCCAGACCGGATCGTCCTGGAAATCACAGAAAGCGCGATGCTCCGCAGCGGCGACGGTATCGAACGCACCATGGAGACACTCCACAACAGTGGCGTGGCCGTCGCAATCGATGACTTCGGCACGGGCTACTCGTCCATGGCGTACCTGAAGCTTCCCGCGGTGGCCTACCTCAAGATTGATCGTTCCTTCGTGATCGGGCTGCCCGACGATTCCAACGACGCGGCCATCGCGAAGGCGATCCTGGCCATGGCCCACAGCCTCGGCCTGGCAACCATCGCCGAGGGAATCGAAACGGAGGAGCAGCACAAGTTTCTGCGTCGGGCGGGCTGTGGCGAGGGACAGGGCTTCCTTTATTCGTTCCCGCTGGAGCCGCAAATGGTCGAGGAGCTGCTGCGGCCGAAAGTCCTGGCGCTACCGCGCGGCCTGAGCGTGGTGCCCCCGAAGCGATCGCGCTAGGCGCAACAGGACACCAGCTTGATTTCTGAGTTGCCTACGCGGCAGCGAACGACCACGGCTTGCCAGTCTTCTTGCTCACACCTTTCTGAGCTGCCTACGCGGCAGCGAACTGTGCGTGACTTGATCGATGCAAGGCGCTCCCTTTCTGAGCTGCCTACGCGGCAGCGAACAATCCCTGCGCGACGAAATCGTAATTGCCGACTTTCTGAGCTGCCTACGCGGCAGCGAACGGCATGGGTGCTGTGGTGACGCGCATCTACGCTTTCTGAGCTGCCTACGCGGCAGCGAACCCGTCGCGCTTCCCATGCCTGTCGTGCCGGATTTTCTGAGCTGCCTACGCGGCAGCGAACACGCCAGTGCTGCTGTTGGTGCCTTGCCCGATTTTCTGAGCTGCCTACGCGGCAGCGAACCCACGGTCGCAGAGAGCGACCACCGCGCCTCGTTTCTGAGCTGCCTACGCGGCAGCGAACGCCGACCAGACGGCGGACTGCGCAACCGTGATTTTCTGAGCTGCCTACGCGGCAGCGAACTTTTCCCGTATGAAGACGTGAATGTCGCCGATTTTCTGAGCTGCCTACGCGGCAGCGAACCTGCTGGGCATCGCGCTGCAGGAGTCCGGCCTTTTCTGAGCTGCCTACGCGGCAGCGAACACTTCATCAGCGTCGCGATGCTCGAAGCGCCTTTTCTGAGCTGCCTACGCGGCAGCGAACGTCGTGCGCGATGCGGGAGAAGGCATCGGCCTTTTCTGAGCTGCCTACGCGGCAGCGAACGTGTGCGTGTGGGCGCTGGCTGTGCTGGCGTGTTTCTGAGCTGCCTACGCGGCAGCGAACGTGCGGATGTACCCAGCCAGGCCGCTGGACTGTTTCTGAGCTGCCTACGCGGCAGCGAACGCAGACCCCGACGCGCAGCCAACTCGTCTACTTTTCTGAGCTGCCTACGCGGCAGCGAACGCTATTGCCGGGTATGCACCTCTGCCGGCGTGTTTCTGAGCTGCCTACGCGGCAGCGAACGTCCAGCACGAAAGGTACGGCCTCGTCTTCCGTTTCTGAGCTGCCTACGCGGCAGCGAACCAGCAGCACTGGCGTCGTGCTCGCGTTCGCGATTTCTGAGCTGCCTACGCGGCAGCGAACCCATCGGTCACGCCGACCGTCGCCGACACCATTTTCTGAGCTGCCTACGCGGCAGCGAACATCAGCGTGGCAGCGCCGAACGATCCCGAAATTTTCTGAGCTGCCTACGCGGCAGCGAACTCCACGCTACGCACTCGCTTGATGCCTGGCGGTTTCTGAGCTGCCTACGCGGCAGCGAACTTCAGCTTTTGAGCGATCCGCAAGGGCTTGGGTTTCTGAGCTGCCTACGCGGCAGCGAACGTTTTCAACAGCACGAATGGCTGGGCGACACCTTTTTGAGCTGCCTACGCGGCAGCGAACAATGATGCCGACGACCTGCACACCTACTTCCTTTTCTGAGCTGCCTACGCGGCAGCGAACCCGTTCCCGTCGTGCCGGATGGCGCCGCAGCGTTTCTGAGCTGCCTACGCGGCAGCGAACTAGCACGACCGCGCAAGAGTGACGTTTTGCGATTTCTGAGCTGCCTACGCGGCAGCGAACGACCTGCTGCGCGGCGAGTCCGACCCGGCCAATTTCTGAGCTGCCTACGCGGCAGCGAACCGGCCATCGGTACAGGTCACGTCACAGTGACATTTCTGAGCTGCCTACGCGGCAGCGAACTTGTGGCAGTTCGAGGCCGGCGGCGGCGTCCAGTTTCTGAGCTGCCTACGCGGCAGCGAACACTGAGTCACGTATCGGCCGCCGCCCCAGCACTTTCTGAGCTGCCTACGCGGCAGCGAACAAAAAAAAGCCCCGCCGAGTGGCAGGGCTTCATTTCTGAGCTGCCTACGCGGCAGCGAACCACGTCCTTCAGCGCGTCCAGCAGCACCTTGAGTTTCTGAGCTGCCTACGCGGCAGCGAACCCGTCGCGCTTCCCGTGCCTGTCGTGCCGGATTTTCTGAGCTGCCTACGCGGCAGCGAACACCAGCAACGTCGCTGCGCAGTACACCAGCCTTTTCTGAGCTGCCTACGCGGCAGCGAACACCTCAACGCCGACGAATTGACGATGTTTTTGTTTCTGAGCTGCCTACGCGGCAGCGAACGAGGGGTTTGATCGCAGTCGGGGTGCCTCGATTTTCTGAGCTGCCTACGCGGCAGCGAACCGATAGCCTCGCCTTTGCCGAGCGCGTAATGCTTTCTGAGCTGCCTACGCGGCAGCGAACAGCTGCGGACATGTCAGCACTTGCGGGGCTGGTTTCTGAGCTGCCTACGCGGCAGCGAACGTGGATGTCGTCGTCGGGTTTCACTGCTGCGCTTTCTGAGCTGCCTACGCGGCAGCGAACATCACTTCGCGTTGTCCAACGTGCTTGGCCGATTTCTGAGCTGCCTACGCGGCAGCGAACTCGTCGGCGTTGAGGTTGCTGATCAGGATCGTTTTCTGAGCTGCCTACGCGGCAGCGAACCAAGCGAGCGAATGCGTACTCGACATCGTTCGTTTCTGAGCTGCCTACGCGGCAGCGAACGAGTTCAGCGATACGACGCCGGCCCTCTACATTTTCTGAGCTGCCTACGCGGCAGCGAACAGAAGCCGCAAGAATCAATGGGTTGAAGGGCGTTTCTGAGCTGCCTACGCGGCAGCGAACTGCGTAACGCCGAAGCCATGCTGCCGCTGCTTTTTCTGAGCTGCCTACGCGGCAGCGAACTTTACAACGGTGACTGCGTTGAAGTTCTTCGCTTTCTGAGCTGCCTACGCGGCAGCGAACGCAGGCGTTACGGGGCAAGGGATTCCGGCCTGTTTCTGAGCTGCCTACGCGGCAGCGAACTCAACCAGATCAAGTTCGCCTGCCCGTTGCAGTTTCTGAGCTGCCTACGCGGCAGCGAACGGTACGACGCTGGGGACAGATGCCGATGACGTTTTCTGAGCTGCCTACGCGGCAGCGAACTGCGCAACGCCGAGGCTATGCTGCCGCTGCTGTTTCTGAGCTGCCTACGCGGCAGCGAACGGTGACGTCCGTCGCGGCGCCTTGCCTGCAGATTTCTGAGCTGCCTACGCGGCAGCGAACGCGAATGGCCTGGCGTCAAGCGGTGCCGTCGCTTTCTGAGCTGCCTACGCGGCAGCGAACTCGCTGACGCCCTGCCTGCTGCTGTCGCTGTTTTTCTGAGCTGCCTACGCGGCAGCGAACGAGGAAGTACTACGTACCAAGGAAGCACTACTTTTCTGAGCTGCCTACGCGGCAGCGAACTCGACAATCAGCTTGTCACGCTGCACGTCGTCTTTCTGAGCTGCCTACGCGGCAGCGAACGCCATCGCGCGCGAGGCCAGCCGCTTGAGCCTTTTCTGAGCTGCCTACGCGGCAGCGAACCGCCTCGGCACACGTCGCACTTGCCCCATGACTTTCTGAGCTGCCTACGCGGCAGCGAACGAATTCATGGCCGCTATCGGCGGCCAGTCGTTTTTCTGAGCTGCCTACGCGGCAGCGAACACCGCCGGGAGCATCGGCAGCGCCTCGTGATATTTCTGAGCTGCCTACGCGGCAGCGAACTACTGCCAGGACGCACAGACGATCCAGCAGCATTTCTGAGCTGCCTACGCGGCAGCGAACGCTTGCTCGGCCTCGCGCTGGGCGCGTTCCTCTTTCTGAGCTGCCTACGCGGCAGCGAACGGGAGGCCGCATGAACGCGCAGCTTGCCGAACTTTCTGAGCTGCCTACGCGGCAGCGAACTGACGTAATGGTCGTCTGCGTCATCGGCATGCTTTCTGAGCTGCCTACGCGGCAGCGAACGCTGTGTAAGCGTCGTCATCCTCACCGTGACTTTTCTGAGCTGCCTACGCGGCAGCGAACTGTCGGCGATGGCATCCGGCATTGCGCGGCTCTTTCTGAGCTGCCTACGCGGCAGCGAACTCAGCTGGGAAAAGGCGCTTGCCGACGGAGGTTTTCTGAGCTGCCTACGCGGCAGCGAACGCAGAGCATCCATCATCGCCACCACATCTACCTTTCTGAGCTGCCTACGCGGCAGCGAACACAAGACGCTGCGCTACGGGCCGCAAGCGCCATTTTCTGAGCTGCCTACGCGGCAGCGAACGTCAGGCTTGAATCCAATGTGACCAAAGTGCATTTCTGAGCTGCCTACGCGGCAGCGAACAACGAACGGCTGCAGCGTGAGGCCGAGGAACGCTTTCTGAGCTGCCTACGCGGCAGCGAACTGGGTATGGGTTCATGGCTTCCATCCCACACGTTTCTGAGCTGCCTACGCGGCAGCGAACTATAGCGCCGCGATCCAAAGGTAGCGCTAACCTGAGGATAGCGGCAAAAATTGGCCAGCCACCCAATTGGGTGGCTGGCCGTCAAGTGTCTGATTTTCAAAGAACGCCAGAGCAGCTTGGCAAAAGGGTCAGAACCACGGCACTGTTGCGGTGCCACTCAAGCCATAGCTACTGAAAGGACCTGAAATCGCCTGCCGCAGTGGCGGACCGATGGCGATGAACAGGCAAAATGGCTGCAGGGTGCTGCGACTGTGGAGGTGGACGTAGGGAAGGTCGGGGCGACGTTCCATGCTGGAAGGAATGGCTATTTTCGCCTGCTCCTCGGTCTCGCCCTTGCGACGCATGCGTCGACGCCGCATGCGTTCGGCGCTGGTCTTGAACTGCTTGCGCTGCACGGTGCGATGCTGGGCATCGGCGGGGGCTGCGGCAATATCCTTGATGCGTACGTGATCGCGCATGCCTTTCAGCCAGTCGGTGGCAAGCAGTTGTTGCAGGTCGGTCTGGCTGCCATGCAGGCGAAGCGTGGTACCCAGCGAGCGCGGGTTCAGGCTGTAATCGGGGAAGCTAATACCAATGGTGTCCCGGCGCTGGTGCGCCAGTGCGAGATGCAGGTGGTCATACAACACACCCAGGATTTGCGCCGAGCCGGTTTCGGGGTCGGGAACGACCGTGAGGTCAATGTAGTGCGTAGTCATGGCGTTAGTTCGCGTCGCCAAACACGCCACCGCGGATCAAGGTGGCGATGATGAAGTGCTGTTGTTCCACGTCAGGCGTCTTGTCCTTGATCACCCAACCGTCGAGCAGGTTGTAGAAGTCGGTCTTTTCCTTGGGCTGGCGGTACGCCTTGCCCTGTGTGGTGACCGAGCCGTAGGGCTCCACCGCGATGGGGCCGTTCGCGCTGGCCTCGGGATACCAGGTGTCGATGGTGCGGATAGCATTGCCGATCTTTTGCGAGTGGATGGCGGCCACATCATCGACGGCGTACAGTGTCTTGCTCTTGTCGCCACGGCCGCGATCGAGAATGAGTTCCTGCGACGGGAACACCTCCTGTCCAGCACCGATGCGAATGAAGGCGGTGACCTGCAGCAGCATGTGCGAGCTGCCGCCGAGCCCGGCCGCGATGACATCGGCCAAAGCCTGCAGCTTGGCTTGATCGTCAGCGGAAGCTGCCAGCGCGTTCATGTCGTGGGCGAGGGCGTTGAACGTCCAGTTCGCTACGGGCTGGCCATCCTTGAGCTGCGCCACGGCCACTTCCACCTGCTCGGCGCCGATGCGGTTGCGCCACAGGAAGCGACCGTTGGCGAGGTTGGCGGCATAGCGCTTGGCCAGTTCGCCGAAGCCGTGCTGTTGCACGTAGCCGCCCACGGTGGCCAGCAGCTTGTGCCGGTAAGCGGCGTCGTTGCAGGCGGAAGGCTGGCCGGTGCCGGCGAGTACGCGCAGGGTGAATTGCACTTTCAGCGTATCGGCGCCAGCGGGCAGGGTGGCCACGTCCACGGTCTGCAGGTTGGGGCTCTCGATCTTTGCGTTGAGCTTCAACGGGTCCTGATAGTCGGTTCGCTCTTTCCCAGCCTTCGGACGGTTGGAGATCGTGCCGCGCACGGATTTCTCGCGCAGTGTGATCGGCGCCCAACCTTGCGAGGCATTACGCGCGGTCCAGTCGCCGCCAAACAGCAGCGCATCGGAGGGATCGAGCTTGCGCTCGAAGGCGAGCACGGAAGCGGTCTTGAGTTCGTTGGCCATGATGATGTCCTTGTCGTTCAGAGAGTGGTTTCGGTTTCAGGGGCGCGGTAGTCGTTGCGGCAGCGGTACAGGCCCTGGTCGGGCTGGCTGTCGGCGTACCAGAGCAGGTCGAGCGGCGAATGCAGTCGATGCGGGCCCATCCATTCGCCCATGGAGTACAGGCTTTCCACGAAGCGGAACGGGGTGCTGGCGTCGCGCGCGTTGGGCACGCTGCCGGCAGCGTGCAGCTCGCCGAGCGCGCCGTAGCCGACTGGGATGGGCACGATCCAGCCCGAGCCTTTCTGACGATCGCTTTGCCACGTGCCGTTGTCGCCGTCGGCGGCAGGGTCGTAGTGCCAGTTGACCCGCGACAGCGAAAGCCAGGCGTCGAGGCGGGTGGCGTCCGGGTTGCTGGCCTGCAGCTCGGCGAGGCGGTGGTCGATCAGGTCGTCGCGTGCAACCAGCGCGGAGCCGGGCAGCAGGTGAGCGCGCAGCTTGTGGAACGCGGTGGTGCGGTCTGTGGTGTTGCCGGTGAAGTTGGCGATCCACGGTGCGGCACGGGTGCCAGGCGCGGGCGGCAGCAAGCTGCCACCCGCGATGCGCATGCCATGCAGCAGCTCATTGATGGTGTGCAAGTCACGGCGCTGGGCGTCGTCGTCCCAGTTCTCGGCGTTGACGGCCAGTAGCAGCGTCAGGTCCAGGTGGATGCGGCCTTCCTCGACGATCGCTACGGTTTTGCCGTCCTTGCCGATCGGGTTGCGGGTGAGGCGAAAGCTTTTGACGAAATGGCTGTCGGTGGTTTGTTCCTGATGGTCGTGGCAGATCACGCCCACCGAACCGAATTCCAGATCCATCCCGGCCGCGCGGGTTTTCCGTTCCAGTGCCCACATGAGACCAAGAAACGCGGTCATCGAAGGAAAGCCGTGGGTCAACGGGCTGGAGATGGCATTCGCGTTGTATACGCGCAGGTGTGGCAGCACCACGATGTGCGTGAACGTGGGAAGCGTGCTCATGCGGCACCTACCTTGGCATGGCGTTGCAACGGAATAGGCCAGGTGACCTCCAGGATGGCGCGGCTGGCAAAGCGGCGCATTTCCGCTTCGCCTAGCGCAACGAGCTTGTCGCTGCGGTTGCGCAGCTGGCCGTTGAGCCACAGCCCAAACGCGGTGGCGACTTCATCGGCCCAGTCGCCACGGTCGTAGGCTTGATTGAAAGCGATGTCTTCTTCGCGCCAGTGCGCGTGTTCGGGATCGTCGCGCAGCGGCAGCTCGCGGCGATCCGGGTCGAGCCAGAGCCGTTCCGCAAGTGACAGTCGACAATCGGCGTCACGTGTCCAGCCGGCGGTGTATTGCCCATGGATGGTGGCGCCGAACAGCATCACTTGGTCGCCAAGCGCGTCCGTCCAGCGTTTGACGGTCGCTCGGGTTTCCTGGTTGGGGTCGGGATCGGTCTTGAGGAAATCGGCCAGCTCGCGGACGTGCTGGCGCACGTCATTAAACCAATAGAACGCGCCGCGTCGTTCCTGAAACACCGAGTCGAGGTTCAGCAGGTGAGTCCCTTCGCGCGGCTTCCAGGCTGCGGGCGGAAGTGAGGCCAGCAGATAATTCACGCCGCGTCGCGCCTTGTTTTGGGGGCTTACGTTCTGTGCGTTCGATCCACCGAGGGTTCGTGCCACCAGGCCGGGAAACGTCGAGTGATCGGCAAAGGTGGGCTTTTGCTTACGTGTGCCGCGGGCGACGAAGCTGGCCTCACGAGTACTACGGATGTCCTCGTGCACAGCATGCTCCAAGCTGCTGGAAAACATCGGTTGCAGCAGGTGGTACTGCGCATCGTCAGATGGGCTCTCGTCGTTCTTCAGCCAGTAAATCTGTTTTGCCAGCGGGTGCGACGTGACTTTTTTGTCGGGTTCCAATACTTGCCTGAAAGCATCGATCAACGCTACCGACGTGGCGCGGTCTTCGCTCAACGCAGAGGCAAGGTCGACATCGCCATCACGAAGCCAGTCCAGCAGGCGCCTCCCATCGACGACCTCTTTCAGTAACGAGTACACGTCGAGGTGTTTCGCGTCGCTGATGGCAACATCTTCCACGAGGACGGCAACGTCATGCGTTCCGATTTCACTGCGCGCGCGGTTGAGCGCCGTCCTACTGACGTGGGCGCTGCTGGCACCCTTGATGCCGCTGTGCGTGAATTTGATGGGGTGCGTGACCACCTTCAAGTTGTGTGCGCGGGACGCTGCATCCGCCAACCATGTGGCGTAGCCGTATCTTGCCGCCGTGTCGGTACCGTCTTCCTCGCCTTTCAACTTGGTCTCGCGCCGGGCTTCGATGAAGGCGGCGATGGCCGCTCGGAACAGCGTCCCCCGCTCGGTCAGTTCAGCCATTTCCTACCCCTCGTTTGATGCTCGAAAATGTTCGTCGTCCATGCGCGATCGCGGATACATGGCCTGAAATGCAGTGAGTCACTTGATCCCTGTCCCCGGCCAAAAGTGCTTCGGGGGCAGGCCCTACACGGGCGCATCAAAAGCGAAGTTCCGGACCTCCCCAGGCCCCGTTGCCCTCGGCTTTTCCGCCCTCATGGTGTTCTACCGGATGCGCGTCTCACAAGTTGCGATCGTCAGCAGAGCTTCATGGCCCTGCACCGAGAATACGCATACAATGCAATCATTGCAGTCACTGTTGGAGCGCCGACTATGGCCACCATGACCATTCGCAATCTGGACGACGACTTGAAGACGCGGCTGCGCGTGCAGGCGGCGCGGCATGGGCGCTCCATGGAAGAGGAAGCCCGCTGCGTCTTGCGCGAGGCCCTGTCTGTCAAGCCAAAGGCTAGCAGCGGCGCCGCCTGGGTCGCTGACATCCGCGCGCTGGTGGAGCCATTCGGCGGCATCGAACTGGAGTTGCCGCCGCGCGAACCGGCGCGTGAGCCCCCCGATTTCAGCGGCCCCGAGTTCGGCGAATGATCGTTCTGGATACCAACGTCATCTCCGAGGTGTTCAAGCCCAAACCGGCCCCCGGCGTCCTGGCCTGGTTGCAACAACAGGATGACGGCCTGGTGTTCACGACGGCAGTCACGCGTGGCGAGCTGCTGTACGGCTTGAACATCATGGCCAATGGAAAACGCCGGGAAATGCTGGTGTCCGGATTGCAGCGCATCTTTGCGATGCGCTTTGTGGGTCGGGTATTGCCTTATGACGAGGCTGCCGCAGATGCCTATGCCCTGATCCTGGCCCAACGCCGCAGCTCGGGGCGACCGACCAGTGTGCCCGACGCCATGATTGCTGGCATCGTGCGTTCGCGCGGCGCCACGCTGGCCACGCGCAATGTGCGCGACTTTGCAGATTGCGGCATCACGCTGGTCGATCCGTGGCAGTGATGTGCTGGATCAGCGTTTGGTGAAGCCAAGCCACGGGTGCCATTGCCAGCCTTGCGGGTTCTGTTTGAGTGAAGGCACTTCCACCGTGGTGAATTTGCATGCCGCGGCATCGAGCGTAAGTTCACGTGCCTCGGCCTGTTCGGCCACGAGCCCCAGCAGGTCGAAATCGCCCCAGCGGCTGACGTTGGGTGTGGGGTCCAAGGCGATTTTGTCCAACAATTCATCGGCCGGGACGTAGAGTTTCTCGCCGCGCTTGTGGCCCGGTACGTCTTCCACGCGCTGCGGCAGTAACTTGTCTTCATCTTCATTTGGTCGCCAGACAAGGGTGCTTGTTGACAAGTTGTCATCGCGAAACGGCTGCTGCTGCGGCAGCACGCCGATGAGCGCGGCCTGCGGGTGCTGCCAGCACGGAGGGGCGAAATCGCGTTCGGGTGTGAGTGATGGCGGTGCAGCGCTGCGGCGCGTCGAACTTGTTCGAGGTGTTACTGGCGGCGTCAACATGCTGGCGCGGATGCGCGCCTGCTCCAGATCCACCCAGCGTTCGCGTGGCTGCAGCGCGTCGTCGGGACGCGGCTGGATGCGCGGGATGGCGGTGAGGTGGCGGTATTCGGTCTCGGCCAGCAGCTGGTTGAGGCGGTGGCTGCGCAGCAGGAAGGCCTCGTCGTCGCTGGCCTTCTCGAAGCCCGGTCGGGTGAACACCGCCTCGCGCGCGCTGCCTTGCGTGATGCCCTTGAGGTTGGTGTCAAACACCAGCACGTTGGGTGCCAGCGGTGGTTTCCGCCGGTGGCGCTGCACGCGGCCGGCAAGCTGGATCAGCGCGCGCATGGACGAGGGTTCGGCCAATGTCCAATCAGCGTCCCAGTCGCGACCGACTTCACATACGGGCGAGGCCAGCACCACGAAGAGCTGATCGCGTTCGGGCTGCGTGTCCAGCGCGTGGCGGATTTCGGGCAAGCGCCACGCCGTTTCCGGATCGCGTCGGTTGAACGTGGCGTCCAGCATGGCCTCGATGGCCGAGCGTTGCGCCAGTGGGAACCGCGCGTGGTACACGCACAGGTGCAGTCGGGTATCCGCCGGCATGGCGCCTTCGATGAGCGCGCGGGCCACGGCGAAGATTGGCTCGATATTGGCCATGCGCACGATGCCGAAACTGACGCGCTTGCCGGTGATCGGGTCGACTTCGCCGTGCGCGGCGTGCAGGCGCAGGCAGGCTTGGCGTATCTCGTCGGCGAACGCGGCATGGACGCGGGCCTCGGATTGCCTGCCGTCGATGGCGGCCGGCAGCAACTCGGCGATGCGCAGCGGTTCGGCCGCTTGCAGTTTGCCCACGCGGTGCTCGACGAAGCGCGTATGGGCCGCGGCGAAGTCTTCGTCGCTGGCGCAGCTTTGCGTCTGCGCGCCGAACTCGTCGGTCCACAGGCAGGGCACGTCGATGGGCGCGTTTTCCGTCACGCGGAGCTGCCCGCGATTGCGGCGGTAGTGACCGCGACCGGCGCGCCAGGTCATGAACATGCCTTGCACCAGCGCCGGTGGCAGGGTGGCGGAGGAGAGCACCACGCGCGCGCCCAGCATGCCGACCCAGTGCATCAGGCGGGTGAGCGCGGGCAGGTCGTCGAGGTCGTAGTCGTCCAGCTCGTCCAGCACCAGGTCGGAGCTCAATAGCCGCAGCATTGGGGCGATCTGGCGACCGGCGCGCAGGGATTCGGTGGCCGGCGCCAGGTGATCGACCGTGCACACCAGCATGGGTGCGGAAATCAGCCGGGCAATGTCGGGGTTGGCCAGCGCGCGCGACAGCAGTGGGTGATCGGCCACATTGCCTTCGTAGAGCACGTGGCTGTCTTCCTCGATCAACTTCTGCGTCGAGGCCGAGCCACTAGCTTCGGCTTGGGCCTCGTGGTACTCGAACAGCGCGCGGCTGGCCGAGCCACCGACCAGCACCGCTAGTTCCTCGTCGTTCAAGCCCAGATCGTGGCGATAGCTCTTGCCGGTTTGCAGGGTGAGCGTGCGCAGGCCCAGCGCGTAGCTCACCCGCAGGCCGAGCTGCGGGTCGGCCAAGGCGTAGAGGATGCGCGCATTGGCCAGGGTCTTGCCGCAGCCGGTGGAGGCCATGTTGACGATGAAGGCGCCGTGCTCGCGGGCGGCTTCGCGCATGCCGACGGCAGCATCGAAAGCCTTGTCCTGCCACGCAAAGCGCTTGTCGGCGCTGCGCTTGCGCAGGCCGCGATGGTTGGCGAGCCGCGGCAGGTGGCGCTCGAAATTGGGCAGCGCGTGGGCGATTAAGTTGGCGGTGTGGCCGACGCCGAGCAGGTGTTCCAACAGCGACTGGTTGCACGCGATTTTTCCGTATCTGTCCTTGCGGGTGTTGGCAAACACGGTCTGGCCGGCCTGCACGAAGCGCCGGCGCTCGGCCACCGGCCTGTCGTCATCACCCACGCCGAGGCTGGAGTAGTGATGATCGGCCAGCATCAGGGCAAGCCGCGCCAGATGCATGACGTAAGGGTTGCCGAGGCAGGCGGCATCACGCTTCGCATGCAGTTCAAGCAGGGCCTTGGCAACGCGCCGTGCCTGTGCGCGCCATGCGGGTGCCACAGCGGGAAGATCGCCGGCAAGTTGCCAGTACGGCATGGCTTGCGCGGCGGTCGATTGCTGGTCGATCTCATTCCAGTCGTGGGCGACCTGCGCCAGCGGCGTTTCCAGCCATGCCTGCTCGAAGCAGCCGACACGCTTGCCAAGCCAAGCCTGGCTGCCGTCGTCGTTCCTGTATGGGATGACCGGCAGACGGTGATGGGTGACGATCAGCCAACCGATGGCCGCTGCCAGTGGCACCCGCGCGATGAGCTCGCGGAATGGCTGGCGTTCGATGCCGGGATCCACGCCATCGCGCAGATAGCGGCCCTTGGCCGTCCATTCGGCTTCGGAGCCGACTCCGTCGGCGGCCAGTCGGGTTAGCCAGCCGGCATCGTCGTCGTCGCCCACGAAGGCGAGGAATAGCCGCAGCGACACCCACTCGTGGCGGTAGCGGTTGCGCTCGTCGAGCCTGCCAGCAAGCCGCTGCTGGAACGCCACGCTGGCCTTGCCGAGATCGTGCAGCAGCGCGGCCAGTTGCGCCAGCAGGCGGATGTCCTGCGCGCTGTGCCAGTCGTTCTCGTCGCTCTTGCGCAGCACGTCGCTGGCGGTGGTGTTGGTGGGCACTGCGCCTTCGTCGTTGAAGCGCCGCGCATCACCGACGATCCACAGGAGCTCGCTGTGGTCCATGCCGCGGATCCAGTGGCAGGCCACGGCGGTGTTCTTGCGCGCGGTCTTGCGCAGCAGCTTGCGCAAGGTGTCGAGACCGGCTTGCGTGATCGGTGTCTGCCAGGTGCGCTCGCCGCGGCGTTCCGCAAACTGGTCGAGGACGCGCCGGGTTTCGGTGAGCGCACGCTTGTCGCACTGGCTGACCAGCAGCACGTTCATGCCGATTGCCCGCCGGTCCGCGCGGCGGTGTCCAGGGCCACGGCCTTCAGCGTGTCGAGCATGAAATCCAGCGCTTCGCCGCGGGTCAGCGCCTCGATGCAGCCGCGGCGGAAGCCCTGTTCGTCATCGCCGCGCATGGCGGAGATGAAGGCCTGCGGCAGGATGTGCGCGTCCTTCACCAGGTCGGCCACGTCGAACACCAGCCCGCCGCGCCTGGTCTTGCCGTGCAGGACGGCGAGACCGTGCGACAGGCCCAGCACCCAGGTGGCGGTGGCACCGAGACCGTAGGCGAGGTAATTGCCGTGGTCGAGAAAGCGATTGGCCGGGTCGCTGCCAGTGCCGCGCTTGGCGCGGGTGAAGTCCCCGTAGCCGACGGTATCCACCGCCAGCTTGAACAAAGCCTTGGTGAGCCGCGCCTCCTCGGTCAACAGGCCCACGTTGTCGGGCACGAGGTCGATGGTGCGGTGGCTGCGCGCCAGCAACTCGGCGAGCCTTGCTCCATCCACCGCGAAACCGGCTTCGCGCAGCGCGCGCTGTTGCCAGGCCTCGCTGATGCGCCGCGCCCGCGTGTGCTGGAATGCCTTCGCGGCGGCAAGGCGCAGGTCGTCGTCGAACCAGAAGCGTACCCAGGCCTGCAGGTATTCGGTGGGCCGGTATTCGCTTTGCGGCGAGAACCAGGCCACTTCGATATCCAGCTCGTTGGCGGAAAACAAGGGGGTCCCACCACCGCCACAGAAGCCCACCAGCACCCCCGCCTTGGCCAGCTCACGCATCGCCGCCTGGGTAATGGATGTGCCAGTACCCAGAAGCACCGTGGTCGTATTGGCGATGGGAATGTTCCAGTAGGCAGATTGCTTGCCTTGGTCGGTGACGTACTCGACCCGGCCGCCGTTGACCAGCACCCGGCAGTGCTGCAAGTAATAAATGTTGGCACGCTTGGAATGCAGGATCGACTTGAGGTCGGTCGGGCCGATTTCGTCCACGTCGGACTCCCCTGGGTACGTCGCTGGAACCTATGCTGCAACAGCGGCATCTCACCCGACGAGACTACTCCACAGTAAAATTAGCCGTAGCCGAAACGCCAAAGGGTGGGCCGTGTCCAGTGTCTCGATCAGGGAATGGTGCGCCCGACAGGATTCGAACCTGTGACCCCTGCCTTCGGAGGGCAGTACTCTATCCAGCTGAGCTACGGGCGCATGGGACTTGCGATCATGCGCGGTTACCGGACCGCGCCGCGTGGCACGCGATGGCCGGCCACGGACGCGCAGTATAACGGAGATGTCCGCTGGGCTTGTGGTGAACCGGGAACCTGCATGGCCGTTACCAGCGCCAGGGAAATGATCTGAGGCAACGCTGATCGCCCCGAGCTCTTGTTCCCCGCGGGGACCAGTGCCTCTGCTCACGAGCGACTGAACGCGAAGGCACTGGACCCCGGATATCGCCGCGCGATTCCGGGATGATGATCGGAGTCAGCGCAAGCCCCGACCCCTCAGCGCGCCTTGAGCAGCTTGCTGAGCGTGTCGGGCTTGCCCTCGTCGCGGACCAGGTGCGGGTATTGCAGGCCGTCGTGGTAGGCCACGCGCAGGGTCTGGTACTCGTCGAAGTTCTTCACCAGCAGCTCGATCGGTTGGTCATTGCCCTTGGCGGCCTTGATGGCGTCCTTGAGCCCGTCGGCGTCGTAGTCGTGGCCGTTGACGGCGACCAGGGTCATGCCTGGGGACACGCCGGCCTTGAACGCCGGGCCATCCCAGAGCACGTCGCTGATGGCGCCGTCCTTGCCGATCACCAGGCCGATGGAATAGGTGAGGTCCGCCACATGCCGCCGTTCCTCGTTGCCCTTCACGGCCACCGATGGCTCGTCGGTGTAGACCAGCTTCCAGCCATGGTTCTCGATACCGCCGATGAGCGGGCCGTGGCCATCCAGACGGCTACGCAGGAAGCCAGCCCAGTCGTAGGCGTCGATGCCATTCAGGGCCTGCACCACGTCGTCGAAGGTATAGGTCTTGACGGCATAGCTGCCATCGTCCATGCCGAAGAAGGCCTTGGTGAAATCGTCGATGGCGTGCTTGCCGCGACTGAGTTCGCGCAGCTTGGCGTCGACGTCGAGCCAGATCATCATGCCGGCGTTGTAGTACTCCTCGCTGGCCTGGTAGTTGCGGTAGGGCAGCGGTGCCCGCTCGGCAATCACCGGATCATTGGTGGTGTCCTGCACGTTGCGCCAGCTGGCCAGACCCGGACGGCCGCGGTCGTAGGTGGCCGCGGTGAGCGCGAGCACGTCCCGCGCCTGCTCATCGCTCCACAGGCCGGAGCGCGCCGCCAGCACATTGCCCCAGAACTGCGTCTGGCCCTCGTACACCCACAGCAGTGAGCCCTGCATCGGCTCGTTGAAGGTGGGGCGGTAGAGGTCGGCCGGCTGGCGGAACTTGCCGTTCCAGGAGTGGTTGAACTCGTGCGGCAGCAGGCCGCGCAGCATGGGCTGCTTGTCCCATTCGGTGAAATAGCCGGGCTGGCTGCCGTTCTCGCTGGAGCGGTGGTGCTCCAGGCCAATGCCGCTCATCTTGGTGCTCAGCGCGAGCAGCAGGTCGTAATGGTCGAAATGCTGCGAGCCATAGAGTTTGTACAGCTGCTGCACCAGGTTGCGGTGCGCCTGCAGTTGCTCCGGGCTGATTTCCAGGTACTTGGCCGCATCGGCGACGATGTCCAGGTGCACCGGCCGTTTGGCGCCGGGGTCGAGATCCACACGCTTGAAGTACTTGCCGGCAAACATCGGCGAATCGACCAGGGTCTCGTAGCTCACCGGCTTGAAGTGCACGGTGTCGCCCTCGCGCGAGGCCTCTTCCAGCGCGCTGCCGAACTGCCAGCCGGCCGGGAACTTGACGCTGGCCTGGGTCGTGATGCGGCTGGCGTAGTAGCCGGCGGGGTAGAGCGTGTTCGAGGACCACTGCAGGTTGATGATCTCCGGGGTCATCACCACCCGGCCCTCGCGCGTGTTCTGCGGCGACAGGAACTGGAAGGCCACGTTCACGCTGCTCGCACCCTGCGGCACGTCGACGTGGAAGGCGTTGACGTTCAGCGGATCGCGCTTCCACGGCAGCGTCTGGCCATTGGCGGTGATCACCAGGCCGGCCACCTTGTCGATCGGACCCACCGGGGAATGGTGGCCGGGCAGCCAGGCCGGATACAGCAGGGTCAGCGGGCCGGGCTGGGCCGGTACCACCTCGCGCACCTGGAAAATGCGCCGGGCGACGTCGGTCGCGTCCACGCTGACCTGCAAAGTGCCCTGGTACGGCACATCCTGCGGTGGCGGGACATCGGCATGCGCCGACCACGAGGCCATCCCGCACACGGCGGCAACCAGGGTGGCGCGCCCCAAGCATGTATTGATCACGGCATCCTCCGTTTGAGTTCAATCGCATCACAGGGCCCCGGGAGGCCCCTGGCCGCGCTCTCCCGCCCCGATGCCAGGCATGGCACGCGGGGCATGGTGACCACTGGCACGCTTGGCAGGCTACCATGCCGCATGCGGGGTGACGGCTCTCGCCGACGCCGTAGGCGTCGACCATCCGGTGCGGGGCGCCCCAGCCTTTCAGTCAAGAGAACGCCATGGCACTCGACTTGCATGAGCAAGGGGCAGAAATACGCTTGCAATCCCCGCCCATGACCCAACCACGAACGATCGACCGCAGCATCAGCAGAAGCACCCGGCACCTGCGCGGCGACGACCAACAGCAGTACCAGGACTACCTGGCTGGTTGCGTGGGGCCGTCGATCCACGCCTTGAACACGCTGGCGGTGTGCGGCGCCGTGGTGATTGCCGTCACCGGCACGTTGGCCGGGCATCCCTCCCTGGCACCGGCCTGGCTGCAGGCCCTGCCGCTGGTCGCCATGCTCGGGGTGGTGGCCGCCACCAAGCGCGTGCGCCAGCCTGACGGGCTGCGACTGCTTGGGCTGGTGGCCGTGACCTTGCTCGAGGTAGTGATCAACCTGCAGGGGCTGACCGGCAAGCCCGACCTGCCCTGGGTATGGCCAGGGGCACTGCTGGTGCCGGCCGCCTCGGCGATGGTGTGGCTCGGCAGCTGGGATTTCGCCCTCGGCATGCTGTTGTGCGCCCTGGGTCCGTTGCCGATGCTGATCTGGAATGGCACGGATGGCCCGCACCTGCTGCAATATTCCGTGTACATGGCGGTGACCATGGCCTTGTGCGTCGTCTTGCGCACCTTCCTGGCCGAGATGTTGATGGAGCAGTTCCGCCTCGAGCGGCAACTGCGGAAAAAAGCGGCCACGGACGACCTGTCCGGGCTGCTGCTGCGCAACCGCTTCCTGGAACTGGCCGCGGACGCGATCGACGAGGCCCACGTGCGCCGCCGGCCGACCTGCCTGCTGTACTTGGACGTCGACCACTTCAAGGCGATCAACGACGACCACGGCCACGCGGCTGGCGACGCCGCCCTGGTGGCGCTGGCTGCCGCGCTGCGTGCGCAGGGCCGGCCAAAGGATCTGATTGGCCGGGTCGGCGGCGAGGAATTCGCCATGCTGCTGCCTGGCGCCGGCGTGGAACAGGCCCTGGAACGCGCCGAGCGGCTGCGCCTCGCCGTGCACGACATTCCCCGGCCGGATGGGCGGCTGTCGGTGAGCATCGGCGTGGCCGCGTGCGCGCCGGGTGCCTACCTGGGCGTGGAGGCCCTGCTGGCGCGGGCCGACCAGGCCATGCGCCATGCCAAGCGCGAGGGCCGCGACCGCATCGTCATCGCCTGAGCGCAGCGACGGCACGCGCGCCAACAACGGTCGCGCGCGCCGCGGCCTGCCGCGAGGCTCAGTCGTCGGCCGACGCCGGGCGCGCCAGCGAGCTGTGGTGCATGCCAAAGCCGAAGTAGATCGCAAACCCGATCGCCATCCAGATCACGAAACGCCAGATGGTGACGATGTCGAGACCGCCGATCATGTGGAAGCGGCCATCGGAGAACCACGGCCAGCCGGTGATCAGGAACAGCGAGAACACGATGCCGAGCGGCGCGAGCAGCCACAACGCCGGCGTACGGAAGCGCCGCTCGAGGTTTGGCTGGCGGATGCGCAGGATGAGCACCGAGGCGCAGATCACGATGAAGGCGGACAGGGTGCCGATGTTCACCAGCTCGGCCAGTTCGCGGATCGGCAACAGGCCAGCCGCCAGCGCCGTGAAGATGCCGAGCAGCATGGTGGGGCGATACGGCGTGTGGTATTTCGGGTGCGGCTTGGCAAACCAGCGCGGCAGCAGGCCATCGCGCGCCAACGCATACCAGATGCGTGCCGCCCCGAGCATGAAGGCAAACACCACGCTGGCAATACCCGCAATCGCGGCGACGTTGATGACCCCGCTGACCCAATGCAGGTCGCGGGCGGCAAACACCGCGCTCACCGGCGCGTCGCTGGCCAGGATCATCTGCGTGCACCGCCCGGCCGTTTCGCTGGGATCCACGCAGGCGTTGTACTTCACCATGCCGGTCAGCACCAGCGAGATCGCCAGATACATGGCCATCGCCACGCCCAGCGAGGCCAGTACGGCCAGCGGCAGGTCGCGCTGCGGGTTCTTCGACTCCTCGGCGGCGGTGGTCAGGGTGTCATAGCCGAACACGGCAAAGAACACGATGCTTGCGGCGGCAAGCATGCCATCCACGCCGTAGCGCGTGCCGCCGGTGGCGGTCGGATCCTGGATCAGCGGCGGGATGAACGGCGACCAATTGGCGGGGTTGATGAAGAACGCGCCCACCACCACCACGACCACCACGCCCAGCACCTTCAGCGCCACCACCACCGTGTTGAAGCGCGCGCCGACCTCGGTGCGGGCGACCTGCAACGCGGCAATCGCCAGCGCCACGACCATCGCGATCAGGTTGACGCCGCGGCCGCTGTCGGGCTGGGCCGGGTCATAGGCGGCCTGCAGGAACACCGGCAGATGGAAGCCGGTGAGCTGGGTAATGAGCGACTGCAGGTAGTTCGAGGTGCCGGCCGCGACCACACCGACGATGAGCGCGTACTCGACCAGCAGGTCCCAGCCGATGATCCACGCCGGCAGCTCACCGAGCACGGCGTAGCTGTAGGTGTAGGCGCTGCCGGTGACCGGGATCATGCCGGCAAACTCGGCATAGGACAGCGCGGCGCAGGCACTGCCGATGCCGGCCACCAGGAAACTCAGGATGATGGCCGGGCCGGCATTCAAGGCCGCCTCGTTCGGCGCCAGCACGAACACGCCGACGCCGACGATCGCGCCCACACCGATCGCAGTCAGCTGCCACACGCCCATCGTGCGCCGGAAATCCTTGCTCGCACCTGCTTCGGCCTGCAACTGCGCAACCGTCTTGTGCCGGATCAATTTGCGAAAAAAACCCATGAGCTACCCCTTTGCGACGAAGGGGGATCATAACAACTCATCCCGGAAAGGGTGTCCGGAACGGTGTCAGGTTCACTTTTTGCCGAAGCGGCGGAACGGTGTCAGGTTCACTTTTAGCCTGACGAACGGACAGAAATGAAGTGCGCTTCGGCAAAAAGTGAACCTGACACCGCTTTACCCCGTTTTACCTGCCCCCTATTGGTAGACGTGCAGACGCTCGAACACCCAGGCCTCGTAGGAAGCCAGCAAGCCCGGTACCGGGCAATCGTCGAAGCGCCCGCCGCAGCGGTCGCGCAGCGTGGTGGCGGCGGCGAAATAGGCGTCCGCCGGCAGGCCGGCTGCCTGCAGCACCATCGTCGGCAGGAAGGCGATGTCCAGCATCGGGTAGTGCGGCAGCACCGGGCCGGGGAAATTGCTCTTCAGTACGTAGTAGGTGAGCTCGTCGCGGTACGGCCGCAACCCTGGCGGCAGCGTGCGCGGCAACCCGCGCAGAAGGCCGTTGAACGAGGGCTGGTGGTCACCGAAATGCAGCAGGATGGTCGGCTGGGGACGATCCAGGAAGGTGTGCTCGAGGCCGCGCATGGCCAGATCCGAGTCGTGCAGCCGCCACAGATAGGTGTCGAAGTTGAGCGCCGTGGCCGGCGCCAGGCCACGCGCCACGCCGTCGCGCCACGGCTCGGGCAGCTTCGGGCGTTCGGCGTCGTCATGCGGACCGTGCTGGTTCACCGTCAGCACCATCATGAACACCGGATGGCCCGGCCGCTTGGCCAGCGCATAGGCGCGCGCCGCGGCGGCAAACATCTGCGCGTCGGATTCCTCCCACTCGTCAAGCTGCAACTCACTGGCGTCATACAGATGGTCGAAGCCGTAGTCGCGATAGGCGTTGCGGCCGTTGAGGAAGCTGCCGACCGTGGGATACACGGCAATCGTGGTGTAGCCCAGGCGCCGCAGCAGCCAGGGCAAGGCGTCGCGCACGTGGGGCGCGAGCACGAATGGCGCATACATGCCGCCGGGCCCGAAGATGTCATGCGGCATGCCGGTCAAGGCCGCAAACTCGCTGACCCAGGTGCCGCCGCCAAACGTGTGCACGCGCAGCACGCCCGCACCGCGCGTGCGCGCGTCGGCGCGGAACAGCGCGAACTGGCACAGCGCCACGTCGCGGCAGGCGTCGAAATTGGAAGGATCGAACGTGCTCTCCTCCAACACCTGCACGATGTCCGGATAGGGTCCATGCGCGGCCGGCGAGCTCGGCATGGCCGTGCCGGCCCACTGCTGCTGCGCCGCCAGGGCGTTGGACATCCGCGGCAGTTGGACCTCGGCATCGCGCCAGTTGACGAAGAAGTCGGTGAGCAGCGCGTCGTCGGACATCTCGTCCCAGGCCGCGCGCGCATGCAGCTGGGCAAAGGCGCCGTGCGGCAGCAGCAGCATCCAGAACATGCCGGCGAAACCCACCACACCCAGCACGCGCAGCAGGCCCGCGCGCCACCGGCTTCGCCCGCGCCAGTGCAGGTCGCCGCGCCACACCAGGTACAGCAGCACCGGGCCGAGGACGCACAGACCGATGCCCAGCGCGTACAGGTGCGGGTAGTGGCGCAAGGTGTCGACCAGGCTGGTGCGCGCAAAGTAGACGAAGTCAGCCGGCAGCAGCGTGGACTCCAGGTATTGCATCTTCAGCACGGCAATGAAGCGCAGCCCGACGAACACCCCGCCGGCAAGCACCAGTGCGGTGGCTGGACGCGCGAGCACAGCCAGGAGCGCGCCGAGCGTGCACAGCATCAGGCTGGCCACGAAGATCTGCTGCAGCCGCTGCGGCTCGCCGCCGGCGGCCAGCACCACGCAAACAAGGAAAAACGCCAACGCCGCACCGAGCACGATGTATGGCCGCAACAAACGCAACGAGGCAACTCGCATGGTGGGCACGCTCCCCGGTACGGCCCGGTGGCTGCCGGCATTTTAGCCGTCTTTGCCACCCACAGCCGACACCGCCAGCGGTCCGTTCGACCGGCGTTGTGCGGCCATCGCTGCCCTGCACGCCGCTGGTTCCCGTCACGCCGGCCGCGGACGCGGCGCAAGGCAGGTATCATCGACGCATGAGCCCCACGCCCCTGTCCTCCACCCCAACCGCGTTTCCCACCGAGTCCGCCAGCTTCCTGCTGGATGGCCCGGCGGGGAAGCTGGAAGCCATCACCGACGTCGCCACGCGCAACTGTGCACGGCGCGGCGTGGCGGTGATCTGCCACCCGCAGCCCGAACAGGGCGGCACCATGCACAACAAGGTGGTGACCATGGCCGAGCGGGCGCTGCGCGAGTCCGGGCTGGATACGCTGCGCTTCAACTTCCGCGGCACCGGCAACTCCACCGGCACCCACGACGGCGGACCGGGCGAGGGCGACGACCTGGTGGCCGTGGCCGACTGGGTGCGCAAGGTGCGGCCGGACGACGTGCTGTGGCTGGCCGGATTCTCGTTCGGCGCCTGGGTCACCTTGCGCAACGCCGTGCGCCTGCAGGCCAAGGCACTGGTCAGCATTGCCCCGCCCATCGGCCTGCGCCCGCTGGACGGCGTGCCGCTGCCGACCTGCCCGTGGCTGCTGATCCAGGGCGAAGCCGACGAGATCGTGGACCCGCAGGCCGTGTTCGACTGGGTCGCCGCGCTGAAGCAGCCGCCCGAGCTGATCCGCATGCCGGATACCGGGCATTTCTTCCACCGCCGGATGATGGACCTGCGCGGCGCGATCAAGCACGCGGTGCGCGATTGGCGGCCGCCACTGCGGCATGCCTGAGGCTGATCGCGCACCTTGAATTCCTATCACTGGAACGCAGCCCATGGCTGATGGGCTACCGCTGGCGCCCAGCGTCCGCTACGCGGAAGGCGTAGCCGCACACCGCTGGGAAGCGGATCCGACGCAGCTTGCCCTGCTGCCTGAGTTCGATCGCCTGCACGCTGCCCTCTGCGCTGCGGCACTGCGTCCCGAGGGCCTGCTCGGGCGCCTGCGTGGCATGCTTGGCACCGAACCGGCCGCGGCCATACCCGGCCTGTACCTGTGGGGCCAGGTCGGCCGCGGCAAGACCTTCCTGATGGACCTGTTTGCCGCCAGCCTGCCGCACGGCGTGGCCTTGCGTCGGCATTTCCATCGCTTCATGGCCGAGGTGCACGCGGCCCTGCACGCGCTTGGCGAGCGCCAGGACCCGCTGCGCATCGTCGCCGCCGAGCTGGCCGGCCGCTGCCGCGTGCTGTGCCTGGACGAGTTCCTGGTCAACGACATCGGCGACGCGATGATTCTCGCCAACCTGCTCGAGGCGCTGTTTGCCCACGACGTGGTGCTGGTGACCACGTCCAATACGCCGCCGGCGCAGCTTTACCGTGGTGGCCTGCAGCGCGCGCGCTTCCTGCCGGCCATCGCCCTGCTCGAACAACGTTGCCATGTGGTGGAGTTGCAGTCGTCCCACGACTGGCGGCTGCGCGCGCTGACCCAGGCCTCGGTATACCTCACCCCGCCCGGGCCGGAGGCACAGCGGACGCTGGAGCGCATCTTCGCCAGCCAGGCCAGCGGGCCGGTGCGCGAGGGCGGCGCGCTGCACATCCTGGGCCGCGACATCCCGCTGGTGCGGCGTGCCGACAACATCCTGTGGTTCGATTTCGCCGCCCTGTGCGAAGGGCCACGCGCGGTCAGCGACTATATCGAGCTGGCCAAGTCCTGCCCCACCGTGATCGTCGCCAACGTGCCGCAGTTCACCGTGTACAGCGAGGACCCCGCGCAGCGCTTCGTGCAGCTGGTCGACGAGTTCTACGACCGCCAGGTCAAGCTGGTGCTGTCCGCGGCCGCGCCGATCACCGAGCTGTATGCCGGCGAACGCCTGCGCGCGGCGTTCGCGCGCACCGAATCGCGCCTGATCGAGATGGGCAGCGAGGAATACCTCGCCCTGCCACATCGGGCAGGGTAAGACCCCCGCGCCTCGCGACCCGCCCCTGCCGCGCAGGTCCCGGCGGGCACCGGCCGCGGCATCGCCATCCGGCAGCTGAACAGGGATGCCGCAAGCAGCGGCACACGACAGCCACCTGAAAGACAGACCGGCTGTAGTGGCCGCGCCTGGCGGGCGTCGCCGGCACGCCGCAGTCGCGGCATACCGCCCAGGTGCCGGTCAAGCATCGCCGTTCGAGTGCCCTGCGAGCCTTCGCGGAACACGTCATGGACCGAATCCAGCCATCGCCAGCATTGCCGATCCTGATGTACCACAACATCGCGCGTGCGCCGCACAGACTGCCGGTGTACCGCAGCCTGTACGTCAGCCCCGGCGCATTCGCACGCCAGCTGTGGCTGCTGCGCCGGCTGGGCTATGTCGGCGTGTCGATGGCCGCGGCGATGCCCTACCTGCGCGGCGAGCGCAGTGGCCGCATCGCGGTGATCACCCTGGACGACGGCTACCAGGACAACCTCGAAGCCGCGCTGCCGCTGCTGCAACGCTATGGCTTCACCGCCACCGTGTACGCGGTCAGTAGCGTGCTGGGACGTTTCAACTGCTGGGACGCCGAGCGGCTCGGGGTCCGCAAGCCCGTGATGTCGGCGGCGCAGCTGCGCCAGTGGGCCGCCGCCGGCATGGAAGTCGGGGCCCACAGCCGCAGCCACCCGCATCTCACGCGCTGCGGCGACCAGGCCCTGCATGACGAGATTCATGGCGCCAAGAGCGATCTCGAGGACGTGCTTGGCGCAGCCGTCACCCAGTTCTGCTACCCGTACGGCGACGTGGACGGCCGCGTCGCCGCCGCCACACGCGAAGCCGGCTTTGTCGCCGCCACGACCACCAGCCGCGGCCGCGCCCGTCCCGGCGCCGACCTGTGGCGCCTGCCACGGGTGCAGATCGCGCGCCACCACCTGTTGCCGCAGTTTGCCATGCGTACCCTCACCGCCTACGAGGACCGGCGTGCATGAACTTCCTGCTGGTCGGCACCAACGCCGAGAACACCGGTGCAGCGACACATTTCGTGGCCCTCGCCGAGGCGCTCGCCGGGGCAGGCCACGCGGTGACCGTGATCGCCGCGCCCGGCAGCCTGATTGCTGCCGAGCTGGGCGGCTCCGGGGTGGACCTGCGCCTGGGCAAGTTCCGCAACGTGCTCGATCCGCGCGGCTACGCCACGGTGGTCCGCGCCGCGGGGCAGACGCAACCGGACTGGCTGATCGGCAATTTCGGCAAGGAATACTGGCCGCTGATCGCATTGGGCCGTGCGCTCAGGATTCCAGTGGCCCTGTTCCGCCACCGCACGCCGCCAATGAGAATGTTGTCGGCGTGGATGCTGCCGCGTCTGGCCCAGCGCTTCTTCGCCGTGTCCCAATACGCGCGCCAGGGCTATCTCGACCGCGGCATACCCCCCGAGCGTGTGCAGATTCTGCACAACCCGGTGAATGTCGACCGTTGCCATCCTGATGCGCGGCAACGCTCGGCGCTGCGGCAGCGCCTGGGCCTCGACGAGGAGGCCATCGTGGTCGGCTATGCCGGAAGGCTGCAGCGCGGCAAGGGCATTTTCACCCTGCTCATCGCCACCAGCGAAGCGATGGCGCGGGAGCCGCGGCTGCATTGCCTGTGGCTGGGCGATGGCCCTGACGGGGCGGCACTGCGTGAACTGGCACAACGCGACCCCAATGCGTCCCACCACCATTTTCCAGGCTGGGTCCAGGACAGCACGCCGTGGTACAACGCCATGTCGATGCTGGCGTTCCCGTCGCTGGCACCGGAAACGTTTGGGCGTGTATCGGTCGAGGCGCAGGCTGCCGGCATCCCCGTGCTGGGCAGCGATATCGGCGGCATCCCGGAAACCATGCAGGCCGGCGTCAGCGGTCTGCTGTTGCCGCCAGGTGATTCTGCCGCATGGCGTGATGCCATCCTCGGCCTGTGTGACCCTGCCGTCCGCGTGCCGATGGGACTGGCCGGCCGGCAGTTCGTCGAGGAGCATTTCAGCGGCACCAGCATCGCCGCCGAACTGATCCGTTCACTGCACGCGGTGCGTCCCGTACGCACCAAGCGTCGACGGCCGGGCGGAGCATTTTCCTGATCCGGCCCTGGCATCGGTGGCCAGGTCGTCGGTGCCAGCGCAAGAGGAGACGCATCACCCCTCAGGGCCTGCGCGACGCCTCTTCCCGGCGGCGCGATGCGCTGCGCGATCTCGCGCACCTGCCGCTTGTGCA
>JAFKMZ010000039.1 GCA_017305055.1 Lysobacterales bacterium
TCATTCCCGCTTTCGCGGGAATGACGCCAAGGGGTAGTTCAGCGGAAATGGCCCAGGGGTCGGTTCCGCGGGGTGGCGATGCGCAGGTGACTGGACCCGGGCAGCGAGTGCGGATGGTGCGACGGGGTGGCGTGACACGGATGGGACAACACGCCCCCTCACTGTTGCTGTTGGTCGTCAATTGCCTTGCGCTGCTTGGCTGCCGCGCTGTCGATGATCTTCTGCACGTTCTTCGCCCGCTGCTCGGTGGCGCGCAAGGTGTCGAACGGCGTGCTGCTCACCGGGGTCGGCGGTTTGGGCTGCGTCGGTGGTGGCTTGTCCGTGCACGCCCCCAGGGCGAATACGCACAAAGCCAGCGGCAGGCATTTCATCGACGTCTCCCAGGCAGCCCGGTCGCTCGCAGTGTGCGACGTGCCGCCGCCGCCGACAAGCCATGGTGTCGGTGAACCCGGCCGGTTGCCGCCCGGCGCCAACTGCGCATGCACATCACGACGTGGCGTGATGCACGTGAATACGCGCATCTCCCCACCCGGGACGTCCGCTGGCACATGTCTGCCGAAACCGAACAGAGGCTGGACGCGCTGGCAGCTTGAGCTCCCATTTTGGTGTCCAAGATGGCTTGACCACTACATTGGACCACTGCAGGCTGCCAGCGTGCCCCGCGGTGCCCTGGCTGCCCGCAGACACCAAGGGCAGCCCTTCGCATGGGGGCAGCAGGCGCAGCGCAGGCATAATACCTGGCCCAGTTCCAGTCGATGAGCCATGAGCGACACCTCACCCGCCGACCCCGCCCGCCACCCGCGCGGTATCCGCAGTTTTGTCCTGCGCGAGGGACGCATGACGCCGGCCCAGGAGCGTGCGTTTGCCGAGCACTGGTCACGCTACGGTCTGGAACCGGCAGGCGCGCCGCGGGATTTTGCGGCCGTGTTCGGGCGCGCCGCGCCGCTGGTCATGGAGATTGGCTTCGGCAACGGTGAGGCGTTGGCCTGGTCGAGCGCGCAGGATCCCACGCGGGATTACCTCGGCGTGGAAGTGCATGGCCCTGGCGTGGGCCGGCTGCTGAACGCGCTGGCCGAACGCGATGCGTCCAACGTGCGCGTGTATCGGCACGATGCCGTGGAAGTGCTGAACCACGACATCGCGCCAGGCGCGCTGGACGAGGTGCGCATCTGGTTTCCCGATCCGTGGCCGAAGAAGCGCCACCACAAGCGCCGCCTGATCCAGCCGGAGTTCGTCGCCTTGCTGGCTTCGCGCCTGGCCAAGGGCGGCCTGCTGCATTTGGCTACCGACTGGCAGCCCTATGCCGCGCATATGGTGGAAGTGCTCGAGGCCGCGCCAGAGTGGCAGCGCGAGCTGGTTCCCGGCGGTGATGCGGCCAGGCCATCGTGGCGCCTGGAGACACGCTTCGAGCGCCGCGGCCTGAAGCTGGGGCACGCGGTCGCCGACCTGCTCTACCGCCGGCACTGAAAAGGAAGTCGAAGTCGCGTGGCCGCATGGGCCTGAGCACGCCCATGCCGGGTAGCTACCATCATTCCTCCGCGGTGCCACCGTCGTCATTCCCTAGAAAGCACACTGCTGTCCGGAACGTTTGAGGAGGCTCGCCACCCACATCCCGCCATTCCCGCGAATGCGGGAATCCGGTGCTTTTGATCTTTACGGCCCGCACGGTAGCACTGGATCCCCGCTTTCGCGGGGATGACGCCGAGAGCGAGGATGGCTGCGGAGGGTCGTCGAAGCTCAGGTGGAGACGAGGTGCCCTTTCGCAACCGCCGATCAGTAGCGGTAGTGGTCGGGCTTGTACGGGCCCTCCACAGGCACACCGAGGTAGTCGGCCTGCGCGGGCGTCAGCGTGGTCAGCTTCACGCCGATCTTGTCCAGGTGCAGGCGCGCCACTTCCTCGTCCAGCTTCTTGGGCAGGATGTAGACCTTGGCCTCGTAGCTGTCGCGGTGCTGCCACAGGTCGATCTGCGCCAGGGTCTGGTTGGAGAACGAGTTGGACATCACGAAGCTCGGGTGGCCGGTGGCGCAGCCCAGGTTCACCAGGCGGCCCTCGGCGAGCAGGAACAGGGCGTGGCCGTCGGGGAAGGTGTACTTGTCGACCTGCGGCTTGATGTTGAGCTTCTTCACGCCGGCCAATGCGTTCAGCGCGTCGACCTGGATCTCGTTGTCGAAGTGGCCGATGTTGCACACGATCGCCTGATCCTTCATCGCCTTGAGGTGACCGATGGTGAGCACGTCGCGGTTGCCGGTGGTGGTGACGTAGATGTCGCCGCGACCCAGCGTGCTCTCGACGGTGTTGACCTCGAAACCCTCCATGGCCGCCTGCAGCGCGTTGATCGGGTCGACCTCGGTGACCACCACGCGCGCGCCGTAGGCCCGCATGGAATGTGCGCAGCCCTTGCCGACGTCGCCGTAGCCGCAGACCACCACGACCTTGCCGGCCAGCATCACGTCCATGGCGCGCTTCAGGCCGTCGGCCAGCGATTCGCGGCAGCCGTACAGGTTGTCGAACTTGGACTTTGTGACCGAGTCGTTGACGTTGAGCGCCGGCACCAGCAGCTTCTTCGCTGCCGCCAGCTGGTACAGCCGGTGCACGCCCGTGGTGGTTTCCTCGGACACGCCCTTCCAGTCCCTGACCACGGTGTGCCAGTAGCCCGGCCGCTCCTTCGCCACACGCTTGAGCAGGTTCTTGATCACCTGCTCCTCGTGCGAGGCGGCCGCTTCGTCCACCCAGATGCTGCCGTTCTCCAGCTCGTAGCCCTTGTGGATCAGCAGCGTGGCGTCGCCACCATCGTCCACGATCAGCTGCGGGCCGAGCCAGCCGCCCTTGCCGTCCGGGAAGCTCATGGCCTTGAGCGTGCAGTCCCAGTACTCCTCCAGGGTCTCGCCCTTCCACGCGAACACCGGCGTACCGGTCGCGGCGATCGCCGCGGCGGCATGGTCCTGGGTGGAGAAGATGTTGCACGAGGCCCAGCGCACGTCGGCGCCGAGGTCCTTGAGCGTCTCGATCAGCACCGCCGTCTGGATCGTCATGTGCAGCGAGCCGGTGATGCGCACGTCCCTGAGCGGCGCCTGCGGCGCGTACTTGCGGCGGATGGACATCAGGCCCGGCATCTCGTGCTCGGCGATATCCAGCTCCTTGCGGCCCCAGCCGGCGAGCGAGAGGTCGGCGACCTTGAAGTCCTGCGGTGGGGTTTCGGTGGTGACTGCGTTCATGTGTTTCTCCGGTCAGGGCAAGGCTCTTGTGAAGAGTCCGGCCACGGATGGCCGGTCTTTCGCGAAGGGACTCGCGTACAGGCAACCGGGCGCCGTTGGGAAGATGCCGCGTCGAGCCTGGCCACGCGAGCGTGGTCGCAACGCCCCTCGACGGGCGGGAACAGCTTTCCATTGTAGCCGGAGACGCCGGTCGACATCCGGCATGCAGTCCGATTGCGTATGCTGGGCAGCGCCCAATATGTTCCTTGCAGAGCCTCTCGCATGCCCGAAGACGCCCACGAATTCCTGCCGCCCGACGACGCACTGCGCGAGGATGTCAGTCGCCTCGGCGCCCTGGTCGGCAGGATGCTCGCCGAGCAGGGCGGCACGGCGTTGTTCGACCGCGTGGAGCAGGTGCGGCTGGCGGCAATCCGGCGCCGCCGGGAAGGCGCTCCGGTCCAGGCCCTGGCCGATTCCCTGGCCGGCCTGGACGTGGCCACCGCGCAGGCACTGGCGCGCGCTTTCGCCACCTACTTCCAGGTGGTGAATCTGGCCGAGCGCGTCCATCGCATCCGGCGGCGCCGCGACTACCAGCGCGAGGGCAGTGGCCCGCAGCCCGAATCCCTGCGTGCCCTGCTGGTGGAACTCAAGGCCCAGGGCGTCGGTGCCGACGAGCTGCTGGGCTGGCTCGATCGCCTGTGGGTCGAGCCGGTGTTCACCGCGCATCCGACCGAGGCCGTGCGCCGCTCGCTGCTGGAGAAGGAGCAGGCCATCGTGCGCTCCCTGGTCGACGGCTTCGATCCGGACCGCACGCCGCAGGAGCGGGCCGAGGATGCCGAGCGCATCGTGGTCGCGCTCTCGGCGGGCTGGCAGACCGCCGAGGCCTCGGACGTGCAGCCCACCGTGCAGGATGAATACGAACACGTGGGCTTTTACCTCGCCAATCCGCTGTACCGCATCGTGCCGGCCTTCTACGAGTCGCTGCAGGATGCGCTGCGCGAAGTGTATGGCGTGGCGGCGCGCCTGCCACGGCTGCTCGGCTTCGCCAGCTGGGTCGGCGGCGACATGGACGGCAACCCAAACGTCGGTGCCGATACCCTGGCGGGCTGCCTGGCGTCGCAGCGTGCGCAGATCCTCGAGCGCTACGTCGAGGACGTGGCCACGCTGGCCAGGGCGCTCAGCCAGACGGACGACCGCGTCGCGGTGACGCCGGAATTGCGTGGACGCCTGGATGCCTATACGGCCAGCTACCCGCAAGCGGCAGCGGAAATCCGCCCGCGTCACGCTGACATGCCGTACCGTTGTCTGCTGCACCTGATGGGCGCGCGCCTGCGCGCCACGGCTGCGGGCGAACCAGCTGCGTACAGGGCGGCCGACGGGCTGCTGGACGACCTGCGCCTGATTGCCGGCAGTCTGGTCGCGCATCGCGGGCTGCATGCCGGCGCCTACGTGGTCGGGCGCGTGATCTGGCGCGTACGCACCTTCGGCTTCCACCTGGCGCGGCTCGACGTGCGCCAGGATTCGCGCGCCCACGACGATGCGCTGGCAGGCTTGTTGGACGATCCCGGCTGGGCCGGTCGCGATGTGGCCACGCGCGCGGCAAGGTTGCGCCCGTATGCGAGCGGCGAGCGTCAGTTCGGCCCATGTGCCGAGCCGATGGCCGAACACCTGCGGGCGGTGTTCGCCGTCCTGCGCGACAGCCGGCGCGGGCATGGCGATGCGGCGACGGGCCTCTATGTGATCAGCATGGCGCGCTCGTCGGCGGACGTGCTCGCGGTCCTTGCCCTGGCCCGGCGCACGGGTCTGGTCGATGCGGCAGGCCAAGGGGCCGGCGATGTGCCGCTGGACATCGCGCCGCTGTTCGAGACGGTGGACGACCTGCAGGCCGCGCCGGCAACCGTGCAGGCCCTGCTCGACGACCCGGTCTATCGGCGGCACCTGGCTGCGCGCGGCGATGGGCAGTGGGTGATGTTGGGCTACTCCGACAGCGGCAAGGACGGCGGCACCCTGGCCTCGCGCTGGGGCCTGCAGCGCGCCCAGGTGCGGCTTCTGGAAGTGGCCGGCGCGGCGCATATCCGCCTCGCGTTCTTCCATGGCCGCGGCGGCTCGGCC
>JAFKMZ010000019.1 GCA_017305055.1 Lysobacterales bacterium
GCATCGCCGTCCGTTGGTGTCGCACCGGCAGCGGCTGCGCCTGTGGCGACTGGTGGCGACGGCCCGCCCGACTGGGAGCGCCTGATCGAGCGTGCCGAGCTGCGCGGGCCTCTGGGCCTGCTGGCGCAAAATGCCGTGCTCCGCGCGCGCGAGGGCCAGACCCTGGTGCTGGCGCTGCAGCCGCTGCATCTGCACATGGCGGTGGAGCCCATGGTGAGCCAGATGGAGGAACGCCTCAGCCAGGCGCTGGGGGAAGCGATCCACCTGCATTTCGTGCCCCTGGCGAACGCGGCGACCGCCGCGCGGACGCCGGCAGCGCGGGCCGCGCAGGCACGCGACGCAGCGCAAGTGGCCGCGGAACAGGCCATCACGGCGGATCCCGTGGTGCAGGCGCTGCAGCGTGAATTTGGTGCCCGTGTGGTGCCGCAGTCGATCCAACCCATTGCCGACGGAGCGGAAAGCGCATGATGAAAGGGCAGATTGGCCAATTGATGCAACAGGCCCAGCGCATGCAGGAAGACATGAAGCGGGCGCAGGAAGAAATCGCCAAGCTCGAGGTCACCGGCAGCGCCGGCGGCGGCTTGGTCAGCGTGGTGATGACCGGCGAGCACACCGTGCGCCGCGTGCAGATCGACCGGCAGACCTTTGCCGACGATCCGGAGATGGCCGAGGATCTGGTGGTGGCCGCGGTGAACGATGCGGTGAACAAGGTTGCCGCGGCAAGCAAGGAACGGCTCGGTGGTGTAACTGCCGGCATGTCCTTGCCACCCGGTTTCAAGATGCCGTTTTGACGATGGGCCTGGTCATTTTCCCGGTGGGGATCTCCCGCATGGCCAGGCTGCGGTTGGCCGGACTGCCACGGGCCATCCGTTGATGAGCGCTTCGCGCCTGCTCGACGAGCTGATCGAAGCGCTGCGTTGCCTGCCGGGCGTGGGCGCCAAGAGTGCGCAACGCATGGCATTTGCCTTGCTGGAGCGCAATCGCGACGGCGGCTTGAAGCTTGCCGATGCCCTGCAGCAGGCCATGCAGCGCATCGGCCGCTGCGAGCGCTGCCGCAATTTCAGCGAGACGCCGCTGTGCAGCCTGTGTGCGGGTAGTGGGCGCGACCGGCGCACACTGTGCGTGGTCGAGTCGCCCGCCGACCTGGCCACGATCGAGCAGGCGACCGGGTATCGCGGGCTGTATTTCGTGCTCATGGGGCATTTGTCGCCGCTGGATGGCCTCGGGCCCGAGGAGCTTGGCCTGCCGCAGTTGGCCGCCCGCCTGGCGGAAGGCGAGATCGAGGAGATGATCGTGGCCACCAATCCCACGGTCGAAGGCGAGGCGACGGCACATTACCTGGCCCACCTGGCGCGCGCCGGTGGCATCCGCCCGACACGGCTGGCGCACGGCGTGCCGCTCGGCGGCGAGCTCGAATACGTCGATCGTGGAACGCTGGCCCACGCTTTTGGTGGCCGGCAACTGCTGGAGTGAGGCATGAGCGAGACGATTTTCAGCAAGATCATCCGCCGCGAGATACCGGCCGACATCGTCTACGAGGATGATGCCGTGCTGGGCTTCAGCGACGTCAACCCCCAGGCGCCGGTGCACGTGCTGTTCATTCCCAAGCAGGCGATACCGACCTTGAACGAGGCAACGCCGGCCGACGCGGAATTGCTCGGCAAGCTGCTGCTGGCGGCAGCGGCGTATGCGAAGCAGCTTGGCCTGGCCGAGCGTGGTTATCGCGTGGTGGTCAATTGCAACGAGGAAGCCGGGCAGACGGTGTTCCATCTGCACCTGCACTTGCTCGCCGGGCGCCGCATGCATTGGCCGCCCGGCTGATCCTGGCGGCCGACTGGCATCCCTTCTGACGCGGTCAGCGCGGCTGTCGCGGATGCGGTGCCGGGCGCACGACAATCACCGGCGGTCGACCCCAATACGGGTTGCCCCAGGGCCCGTAGCCGGAGTACGGCCCGAAGCCCGGGCCCCAGAACGGGTCATAGAACGCCGACGGGTAATAATAGTTGGTCACCGGCACGCGCTTGGGCCACAGGTAGATCACGTTGGCCTCCACCCGCGGGTAGGCATAGTCGAAGTCGCCGACCTTTTTCGTCACGATGCCGTGCAGCGTGCCGGTGACCGTCATCTCACGCCCGCGCACGAACACTTCCGGATCATAGAAACCCGAATGGCAGGCGACGAAGCGGCCCTGGCTGGCACCGGCATCGCCAGCCTGTGGTCGCGCCTGCTGGTCCAGCGGCCTGGACAGCAGGTAGAAGCAGGTCTGGTCGGGCCCGGGTTCGGTCTTGATGATCTCTCCGCCCCAACGTACCTGCTGGCCACCCTGGCCGCCTTGTTGTGCGCTGGCCAATGGCACGCTGGCGTAGGTGCCCTGCAGTGGCTGCGGGATGGTCGCGCAACCGCCGAGCAGACCCAGCGCGGTGACCAGTGCAAGCGGACGGTACATGGACACGGTGATTCTCCAACGCAGGTGCGGCCGGGCCGCGGGATACCCTATTGGACCACGCGCGCCGCGTGAAATTCACGTACCGCGCGGCGAAACGCACGCAACGGTTCAGGCGACGCCTCGTCGGCACCATAACGTAGTTGCAGATAGTCCGTTGACAATTGCGCCAGCAAGTCGCGCTGGGCCGGAAGCGCGCGTGCGGCGCGGGCCAGGTAATCGCGCGGACCCTCTCCGCGTCTGCGCACCACGCCGCGCTGCGCCAGCTTGCGCTCCAGTACGCCAAACGCTTCGCGCAGGGAATCACGCCGCCGCCATTGCCACAGCGACCACACCAGGCCCAAGACCATGAACAGGGCGCAAGTCAGTGCGATCAGCACCGCCATGGTGCGCGTGCTGGTGTCGCGTATGCCAAATTGCGTGAGCATGCCACGCTGACGCAGCGCGTCGAAGCCCACCACGCCCTGATCCCACCAGCGGTTGACGATATCCCAGTGGTTGCGCAGTCCTTCCAGCCAGGGGCTGTCGTACCAATCGCGTCCGGTGCCGAGCGCCGCGGCTGCACCCTGGCTCAGCCGTTCGGGCCGCGCCGCAGCGGTCGGGTCGACGCGGACCCAGCCGCGTCCGCGCAGCCATACCTCGCTCCAGGCATGGGCGTCCGATTGGCGCAGCAGGAGGTAATTTCCCAGTTCGCTCCAGTAGCCGCCCTGGTAACCGGTGACGACGCGGGCCGGGATGCCGGCACTGCGCATGAGCACGGTGAATGCCGAGGCATAGTGTTCGCAAAAGCCCTCGCGGGTGTCAAAAAGGAAGTCGTCCGCACTGTCGCGGCCGAGCGGTGGGGGCGTCAGCGAATAGCGGAAGTGGCCCGTGCGCAGCAGGGTCAACCCGGCGGTGACGATGGCCGCATCATCATTGCCGTAACGCATCCGCCAGCTCTCGGCCAGGGCGTGCGTGCGCGGATTGAATCCGCTCGGCAGCTCCAGGCCGCGTCGGCGCCGCTGCGCGTCGAGCGCGGGCTGCAACCGGTAATGCAGCGCCGAGCGCAACCCATAGCTGAAGCTGTGGGTCACCGGCTCGTTGGCCAGCACCTCGTGGTCGGCCAGCAGGCGGGCATTGGGGGGCGCCGCCATGGCGATGTCCATGGCGGGCAGGATGCGCCGTCGGCTGGGGGCCACCATGGTCACCTGATAGGTGATGGTTTGCGTCGCCTCGAGCGGTGCGGCAGGCTCGGGCGAACCGCGGCCGCGCCGCCATTGCCGGCCGTCGAAGTCCCACATGACATAGGCCCGGAAGTAGCGCAGGTCGCGCGTTGGCACCGCGCCATCGAAGCTCACCCGCAGGGCTGGACTGTCATCGATGAGCAGGGAGGTGAGGTTGCCCGGCGACATCGTGTCGCTCAGGCCGGTGCGTGCTTCGTCCGGGGTGGGAGCGCCCCACAGCGGCGAGCCCAGGCGCGGTACCAGGGCGAACGCCAGCAGCGCCAGCGGCAAGGTGGCGCCCAGCAAGGCCAGGCCAGGCAACAACGTGCGCGGCAGGCTCGCCGGGCGCTGGGCCGGCTCCATGGCGCGCATCGTGGCCAGTGCCGGGAGCACGGCCAGCGCGACCACCACGGTGGTCACCAGGTTTTGCCGGAACAGCAGGGCCGATACCAGGGCGAAGCAGGCAAAGCTGACCGCCACGCGGACGTCGCGCGTGCTTTCGCATTCCATCGCCTTCAATACCAGCAGGCCAATGGCCAGGGCTGCGCCCGGTTCGCGCCCGAAGATGCTGCCATAGCTGCCGATGACGGCGAGGGTCAGCAGTCCGAGCAACGGCAGCTTGATCCAGCGCGGCACCCGTCCGTGGCGCTGTCGGCGCTGCCACCAGCGCCACGCCAGCAACGCCGCGGGGCTGGCCGTGAGCCACCACGGCAGGTGATTGGCGTGCACGGCGAGCACCAGCGCAATGCTGATGCTGAGCAGGTCGAACACGCGGTTGTCGACGGCGATCTCCCGCCGGCCGCCGGTGCCAGCGCGGCTCATGGCATTTCGGCCAGCGCGTTCATGCAGCGCGCGTAATGCAGTGGGCCGCTGTCCAATGGCAGCTCGTTGTCCGGCAGCCACAGGCTGTAGCGCTGCCGCTGGGCCTGGGCCTCGCCCAGCCAGCGGGCCAGTCGGGAGATGCGCGCCTCATGCTCCACGCCCTGCAGCTCGCGCCAGTCCAGGCGCCATTCGGTCTGCCCCCGGGGTTGCGCGAAATCCTTGACCAGCAGGCTTTCGTGATGCGCGCTGGCCTTCCACGCGATATGTCGCTGTGGATCGCCGATGCGATAGTCGCGCAACGCAGCCCATTCGTCGCCGAGGCGCGGGCGGGTGCGCTGGGTGACGAGCGCCGAGACCCGTGGCGGCGGGCCCGAGTGTTCGGCCCGGGGCCAGATCAGCATGCGCTGATCGGGGTGTACCCAGCTCCAGGCGCGAAACATGCCGAGCGGCCAGGTAGTCCAGATCTTCAGCCGTGGTACTGGCTGCCAGCCACGCCGGGCGGTGGCAATATTGATGGCGACCGCGACGCTGCCCTGCGCGGGCATGGCGAAAACCTGGCTGGCGTCGGCAGCGTCCAGGCGGAGCGCATCACGGGAAGAAGTCGAGGTGAAGCGCAGGGTCAGCTCCACCGGCTGGCCGGCAATCGCATGGCTGGCCTGCAGGCTGCTGAGTTGCAGGCCATTGAGGTTGCGGAAGGCCATCAGCATGCTGGCCGCGCTGGCCACACCAAGCAGGCAGGTGAGGAGCAGGGCCGCGTTGTTGGCATAGTTCAGTGCACCGGCCAGCATGGTCAGCAGCAGCAACGCGAAGCCGGCGCCAAAGCCGCTGGGCACGATATAGATGCGCCGGCGGTGCAGGCTGACCGGCAGGCTTTCCGGGCGCCGGTAGCGGGTCAGCGCCGGCAGCCGCCGCTCGCCCCACAACACCACCGGCTGCAGCCAGGCACGCATCAGTCCACTGCAACCTCGGCCAGCAGCTGCCGGGCAGCCGTCTCGCCGGTGGCACCGTGCGCCGGCAGCAGGCGGTGTGCGGCCAGCGGAACGAACAAGGCCTGGACGTCTTCCGGCAATACGTGGCGACGTCCGCTCAGCAAGGCCCATACCCTGGCAGCGCCAAGCAGGGCCAGGCCGGCGCGCGGCGACAGGCCGACGCGGATTTCCGCGTGCTCGCGGCTGGCCTTGAGCAGGGCCTGCAGGTAGTCGAGCAGGGCACTGCTGGCGGTGATGGTTTGCGCCTGGCGCTGCAGCTCGAGCAGGGCTGCGGCGTCCAATTGCGGCACCAGCTGCTGCAGCAGATCGTGGCGGTCGCTGCCGGTAAGCAGGGCCCGTTCGGCGGCGAGGTCGGGGTAATCCAGTGACAGGCACAGCATGAAGCGGTCGAGCTGCGAATCGGGCAGGGGGAAGGTGCCGTTGAGATCCAGCGGGTTTTGTGTGGCGACAACGAAGAATGGTTTGGGCAGCGCATGGGTCTGGCCATCGACGGTGACCTGCGATTCGGCCATCGCCTCGAGCAGCGCGCTTTGCGTCTTCGGGCTCGCCCGGTTGATCTCGTCGGCCAGCAGCAGGCCGGTGAAGATCGGTCCCGGATGGAAGCGGAACTGCGAGGTCTCCCGCTCGTACACGCTGACCCCGATGATGTCCGAGGGCAGCAGGTCGCTGGTGAATTGCACGCGCTGGAAGTCCAGCGCAAAGGTTGCCGCCAGCGCGTGGGCGAGCGTGGTCTTGCCCACGCCCGGGACGTCTTCCAGCAGCAGGTGACCGCCGGCAATCAGGCAGGTGAATGCCAGTTTCACCTGGGCCGGCTTGCCGAGCAGTACCCGGTTGACCTGGGCCATGGCTGCCTGCAGGCGCTGGTGCAAGATGAGGTCGCGTTGCTGAATCTGGATGTTGGCAGCCATGGTTCCTTCGATGCCGGTAGGGCCGGTGGCCCGGATGGGTCCAGTGTAGAGGCAGGCTTCGGCCGCATGGCCGCGGCCGGTGCCCTGGTTATCGGCCGCATCGGCGCTGATTGAAGTGGCTGGCCAGGGGGCGACGAGGCGGCAGCCTTCAGCCTTGCGGCTACGCGATCAGCTTGCGGTATTGGCGCGGTGTGATGCCCGTGGTCGCCGGCGTGGGTTTGACCGCGCCGCAACATGCATTGATGCAACCGGGCATGGCCCGGTAGGCATCCGTTTCGATCGCCGCGCACGCGGCCTTGCCGTTATGATGCCGACTTCCGCATTCGGCATCGGCAAAGCGTGCCAGGCGGCGCGTCTCCGGACAGTGAGCAGGTCGCGTATGCATATCGTTGAATTCGTGGACTCGCATACGGGGGGCGAGCCGACCCGCGTGGTCGTCTCGGGCTTTCCCGATCTCGGTGGAGGCGCGCTCGCCGAACGCCTGCGTCGTTTGCGCGGTGAGCACGATCAATGGCGTCGCGCCACGGCACGCGAACCGCGTGGTTCCGATGCCATGGTCGGCGCCCTGTTGCTGCCGCCGCAGGATCCACAGTGTTGCGCCGGGGTGATTTTTTTCAACAATGTCGGCTACCTGGGGATGTGCGGGCACGGCACGATCGGCGTGGTGCGCACCTTGCAGCATCTGGGCCGCATTGCGGTGGGCAAGCACCGCCTGGAAACGCCGGTGGGTAGCATTGACGTCGAGTTGCATGAGGATGACCGCGTCACCGTCGACAATGTCGAGAGCTATCGGCATGCCAAGGACGTGATGCTCGACGTCCCTGGTTACGGCAGCGTGCGCGGCGACGTGGCCTGGGGCGGAAACTGGTTCTTCATCAGCGCCGACAGCCCGGTGCCGCTGACACTCGCCAATGAGCGGGCGCTGACCCGCTACACCGAGGCTGTGCGCACTGCCCTGGTGCGCGCCGGCATCACCGGCGCGGATGGCGCGGAGATCGACCATATCGAAATCAACGGGCTTGCCGATGACGACAGCGCGGATGCGCGCAACTTCGTATTGTGCCCAGGCCTGGCCTACGACCGTTCGCCCTGCGGCACCGGCAGCAGCGCCAAGGTGGCCTGCCTGGCTGCCGACGGCAAGCTGGTGCCTGGCCAGGTATGGCGGCAGGCCGGCATCCTGGGCAGCGTCTTCGAATTACGCTACCAGCCGGGTTCCACCGGCGTGTTGCCGCGCATCACCGGCAGCGCCTTCATCACCGCCCAGGGCCAGCTGCTGATCGACGAAGCCGATGCGCTGGCCTGGGGCATCGGCGGGACATGAGCGGCTTCGACCTTATCGTGGTCGGTGCCGGCATCGTCGGCGCCGCCTGTGCAGATTACGCCAGCGCCCAGGGCCTGAAGGTGGCAATCGTCGAGTCGGCCACCATCGGCGGCGGCACCACCGCTGCCGCCATGGGCCACCTGGTGGCGGTCGATGGGGTGCCGGCGGAAGTGGCGCTGGCGCACTATTCCCTGGGCTTGTGGGAAGCCTTTGCCGACCTGCCGCAAGCGGAGTTCAGCCGCTGCGGCACCTTGTGGGTGGCCGGTGACGAGGCCGATTGTGCACGGATCCCGGACAAGCTGGCGCGGCTCACCGCCGCTGGGGTACATGCCGAGGCGCTGGACACCCGACAACTGTACGAACTCGAGCCCGCACTGGTGCCGGGTCTGGGGGGCGGCGTGCTGGTGGCCGACGAGGCGGTGGTGTATCCACCTGGCGTGGCACGCCATCTGGTCGATCGTGCGCAACGCCAGGGTGCCACGCTGTACCGGCACCGGGCCGCACTTGCCGACTACGGCGTGACACTGGGCGACTCGACCCGGCTGCATGGTCCGGTGCTGGTCGCCACCGGCGGTGCGCTGGCCGAGTTGCTGCCTGAGCTGCCGCTGCGGCCACGCAAGGGCCATCTGGTCATCACCGACCGCTATCCCGGCCTGATCCATCACCAGTTGCTGGAGTTGCACTATGCCGACAGCGCGCACGGCGAGGCCGAGGCCAGCGTGGCGTTCAACGTGCAGCCGCGGCCGACGGGGCAGCTGCTGATCGGCTCCTCGCGCGAATTCGGCAAACTTGGTGCGGAGGTGTCCATGCCCATCGTGCGCCGCATGCTGGAGCGGGCACTGCATTTTCTGCCCGCGCTGGGTGAGCTGCAGGCGCTGCGCATCTGGACCGGCCTGCGCCCGGACAGCGTCGACGGGCTGCCCTACATCGGGCGGGTGCCACAGCGCGCCGGCCTGTGGGTCGCCGCTGGCCACGAGGGCCTCGGGGTCACCACCTCGCTGGGTACCGCGCGCCTGCTGGTCGACCAGTTTCTCGGCCGCATGCCTGCACTCGATCCGGCGCCCTACGATCCGGCGCGGGTGCTGGCATGACGGCGCGGCGCGTGCATCTTGAGGTCAACGGCCAGCCGGTGGAGGTGGCCGAAGGCAGCAGCGTGGCCGCCGCGATTGCCCGGCTCGGGGTGCCGTGCCGGCGCTCGGTGCGGGGCGAGTGGCGGGCGCCACTGTGCGGCATGGGCGTGTGCTTCGAGTGCCGGGTGCGCATCGACGGGGTCGCTCAGCAGCGTTCATGCATGCTGCCGGCCCGCGAGGGCATGCGGGTGCACACTGATGACTGAGCGCTACGACGTGCTGGTGGTGGGCGCCGGCCCTGCCGGACTGGCGGCGGCGCAGGCGGCAGCCAGCCATGGTGTGCGCGTCGGCCTGCGCGATGCCCAGGCACGCGCCGGCGGGCAGGTATGGCGGCATGACGTGCTGGCGGGTGTACCGCGCCTGGCCCGGCGCAGCATCGCCGCGGCGCTCGCGCCTGCCGGCGTGGAGTGGCTGGCGCAGACCCGCGTGCTTCTGGCCGAGGCCGGTGACCTGCTGGTGGAGGATCCCCAGCGGGCACGGCGGCTGGAGTATGCCGCCCTGGTCCTGGCCACCGGTGCGCGCGAGCTGCTGCTGCCATTCCCGGGCTGGACCCTGCCGGGTGTCACCGGCGCCGGCGGCCTGCAGGCGCTGGCCAAGCAGGACTGGCCGCTGGCCGGCAAGCGCGTGGTCGTTGCCGGCAGCGGTCCGCTGCTGTTTGCCGCGGCGGCCACGGCGCGCCGTCATGGCGCCAGGGTCCTGGGCATCCACGAGCAGGCCGGGCGCGAGGCGGTGGCGCGATTCGCCGTCGGGCTCTGGCGTTGGCCGGGCAAGCTGGCACAGGCCATGGCGCTGCGCGCCCAGCTGCTGGGCACGGGGTACCACTGCGGCAGCCTGGTGCGGCGCGCGCTCGGCGCGGAGCGGGTGCAGGCGGTCGAAATCGAGGGGCAGCACGGTGTGCAACGGCTGGATTGCGATCTGGTCGCCGTCGGTTATGGCCTGGTTCCCGACCTGCGTCTCGCGCACATGCTGGGTTGCGCCAGCGAGGCGGAAGGAGCGCATGAGCGGATCAGCGTGGATGGCGCGCAACGCACCAGCATTGCCGGCGTCTACGCCGCTGGCGAAGTCTGCGGCATCGGCGGCCGCGATTGTGCCCGGGTCGAGGGTGCCATGGCTGGCCATGCCGCCGCGGGGGCGCAAGCCAGGGCCGCGCAACTGCAGGGCGCCAGGCGGCATGCACGTGCCTTTGCCGCGCAGTTGCGCCGGCATTTTGCGCTGCGCCCGGAGGTCCGCGGGCTGGCCGAGCCCGACACCGTGGTCTGCCGCTGCGAGGATGTTCCGTTGTGTGCCCTGGATGGCTATACGGATTCACGCAGCGCCAAGCTGGCCACGCGCTGCGGCATGGGGGCCTGCCAGGGGCGGATCTGTGGCAGCGTATTGGCCGAGCTGGGGCGTTTCCCGCGCCGCGGCGACCGTCCGCCCTTGTTTCCTGCGCGGCTTTCCAGCTTGAGCGGTGAGGCCGCAGCGAACCCCCGTGACGCCTGAGGAAAGTGCCGCCGGGCGGCAGGCGCGCGACGCCCCATGTCGAAGGTCACTTGAACCGGTTTGCCGAAGGCAGCACCATGGCCGCGGTTGGCTGGGGGCAAGTGGACGGGTGCATGGTCATCGGCACGCCGGTTCGCGCCTGGCCGGCGCAGGCGCCTGACCCGCAAGCCGACCACGACCGCCCATCAGCAAGGGATTCCCATGAAGATTGCCAACCGTCCGCGCGTCCTCGTCTGCCTGGGCCTGCTGGCCTGCCTGCTGGCTACCGCCATTCCTGCGCAGACCGTGCCGGCCAGAGCGTATGCGCAGATGAACTGGCGCCTGGTTGGGCCGTTCGACGGTGGACGCGTGCTGGCCGTGGCCGGGGTGCCCACGCAGCCGCAGACCTATTATTTCGGCAGTGCCAATGGTGGGGTGTGGAAGACGACCAACTCCGGGCTGTCGTGGGAGCCCTTGTTCAACGACCAACCGGTATCCTCGATTGGTGCCATCGCGGTGGCGCCGTCTGATCCGAACATCATTTATGTGGGGACCGGGGAGGCCGACCCGCGCAGCGACCTCACCTTTGGCGACGGCGTGTACAAGTCCACCGATGCCGGCAAGACCTGGACCAACGTCGGCCTGAAGAAAACCCTGCATATCGGCAAGATCGTCGTCGATCCGCACGACCCGAACCTGGTGCTGGTGGCAGCCCTGGGCCGTGTCTATGGGCCAAGCGAGGATCGCGGCATCTACCGCTCCAGCGACGGCGGGCGTACCTGGACCAAGACGCTCTATGTGAACGACAAGACCGGCGGCATCGACGTGGCCATGGATCCGTCCAACCCGTCGGTACTGTATGCAGGCATGTGGACGGTGCAGCGCAAGCCTTGGCATTTCTCCAGCGGCGGTGAGGGCGATGGCTTGTTCAAGTCGACCGACCAGGGCAAGACCTGGACCCGGCTGCAGGGGCACGGGCTGCCGACCGGCGTGCTGGGCAAGATCGGGGTCGCGGTGGCCGGCGGCGAGACCAGGGGACAGGTCGTCTACGCGATCATCGAGGCCAAGGATGGCGGCCTGTTCCGCTCCGACAATGGCGGCGGCGACTGGAAACTGGTCAGCAACGACCAGCGCATCATGGGCCGCGCCTGGTATTTCATGAATGTGTTCGTGGACCCCGCGGACGCCAACACGGTCTACGCGACCAACACCGGATTCTTCAAGTCCACCGACGGCGGGCACAGCTGGAACGCCCTTGCTCTCCCCGGTGGCGACAACCACGCATTCTGGATCAATCCACTGCATCCGCACCTGATGGTGCAGGGACACGACCAGGGCGTGGTGACCAGCGTCGACGGCGGCAAGACCTGGGGCAAGTACTACAACCTGCCGATTGCCCAGCTGTACCACATCTCGGCCGATGACCGCTTCCCGTACAACATCTACGGCTCGGTCCAGGATTGCCCCTCGGGTTGCGCATTCGGCACCGCCAGCCGTGGCGTGGGGGGTATCACCGCCAAGGAAGTGTTCAATGTCGGCGGCGACGATGGTGAGTCGGGCTTCGTCTTTGCCGATCCCAACGATCCCAACTACATCGTCGAGGGCGGCTACGCCGGTGGCTTGACCCGCTACAGCCTGCGCACCAGGACGCTGCAGGACATTGCCCCATGGTCGAACGCAAATGGCGGGCATGCGGCCAAGGACGTCAAGTACCGCTTCACCTGGACCGATCCGTTCGCGTTTGCGCCGTGGAAGGATGGGAACACATATCCGCTCTACCTCGGTTCGCAGTACCTGATGGTGAGCCACGACAGCGGCAAGAGCTGGGAGGTCATCAGCGAGGATCTGACCTGCAACGACAAGTCCAAGCAGCAGTCCTCGGGTGGACCGATCACGCAGGACAACGCCAGCGTCGAGTACTACAACGTGATCTACGCGATTGCGCCTTCGCCAGTGAGCAAGGGCCAGATCTGGATCGGCACCGACGACGGCCTGGTCTGGCTGACCCGGGATGCAGGCAAGACCTACAAGAAGATCACGCCGCCGAAGATGCCCGAGTGGGCACGGATTGACGCGATCGAGGCGTCGCATTTCGATGCCGGCACCGCGTTCGTCGTGGCCGATGCGCACAAGCTGGGCGACAACACGCCCTACATCTTCGTGACCCACGATTACGGCGCCACCTGGGCCAGCCTGGTCGATGGCCTGAGTGCGCCAAACTACGTGTACGTAGTGCGGCAGGATCCGGTGAACAAGAACCTGCTGTTTGCGGGTACCGCGAACGGCATCATGGTGTCGTTCAATGCTGGCCAGCAGTGGCAGTCGCTGCAATTGAACCTGCCGACCTCGCAAGTGCGCGACATCGCGATCAAGGGTGCCGACCTGCTGGTGGCGACCCACGGGCGTTCGGCCTGGGCCATGGACGATATTTCCGCCTTGCGCCAGCTCAGCGCCGAGGTCATGGCGAGTCCGGCGCACCTGTTCGCGTCCGCGCCGGGTTGGCTGCTGCGCATGCGGGGCGGCCGGAGCACGGGGGCGGGCAACCTTGCCGGCGAGAATCCGCCGAACGATGTGATCTCCTATTACCTCAAGGACAAGCCGAGCGGGAAGATCACCCTGGCCATCTACGATGCGGCGGGTAACCTGGTCAACTCGTTCGACAACGCACGTACGGGTGCGGCAGAGGCGGCTGGCGAGGGCCCGTTTGCGCGGCATCCCTTGGGCGACAGAGCGCTGACCGACCATCCGGGCATCAACCGTTTCGTCTGGGATCTGCGCTTCCCGGCGGCGCCCCCGATCCATGCCAAGGCGTCCTACGTCGAGGGTCGCGGCCCGAATGGTGCCTATGTCGTCCCCGGTACCTACAAGCTGGTGCTGACCGTGGATGGGCAGTCGTATACGCAGCCATTGACGGTCAAGGCCGATCCGCGCTCCACGGCGACCCAGGCCGATCTGGTCGAGCAGTTCAACCTGGCCAGCAAGGCGCAGAACCTGCTGTGGCAGAACCATGCGGTGATCAACCAGATCCTCGACCTGCGCGCGCAAATGCAGAAGTTGCAGCAACAGGCTGGCGGCGGCAAGGCCGTCCAGAAGTTGCTTGCCGAACTGGACGCCAAGGCATTTGCGCTGCAGGGCGAGTTGTACCAGTACCATGCCGCGACCGGCGTTGGCCTGCTCAACTACCCGGTCAAGCTGGGCGAGCGTATCGCCTACCTGTCGAACGAGGTCAATTTGATGTCAGCCGCCGCACCGACCCGGCAGTTCCATGCGCAGTACGCCGAATACGAGCAGGCCATGGCGCCACTGGTGCAGCGTTGGCAATCGCTGCAGGAGCGGGATTTGGCCGCGTTGAATGCAAAGCTGCAGGCCAGCGGCTTGCCGGCCCTGGTGATTGCCAACGGCGCCGAAGAGCGCATGCCGGGCCCGCCGGTGCAGATCCACTGAGAATGGGTCGGAGCGTCGCCGGTTTCCGTGCGCGGGACACGGCAACCGGCCGCGCAGGGGATGAGTGACAGCAATGAGTCGTGCGGAGCGTGCCGGTGTCGGCAGGGGTTGCTCCGTTCCAGATAAAAGAACGTCTTTGAATGAGGAAATGCAACATGCCGGAGCAGGGCAGATTTCTCAAGAAGCTCAGCCTGACGGACCTTACCTTCATCGGGCTGGGGTCCATTTTTGGCTCGGGCTGGCTGTTTGCCGCCAGCCACGTGGCTGCGTCGGCCGGCCCAGCCGGCATAATCTCGTGGCTGATTGGCGGCGCCGCCGTGCTGCTGCTCGGGCTGGTGTATTGCGAGTTGGGCGCGGCGTTGCCGCGTGCTGGCGGCGTGGTGCGCTATCCGGTGTTTTCCCACGGGCCGCTGCTCGGCTACCTGATGGGACTCATGACGGTCATCGCCTTCTCCAGCCTGATCGCGATCGAGGCCGAGGCGGCACGGCAGTACGCCGCGGCCTGGTTTCCGCAGCTGACCCAACCCGGCTCCGACGCGCCGACGCTGCTCGGCTGGCTGGTGCAGCTGGCCATACTCTGCCTGTTCTTCCTGCTCAACTATTTCAGCGTCAAGACCTTCGCCCGCGCCAACAACATCATCAGCGTGTTCAAGTTCGTGGTCCCGGCGCTGGTGATCATCGTGCTGCTCTCGGTGTTCAACTCGGACAACCTGCATGTGCACGGCTTCGCGCCTTTCGGCATCCAGGGCGTCGAGGCGGCGGTCGCCGCTGGCGGCATCATCTTCGCCTACCTCGGCCTGACCCCGATCATTTCCGTGGCCAGCGAGGTGCGCAATCCGCAGCGCACGATACCGATCGCGCTGATCCTGTCGGTGATCCTGTCGACGATCATCTACCTGCTGCTGCAGCTGTCCTTCCTGGGCAGCATCCCGACCGACATGCTGGGCAACGGCTGGGTCGGCATCGACAAGCTGTTCTCGCTGCCGTTCCACGACATCGCCCTGGCCCTGGGGATCGGCTGGCTGGGCATCCTGGTGGTGTCCGATGCGGTGATCTCGCCCAGCGGCTGCGGCAACATCTACATGAATGCGACGCCGCGGGTCATCTACGGCTGGGCCCGGGGCGGCACCTTCTTCAAGATATTCACCCGCATCGACGCGAAATCCGGCATTCCACGTCCCGCGCTATGGCTGACGTTCGCGCTGTCGGTGTTCTGGATGTTGCCGTTCCCGTCCTGGGGCGCGCTGATCCGCGTGGTGTCCGCGGCCCTGGTCCTGAGCTATGCCACCGCACCGCTCACCGTGGCGGCATTGCGCCGCACGGCGCCAGACATGCCGCGGCCATTCCGGGCGCCGGCGCTCGGCGTGCTCGGACCGCTGTCGTTCATCATCGCCGGCCTGATCGTGTACTGGTCCGACTGGGCGACGCTGTCCTGGTTGCTGACTTCGCAGATCGTCCTGGTCATCATCTATGTAGCCTACAAGTGGGTGTCGCCGGCGCGCCGCGTGGGCCTGGCGCAGGAAGTCTATTCCTCGTTGTGGCTGGTCGGTTTCTACGTCCTGGTTCTCATCGTTTCCTATCTCGGCACGTTTGGCGGCCGCGGCATCATCGGCCACCCCTGGGATTCGCTGGCGGTGGTCGTCATCGCCCTGGTGACCTACTACTGGGGCGCGTACACCGGCCTGCCACCGGCCAAGCTCAACCTGGGCACGGGTGACGACGACTAGCAACTGGCACCCGAAAAGAAGCGCATTCGGGAGGGGCGTGATCGATCAAGCAGCAACTTGATTGATCACGCCCCCTTTGTTTGTGACCTTTTGCTGCGCAGTACCGTGGCCGGGATGTACCGCGCGCTCAATATCGACGAAGTGTTCACATCATGCTGTGCCAGTCTTGCCCGGCAACGCCGTGTTCCATGACGCAGGCCACGTGCTGACCCTAGGCTCGGCGGCAGGGCTGACGTTTGGAAGTTTGGACGGCTATTACGTTGACTATGCCGCGATCTGGTAGCACGATGCCCCGGCGGGCTGCAGGATCGGGCCGCCGCATACGCGGATCGATCTGGGCGTGAACAACCTGTTCAACAGGCAGTCGTTGATCGCGTACGCGAACAATACCAACGACGCAAATTCAATCGCCGTAATTTTGATTATCTTGGACGTTACTACTGGGCAAGGGTGACGATTAGCTTCTGATATTTCGTGTGTATGCAATGCCCGGTAACCGTGCAGCGAATGTTGCGTGGTTGCTTCCGTGCGCGCATGTATTACTTGAATTAACTTGCATGTCACGCGAATAGTGACTTCTGGCACTGGCTGTGATATTCCCCTGTCAATAATTTCCAGTGGCGGGAAGTGCAACAGCCGTCCTGTATCGGAATTATCTCTTGGGGAATCTTCCATGAAGCTCAATAGCCTCGGCATCGTCATTGGCGCTCTGGTCTGGTGCAGCGCTGCCGCCTTGGCGGCACAGCCGGCTGGACCCGCGTCCGGTACGAACAGCAACAATTCCAGCTCTCCCGATGGTCGCCTGGTCCAGCGCCTGATGACGCCGATGTCGTCGGTCACGCACGGCACGGTGAGCGTCGAGGGCAGGTCTGTCAGTTACGACGCCGTCGCCGGCACCTTGGTGGTGGACGGCACCGGCAATGACGAGTCCAAGCCTGAAGTGGCGATCGGCTACTTCGCCTATTTCAAGCAAGGTGCCGATGCCTCCAAGCGGCCGATCACCTTCATCTACAACGGCGGTCCAGGTTCCTCGACGATGTGGCTGCACATGGGAGCCTGGGGGCCGAAGCGGGTGGTCACCAATGACGACACGCACACGCCGGCGGCACCCTACCAGGTGGTCAACAACGACTACAGCCTGCTCGACGTCAGCGACCTGGTGTTCATCGACATGCCGGGCACCGGTTTTGGCCGGCTGTTGCCGCAGGGCGCCGACGATGCGGCCCGCGCGAAGAGCCACAAGGAGCTGGCGAAAAAGATTTGGGGCGTGGATGGTGATGGCCAGGCGTTCTCCCGCTTCATCACCCAATTCCTGACCCAGCACGACCGCTGGAATTCGCCCAAGTACTTGTACGGGGAGAGCTATGGCACGACACGTTCGGCCGTGTTGGCCTATATCCTGGAGCATCAGGACCTGGTTGACCTGAATGGGGTGATCCTGCAGTCGCAGATTCTCAACTTCGGCACCAGCGTCGACGGGGCCGACCGGGACCCAGGCAACGACCTCCCGTACGTGCTGACCCTGCCGACCTATGCGGCGACGGCGTGGTATCACCACAAGCTGCCCAAGTACGACGGCGGCAGCCTGCGCGCGGTGATCGACGCCGCCATCAAGTTCGCCAAGGGCGACTACCAACAGGCACTGTTTGCCGGCTCGACGCTCAGTGCGGACCGCAAGCAACAGGTTGCGCAAGGCCTGCATGACCTGACCGGGCTTTCCGTCGCCTATCTGCTGAAGGCCGATTTGCGGGTGACCGGCGGCATGTTCTATCAGGAGCTGCAGAATGATGCCGGGCTCACCACCGGCCGTCTCGATTCGCGCTTTTCCGCGCCGAGCATGGACGTGCTCAGCAAGACCGCCCAGGGCGATCCGCAGTCGGCCGCGATCAGCTCCGCCTACGTTGCCGCCGCCAACAATTACATACGCACCGAACTCAAGTTTGGCCAGGACCTCAAGTACCGGCCCTGGGTGCGCGGCGCAGATGATTTCCAGTGGGATTCCAGCCACCGGCAGCCCGGGTCGAATTTTCCCTCACGCAGTGCGCTCAACGTGATGCCGGATCTTGCTGCGGCGATGAAATACAACCCTGACCTGAAAGTCATGTTGAACGAGGGGTTCTATGACGTTGCCACGCCGTTCTACAACGCGACCTATGAGGAGGAGCACCTGCAGATACCCGATTCATTGCGATCGAATATCAGTTACGCCTATTACCCGTCTGGTCACATGATTTATTCCCATCTGCCTTCGTTGAAGGCGCTGCACGACAACGTGGCCAAGTTCATCGAGGAAAGCAGCAGTCAAAAGCACTGAGGGCGGCGTTCAGGGGCGCCATCCTGAGTCTCGGCGTGGTCATCGCCTGCGGTGGCCCATCTGGAAAACTCTATCGGGGAGAGCCATGAATATCAAAATCAGCAAGTTGTCCTTGGCGGTCGGTGTGGCGTTGTCATTCGGCGCGACCGCGGCCCTGGTTCCGGGGCCGGCAAGCGCACAGGACGCGGCGCAGTCCGCACCGGCAGACAGCGCCGCACAGGCGACGACGTTGAAGTCGGTCGTCGTGACTGGATCGCGTATCCGGCAGGTCGATCTGGAGAACCAGCAACCGGTCATCAGCATCGACCGTCAACAGATCACGGCGACCGGCGTCACCAGCGTCAACGGTGTCCTGGAACAGCTCAATTTCATCCAGACCTCGCCCGGTACAAATCGGCAATCGACCCAGGGAGGCACGTCCAGCTCCTATGCCGACATGCGGGGCCTGGGCTCCCAGCGCGTCCTGGTCCTGGTCAATGGCCATCGCTGGATGACCAACAACAGCGGCAGTACGGATCTTGCGACCATCCCCTCCGCCGTCATCGACCATATCGAGGTCCTGAAGGATGGTGCGTCCGCGGTCTATGGGTCCGACGCGGTATCCGGCGTGATCAATATCATCACCCGACAGAATTTCCAGGGTTTCGAGGCCGATGCTTCGGCAGGCACGAACGAAGCCGGCGACGGCGTGAACCAGAAATACAGCATCACCATGGGTTCTGGGCCATCGGACAAGGGCTCCATCATGGTGAACCTCGCCTACGACAAGCAGGGCATCATGTGGAACAAGACGCGTGCCCTGACGCGCACGCCGGATGGTCCGCTGCATCCCACGACGTCGTTCTATGGCGTCGGTCCCCGCGGCAGCTTTACCGACAGCACGGGCACCTATGTGCTCAACGATGTGGGGTTGGACACGACGAATCTGGCCAATTACCACCTGGTCAACCCCTCGCGGCGGCCGTTGGACGATCAATACAACGTGATGCTGCCCAAGCCATTCCGTACACCACGTGAAAACAAGTCGGCCTATGTGCAGGGTCAGTACAATTTCACCGACAACATATCCTTCGTCAGCACGACGATGTATGTCGAGAGTCATGCCTTCAACCAGATGGCCGGATTCCCCTCGCAGTCCCACTTCTTCAATCTGTCGGATGGCCTGCTGTCCAAGGACAGCATCTACAACCCGGTCGACCAGGATGTCGCCGTGGGCGTGGACTTCATCAGTCATCCGCGCACGGTGACCAGCACCAGCAAGTCCGCGCAGGAAATCGCCGCGCTGCAGGGCTATTTCACCCTGAATGGGCACGACTGGAACTGGGATGTGGGCTTGAACTACAGCAAGACCAGCTCGGTCTCGAATACGCAGAACAACCTCAACTACGGCTATATGCAGAACGCCATGGGGCCCTCGTTCATCGACGCCAATGGCAAGCCGACATGCGGAGTGCCGGGAAGCCCGATAGCCAATTGCATACCGTTGAATTATCTCGCCGGCGATCAGGCAATTGCCGCAAACCCGGCATTGGAGAGTGCGGTGTTCATATTGTCGCAAAACAATGTGATGAACAAGGACATGTCCTACAACGCCAATATAACCGGTGGCTTGTTCAATATCCCTACCGGAGGAGAGGTCGCTGCTGCGGTTGGCGTGGAACACCGCAGCCTGACGGGATCTTCGATACCGGATGCCTATACGCAATCCGGGCTGTCGAGCAACAATGTTTCTGCGGGGACGGTCGGTGGATACGTCGTGAATTCCGCCTATGCCGAGCTGTCGCTTCCCGTGCTCAAGGATTTTGTCGGCGCGAAACTCCTGTCGTTTGACCTGGCGAGCCGGTACTCCCACTACAGCAACTTTGGCGGTACCACCAACAGCAAGTTCAGTATCGAATACAAGCCTATCGACGATTTGATGATACGCATGAACTATGCGCAGGCATTCAGGGCCCCTACGATCAACGACATTGACCAGGGCATAAGCCAGGGCTTCGGCAACTTCACCGATCCGTGCGATGCCGTCTACGGAACCAATGTCTACGGCGATGCCGTCCATGCTGCATGCGTGGCCTCCCTGGCGGCCGCGGGTTATGCGAACCCGTCGCAGTTCCGGCAGCAGTCCCTCACCGGCGGCTCTGTTGCCGCACCCAATCAGCAGAGCAAGAACCCATCCTACAGCGGTGGTACGCCTGGCCTGCAACCGGAGACGGCCGTCGACAAGACCCTGGGCTTCGTCTACAGCCCAAGTTACATTCCAGGGCTGGGGCTGACCCTGGATTGGTACCAGATCAAGCTGGACAACATCATCAGCCCAGTGACCATGAACGACGTGCTGCAGGAGTGCTACCAGGGTGTGCAGTCGTATTGCGGCCGATTCACGCGGGACGCCGAGGGACAGGTATTCGATATGCACACGGGACAAGCCAATCGCGGCACGGCCAAGGTCCAGGGCTACGACTTGCAGGTGGCCTACTCCCTGCCGGAGACGAGTTTCGGCAAGTTCCGGTTCGCGTCGGACGTGGCTTACACGGACAAGTGGCAGGCCCAGGCCGCGGCTGGCGCCAAGGTCGACAACCGGGTCGGCCGGGCCACGCGTGACGGCTACTTCTGGCGGGTCCGCAGCACCACGGCCTTGAACTGGGCGTTGGGTGACTGGAGTGCGCAGTGGCGGGTGCGCTACTTCTCCGGACTCGCCGAAGGCTGCTTCTGGGGCAAGACGGTCGAGTGCAACCAGCCGAACCATATCGATCCGTTCAATGGCGTATACCCACGGAATCGCGTAGGGGCCGTTGCCTTCAATGATGCAAGTGTCAACTGGCAGGCCCCATGGAACGCGCGCGTCACCCTGGGCATCAACAACATCTTTGGCCGCAAGCCACCCATTGAATATCAACGGCCGACCGGCAGTGCGCCCGTCAACCCCGCGTACGACATCGACCGGTACTACTTCGTGAGCTACGTCCAGAAGTTCTAGGCGCAGCTCCCGCTTCCCGGAAGCTGACCAGCGGTGGTTGCCTGCAGAAGCCCTGCGGCAACCACGGCTGGCCCATCGAACAACGGAGACAGCATGATGAACAAGCGCGGACTCACGTCCATGGCGGCGGTGCTTTGCCTGGGTTTCGTCTCAACCGCAACCCTTGCCTATGCGTCGCCTGACAAACCAGCCAAGCAGGAGGCGAAAGCCGATACCGCACCGGTGCGCGTGCCTGACTCGGTGACCAAGGGCAGCGTCACCATCGACGGCCAGCGGATCGACTACACCGCCACGGCCGGCACGATCATCCTGAAAAACCAGGAAGGCAAACCCACCGGCAGCATGTTCTACGTCGCGTATGTGAAAGATGGCGTCAAGGACAGGACGCAGCGGCCGGTGACGTTCTTCTACAACGGCGGTCCGGGTTCGTCGACGATCTGGTTGCACATGGGCGCGTTCGGTCCGCAGCGGGTCGTCACGGATGACCACACCCATACGCCGCCTGGCCCGTACAAGCTGGTGAACAACGAGTACAGCCTGCTCGACGTCACCGACGAGGTATTTATCGACATGATGAGTACCGGCTACAGCCGCATCCTCGACAAGGACAAGGGTGGCGTCGGCAAGTGGCAGGATTTCTACGGCGTCGATCCCGACGCGCACGCGTTTGCCCAGTTCATCCAGCGCTATCTGAATATCAACAGCCGATCCATGTCGCCCAAGTACCTGTATGGCGAGAGCTACGGCACCCTGCGCTCGGAGGTGCTGGCGAACTACCTGCAACAGGCAGAAGACATCGACCTGAACGGCGTGGTCCTGCAGTCGGCCTATATGGGTGCCTCCATCCCCTACGGGTCCGACATCCAGTACGCGACCAACCTGCCGTCGATGGCGGCGGATGCCTGGTACCACCACAAGATTCCAAATGCACCGGACAAGCTGCAGCCGTTCCTGGCCCAGGTCGAGGACTTTGCCATGGGTGAATACACCCTGGCCTTGGGCAAGGGCAACAAGCTGCCGGCCGACCAGCGCAACGCGATCCTGCAGAAGCTGCATGCGTACACCGGCCTGGATGTGGCCTATCTCGACAAGGCCAACATGCGCGTGACGCCGAGTCAGTTTTTCCACGAACTGCTCAGTGACCAGGGACAAACCGTCGGCCGCCTGGATGGGCGGTTTGCGCAGGCCTCGATGGACCGGATGAGCGAGGGCATGCAATACGACACGCAGGCGGCATCGGTCAGTTCCTCGTACATGGCGGGCTTCAATTACTACGCCCACAACGTCCTCAAATACGGTCGGGACGAGATTTACCGTCCGGAGGCGTATGGCATCGTGCATGCGCACCCCTGGTCACAGGACGACGAGAACCTGAACAGCAGGGGCGGCCGGCCGCGGCCGGTCAATGGGGCCGTGAATCTCGCCCAGGCGATGAAGTTCAACCCCCATCTGCGGGTCGAGGTGGAGAGTGGCTATTACGACTTTGCCACGCCTTACTACGGCATGGAGTACAGCGTCGCGCACATGGATTTGCCGGCAAACCTGCAGTCGAATATCCAGTTCAAATATTATGAGTCCGGGCACATGATCTACGTGCGGATTCCCGATTTGAAGGATTTGCATCAGAACGTGGCCAACTTCATCCGCAGCACAGACAACTTGCAGTAGGCAAAGGGGACGGAGCCGAATGGCGCTTGCTTGAGCGCGAAACTCCCCATTTCGTCATTCCCGATTGACCAGCTTCGCTGTTGAGAAGCTCCTCGCGGGGATGACGAGCTCAAGCAAGTGCCACGTCACCGCTTCGGTTCTACATTGACTTGTGCGGCGCACAAACGTAGTATTCGCCGGCTATGGTGACCACTCTGCCCGATTTGGTCGATGCGTGGCGCATGGCCTCGAGCCGGCGTTCGTTCTCTGGGTGCCTGCCCGTCAGTGGGCTGGGCCGCCTGCGCGAGGCACTGGCAGATACCTCGGGCGAGGTCAGCTATGCACTGGACTTCGGTTGCGACGACCAGCAGGTGTGCTACGTGGACGTGCGCGCAGACGCGGCACTGCAGGTGACATGCCAGCGGTCACTGCAGCCGTTTGCGTTGCCGATGGCGGTGAATACGCGGCTTGGCATGATCAGGCATGAGCGCGAAGAGGCGGGTTTGCCGCCGCACTACGAGCCGCTGCTGGTACCATCTGACGGCTTGGTCAGGCCGGCGGACCTCATCGAGGACGAGTTGCTGCTGGCCATGCCGCTGGTGGCGATCAATCCCGACAGCAGCCTGGAGCCGGTGACGGACGATGGTCCAGTTGCAGATCGCGCAGAGGAAGGCCCATTTGCGGCGCTGCGCGGGCTGAGGAAATCGAGCCGCCACTAGCACAAAAGACGAACACACCGTGGGCCCGCGCCGAACAGCGGGCTGCCTTCAAACAGAATCAACCGGACTTTGCTGGAGAACCATCATGGCAGTTGCCAAGAGCCGCCGAACCCCATCCACCCGCGGTATGCGCCGTGCACACGACGTGCTGCAGCCCGTGCAGTTGTCCACCGACCCGACCAGTGGCGAAGTCCACCTGCGGCACCACGTCACCAAGGACGGGTATTATCGTGGCAAGAAACTGATCCAGCCGAAGGCTGCGGTGACGGTCGACGACTGAGCGGTCCATGGGAATGCGGCTGCTTCGTCCGCGATCCTGGCTGGTGACGATTGATGTGCTTCGGGTGGGCGAAGCAGGCAAGCGGCGCGACAAGGCGCCGCTTTGCGTTCGCGCGAGCGTGGATCAGCCGCCGCATGGTACAAAGACGGTTCGCCGGGTCATGACCGAGTCTTCACGGGTAGGTAGCTGAATGTCACAGATTTACGCTCGTATCGTGGCTACCGGTAGTGCCTTGCCGGATCGGGTGGTGAGCAACCTCGATCTGGAAAAGCTTGTGGACACCAGCGACGAGTGGATTCGTTCGCGCACCGGCATCCGCGAACGACACATTGTGGCCGAGGGGCAGACCACCGGCGATCTCGCCTTCCTGGCGGCGCAACGTGCGCTCGAGGCCGCCGGGGTCAAGGCTTCCGAGCTCGACCTGATCGTGCTTGGCACGACCACGCCGGACATCGTTTTCCCGTCCACGGCGTGCCTGGTGCAAGAGCGCCTCGGCGCCAACGGCTGCGCGGCATTTGACGTGAACGCGGCGTGTTCCGGTTTCATGTACGGCCTGGGCATTGCCGACAAGTTCATCCGCAGCGGGCAGTCGAAGAAGGTACTCGTGATCGGCGCCGAGACGCTGACCCGGATGGTCGACTGGACCGAGCGCGAGACTTGCGTGCTGTTTGGCGATGGCGCGGGCGCGGTGGTGCTGGAGGCGGCGAATGACCCGGGCATCTACGCCACCTGCCTTCACGCCGATGGCAGCTACAAGCACTTGCTGTACGCCCCGGTGGGCGTGTCGGTGGGTTTCAACGACGAGCCAAACCATGGCGTGCGCATCCACATGTCCGGCCGGGAAGTGTTCAAGGTGGCGGTGAAGACGCTCGACGCGCTGGTCGGCGAGACCCTGGCTGCCGCTGGCATGCAGGAATCGCAGATCGATTGGCTGATCCCGCACCAGGCCAACCTGCGCATCATCGAGGCGACAGCCAAGCGCCTGAACATGCCCATGGAACGGGTGGTGGTGACGGTGGACCAGCACGCGAACACCTCATCCGGCTCGGTGCCGCTGGCACTGGATTACGCCGTGCGTTCGGGCAAGGTGCAGCGTGGCCAGAACCTGCTGCTGGAAGCCTTTGGCGGCGGGTTTACCTGGGCTTCGGCGTTGTTGCGCTACTGATTGGCACAAGACGGGGTGTGTCGTGCGGACGATCGGCAAACCGTGTGGTCGCGCGTGGTCCGCAACTCCCTATGGATTTTTTGGCCTGCCGGCCGACGTCGCATCCGCGGGTGATGGCGATGTTCCTGACACCATGATGGGTACGCCATGAGCAAGACACGATCGACGCTTGCGTTCGTTTTCCCAGGCCAAGGTTCCCAGTCCATGGGCATGCTGGCCGAACTGGCAGCAGTGCACGACGAGGTGGTGCAGACCTTTGCCGAGGCCTCCGAGGGTGCCGGAACCGACCTGTGGGCGTTGGCCCAGCAAGGGCCGGTGGACGAGCTCAATCGCACCGAGAACACCCAGCCCGCTCTCCTTGCCGCCAGCGTCGCGGTGTGGCGCGTGTGGCAGAAGCTCGGCGGCGCGCGACCGGCACAGTTGTCCGGACACAGCCTGGGCGAATACAGCGCCCTGGTCTGCGCCGGCGCCCTGTCGCTGCGCGAAGGCGCGGCCCTGGTTGCCGAGCGCGGTCGCCTCATGCAGGCGGCGGTGCCCGAGGGCGTGGGTGCCATGGCAGCCATCATCGGCGGCGACGATACGCAAGTGGCGGCCGTGTGCGCGGAGCAGGCGCAAGGCCAGGTCGTGGCGCCGGCCAATTTCAATTCGCCCGGGCAACTGGTCATCTCCGGCCATGCCGAGGCGGTCGACCGCGTGTTGGCGGCGCTGGCGGGTCTGGGCGTGAAGCGGGCAATCAAGCTCCCGGTCTCCGTGCCCTCGCATTGCGCCCTGATGCGCGAGGCGGCGAATCGGCTGGGCGAACGCATGGCCGCCTGCCACTGGCAGGTGCCGGCGATCCCGGTCATCCAGAATGCCGATGCGCGCAGCTATGCGACCGTCGCGGAAGTGTGCCGGGCGTTGCAGCGCCAGCTGTATCAGCCGGTGCGCTGGACCGAGTGTGTGCATGCGCTTGCTGCCGGCGGCGCGACCGAGGTGGCCGAGTGTGGTCCGGGCAAGGTGCTGGGCGGCCTGATCAAGCGCATCGACGGCAGCCTCGCCACCCAGGCCATTGCCACGCCGGCCGCGCTGGACGCCGCGCTGGCCGAGTGGGTGTGAGCCCTGCGGTATTCTTCGTATTCGAGGCTGCCTGTCCGTGCGCGTGGGCGGGCGCGCCGACTTTGTACCGCCAAGTGAGGAGACAGTCGTGAGCACGAGCTTGCAGGGAGAGATTGCCCTGGTGACCGGTGCCAGCCGGGGCATTGGTGCGGCCATTGCCGATCATCTGGCGGCATCGGGTGCAATCGTGGTCGGCACGGCGACCAGTGCAGCGGGCGCAGCCTCGGTCGACGTGCGCCTGTCGCCCTACGAGGGTTGCGGACGGGTGCTGGACGTGACTGACAGCAGCGGGGTCGAGGCTTTGGTCGATGCCGTTGGCAAGGAATTCGGCCCTATCTCGATCCTGGTAAACAATGCCTGCATCACCCGCGACCAGCTCCTGCTGCGCATGCGTGAGGAAGACTGGAATCTGATCCTGGACACCAACCTGAGCTCGGTGTACCGGCTGTCCAAGGCAGTGCTGCGGGGCATGATGAAGGCGCGCAAGGGCCGCATCATCTCCATTGCCTCGGTGGTCGGCCTGATCGGCAATCCCGGCCAGGCCAACTATGCGGCGGCCAAGGCCGGCATCATCGCCTTTTCAAAGTCCCTGGCCCGCGAGATCGGCGCCCGCGGGATCACGGTGAATGTGGTGGCCCCGGGTTTCATCGATACGCAGATGACCGAGGCGCTGCCCGAGGAGTCGCGCCGTGCGCTGCTGGCGCAGATTGCGCTCGGTCGGCTGGGCGCGCCGGCCGATGTCGCCGAAGCCGTCGGTTTCCTCGCATCGTCCGCCGCCGCGTACATCACCGGGGAGACGCTGCACGTGAACGGCGGCATGTACATGCCCTGAGGGTCGGCGGTGGCAGGGAGTCGCGCGCGCCGCAGTTTTGCAGGATAATCAACACTTCGTGCTGGTCGAGATGACCAGGGTCCAGGTTTCTTCGGCAGACATGGCGGCCTTGCGGCTTAGTCATTACAATGCGCCGGCGTTTTGCTTCGCACATGCGGGCAGGGCAAACCACTACTCCGTGAGAGGTATTGGCAACATGAGCACCATCGAAGAGCGGGTCAAGAAAATCGTCGTCGAGCAATTGGGCGTGAAGGAAGATGAGGTCACGGCGAACGCTTCGTTTGTGGACGACCTGGGTGCGGATTCGCTGGATACGGTGGAGCTGGTGATGGCGCTCGAGGAAGAGTTCGAGACCGAGATCCCGGACGAGGATGCCGAGAAGATCACCACCGTGCAGCAGGCTGTCGACTATATCAAGGCGCACGCCAAGAGCTGATCTCGCCTTGCTGGGGCGACGTGCGCCAAGCTGTCGCCCGTCATCCGTTGCTGTCGAATGCTGCGCCTGCCCGGCGCAGTTTTCGTTTGTGAATTTCACGACGTTCGTACCCGTATCGCTGGTACGCTCCGGGTCACGGCGCGCCGTTGGCTGTGTGTCGGCATGACGGCGAGGTGACCGGCGTTGCCGGCACGGACTTCAAGAAGGACATGTGCAGTATGAGCAAACGACGCGTGGTGGTTACCGGGATGGGCGTGATTTCGCCCGTCGGCAACGATGTTGCCACCGCCTGGAAGCACGTCCTCGAGGGGATCAGCGGGATCGGCCCGGTCACCCACTTCGATGCTTCCGCGTACGCCACCCGGATTGCCGGCCAGGTGCGGGATTTTGACCCGGCCGACTGGATAGCGCCCAAAGACATCAAGAAGATGGACCCCTTCATCCACTATGGGGTCGCCGCGGCCACGCAGGCCATCCGTGATTCCGGGCTGGAAGTGACTGAAGCCAATGCTCCGCGCATCGGCGTGGCGGTGGGTGCCGGAATCGGTGGCCTGCACACGATCGAGACAACTTCGCTGGAGCTGGCAGAAAAGGGCCCGCGCCGCGTGTCCCCGTTCTTCGTGCCCAGCTCGATCATCAACATGGTGTCCGGCCAGTTGTCGATCATGTTCGGCCTGAAGGGGCCGAACATCGCCTGCGTCACGGCCTGCGCCACCGCCACGCACAACATCGGCCTGGCCGCGCGCATGATCCAGTATGGCGACGCCGATGCGATGATTGCCGGTGGTGCCGAGTTTTCCACCACCGGCACTGCCATGGCGGGCTTCTGCTCGGCCAAGGCCATGTCCACCCGCAACGACGAGCCCGCCAGGGCCAGTCGCCCGTGGGACAAGGACCGTGACGGCTTCGTGCTGTCCGATGGCGCCGGCGTGCTGGTGCTGGAGGAGTATGAGCGCGCCGTGGCGCGTGGTGCGCACATCCATGCGGAGCTGATCGGCTTTGGCATGAGCGGGGACGCCTACCACATGACCGCGCCCAGTGGCGAGGGTGCCGCGCAGTGCATACGCAATACGCTGGGCGATGCCGGGCTCAACGCGGAGCAGGTGCAATACATCAACGCGCACGCGACCTCCACGCAGCTCGGCGACCGCGGCGAGCTGGACGCGATCAAGAAGGTGTTCGGCGATCACGCCTACAAGCTTGCGGTGAGCTCGACCAAATCCACCACCGGCCACCTGCTTGGTGCGGCTGGCGGCGTCGAGGCAATCTTCAGCATCCTGGCGTTGCGCGACCAGGTGATTCCGCCCACGACCAATCTGGACGAGCCCAGTGAGGGCTGCAACCTGGATCTGGTGCCGCATACCGCGCGTCAGGCAAAGCTCGAGACGGTGATCTCCAACTCGTTCGGCTTCGGTGGCACCAACGGCAGTCTGGCCTTTCGCCGCGTCTGAGGTGGCTGCTGGCCGTCACCCGGTGTCCACCACTGGCCGCGCGGGCAGCCAGGGCGGGAATTCCGCCGGGGTATCGGCAATGAGGCAGGCTGGCCGGCACGGGATGCAGCGGGGCAGGGTGTCCTGGCGCCTGTTGCTGGTGCTCGCCCTCCTCATCATGGCCGGCGCGATGGCGTGGGCCTGGCACGACTTCAATCGCTTCAGCCATGCGCCACTGCAGGTCAGTGCGCAGGAGCGCAGCCTGGATGTCGCGCGTGGCAGCAGCCTGCGCGGCATCGTCGGCCAGCTGCGTGAGCGCGGCGTGACCCGCGCCAGTCCCTGGTACTGGCGCGCCCTGGCGGCGCGCATGCGGGTGGCCGGCAAGCTCCGCGCTGGCGAGTACGCGCTAAGCCCTGGAATCACTCCGCGCCAGCTGCTGGCCAACATGGCCGCGGGCAAGGTCGTCCAGCACGATTTCACCATCGTCGACGGTTGGACCTTTGCCGAGTTGCGGCTGGCCCTGGCCGCGGCGGAATTTCTCCGCCATGACAGCGCCGGGCTCGACGGGGCCGAGGTCATGCGCCGCATCGGTGCACCCGGCGAAGCGCCGGAAGGGCGGTTCCTGCCGGAAACCTATGCCTACGTGAAGGGTGACAGCGACCTGGACGTGCTCAAGCGCGCGCATCTGGCGATGGCCAGGACCCTGGCGACGATGTGGCCCGCGCGCGACCCCGGCTTGCCGCTGACCACACCCTACGAGGCGCTGATCCTGGCCTCCATCGTCGAGCGCGAGACCGGCCGTGCCGATGAGCGGGCGCGCATTGCCGGGGTCTTCGTGCGCCGGCTGGAAAAGCACATGTTGCTGCAGACCGATCCCACGGTGATCTATGGAATGGGCAGCAGCTATGCCGGTAACCTGCGCAAGATCGACCTGACCACCGATACCCCCTTCAATACCTATATGCGTCCCGGCCTGCCGCCCACGCCCATTGCCTTGCCGGGCAAGCCGGCACTGCAGGCTGCCCTGCACCCGGCGCCGGGCAACGCGCTGTATTTCGTCGCACGGGGGGATGGCAGCCATGTATTTTCTGACACACTGGAAGAACACAATCGAAACGTGCAGTGCTATCAACTCAAGCGGTGTCGGTAGGCGGGTGCAGGGCTGTCGTCATGTTGCGAGGGTGCGTCGCCGATGAATCCTGAACGCGGCAAGTTCATCAGCGTGGAAGGTGGCGAGGGAGCCGGCAAGAGCACCCTGCTCGGCGGCCTGCGCAAGGCGATCGAGCGGCACGGCGTGGCTGTGGTGCAGACCCGCGAGCCCGGCGGCACGGCGCTGGGGGAACGGGTGCGCGGGCTGGTCCTGGATCCGGCGCTGCGCGGCATCGACGCGCAGGCCGAGTTGCTGCTTATGTTTGCCTCCCGCGCCCAGCTGCTGCGGGAGGTGATCCGCCCGGCGCTGGACGCCGGGCACTGGGTGCTGTGCGACCGCTTCACCGACGCCAGCTATGCCTACCAGGGCGGGGGGCGCGGCCAGCCCACGGCTTTCATCGCCGACCTGGAGCGTTGGGTATGCACCGGCCTGCAACCGGACTTGACCCTGCTGCTGGACGTCCCGGTGGCGGTCGGCCGCGGACGCGTCGCTGCGCGCGGCGGTGTCGATCGCATCGAGGTCGAGGCGGACGCGTTTTTCGAACGCGTGCGCGCCACATACAGGGATCGCGCAGCGGCGGAACCGCAGCGGTTCCGCGTGCTCGATGCCAGCCAGCCACCCGCGGCGGTTTTGCAGGCTGCGGCGGACGCGGTGCTGGCTTTGGGAGGCGCGTGCGCGACATGAGCCTGGCACCCTGGCAGACCGCGCAATGGTCGACCTTGCAGGCCCGGCGCGATCGCGGGGCATTGCCGCATGCGCTGCTCCTGGCTGGCCCCGCGGGACTGGGCAAGCGCGAATTCGCGCGGGCCTTCGCCTATGGCCTGCTGTGCGCGCAGCCGGTGGACGGACACGCCTGCGGGCACTGCCGCAACTGTCTGTTGTTCGCTGCGGGCACCCATCCGGACTGGCTGGTACTGGGCCGCGGCCTGCGCCGGGACGGTACCGAGCGCAGCGAGATCGTGATCGACCAGATTCGCGAGCTGGCCGCCAAGCTCGCCATGAGCAGCCAGTTTGGAGGCTGGCAGGTGGCCTGCATCGATCCGGCCGATGCCATGAACACGGCGGCGGCCAATGCGCTGTTGAAGACGCTGGAGGAGCCCTCCGGGCAGACCCTGCTGCTGTTGCTGGCCGATGCGCCGTGGCGCCTGCCGGCCACCATCCGCAGCCGCTGCCAGCGCATCGAGTTCCACCTGCCGGAAACGGCCCAGGCGCTGGCCTGGTTGAATCGCGAACGCGCGGGCGACGATGGTGCACAGGCCTTGGCAGCCGCGGGGGGCAATCCGGGCCTGGCCCGCGACTGGCTGCGTTCGGGACAGCTCGAGCAACGTACTGCCGTGCGCGGCGACCTGGCCGGGTTGGCAGCGGGTCGCAGCGACCCCGGGTCCGTCGCCCGGCGCTGGGTGGAACACGAACCGGCGCCAGCGCTGTGGTTTGCGGCACAGGCGGCGAGCGACGAACTGCAGGCCCGCGCGCAAGGCAGGCGGCCCCCGCTGGGCAGTGCGCTGGACGACGAGGGTCTGTGGCGCTGGCATATTGCCGCCAACCAGGCGCGCGAGGATTTGCGCGGACCGTTGCGCGCGGACCTTCTGCTGCTCGACCTGCTTGCGCGCTGGCGGTGATGGGGCGGGACGCATCGAGCCCGGTGGCATACACGGCACAGACGCGGCTGCTGGTCATCGCGCCGCACCCGGACGACGAAACCCTTGGTGCCGGCATCCTGATCCAGCGCGTGCGCGAGGTGGGCGGGCGGGTCGATATCGTGTTGCTGACCGACGGCGACAACAATCCATGGCCGCAGCGACTGCTGGAGAGGCGCCTGCGTATCGGTGGCGCTGGTCGCACGCGCTGGGCGGCGCGACGGCGGCAGGAATTGGCACTCGCGCTGCGCGAGCTTGATGTGCCTGCCGACGGCCTGCATGCGTTGGGTTGGCCGGACCAGGGGCTGGTCCCGCTGCTGCTGCAGCCAGGCAATGACCTGGTACCGGAAATCGCTGCGTTGATCACTGCGCTGCAGCCGACCCTGGTGGTTGCGCCAGCACTCGCCGATCGCCATCCCGACCACGGTACGGCCCACGTGCTGGTCCGGCTGGCGCTTGCCCTCACGCATCTGCAACCGCTGCTGTGGACCTACATGGTGCATGGCCGGGAATTGCCGGGCCCGTCGTTCGTGGTCGACGGCAGTGCGGCGCAGCGCACGGCCAAGCAGGCGGCGCTTGCCGCGCATGCCAGCCAGCTGGCGCTGGGCCGCGGTCGCCTGCAGCGCATGGCGGCGCGGCCCGAGCGCTTCGCGCCTGTCGTCGTCGAGGTCGGCAGCGGCAGCTGCTTGCCGTGGTTCCCGCCGTGGTGGCTGCGACCCTGGCTGCGGTTGGACCTGGTCTGCCTGCGTGGCGTGCAGCGCTGGACCTGGGCGCACGCGCCGCTGCGCCTGGAAGCCTCCTGCGGATTCTCTGCCCTTGACCTGGCTGGCACCGATGGGGCGCCACACTTTGCCAGGCTCTCGCTGCCGCTGCGTTCACCATGGATCTTCGATCACTGGGGCTGGGCCGAGCTCGAATGACTCGGACTGCAGGACGCGGCGTCGTTCCATCGTCTGCTGCGGAGTCCGCACATTGCCGGTGACCGCGCTGGCATCGCGTGCTAGCTTGGCTCCCGTGGATCTGGCTCCCGTATCATGAAGCGCCTGCCGCAGGAGTAGCGATGAAACCAGTCACCGCCCGACAAGGCATTATTTCGCTCAAGCTCAAGGATGCTGCCGCGCTGTACAGCGCCTACATGCCGTTCCTCAAGAACGGCGGCTTGTTTGCGCCCACCGCGCAGCGCCATGCGCTGGGTGACGAGGTCGTACTGCTGGTGACCCTGGCCGAGGAGGCAGAACGGCTGTCGGTCGTCGGCACCGTGGTGTGGATCAGCCCACCTGGCGCGCAAGGCAATCGCGCCGCTGGCGTCGGCATCCACTTCAACGCCTCCGACGATGCCGAGGCCGCGCGCAACCGCATCGAGCACATCCTTGCCGGCAGCCTGAACTCCGAGCGTCCCACGCATACCATGTAGCGGCGGGTCTGCGACGTAGTGCAAGTCATCCGCATCGCCGCGATGCGGAACTTCTTCTCACCCCTGCCTCTGTCGTCGGCGTCGCGCTCACTGGTACAATGTGGTGATTGACAAGGTTGTTACCGGTCGCACGGCACGTTCTGCATGCCGGCCGGCGCGGCAGAGTTTCGCCGCACGCTGAGGGATGACTGTCGCGCGTGGTTTGCGGCGATTGATGCCCCTGTGGGGCGCGAGGTGGAGTGGTAGCGTGCTTGCCGAATACTGGCCCGTGTTGTTGTTCATCGTGATTGCCGCTGGTGTCGGCGTGGCCCTGCTGGTGTTTGGCCTGCTGGCCGGCCCGACCCGCCCGGATCCGGAAAAGCTGACCCCATACGAATGCGGCTTCGAGCCCTTCGAGGATGCGCGTGCCCGCTTCGACGTGCGCTACTACCTGCTGGCGATCCTGTTCATCATCTTCGACCTGGAAGTCGCGTTCCTGTTTCCGTGGGCCGTGGTGTTCAAGCAGATCGGCATGGTGGCCATGATCGAGATGGGCTTGTTCCTGGTGTTGCTGATCCTGGGCTTTGCCTACGTGTGGAAGAAGGGGGCGCTCGAATGGGAGTGAAGGAATCCATCAGCCGGGTGATGCACAACCCGGATCCCCTGAGCCTGGTCGACGACATCCTGCTGCCACCCGAGCAGGCGGCTCCGCAACGCGGCTTCGCCACGGCGCGCATGGACGAGCTGGTCAACTGGGCGCGCACTGGTTCCATGTGGCCGATGACCTTCGGCCTGGCGTGTTGCGCGGTCGAGATGATGCATGCTGGCGCGGCGCGCCTGGACCTGGATCGCTATGGCGTGGTGTTCCGCCCCAGCCCGCGCCAAAGCGACGTGATGATCGTGGCCGGCACGCTGGTCAACAAGATGGCACCGGCCCTGCGCAAGGTCTACGACCAGATGCCTGAGCCGAAGTGGGTCATCTCCATGGGCAGTTGTGCGAACGGCGGCGGCTATTACCACTACTCCTACTCGGTAGTCCGCGGTTGCGACCGTATCGTGCCGGTGGACATCTATGTGCCCGGCTGCCCACCGACCGCGGAAGCCCTGATCCACGGCATCCTGCAATTGCAGAAGAAGATCCGCCGCACCCACACCATCGCGCGTTCATAGGGACTTGGCCATGTCCGATTCTGTTCCATCCTCGCTGGCCGAGCGTTTGCTTGCGCGGTTTGGCGAGACTGTGGCGGTGTCCAGCGTGCGGCGCGAGACCTTTGCCGAGCTGGCTCCGGCCGATCTGCTGCCGGTGGCGGCCGCGCTGCGTGATGAGGCAGGTTTCCGCTTTGGCGTACTGACCGACATCTGCGGCGTCGACTATTTGAGCTATGGCCAGGCCGAATGGACGGCTGAGTCCTCGACCGGCACCGGCTTTTCCCGTGGCGTGCAGGGTCAGGCCCTGGGCCGCTTCAACTGGGCGGGTCGGCCGGAGCGCGAGGGTGGGCCCCGGCGCTTCATGGTCTCTATCCAGCTCCTTTCGCTCGAGCTCAACCAACGCCTGTGTCTGCACGTGTACTGCACCGACAACACGTTGCCGATCATCCCCTCGGTGACGTCGGTCTGGGCGGGCGCCAACTGGTACGAGCGCGAGGCGTTCGACCTGTACGGCATCATCTTCGACGGGCACCCGGACCTGCGCCGCATCCTCACCGACTATGGTTTCGTCGGCCATCCGTTCCGCAAGGATTTCCCCTTGATCGGCAACGTCGAGGTGCGTTACGACCCGCAGCAGAAACGTGTGGTGTACGAGCCGGTGTCGATCGAGCCGCGGGTCGGCGTGGCGCGCGTGATCCGCGACAATGCCGGGCTGCTGCAGGCGCGCGCCGAGGCGCAAGACGACTGGCGCAACAACTGAGGCCCCGCAAGTCATGCAGGAAATCCGCAACTACACGATGAATTTCGGTCCGCAGCACCCGGCCGCGCACGGTGTGCTGCGCCTGGTGCTGGAAATGGACGGCGAAACGGTGGTACGCGCCGATCCGCATATCGGCCTGCTGCACCGGGGCACGGAGAAGCTGGCCGAGTCCAAGCCGTTCAACCAGTCCATCGGCTACATGGATCGGCTGGACTACGTTTCCATGATGTGCAACGAGCACGCCTATGTGCGGGCAATCGAAACCCTGCTCGGGATCGAGGCGCCGGAGCGCGCGCAGTACATCCGCACCATGTTCGACGAGATCACCCGCATCCTGAATCACCTGATGTGGCTGGGCTCCAATGCACTGGACCTCGGCGCGATGGGCGTGTTCCTGTACACGTTCCGCGAGCGCGAGGAGCTGATGGACGTCTATGAGGCCGTCTCCGGTGCGCGCATGCATGCGACCTACTACCGGCCCGGTGGCGTATATCGCGACCTGCCGGACCACATGTCCAAGTATCGCGAGTCCCCTTGGCACAAGGGCGAGGATCTCAAGCGCTTCAACAGCTGGCGCGAAGGCAGCATGCTGGACTACCTCGATGCGTTCACCGCGGACTTCCCGCACAAGGTCGATGAGTACGAGGAACTCCTCACCGGGAACCGAATCTGGAAGCAGCGTACGGTGGGCATTGGCGTGATCAGCCCGGAAGTCGCCCAGCAATGGAGCATGAGCGGGGTCATGCTGCGCGGTTCGGGCATCGAGTGGGACCTGCGCAAGAAGCAGCCGTACGCGAAGTACGCGGAGATGGACTTCGACATCCCGGTCGGCACCCACGGCGATTGCTACGACCGCTACCTGGTACGGGTGGCGGAGATGCGCCAGTCCAACCGCATCATCCGCCAGTGCGTGAAGTGGCTGCGGGAAAATCCCGGCCCGGTGATCGTGCGCAATTTCAAGGTCGCACCGCCGCCGCGCATGGAAATGAAGGAAGACATGGAAGCCATGATCTATCACTTCAAGCTGTTCAGCGAAGGCTATTGCGTGCCCGCGGGCGAGACCTATGCCGCGATCGAGGCACCCAAGGGCGAGTTCGGCTGCTACCTGATCTCGGATGGCGCGAACAAGCCGTTCCGGCTGCACTGTCGCGCGCCGGGGTTCGCCCACCTCTCATCCATGGACACGGTGGTCCGCGGGCACATGCTCGCCGACGTGGTGGCGATGATCGGCACCTACGACCTCGTGTTCGGCGAAGTCGACCGTTGAGCGGGGGCGACTGGAGATACTCATGAAGTCAACCGGGCATTACCAGCAAGTCAAGAACGTCGATCCGCTCGTTGCGCTGGACGCGCATACGCGCGAGCACATCGACCACTGGGTCGCCAAGTTCCCGCCCGAGCGCAAGCAGTCGGCGCTGATCCAGGGCCTGTTCGCCGCGCAGGAGCAGAACCACGGTTACCTCACCGACGAGTTGATCACGGCGGTGGCCAAGTACCTCGGCGTGCACGCGATCTGGGCGTACGAGGTGGCCAGCTTCTACTCCATGCTGGAGACCCGCCCGGTGGGCCACAACAGCGTGTCGATCTGCACCAATGTCTCGTGCTGGCTGAATGGCGCCGACGACCTGGTGCGGCATTGCGAGAAGAAGCTCGGCATCAAGCTCGGGGAGAGCACCCCCGATGGCCGTGTGTACCTGAAATGCGAGGAGGAGTGCGTGGCGGCCTGCGCCAGCGCGCCGGTGATGCTGGTCAATGGCCATTATCACGAGCGCCTGACCGTGGCGGCGGTCGATGAAATCCTCGACGGGTTGGAGTGAGAAGCGCGATGTCAGCAGGACCAGCACCCAAGGAACACCAGGTCGTCTACACCACCTTGCACTTCGACAAGCCGTGGGCGCTGGACAGCTACCTGCAGACAGGTGGCTACTCCGTGTGGAAGAAGATCCTGGCCGAGAAGCCGGATCCGAAGACGCTGATCGACGAGATCAAGAAGAGCAACCTGCGTGGGCGCGGCGGTGCGGGCTTCCCGACCGGGCTGAAGTGGTCGTTCATGCCGCAGGGCACGATGCAGAAATACATCCTGTGCAACTCGGACGAATCCGAGCCGGGCACCTGCAAGGATCGCGACATCCTGCGCTTCAATCCGCACGCGGTGATCGAGGGCATGGCGATTGCCTGCTACTGCACGGGCTCCACGGTGGCCTACAACTACCTGCGTGGTGAGTTCCACCGCGAGCCATTCGAGCACTGCGAGGAGGCGCTGGCCGAAGTGTATGCGGCCGGGCTGCTGGGCAAGAACATCCAGGGCAGCGGCATCGACGTCGACATCCACAATGCACTCGGCGCCGGAGCCTACATCTGTGGCGAGGAAACCGCGCTGATGGAGTCGCTGGAAGGCAAGAAGGGTCTGCCGCGCTTCAAGCCGCCGTTCCCGGCCGGGTTTGGCCTGTACGGCAAGCCCACCACCATCAACAACACCGAGACCTATGCGTCGGTGCCCTCGATCCTGAGCAAGGGCGCGGACTGGTTCCTGGCGCAGAGCAAGACCAAGAACGGCGGCCCCAAGGTGTTTTCGGTCTCCGGCTGCGTGCAGCACGGCGGCAATTTCGAGGTGCCGCTGGGCACCACCTTCGATGAGCTGCTGGAGATGGCCGGTGGCCTGCGCCCGGGGCGCACGCTCAAGGGTGCGATTCCTGGCGGCACGTCCATGCCGGTGCTGACCGCCGCCGAGCTCAAGGGCCTGCCGATGGACTACGACACCCTGAAGGCGTTGCACAGCGGGCTGGGTTCGGGTGCCATCATCGTGCTCGACGACAGCGTGTGCACGGTCAAATTCACCTGCCGCATCTCACGCTTCTATCACAAGGAATCCTGTGGCCAGTGCACGCCGTGCCGCGAGGGCACCGGCTGGATGCACAACGTGCTGGAACGCATCGTCGCCGGCGGCGGGGTCATGGACGATCTGCACCGCCTGAAGGCGGTAGCCGGCCAGATCGAGGGCCATACCATCTGCGCCTTTGGCGAAGCGGCGGCCTGGCCGGTGCAGGCGTTCCTGCGCCAGTACTGGAATGAGTTCGAATACTACATAAAGAACGGGCGCTCACTGGCCGAGGACCACATGGCCGGGATTGACCGCGGAGTGGTGGCATGAGCGCGCAACCCACACCGGTGCCATCGGATCTGGTGCACATCGAGGTCGACGGCAAGCCGACCGCGATCCGCAAGGGCGCCATGATCATCGAGGCGGCCGATGCAATCGGCATCTACATCCCGCGCTTCTGCTACCACCGCAAGCTGACCGTCGCCGCGAACTGCCGCATGTGCATGGTCGAGGTCGAGATGGGTGGCAAGCCGGTGATGAAGGGCCTGCCCGCCTGCGCCACGCCGGTCAGCGACGGCATGAAGGTGCAGACCCGCTCCAAGCTCGCGCTGCAGTACCAACGCGACGTGATGGAATTCCTGCTGATCAACCACCCGCTGGATTGCCCGGTGTGCGACCAGGGCGGCGAGTGCGAGCTGCAGGACATCGCGCTGGGCTTCGGGCGCAGCGTGTCGCGCTTCACCGAAGGCAAGCGCGCGGTTCCCGATGAGAACATCGGGCCGCTGATCGCCACCAAGATGACGCGCTGCATCCATTGCACGCGCTGCATCCGCTTCGAACGCGAAATTGCCGGCGGCCACGACTTTGGCGCCATGAGCCGCAACGACGACATGCAGGTCGGCACCTACATCGGCAAGGCGATGGAGACCGAGTTGTCGGGCAACATCATCGATGTCTGCCCGGTCGGCGCGCTGACCGACAAGGTGTTCCAGTTCAAGGCGCGGCCGTGGGAGCTGATCGCCAAGCCGTCCATCGGCTACCACGACGCGCTCGGCCCGAATGTCTGGCTGCACACCAAGCGCGGCAAGGTGCTGCGCGTGGTGCCCCGTGAGAACGAGGCAATCAACGAGTGCTGGCTGGCCGATCGTGACCGCTACAGCCATCAGGGCCTGGAGGCAGCCGACCGCCTCGGCGTGCCGGAGGTCAAGCGCGACGGCAGCTGGCATGCGGTCAGCTGGGAGGAAGCCCTGGCCGCGGCGTCGACCGCGTTGCAGGCGCAGGCCGGCGGCGAGCTGGGGATCCTCGTGCACCCAGCCACCTCGAACGAGGAGGGGAATCTGCTGCGGCGGCTGGCACAAGGCCTCGGTACCGGCCACCTCGACCATCGCGTGCGGCAGTTGGATTTCTCCGACCACGCCGCGGCGCGGCCGTTCGAACTGCCGGTGCCGGCGACCGAACACGTGGGTGCGGCGCTGTTGATCGGCTCCAACCTGCGCCATGAGATGCCGCTGTTCAACCACCGCATCCACCAGGCCAGCAAGCACGGCGCGCGCATCTACGCGGTCAACCCCGTGCATTTCGATTTCAACTACCCGCTGGCGGGAGAGGCGGTGGTTGCGCCCTCGGCCATGCAGGATGCGTTGCTGTCCCTGGCGGGTGCGGCGGTCGCGGCCGGCGCGACCGCCCCTGCTGCCTGGGCTGCGGCCATCACCGCGGCCAGCATGGACGAGGGCGATGGCGAGGCGATCGCGGCACTCAAGCAGGCTGCGGCCAGTGCTGGTGGTGCCGTGGTGGTGTTTGGCGAAGCGGCGGTGACCCATCCGCACGCGGCGGCCCTGCGCGCCTTGGCCCGATTCATCTGCAGTGCGACCGGCGCGGCGTACGACGAGCTGCCGGTCGGCGCCAATGCCATCGGCCTGGCACGCATGGGGGTGCTCCCCGCTGCCGACGGGCTGGATGCCCGGGCCATGCTGGCCCAGCCGCGCAGCACCTATCTGCTGTATGGCGTGGAGCCGCCGGATGACTGCGCCGATGGCGCCACCGCCCTGGCCGCGTTGCGCGGTGCGCAGCAGGTCGTGGCATGCGGCGCCTTTGCCGGTACGGCCCTGCGTGAGGTGGCCGACGTGCTGTTGCCGATTGCGCTGCTGCCGGAAACCGACGGCACCCTGGTCAACGTGGATGGTCTGCAGCAGACGGTCGCTGCCGGTGCCACGCCACCGGCCGAGGCGCGGCCAGGCTGGAAGGTGTTGCGGGCCCTGGCCGGCGCGCTCGCGCTCGACGGCTTCGATTTCGACGACCTGGCCGGCGTGCGGACGGGGATTCACGAGCAGGCGGTGCCGGTTGAGGCCGCTGGCGGGCCGGTCGGCGCGTTTGCCGGGCACGCCGACGGGACGCTCGAGCGCTTTGCCGACTGGCCGATCTACCGCGGCGATGCCGTGTTGCGCCGATCCACGGCGCTCAACGCGCACCCGCTCAACCGTGCGTCGGCCGCCAGGGTCAATACGGTGGTGGCCAAGCGCCTGGGCTTGACGGAAGGCTGCCAGGTGGAGGTCGCCGGCGTGATCCTGCCCTGCGTGGTCGACGACAGCGTCGCCGACGGGACGGTCTGGATCGAGGCGGCAAACCCGCTGACTGCCACGTTGCCGCCGTACGGCGCGGCACTCACCCTGCAGAAGGTCTGACGAGCCATGGCGGATCTGTTTCTCCACCAACTAGTGCTGCCGGTAGCCTACATCCTGGCGATCGTCGTGCCGCTGATCGTCGCGGTGGCGATGTTCGTGTACTGGGAGCGCAAGGTCATCGGCTGGATGCACGTGCGCCTGGGGCCGACGAAGATCGGCCCGTGGGGCACGCTGCAGGCGTTTGCCGACGTCTTCAAGCTGCTGTTCAAGGAAGTGATCCTGCCGGCCAAGGCAAATCGCTTCCTGTATTACCTGGGCCCCTTGATCGCCGTGGTGCCGGCTCTTGCCGTGTGGGCGGTGGTCCCGTTCGACTCCAGGATGGTGGTGTCCAACGCCAATGCCGGTGTGCTGTACCTGCTCGCGGTGAATTCGATCGGGGTCTACGGGATCATCATTGCCGGCTGGGCGTCCAATTCACGCTATGCCCTGCTGGGTGCCATGCGCTCGGCCGCGCAGGTCATTTCGTATGAGCTCGCCACCGGCTTTTGCCTGATTTGCGTGCTGATCCTGGCCGGCAGCCTGAACATCACCGAGATCGTCAATGCCCAGGCCGGCAGCAAGGGCTTCTTCGAGTGGTTCTGGCTGCCGCTGTTGCCGGTTTTCGTGATCTTCTTCATTGCCGGGGTCGCCGAGACCAATCGCCTGCCGTTCGACATGGCCGAGGGCGAGTCGGAAATCGTGGCCGGCTTCCACGTCGAGTATTCCGGGTCGCCGTTCGCGTTGTTCTTCCTGGCCGAATACGCGAACATGATTTTGATCAGCTTCCTGTCCGCGATCTTTTTTCTCGGCGGCTGGCTCAGCCCGGTGCAGGGCTGGGTGCATCTGGACGCGCCAGGCTGGATCAATTGGCTGTGGACCGGCGGCTTCGTCTGGATCCTGATCAAGGCGTTCCTGATGTCGTTCCTGTTCCTGTGGTTCCGGGCGACCTTTCCGCGCTACCGCTACGACCAGATCATGCGCCTGGGCTGGAAGATCTTCATCCCCATCGCCATTGCCTGGCTGTTCGTCTCGGGATGCATGCGTTATTTCGACTGGGTCAGCGTGGGCGTGGGGGCATAGGTGGCAGCCATGAATCGGATAAGCGGGTATTTCAAGAGTCTGTTGCTGGTGGAGCTGCTCCGCGGCATGGCCGTGACCGTGCGCTACATGTTCAAGCCCAAGTACACCATGCGCTTCCCGATGGAGCACATTCCGAAGTCCAACCGTTTCCGCGGCCTGCTGGCGTTGCGCCGCTACGAGAACGGCGAGGAGCGCTGCATTGCCTGCAAGCTCTGCGAGTCGGTGTGCCCGGCGCTGGCCATCACCATCGATTCCGCGCCGCGCGAGAGCGACGGACAGCGCCGCACCACCCGTTACGATATCGACCTGTTCAAATGCATCTACTGCGGCTTCTGCGAGGAATCCTGTCCCGTGGATTCCATCGTGCTCACCTCGATCCATGAGTATTACTTCGATCAACGCGGGCAGAACGTGGTGAACAAACAACAGCTGCTGGCCATTGGCGACCGCTTTGAGAAGCAGATCGCCGAAGACCGCACGCTCGATGCCCCCTACCGGTGAATCCGATGACGGTCGTGCAGAACCTCCCGTTGATTTGCTTCTACGCGTTTGCGGCGGTGATGCTGCTCTCGGCGCTTGCCGTCATCACGCTGAAGAACACCGTGCACGCCGTGCTCGCGCTGGTGCTGACGTTTTTCAGCGCGGCGTGCATGTGGCTGCTGGCGGAGGCCGAGTTCCTGGCCCTGGCGCTCATCGTGGTCTACGTCGGCGCGGTCATGGTGCTGTTCCTGTTCGTGGTCATGATGCTGGACATCGACGTCGAGAAGCTGCGCGAAGGCTTCGTGAAGTTCCTGCCGGTTGGCTTGATCGTGGCCGTGGTCATGCTGGTGGAGATGCTGGGCGTGATCGGCGTGCACGCCATGCAGCTGCGTACCGGCTCGGTCGACCCAGCCGCGGCGGTCGGCATGTCCAACACCGAATGGCTGGGCTTTGCGCTGTATACGCGCTACCTGCTGCCGTTCGAGATTGCCGCACTGATCCTCACCGTCGGCGTGATCGCGGCCGTGGCGCTGACCCTGCGCGAGCGGCGCGACGCGCGCTACGAGAATGCCAGCCGGCAGGTCAAGGCCGATCCGCGCAAGCGCCTGCGCATGGTCAAGATGCCCCCCGCGCATGGCGACGAATCCACCGCCCAAGAGGAGCCGCACGCATGATTTCCCTGGCGGATTTCATTGTGGTTGCCGCGATACTTTTTTGTATCGCCGCGGCCGGCCTGTTCATCAACCGCAAGAACGTCATCGTGCTGCTGATGTCGATCGAGCTGATGCTGCTGGCGGTGAACACCAACTTCGTCGGCTTCTCGCGCTTCCTCGGCGATGTCTCCGGGCAGGTGTTCGTGTTTTTCATCCTGACCGTCGCGGCAGCCGAGGCAGCCATCGGTCTGGCCATCCTGGTCCTGCTGTTCCGCACGCGCAGCACGATCAATATCGCCGACATCGACAGCATGAAGGGTTGAGCCGATGCAGCTTTCGACGACCATCCTGCTGATCATTGCGCTGGCGCCGCTGGTTGGCTGCCTGCTGTCCGGCTTCGCCTGCCACGTCATCGGCGGCCGCACCGGAGCGCACAGCATCACCATCCTGGGCATGGTGATCTCGACCGCGCTGTCGTTCTACGTGCTCTACCAGCTGACCCTGGGTGGCGCGCAGACCTACAACGAGAACCTCTACACCTGGTTCCAGGTGGGTTCGTTCAACGCCAGCGTCGGTTTCATGGTCGACCGCCTGACCGCCCTGATGCTGGTGGTGGTGAGCTTCGTGTCCCTGGCCGTGCACCTGTACACCATCGGCTACATGCGCGACGACCCGGGTTACATCCGCTTCTTCAGCTACATCTCCCTGTTCACCTTTTCCATGTTCATGCTGGTCATGAGCAACAACTTCATGCAGCTGTTCTTCGGCTGGGAGGCGGTGGGCCTGGTGTCGTACCTGCTGATCGGGTTCTGGTACAAGCGGCCGAGTGCGATCTTCGCCAACTTCAAGGCGTTCATGGTCAACCGCGTAGGCGACTTCGGCTTTCTGCTGGGCATCGCCGCGGTGCTGTGCTTCCTGCGCACCCTGGATTACCAGACTGCCTTCGACGCCGCGCCGACCCTGGTCGGCCGCACCCTGGAGGTGACGCAAAACGTGCACTGGGATGCGGCGACGGTGATCTGCATCCTGTTGTTCATCGGCGCCATGGGCAAGTCGGCACAGGTGCCGCTGCACGTGTGGCTGCCTGACTCAATGGAAGGCCCGACGCCGATCTCCGCGCTGATCCACGCCGCGACCATGGTCACCGCCGGCATCTTCATGGTGGCGCGCATGTCGCCGCTGTTCGAGCTGTCGCAGACCGCGTTGAGTTTCGTGCTGGTGATCGGCGCGACCACCGCGCTGTTCACCGGCTTGATCGGCATCGTACAGAACGACATCAAGCGGGTGATCGCCTATTCCACCTTGTCGCAGCTGGGCTACATGACGGTGGCGCTGGGCGTGTCGATGTACAGCGGCGCGATCTTCCACCTGATGACGCATGCGTTTTTCAAGGCCTTGCTGTTCCTGGGCGCCGGCTCGGTGATCATCGCCATGCACCACGGCCAGGACATGCGCTATATGGGCGGCCTGCGCAAGTACATGCCGATCACCTGGCTCACCATGTGGGCGGGTTCGGCGGCGTTGGTCGCGGTGCCGTTCACCGCCGGCTTCTATTCCAAGGACGCGATCATCGAGGCGGTGGGTGAGTCGCACCGCTGGGGGGCGGGTTACGCCTATTTCTGCGTGATGCTCGGCGTGTTCGTGACCGGTCTGTACACCTTCCGGCAGATGTACCTGACTTTCCACGGCAAACCGCGCTGGACGGTGCAGGCGCACCATGGTGGTGGCCATGGCGACGAGGAACACGACCTGCCGCCGGGCGTCCTGGCGCATGCGCCCAAGGAGTCGCCGTGGGTGGTCACCGTGCCGCTCGTGGTGCTGGCCATCCCGTCACTGTTGATCGGCATCTTCACCATCGGCCCCTTGCTGTTCGGCGGCTGGTTCGGCAGCGCGATCCACGTGGCCCAGGCCAACGATGTGCTTGGCGCGCTTGCGCCGGAGTTCCATGGGGCCTGGGTCATGGGGCTGGAAGGATTCCTGCATCTGCCGTTCTGGCTGATGCTGGCGGCGTTCGTCATCTGCACGTACATCTATCTCTACAACCCGGCGATGGCGGACCGGATCAAGTCCGCGTTGAAGCCCCTGTGGACTGTGCTGGACCGCAAGTACTGGTTTGACGAGGTGGAGTTTGGCCTGTTCGGCAGCGGTGGCATCAAGCTCGGCCGGCTGTTCTGGAAGTGGAGCGATGCCGGACTGATCGATGGCCTCGCGGTCAATGGCTCGGTGAGCATGGTGCATCGCGGCGCCGCGGTGTTGCGGCGTCTGCAGACCGGTTACCTCTACCACTACGCGTTTGCCATGATGGTCGGCTTGATCCTGCTGCTGGGCGGGTATCGGCTGTTCGGTTACTAAGGGAATCAGGCTCCATGTTCAATCATCTGCTCAGCCTGCTGATCTGGCTCCCTATTGTCGGCGCCGTGCCGGTGCTCATCGCCGGTTCGCGGCACCCCATGGCGGCGCGTGTGCTGGCCTTGCTGGTGACGGTGGTCACCTTCCTGATCAGCCTCGACCTGCTGGTGCAATACGACCCGAACGGGGCAGTGATGCAACTGGCCGAGACGCATCGCTGGATCGCCTACTGGGGCATCCACTTCAGCCTGGCGGTCGACGGCATCTCGGTAGCGTTGATCCTGATGACCACGTTTGTGGGCATCCTGGTCATCGGCGGCGCCTGGAAGGTGATACAGAACCGGCCACACCAATACATGGCCTGCATGCTGGTGCTGGAAGGCCTGCTGGTCGGTGTGTTCTGTGCCACCGACGCGCTGTTGTTCTACGCCTTCTTCGAGGCGGTGCTGATCCCGATGTTCATCCTGATCGGCATGTGGGGCGGGCCGCGGCGGGTGTATGCGACGCTGAAGCTGTTCATCTACACGTTCACCGGCTCGGTGTTCATGCTGATCGCGCTGCTGTACCTGTACCAGCAGGCGCACACGTTCGACCTGGCCACGCTCGCCGCCCTGCCGCTGACCATGCGCGAGCAGACCTGGGTGTTCTTCGCCTTCCTGTTCGCCTTCGCGATCAAGGTGCCGATGGTGCCGGTGCATACCTGGCTGCCGGATGCGCACGTCGAGGCGCCGACCGGCGGCTCGGTGTGGCTGGCCGCGGTGATGCTGAAGATCGGCACCTACGGCATGCTGCGCTTCATCCTGCCGATCACGCCGGATGCCGGCGCGCACTACGCGTGGATCGTCATCGTGCTCAGCCTGGTGGCGATCGTCTACATCGGCTACGTGGCGCTGGTACAGGAGGACATGAAGAAGCTGGTCGCCTATTCCTCGGTGGCGCACATGGGCTTCGTCACCCTGGGTATCTTCATCGCCTTCATGCTGGTGCGGCAGAGCAGTGACCTGGACGTGGCCACGCTGGGCCTGCAGGGCGCGATGGTGCAGATGATTTCGCACGGCTTCGTCTCGGGCGCCATGTTCACCTGCATCGGGGTCATGTATGACCGCACGCATACGCGCCAGATCAAGGACTACGGTGGCGTCATCAACATGATGCCGTGGTTCGGCTTCTTCTACGTGCTGTTTGCAATGGCCAATACCGGCTTGCCGGGAACCAGCGGCTTCGTCGGCGAGTTCATGGTCATCCTGGCCAGCTTCACTGCCAGCCCCTGGATCGCGATCTTCGCCACCTTCACCCTGATCATTGGCGCCGGCTATACGTTGTGGCTGGTCAAGCGGGTGCTGTGGGGTGCCGTGGTGACCGAGCAGGTGGCAAAGATGAAACCGCTCGAGGCCAGGGAGGCCTGGGTGCTGATTGGTTTTGCGCTGGGCGTCATGGCCATTGGTGTGTGGCCGCAGCCCCTGATCCACCTGATGGACAGTGGCGTTGCCCATCTGCTCCAGCAGCTGGCGGTGCAGAAAGTCTGATGTGCCGCTACCCAGCGTGCATCTCGGGACGATTGACGGGCGTGGCATGGCGGGTGGCGTGATGGTGGTTTTCAGCTGGTTCCGGTGTGGCGTGTGCGGACCTTCCGGGGCGGCTCCAATTGAACGCGTGGATGTTTCCTGATGCCGACTCTCAATGACGTGCTGATCATGTTGCCGGAGCTCTATGTGGTTACGGCGACCTGTTTCCTGTTCATGCTCGACGCGTTCATGAAGCCGGCGCAGCGGCCCTTGCTGCACTGGCTGGCCATTGGCGTGCTGCTGGTCGCCATCTTCATGGTGGTCGCTGGCCAGCCGGAAGGAACGGTGACGGCGTTTGGCGGCATGTTCGTGCGTGACCAGGTGGCCGAGATCATCAAGGTGTTTGCCCTGGCGACGACGGCCATGGTGTTCGTCTATGGCCGCCCGTACCTGATCGACCGCGGCTTGCGCGGCGGCGAGTTCTATACGCTGATGCTGTTTGCGGTGGTCGGCATCATGCTCGTGGTTTCCGCCGGCAACCTGCTGACCCTGTACCTCGGCCTGGAGCTGCTGGCGCTGTCGTCCTACGCCCTGGTGGCCTTGAACCGCGACCAGAAGTTGCCGGCCGAGGCGGCGATCAAGTTCTTCGTGCTGAGCGCGCTGGCCTCGGGCATGCTGCTCTATGGCATGTCGATGGTGTACGGCGCCTCCGGCATGGGCGGCGAGGCGACGCTCGGCCTGGCCCAGCTGAACCAGGTGCTGGGTTACACCACCGCTCCCAAGCTGCTGCAGTTCGGCATGATCTTCATGATCGTGGGTGTCGCCTTTGAGCTTGGCATCGCCCCGTTCCACATGTGGCTGCCGGATGTCTACCATGGCGCGCCGAGCCCGGTGACCACCTTCATCTCCGCCGGTTCCAAGTTGGCCGCGTTCGGGTTGGCCTATCGCCTGCTGGCAACCGGCATGGGTGACCTGGGCGAGCAGTGGCGGCTCATCCTTGCCGTACTCGCCACCGCATCCCTGGTGATCGGCAACCTGGTCGCCATCGTGCAGACCAACTTCAAGCGCATGATGGCGTACTCGACCATCTCGCACATGGGCTATCTGCTGCTGGGCCTGTCCGCCGGCAATCCGGAGGGCTATGCGGCAGCCATGTTCTACGCGATCTGCTATGCGCTCATGGCCGTGGCCGCGTTTGGCGTGATGCTGGCGCTGTCGCGCGCCGGCTTCGAATGCGAGGAAATCTCCGATTTCAAGGGACTCAACCAGAAGGCCCCATGGATGGCGTTCCTGATGTTGCTGGCCATGTTCTCGCTGGCCGGTGTGCCGCCGCTGTTCGGCTTCTGGGCCAAGGTCATGGTGCTCGAGGCGGCGATCCACGGCGGCATGCTGTGGCTGGCCATCGTCGGCATCGTCACCGCGTTCATCGGCTTGTACTACTACCTGTACGTGATCAAGGTCATGTACTTCGACCAGCCCGAGGAGGGCGGTGCGGTGGCGGCCAAGCCGGACCGCTCGCTGCGCGTGGTGCTGTCGGCGAACGCGCTGTCGCTGCTCGTGCTCGGCGTCTGGTGGGGCCCACTGCTGGGCTGGTGCAAGCGCGCGTTCGGCGCCTGAGTCCCGCCCACGCTCCTAGCCCGTATATCCGTGTTGATGCGGAGCGTCCCGTATGACCTCGAAGGCGTGCAGGATGCCGGGGATCAACGCGTCCAGATATTCGCTCGCGCCGCGCGTGCTGCCGGGCAGGGTGATGACCAGGGTCTTGCCGATCAGCCCGGCCACGCCGCGTGAGAGCATGGCGTAGGGCATGCGCCGCTGGCCGTGGGCGCGGGCGGCTTCCATGATCCCGGGGATTTCCGGCTGCAGCAGCGGGCGGATGGTCTCGACCGTGCGGTCGCGCGTGCCGATGCCGGTGCCACCGACGGTCACGATCAGCGCCACATGGCGCTCCGTCCAGTGTTTGATCCGCGCCGCAAGTTCGGCCGGCTCATCGGCGATCACGTCGGCCTGCGGACACTCGATGCCTGCAGCGTGCAGCCGTTCGCGCACCGCTGCGCCGGCATGGTCCTGGGCGCGGCCGGCCGCCACCGTATCCGAGAGCACGATGACCGCGCCGGACAGCGCAGGCTCGACGTGGCGGCGGTAGTGGGATTTGCCGCCGCGCTTTTCGAGCAGGTGGATATCGCCAATCACGAGGTCGGTGCCTGCGTGCGGCTTGAGCATGTCATACAAGGTCAGGGCGGCAACGCTGGCACCAGTCAGCGCTTCCATCTCGACGCCGGTGTTGGCAATCGTCAGCACCTCGACTTCGGTGCGCACCCAATCGTCACCCAGCTCGAACTTCACCTTGGCATCCTGGATCGCCAGTGGATGGCAGAGCGGAATCAGCTCCCAGGTACGTTTGACGGCCATGACGGCGGCGATGCGCGCGGCAGCGAGCGCGTCGCCCTTGTCGGTGCGCCGCTCACGCAGCAGGGGCAGGCAGAATGCCGGCATGTGGATGGTGGCGCCCGCGCGGGCGCTGCGCAGCGTATCCGGCTTGCTGGCGACGCTTTTCATGCCGCCGCCACGCCCGACGCCTGTTTCTGCCGGCGGGGTGGCGGTCGCGTGTGGAGTGTGGTCGTCGTGCATGGTCATGGCTGGGTCAGCCTCCGCTTACTGGGGGCAGCAGGACCAGCACCTCGCCGTCCTGGAGTTGTGCGTCCCGCCTGACGACCTGGTCGCCGATCGCACACGCCGTATGCGCGAGGTATCCGCGCACCGCGGGAACGTCCAGCGCGAGGCGCTCCAGGATGTCGGCCACGCTGGCCGGCAAACTGGTTACCGCGACATCGCGTGTGCGTCCGCCGCATATCTGTTCGAGGATGCCGAAACACTGCACTTCGACCCGATGTTCCACGGCAATTCCCATCTCAGCTGGCATGCAGTTCGCAGCCCTTGACGTAGGCATGGCTGCCGTCAGCATAGGTTTCGTATTTCCAGATCGGCACCTGGTGCTTGACCGTGTCGATCGCGTAGCGTCCGGCCTCGAATGCCGCGGCGCGGTGCACGGCGCGCACCACCACCACGACGCTCATGTCGCCGATGGCGAGATCGCCGATGCGGTGGCGGATTTCGCAATGCGTGATGTCGAAGCGCTGGAGGGTGGCCTGTTCGATATCCGCCATGGCTTTTTCCGCGAGCGGCGCATAGGCGGAATAGTTGATGGCGGTGACCCTGCGGCCGTCGTTGTGCAGCCGTACCGTGCCGGCAAACACCACCAGCGCGCCGCATTCCGGCGATTCGGTGGCGCCCAGCAGCGGGTCGAGTTCCAGCGGCTGGCTGGTCAGGCGCGTGGCCTGATCGACCTCGTAGCCAGGCGGCGGTGTCGCCGGTCCAGTCGGGTTTGACGCTTGCTCGTGCACGGTTACGCCTGCGCTTGGGCTCAACCGCCAATATAGGACATCTCGATCTTCCTGCGCCCCTGGATCGCCGGGGTTGCCTGGCTGCGCAGTTCCGAATAGCGGTCCCGTCGCCCGCCCCAGACGCCGGCGATACGGTCGCGCAGCGTGTCGTCGCTGGCGCCGCTTCGCAGCAGGTCGCGCAGCTTGGTGCCGGCCGCGGCGAACAGGCAGGTATACAGCATGCCTTCGGCGGACAGGCGCGCGCGCGTGCACCCCCCGCAAAATGGTCTGGTCACCGACGCGATGGCGCCTATCTCGCCCGCACCGTCGCGGTAGCGCCAGCGCCTCGCCACCTCGCCCGGATAGTTGGGCACGATGGGTTCAAGCGGCCAGCGCGCGTCAATGCGCGCGAGCACCTCGTCGATCGCTACTACATCCTGCAGGCGCCAGCCGTTGGTGGTGCCGACGTCCATGTATTCGATATAGCGCAGGATGTGCCCGCTGCCGCGGAAGTGCCCGGCCATGGCCTCGATGCCGTGGTCATTGGCGCCGCGCTTCACCACCATGTTGACCTTGACCGGGCCGAGCCCGGCGGCAGCGGCATGGTCGATCGCCTCGAGCACGCGCCGCACGGGGAAGCCGACGCCATTCATGGCCTGGAAGGTCGCATCATCGAGCGCGTCCAGGCTCACGGTGATGCGCCCGAGTCCCGCGTCTTTCAGCCGCCGGGCCTGGTCGGCGGTCAGCAGGGAGCCATTGGTGGTCAGGCTGAGATCACTGATCCCGGGGATCGGGGCCAGCAGACCGACCAGCTGTTCGATGCCCTTGCGCACCAACGGTTCGCCGCCGGTGATGCGCAACTTGCTGACACCGAGGGCGGCGAACAAGCGCGCGAGGCGGGCGATCTCCTCGAACGAGAGCAGGCTGGCCCGCGGCAGGAACGCGTGGTCGGCGCCAAAGAGCTCCCTCGGCATGCAATAGGTGCAGCGGAAGTTGCAACGGTCGGTGACGGAGATGCGCAGGTCGCGCATCGCACGGCCGAACGCGTCTGGGGTCGACATGCCGCGCAACGCCTCATTCATAGCCTGTGGAGATTAGCCTATACAAGGTCGTCTGCCATGGTCCACGGTACGCCAGGTGTGGTTGGCGCACTTTGCGGTTGCATTCCATACTCGCGTGCAGCGGGCCCCGCGGGCGATGGGCGGAGGGATATCGATGGTTGCTGGCGCAACGAGGTCCGGGACATCCGTGGTGGTGCTGGTGGGCACTCGCAAGGGGCTGTTCACGGTGCACGCCGATGCGGCCAGGCAGGCGTGGCAGGTGACCGGCCCGCACCTCGCCGGTTATGAAATCCAGCGCGCGTTTCTCGACCGGCGCTGTCCGGGCCGCGGTTACGCCCTGGCCGAGCACCCTGTCTGGGGCAAGCACGTGTACCGCACGGAGGACGCCGACCACAGTTGGCAGGTGCTGCGCGAAATCCCGCGGCATCGGCAGGACGAGTCGCCTGCCAGCGTCAGTATGCTGTGGAGCATCGCGCCTGGGGCGGATGCCGAGCCCGATACGCTGTATGCGGGCATCGAGCCGCCGGGCCTGTTCGTCAGTCGCGACCGCGGCGAAAGCTGGAGCGCCTTGGACGCCTTCAACCAGCACCCGACCCGGGCCAGCTGGTCGCCGGCCAAGGGAGGTCTGGCGGTGCACTCGATCCAGGCCGATGCGCACGATCCGGCGCGGCTCTTCGTGGCCTTGTCCGCAGGCGGCGTGTATCGCAGCATCGACGCCGGGCGGAGTTTCCAGCCGCTCAACCAGGGTGTGCGCGCGCCGTATCTTCCCGCGGCGGCGCCCGCAAGTGGCCAGTGCGTGCACCGGATCCTGCTGCATCCGCGTGATCCGCTGCGGCTGTATCAGCAAAGCCACTGCGGCACCTACCGCAGCGACGATGGCGGCGACCATTGGCAGGAAATCACCGAAGGGCTGCCAAGCGATTTTGGTTATGCCCTGGCCAGCGATCCGGCCGACCCCGACAGCGTGCTGGTCATACCGGAGCGCAACAGCCAGTTCCGCGCCACCGTGGATGGCCGCATCCGCGTGTACCGGTCGCGGGACGCCGGGCGGCACTGGACTGCACTGGAGGACGGTTTGCCGCAGGCCAACGCGTGGGTGACGGTCCTGCGCGACGGGCTTGCCAGCGATGGCCTCGATCCGTGCGGCTTCTACTTCGGCACGTCGAGTGGGCACCTGTTTGCCAGCGCAGATGGCGGCGACCACTGGCGGCTGGTGTGCGGCTTTCTGCCCGGCATCCTGTCGGTCTCGGCCCATGCGCTGGAGCCGGCGACGTGAGCGACGCCGAATTGTTGGATGTCTTCTACGCGCGCCACGGGATCGTGTGCGCGGTGGGTGCTGGCGGCAAGAAGACCACGCTGTACCGTCTGCTGGCCGCGCACCCTGGGCGTGCGGCGTTCACCTCCACCGTGTTCACCTATACGTTTCCCGACGACCTTGCGGCGCATGCGCTGGTGGCGTCGCCGCGATCGATCGTCGACGACGTGGTGGCTGCGGCGCGGACCCAATCCAAGCTGGCGTTTGCGTGCCCGTCCGAAAAAGCGGGGCGTCAGGTCGGGCTCACGCCCGCGCAGGTCGCCGAGTGCCACCAACGGGCGGGGTTCGACCTCACCCTGGTCAAGGCCGACGGCGCACGCATGCGACTGATCAAGGCGCCCGATGCCCACGAGCCCAATCCGGTGCCCGGGGCGACGACGGTGCTGGCGCTGGTCTCGGCCCGGGTGATTGGCCTGCCGCTGACGGCTCGCTGCGCACACCGCCCCGAGCGCGTGGCGGCAGTGACGGGGACGGCGGAAGGCGAGGCCTTGACGCCCCTGCACGTGGCGCGCCTGATCGCCTCCGCCGACGGCCTGCTGCGCGGGGTCGGCGAGGCGCGCGTGGTGCCGGTCCTCAACATGGCGGAGAGCCCGCAGGAGCGTGCCGGCGCGTGGCAGGCGGCGCGCATCGCGCTGGAATTGAGCGACCGCTACGATCGCGTCGTGATCGCCGCGATGCGTGCCGAGCAGCCGATCGTCGAGGTGGTCGAGCGTGCGGGCGGGTGAGCGGAGGCGGGTGTGGCGCATGTTATTCTGCGGCGGTGAACGCACGTCCGGACCTTGCCAACCGCAGCGTGCCGCGGGTGACGTTGCTGATCCCCGCGGCACTGCGTATGCACTGTGCCGGTGCCGAGGTCATCGCCCTGGACGCGGCGACGGTGCGCGCGGCGCTCATGGCTGCAGGTTTGCGCCACGCGTCCCTGGTGCAACATGTGTTGACCCGCGACGGCCAGCTGCGACCGTTCGTGAAGATTTTCGTGCGCAGCGACGATGTGCGTGACCACCAGGGGCTCGACACACCGCTGCTCGACGGTGACCGCGTGATGATCGTCCCCTCGGTGGCTGGTGGCTGAGCGGCGCGACCGTGTGCGGCGGAGTGGCTGAAGCATGAAGGCAAGAGACCGGAGACTCGCGCAATTGCGCGTCGCCATTCCCGAAATCGCGCCGGCGCAAGCCCTGGCCCTGCTGCAGCGTGGCGCGGTGCTGGTCGACGTGCGCGAGCACGGGGAAATCGCCCAAGGTCTGGCCGATGGCGCCGTGGCGCTTGCCCGAGATTCCCTGGAACTGTGCATCGAGGACCTGGCGCCCGATCCGGCACAGCCGCTGCTGGTCATCTGCGGCAGCGGTGTGCGTTCGCTGTTTGCGGCCCACAGCCTGCGCGAGCTGGGTTATCAGGACGTGCGCTCGGTTGCCGGTGGCTTCAACCGCTGGAAGGACGAGGGTCTGCCGTTCCACCTGCCGAAGCTGCTCGACGCCGATGCGCGGCTGCGTTACGCGCGGCAGATCATCCTGCCCGAGGTCGGCGAGGCCGGTCAGCAAAAGTTGCTGGACGCGCGCGTGCTGCTCGTCGGCGCTGGTGGCCTGGGCGCTCCGGCGGCGCTGTATCTCGCCGCGGCCGGGATCGGCACGCTCGGCCTGGTGGACCATGACCTGGTCGAGCGCAGCAATTTGAATCGCCAGGTGATCCACACCGATGACCGGGTAGGCGAGCCCAAGGTGGAGTCCGCACGGCGTGCGCTGTTGGCGCTGAACCCCGCGGTCCGGGTGCAGACGCACCCGGTGCGCCTGGCGCCGGAGAATGTGGAGGACATTTTTTCCGGCTACGACGTCATCGTCGACGGTTGCGACAACTTCGCCACCCATTACCTGGCCAACGATGCCTGCGTGCGCCTTGGCTTGCCGTGCGTGCATGGTTCGATTTTCCGCTACGACGCGCAGATCAGCGTGTTCTGGCCGGCGGCACCCGGCGGTGGGCCGTGCTACCGCTGCCTGTATGCGGAACCGCCGCCGCCGGAGCTGGCGCCCTCCTGCAACGAGGCTGGCGTGCTGGGTGTCGTGCCGGGGGTGGTCGGCTTGCTGGAGGCGACCGAGGCGCTGAAGCTGGTGCTCGGCGTGGGGCGCCCCCTGGTCGGCAGGCTGCTCTGCTATGACGCGCTCAACCTGAGCTTCCACGAACTCAACGTGCGGCCTGATCCGGCCTGTGCCTGCTGCGGCGCGGGCAAGACCTTTCCGGGGTATGGCAAATATGGGCAATCCTGCAATGCCGCCATCTGAGCCGGCGGCCTATCCACGTCAGCGGATCACGGCCGGCATCCTGGCCGGCGGCCGGGCCACGCGCATGGGCGGAGTGGACAAGGGCCTGGTCGAGCTTGGTGGACGGCCGATGGTGGAATACGTGCTGGACGTGTTGCGTGCGCAGACGGCGCGGGTCCTGATCAATGCCAACCGCAGCGTCGAGGTGTACGCGGGCTACGGTGTGCCGGTGGTGGCGGACCGGCAGGAAGGCTTTCTCGGGCCGCTCGCCGGCATTGCCAGCCTGATGGCTGCCGCGGGCACGGAGTGGCTGCTGATTGCCCCGTGCGACAGCCCCCAGCTGCCTGACGACCTTGGGCTGCGCCTGTGGCAGGCGATTGCACGCGACGGCGCAGATCTTGGCGTCGCCCACAGCGGCGAGCGCCTTGAACCGGTGTTTGCCTTGTTGCGCTGTGCGCTGCGCGGGGACCTGGAAGCGTATCTGGGCGCAGGCGAGCGCAAGATCGATCGCTGGTACCGGCGCCAGAAGATGGCCACGGCGGATTTTTCCGACTGTCCAGGGATGTTCGTCAACGTCAACACCTTGTCCGAGCGCGACCTGTTGGCGACGCAGTTGCGGCAGTCCCGCTCCTGAGTCTGCCGTTACCGCCGCACCCGACAGGATGCGATACCGGAATGGACACCCGGCTCCCAGCAGGAATGGTCATGCACAAGCAGGAACAGGCAGCGGTCGCGGACGGCAAGGGTGGCAAGTCCACAGCGTTGTCGCTGGAGGACGCGCGCGCGCGGATTCTCGCGCAACTGACGCCGGTGGCGTTGCTGGAGCAGGTTCCGCTGCGCGCCGCGCTGGGGCGGATCCTTGGCGCCGGGATTCTCGCGCGCCTGGATGTGCCGGCACACACCAACTCGGCGATGGACGGCTATGCCGTGCGCGTAGCCGACCTGCCGGCCACAGGCGGTGTCTCGCTGGCCCTGGTGGGCGAGTCGTTCGCTGGCCATCCGTTCGCGGACGAGGTCGGGCCAGGGCAGTGCGTGCGGATCATGACTGGGGCGGTGCTGCCGCGCGGTGCCGACACCGTGGTGATCCAGGAAGACGTGGTGGCGGAGGGTGCACTGGTGCGCATGGGCGCAGGCCATCGGCGCGGTCAGCACGTGCGGCATGCCGGTGAGGATCTGGCGGCTGGAGCCACCGTGCTGGTGGCCGGGCGCCGGGTGGGCGCCGCCGACCTGGGCCTGCTGGCCTCGATCGGCGTGGCCGAGGTGACCGTCAGACGACGCCTGCGCGTGGCATTTTTTTCCACCGGAGACGAGTTGCGGTCGCTGGGTGAGCCGCTGGGCGAGGGCGACATCTATGACAGCAACCGCTACACCCTGTACGGGCTGCTGACGCGCTTTGGTGCCGAGGTCATCGATCTTGGGGTGGTGCGCGATGAGCCCGTGGCCCTGCGCGAGGCATTCGCGCGCGCGGGCGCCGCTGCCGACGTCGTACTGACCAGCGGCGGCGTGTCGGTGGGTGCCGCGGATCATGTCCGCGACGTGTTGGCCGAAGCGGGCGAAGTGGATTTCTGGAAGATCAACATGAAGCCCGGCAAGCCGGTGGCGTTTGGCCGTCTGCATGCGGGGGCCGCATTCTTCGGCCTGCCGGGCAATCCCGTGTCCGCCATGGTCACCTTCCTTCAGGTGGTGCGCCCGGCCCTGGACCATATGGCTGGTGCCACCGCGCAACCGCCACTGGTCTTGACCGCGCGCGCCGGCGAGCCGCTGGAGAAGGGTGGCCGCCGCCGGGAATTCCAGCGCGGCCTGCTGGCGAGCGGAGACGATGGGGAGCTGGTCGTGCGCCCCGCGGCACCCCAGGGCTCAGGCATCCTGCGCTCCATGAGTGCCGCCAATTGCTTCATCGTCTTGCCCGAGGAGGGCGGTCCGGTGGCCGCCGGCGACCTGGTGTGCGTCGAGCCGTTTGCCGAGGGCTGGTGACAGCCGCCTCACTCAAGCTTCAACGTGCCCTCGACCACATGGGGTTTGCCCAGCACCGCGGAAGTCAGTTCGATCTTCACCGCGACGTCCTCATGGCCCTTGAGCGTGCCGCTGGCGATGGCCGCCTGCACGGCCGCTTCGAGTTGCTGCTGGGAGGTGACGCCGACCGTTTTCAGGAATTTGCGCACGCTGGTGTTGAAGGCTTCTTCATTCATGGGCTGCTGCCTCTTGCTGGTGATGGTGTTGGCGGAAGTGCGCTTTGGCATCAACATGCCAGCTTGACGCCGCCGTTGTACCTGATATAGATCAGTCCTGTCCTGATTGTATTTACCCATACCCTGGAGCCGGGCAGTGGCAGATGCCAGCTTCGTCGAGGGACCATTCGCGAGGGGCCAGGAGCATGAACGTCAGCGTTGATGCAGCGGGTATTGAAGGCGGTCGCCGCCGCAAGCGCAAGCGTGCCATGGCCAAGGGTCGCCAGGTCGATCCCACCGCCCACAATGCCGTGCGCGAAGTGCTGGGGGACCTGCCGCGCCGGCGCGACCTGCTGCTTGAATGCCTGCACCGCCTCAACGACCGCTTTGGTTGCCTGCGCGTGGAACACCTGGCGGCCCTGGCCGAGGAACTGCGGCTGTCGATGACCGAGGTCTACGAAGTGGCCTCGTTCTATCACCACTTCGACATCATCCGCGACCCGCAGGCGGAGGCGCCGGCCCTGACCATACGCGTCTGCGATTCGATCACCTGCGCCATGTGCGGCGCCGAGGATCTGGCCCGCGCGCTCGAAGGCCGGTGGGGCGCCAACGTGCGTATCCAGCGTGTGTCGTGCGTGGGGCGTTGCGAGGCGGCGCCGGTGGCGGTCGTGGGCAACAAGCCGATCCGCCACGCCACCGCCGGCACTGTGGCCGCGGCGGTGGCTACGCATGAGGTGGCTCCCGAAGCCATCGAACCGGTCACCTATTCCGATTACTGCCGTGGCGGCGGCTACCGGCTGTGGGCCGATTGCGTCAACGGCAAGCGCGACCGCGAGTCGGTGCTCAAGACCATGGAGGATTCCAGCCTGCGCGGCCTGGGCGGGGCTGGTTTCCCGACCGGCCGCAAATGGCGCCTGGTCGGCAAGGAGCCCGGCTTGCGCGTGGTCGCCATCAATATCGATGAGGGCGAGCCGGGCACGTTCAAGGATCGGCATTACCTCGAGCACGATCCCCATCGCTTCCTCGAGGGCGCCTTGATCGCGGCGTGGGCAATCGACAGCCGCGAGATCTATCTCTACCTGCGCGATGAATATGCGGCCTGCCGCGTGATGCTGGAGCGCGAACTGGCGGCACTGCAGGCCGATCCACCTGCGGCGCTGCCCAACATCCACCTGCGCCGGGGTGCCGGCGCGTATATCGCTGGCGAGGAGTCGGCGATGATCGAGTCGATCGAGGGCAGGCGCGCCATGCCGCGCCTGCGTCCGCCCTATGTCGCGCAGAACGGTGTGTTCGGGCTCGCGACCCTCGAGCAGAACATGGAGACCATGCATTGGGTGCGCGAAATCCTCGAGCGTGGCCCGGCGTGGTTTGCGTCCCAGGGGCGGCATGGGCGCAAGGGGCTCAGGAGCTTTTCGCTCAGCGGCAGGGTCCGGAAGCCGGGCGTGCACCTGGCGCCAGCTGGCATCACGGTGCGCGAGTTGATTGATGAGTATGGCGGCGGCATGCAGGATGGCCATGAGCTCTACGGCTATTTTCCGGGAGGCGCTTCCGGCGGCATCCTGCCAGCGGCCAAGGCCGACATTCCGCTCGACTTCGACACCTTGCAGCCCTACGGGTGTTTCATCGGCTCGGCGGCGATCATCGTGTTTTCACAACACGACCGCGCGCGCGAACTGGCGCGCAACGCCATGCGCTTTTTCGCGCATGAATCCTGCGGCCAGTGCACGCCGTGCCGCGTGGGTACCGTCAAGGCAGCGGAGCTGATGGGTGCGCGGCATTGGGACCATGGGTTGCTGGACGACCTGGCGCGGGTGATGGTGGAGGCGTCGATCTGCGGCCTGGGTCAGGCGGCGCCGAATGCGATGAATTGTGTGATCAAGTATTTTCCGGATGAGGTGGCGTGATGGCCGCACAAGCGCAAGACGTGGCGCAAGCCGGAACTGTGCGCTTCACCCTGGATGGCCAGGACATCGAGGCGCGCGGTGATGAGACGATCTGGCAGGCCGCGCGCCGACATGGGGTGGAGATACCGCATCTTTGCTACAAGCCCGACCAGGAAGGCTTGCGTGCCGATGGCAACTGCCGGGTGTGCATGTGCGAGATCGAGGGTGAGCGCCTCCTGCAGCCGTCGTGCTGGCGCAAGCCGGTCAACGGCATGCAGGTCAGGACCCGCAGCGATCGTGTTCGCCACGCGCAGAAGATGGTGCTGGAGCTGCTGCAGGCCGACATGCCGGACGAGGCGTATGTCGCCGATTCGCGCCTGGAGCATTGGGTGCGCACGTTGGAGGTCGGCACGCCGCGCTTCAGCCCGCGCGTGCAGCCTGCGGCCGACCTGTCGCATCCGGCCATCGCGGTGAATCTTGCCGCGTGCATCCAGTGCACGCTGTGCGTGCGCGCCTGCCGCGAGGTGCAGGGCAACGACGTGATCGGCTTCGCGTTGCGCGGCGGCGAGGCGCACATCGAATTCGACATGGACGACCCGATGGGTGCAAGCACCTGCGTGGGCTGTGGCGAGTGTGTCGCCGCCTGTCCGACGGGTGCGCTGTCCAATGCCGGCGTGCCGCCCGACCAGCAGCACGCATGGCAAGGCCAGGAAACGGAGGTGGCGACATGAAACGGGTGAGCAGCGTCTGTCCGTATTGCGGGGTAGGTTGTCAGGTCGCGGTGATGGTCGAGGACAACCGCATCGTCACCGTCAATGGCGCCCGTGGTCCGGCCAACGAGGGCCGGCTGTGCGTCAAGGGGCGCTACGGCTATGACTACTCACGGCATCCGAATCGGCTGACCAAACCGATGCTGCGCCGTCAGGACGCGCCGCCCAAGTCCGCCGATCTGGCGATCGACCCGGCAAATCCCTGGGAAGTGTTCCGCGAGGCGAGCTGGGAGGAGGCGCTGGATTTCGCCGCTGCCGGCCTCAAGCGCATCCACGACCAGCACGGCCCGCACGCCTTGGCTGCCCTGGGCTGCGCCAAGGGCAGCAACGAAGAGGCCTACCTGGTGCAGAAGATGGTGCGCACCGGGTTCGGCAGCAACCATATCGACCACTGCACGCGCCTGTGC
>JAFKMZ010000020.1 GCA_017305055.1 Lysobacterales bacterium
ATGCGCAACACGGTCATCTCGAAGCCGGTGCGCGCGTCCGGGGCCAGCGCAAGGTCGCGCCGCCCAGCCGTGGCCATCTGGTAGTACAGCTGTACGTCCTCGGCCGCCAGACCTGGCGCAAGGCCTGCCAGCGCATGATCGTCGTCGACCCCGTCGGCCGGCTGGTAGCCGGGCACCAGTTGCAGCAACTGCAGCTGGTGCAGCATGCCGGCGAGGTCGTCCAGCACCCCGGCATAATCCGGCGCATACGCGGCGACCCGGGCGCACGCCTCCATGAGCGCGGATCCATCCCCGGCGGCCACGGCTTCGAGCAGGGCCATCACCTGCGCGCGTGCGACGCCACCCAGCATGGCCCGCACATCGTCACCGTGCACCGTACCCGCACCGTAGGCGATGGCCTGGTCCAGCAGGGACAAGCCGTCACGCAGCGAACCGTCGGCCGCCTTGGCCAGCTCGGCAATGGCGTCGTCGTCGCAGGCCACCTGCTCGGCGTCCAGGATGTGGCGCAGCTGGCCGGCAATCTGCCCCGGCAACAGGCGTTTCAGGTTGAACTTCAGGCAGCGCGACAGCACGGTGACCGGCAGCTTCTGCGGATCGGTGGTGGCGAGCAGGAACTTCACATGCGCGGGCGGCTCTTCCAGGGTCTTGAGCAGCGCGTTGAACGCATTCTTCGAGAGCATGTGCACCTCATCGATCAGGTACACCTTGAAACGCCCCCGCGCCGGCGCGTACTGCGCGTTCTCGATGAGTTCGCGCACGTCGTCCACGCCGGTATTGCTGGCCGCATCGATCTCCAGCAGATCGACGAAGCGGCCCTCGTCCACAGCCTGGCAGATGGCGCACTCGCCGCATGGCTCGGCCGACTGCCCGCGCTCACAGTTCAGCGACTTGGCGAAGATGCGCGCAATCGTGGTCTTGCCCACGCCGCGGGTGCCGGTGAACAGGTAGGCGTGATGCATGCGGCCGGTATCCAGCGCATTGCTGAGCGCCTGCACCACGTGTTCCTGGCCCACCAGTTCGCCGAATTTGCGCGGCCGCCACTTGCGCGCGAGTACTTGATAAGACATGCCATACACCTTGGGGCGTATGTCGATTGTGCCAAGTCGACGCCGACAAGTCAGCAAACTTCAGTCGCGCGGCCTCGCGCCTGGGCACGCCAATTCCCCGCTGAACAGCGTGCAGGCACGGCAGCGACACCCTGACATCGACCGTCCCCGGGGTCACCAGGGAACGGTCGAGGGCACCGGCAACGGCCTCAGATGTGCACGGTGGGCAATTTGGCCTGGCTGAGCTTGACGTTGAGCTGGGCGACATCGGTGGTTTCCAGCTCATGCGATTTGGCCAGGGTGGCATCCGCTGTCTTCTGCACCTTGCCATAGCCGGCGACGATGGCCGCCGTCGGTGGCTCCACTCCGCCCTGCGCCGCCGAGAAGGACATCCGCATGAGGGTCGAGCTCAGGCCCTTCAGGCTCTCCGGCGTCGGCTCGGCGGCACCTTCCCCGGATGAATCTGGCGATGGCGTCGCGGCAAAGCCCTCGATCTGCCTCGCCTTCTGGTCCAACGCGGCAATGGCCGCCGCCAGCTTCTTCTGGCCGGCGGCTTGCGGACCCAGTGCCGCGAGCTGTTTGCGCAGCTGGGCGACATCATGGGTTGCGGCCCCGACCTTGCCCTGCAGCGCCTTGATCTGGTCGATCAGCTGCACCTGCGCCTGCAATGCGGCCACGCGGTATTGAATACCTGGATTCATCTGCACCGTCAGCGGCTCGGAGTAGCTCTGGCCATCAACCGTCAACCTGACCGTGTATTGGCCAGGCAACACGGCGGTACCGCCACCGCCCAGGAACGCGGCCATGCCGGTAGGCGCTGGCGTACCCGGCGCCATGGCCTTGAGATCCCAGGCAAAGCGGTGCATGCCAGCCGTAGCCGGGAGCGCTGCCGGTTCGGCGCGCCAGACTGCGGGCACGTCCATGGTCTTGGGATCCTGCTGCGGGAACTTGTCCGTACTCGCGTAGCGGCGGATGACCTTGCCGCCTGCATCGAGGATTTCCAGCGTCACTGGCCCTTGTGCGTTGGCTTTCAGCCAGTAGTCCAGGATCGCCCCCTTCATACGCGGCTCACCCGACCAGACCTCGACCGGATCCATGTTCGCCGCCGGCTTCAGGCTGGAGCCGCGGCTGAAGCCGCCGCGGCCGGCGTCCATGAACGCGGTTTCCGGTTTGAACAGGTACGCCGCCGCCTGCGCCATGTCCGGCGTGAGCTGGTGCAGTGGATTCAGGTCGTCCAGGATCCAGAAGCCTCGGCCAAACGTGGCGATGGCCACCGAGTTGTCGTGGAAGACGAAATCCCGTACCTCCACCGTCGGCATGTTCAGCCGCAGCGACTGCCACTGCGCGCCGCTGTCGAAGGAGACGTAGACGCCGGTCGAGGTGCCGGCAAGCACCATGCCCTTGCGGCCGGGATCCTGCTTGATCGACATCACGTAGGCACCGCGAGGCAGACCGTTGTCGACTTCCTGCCAGGTCTTGCCGCCATCCGTGGTGCGCAGCACGTGCGGGGCGTAGTCGTTGAGGCGATGGCGGTCGATGGCCGCGTAGGCGGTACCGGCATCGAAATGCGAGGCATCGAGCATGATCACCTTGCTCCACGGCGTCACCGATTTGGGCGTGACATCCTGCCAGTGCTTGCCGCCATCGGTGGTGTGCCAGATGAGCCCGTCATCAGTCCCCGCCCACACCGTGTCGGCTGCCAGGGGAGAGGGCGCAATGGTGTAGATGACTCCCCAGTGCGAGCCGCCGGTCTGCTGCGCGTGCGTCGTATCGGCAGCCGTCGCGGGGTCAAGGTTGGAGGGAATGCCCGGGCGTGCACGGCTCAGGTCGGGACTGATCTTGTCCCAGTTCTGCCCGCCGTCCGTGCTCCTGAACAGGAACTGGTTGGAGTAGTACACGGCGTGCTTGTCGGCCATGGAGAACACCACCGGCAAGGTCCAGGTCTTGCGGAACGCCTCGCCGGGATAGGCATCCAGTGGCGAGATCGACTGGTTGGCGCCGGTGACTGCATTGCAGCGCGTAACGCCGGTGAAGGAAATGCCGTAGAGCTCGGCCTCGCCCAGCGGATCGGCCGCCATGCCATTGCTCTCGCCGCCGGTGCAGGCCTGCTCCCAGAAGCGGTAGGTGATGCGGCCACGCGCGACGTCCGTACTGACCGGGTGGCCGCCGCTGTCCTGCATCGCGCCATACACCCAGAACGGGTCACGGTTGTCGGCGGTGATGTGGTAGATCTGGCCGGTGGGCTGGTTGTTCCACGAGCTCCAGCTGCGCGCGCCGTCGACGCTGACGATGGTGCCCTGGTCGCTGCTCAGCACCATGCGGTCCGGGTCGTTCGGATTCACCCACAGACGATGGTAGTCGTCGCCGCCCGGTGCGCCCTTGATCGCCTCGAAACTCTTGCCGCCATCCGTCGAGCGGTAGGTGGACGTGTTCATGACGTACAGCTTGTCCGGATTCTTCGGATCGACTGTGACGCGGTCGAAATACCATCCGCGACCCCAGATGCGCGCCTCGCCGTCAGCGAGATGCCAGGTGGCTCCCGCGTCATCCGAGCGGTACAGGCCGCCTTGCTTGGCATCGATGATCGCGTACACCCGGTCCGGATCGCTCGGCGCCACCGCCACGCCGATCTTGCCGACGCCGGCGGTTGGCAAGCCGTGGCCAAGCTGCTCCCACGTGGCACCGCCGTCGGTGGATTTGTACAGGCCACCGCCCGGCCCGTTGGAAGGCGGGTAGACGCTCCACGGCGGGCGCCGGGTTGCCCACAGGGCCGCATAGATCACCTGGGAATTGCCCGGCGCGAACGCGAGGTCGATCGCGCCCACGTTTTCATTCTTGTACAGCACCTGTTTCCAGCTCTGGCCGCCGTCGGTGGAGGCATAGACGCCGCGCTCGGGGTTGGCCGCATACAGGTTGCCGAGCACGGCGACGAACACGCGATTCGGATCGGCTGGATCGACGATGATCTCGCCGATGTGCATGCTCTTGTCGAGGCCGATGTGGGTCCAGGTCTTGCCGGCATCGATCGACTTGTACATGCCGTCCCCGTAGGAGATCTGCGAGCGCGGATCGGCCTCGCCCGTGCCCACGTAGACCACGTTTGGATTGGAGGGCGCCACCGCAATCGCGCCAATCGAGGCAATCGGCTCGTCGTCGAAGATTGGCATCCATGTGGTTCCGGCGTTGGTGGTCTTCCATACGCCGCCATCCACCGCACCGAAATAGAATACGTTGGGTTGGCTGGCCACGCCGGCGGCAGCCACGCTGCGGCCGGCGCGGAACGGCCCAAGCAGCCGCCAGTGCAGTCCGGACATCAGGCCCGGGTCGTAGCCCTGGGCCACGGCCGGCAGCGCCGAGAGCGCCGCGCCCAGGGCAAGGATGGCCGGCAACAGCCAGTGGCAGCTGCGCGCACAGGCAGGCAAATACATGGGGTGATCTCCTCGCTCGGACATATGGCGGCGTGACCACGTCGGCCACCACCGCCGTGCATCGAGCGAGAGGTGTGAGCTGGCGTTGCCACGGACCCCGCACGCCCTCATGGCGGCGGATTCGCGGGGCGTAGTTCAAGGCGCGCACGCGCCGGGTGTCAAGTGCCAGTCGGCACCCTGGGCGCCGCCGACCTCCCGGAATCTACCCCATGCGGCCGACCCTGGCGGCCTGGCCCAGCGTCGCGAAATCCACGTCGCTCAGCGTGATGTCCGCGGCGCCGACGTTCTCCTCCAGATGCGCCACCTTGGACGTCCCGGGGATCGACAACACTACCGGGCTGCGCTTCAGCAGCCAGGCCAGGGCAATCTGGCTCGGCGAGGCGCCATGTCGGCGGGCGACGGCCCGCAGCGGCGAATCAGCACGCGCCAGGCTGCCGCCGGAGAGTGGATACCAGGGGATGAAGCCGATGCCATGCGCGGTGCAATAGTCCAGCACGTCCTCGCGCATGCGGCTGGTGGCGCTGTAATGGTTCTGCACGGTCGCCACCGGGAACACTTTTGCTGCCGCCTCGATTTCCTCCACCGTGACCTCGCTCAGGCCGGCAAAGCGAATCAGGCCCTGGTCGATGAACGACTTGATGGCGCCAAACTGCTCGTCGCGTGGCACACCAGGATCAATGCGGTGCAGCTGCCACAAGGTGATCTGCTCAACACCGAGGTGGCGCAGGCTCATCTTTACCTGCTGCAACAGATAGTCGGGGCGGCCAAGCGGCACCCATTCCGTGGGTCCAGGGCGAACCTGCCCGCCTTTGGTCGCGATGCGCAGCCCGGTATACGGGCGCAGCGCTTCGGCCAGCAGGAGCTCGGACACGTCCGGCCCATAGGAATCAGCGGTATCGATGAAGTTGATCCCCAACTCTGGCACCCGGCGCAGAGTGCGCAACGCCTCGGAGCGGTCCTCTGGCTCGCCCCAGACCCCCGGCCCGGTGACGCGCATGGCGCCATACCCCAGGCGGTGGATCGGCAGCTCGCCGCCCAGCAGGAATTCTCCACTGCGTGAAGCATCAGGATGGGACACGGGCATACCTCCGGCGTTCGAGTATAGGCCTGCCGAAACCCTTCTCCGCCAGATGCGCAAAACGCCCCGCACGGCATGCTTCGATCGGCGTTTCAGTTATATATCGTCCGAGGGATTGCTCACCCCATCCATGGGGTTCGCCCCTCCGCGCTGCGCGCTCCGGAGCCAGCCTTCGACTGTCCAAATTCGTTCCAGACGAATTTGTCGAACCAAAAGGGTCCGTTCACACCTCTCTCCGCCAGATGCGCAAAACGCCCCGTGAGGGGCGTTTTGCGCATCTGGCGGAGAGAGAGGGATTCGAACCCTCGATAAGGCTATAAACCCTATACTCCCTTAGCAGGGGAGCCCCTTCAGCCACTCGGGCATCTCTCCGGAACGGCGTCTGCAGTCGAGCAGAGCCGGGAAGCATACTGATCAGGGTGGCTGAGGTAAAGGCCGGACCGGCTCACTCGTCGGAGGGTTTGACCGGCACCTGGGGGTCGGGCGAGGCAGGATGGGGCGAGGCAGATTCGGCCGCCGATAGCGGCGTGCCTTCATGCTCGGCGCGAATGCGCTGGTAGATTTCCTCGCGATGCACCGCCACATTCTTGGGTGCGTTGATACCAATGCGGACCTGGTTGCCCTTCACGCCCAAAACCGTGACCGTGACTTCGTCGCCAATCATCAAGGTCTCGCTCACCCTGCGTGTCAGTATCAACATGACTGTCACTCCCTAGCTTGATTGCGGGTCCGCTCATTGACTGGGACACCAGCACGTGCTGCTCGTTCCCCGCATCAACGCCGCGTCATGCAAAACGCTCGCAGGTATCAAGGTGCTGGGCCAGTACCAGACTGGCGCTGGACGTGCCCGTCTGGCCGCGACATTGCCCGGATAATACCGACTCGCCGGAACCGCCGCGACGGCCCGGGCGCCGGTCAGTCGGCATTGGTACACAAAAGCCGTGGGCGGCCGCCCGCTCAGCCCGATGCCTGGTGCCCCTGAGCCGCGACCCAGGCCGGTACGGCCGCCAGGGCCTTGCCCAGCGCCGGCCCGTCCATACCGCCCCCTTGGGCCAGGTCGCGGCGACCGCCGCCCTTGCCACCGATCTGGGCGGCCACATGCGCCACCACGTCGCCGGCCTTCACCCGCTCGAGCGCGGCGCCATGCACGCCTGCGACCAGGGCCACGCGACCATCGTCGGCACCAGCCAGGACCACCACGCAATCACCCAGTTCCTGCTTGAGCTGATCCACGATGTCGCGCAATGCCTTGGCGTCCAGACCTTCGCGGCGTGCCGCGACAACCTTGAGGCCGCCGACGTCCTCGGCCTGCTGCGCGAGTTCGGCGCCAAGCGAATCGGCGGCCTTGCCGCGCAGCGACTCAAGCTCGCGTTCCAGCTTCTTTTGCCGCTCGAGCACATGGTTCAGCCGCTCCACGACGTCTTCGGCACTGCTCGACAACAGCCGCGCGATCTCACCCAGACGATGCTCCTCGGCAGCGACGCGAGCCAGGGCGGCATCCCCGGTGACGGCCTCGATCCGGCGTACCCCAGACGCCACGCCCGCCTCGCTGACGATCTTGAACAGCCCGATGTCGCCGGTGTGCTGCACATGGGTGCCGCCGCACAATTCAGTGGAGAAATCGCCCATGCGCAGTACGCGTACGACGTCGCCGTACTTTTCGCCAAACAAGGCCATGGCCCCAGAGCCGATCGCCTCGTCGTACGGCATCTGCCTGATCACGGCCGCCTGGTTGCGGCGGATCTCGCCGTTCACCAGCGTCTCGACTGCCGCCAGCTCCTCCGCACTCAGCGGCTTGAAATGCGAAAAGTCGAAGCGCAGCCGGTCGGGCGCCACCAGCGAACCCTTCTGGGTGACATGGGTCCCCAACACCGCGCGCAGCGCAGCATGCAGCAGATGGGTGGCCGAGTGGTTGAGCACGATGGCCTGCCGGCGCTCGCCATCCACCTGCGCCTCCAGCACGTCGCCAACGCGCAGCGCCCGCTCGCCGTGCCAGGTCCCGGCATGGCCGGCAAACACGCCGCCGAGCTTCAGGGTGTCGTCCACCTCGAAGTGCCCGGACGGACTGCGCAGCTCGCCGGTGTCGCCGACCTGGCCGCCGGATTCGGCGTAGAACGGGGTGCGGTCGAGGATCAGCAGCGCCGCCTCGCCATCGGCCAGCTCGGCCAGCTGGCGCCCATCGTGGACGATGCCGAGCACCTTGGAGGCGGCACTGTGCAAAGTCTCGTAACCCATGAACACGGTCGGCGGCAATTGGCTGGCCAGCTCGGCCGGCATCTGGCTCTTGGCCGTGAAGCGGCCGGCAGCGCGCGCGCGCGCGCGCTGCTCGCCCATGGCGCGCTCGAAGCCCGGCATGTCCACCGCCAGTCCCCGTTCGCGTGCGATGTCGGCGGTGAGGTCCACAGGGAAGCCGTACGTATCGTACAGGCGGAACGCGTCGGTACCGGTGATGGCCTTGCCGGCGTGCTGGGCAATCTCGTCGAAGACCCGCATGCCATGCTCCAGGGTCTCGCCAAAACGCACTTCCTCTGTGCGCAGGGCCTCCTCCACGAACGTCTGCTTGGCGGCCAGCTCCGGGTACGCCGCGCCCATCTCCGCAATCAGCGGCGCGACCATCTTCCAGAAGAAGTCGCCGCGCACGCCGAGCATCCAGCCATGGCGCAGGGCTCGACGGATGATCCGTCGCAGCACGTAGCCACGGCCTTCATTGGACGGCAGCACGCCATCGACAATAAGGAAGGCGCAGGCACGGATGTGGTCGGCAATGACGCGCAGCGACTTGTTGCCCAGGTCGGCCGTGCCGGTGAGCTCGGCAGCGGCGCGGATCAGGCGCACGAACAAATCGATCTCATAGTTGGAGTGCACATGCTGCAGCACCGCGGCAATGCGCTCCAGGCCCATGCCGGTATCCACGCACGGAGCCGGCAGTGGGCTCAGCGTGCCGTCCGGCGCGCGGTCGAACTGCATGAACACCAGGTTCCAGATCTCGATGTAGCGGTCGCCCTCGGCCTCGGCTGAACCGGGCGGCCCGCCCGCCACTTCCGGGCCGTGGTCGAAAAAGATCTCGCTGCACGGGCCGCAGGGCCCGGTATCGGCCATCTGCCAGAAATTGTCCGAGGCGTAGGGCGCGCCCTTGTTGTCGCCAATACGCACGATGCGTTCGGCCGGCACGCCAATCTGCTCGCGCCAGATGGCATAGGCCTCGTCGTCGTCGTGGTAGACGGTGACCCACAGCTTGTCGGCCGGCAGGCCGAATCGCGCGGTCAGCAGCTCCCAGGCGTAGGCGATGGCTTCGCGCTTGAAGTAATCGCCGAACGACCAGTTGCCGAGCATCTCGAAGAACGTGTGGTGGCGCGCGGTGTAGCCAACCGCATCGAGGTCGTTGTGCTTGCCGCCGGCGCGCAGGCAGCGCTGCACGTCCGCTGCGCGCGTATAGCCAGGCTTTTCGCTGCCCAGGAACACGTTCTTGAATTGCACCATGCCGGAATTGGTGAACAGCAGCGTCGGGTCGTTTGCCGGCACCAGCGAGCTCGAGGGCACGATGGTGTGGCCCTTGGCGCGGAAAAATTCCAGGAACGCGGCGCGGATTTCGGAAGTCTTCATGCGGATCGTATGGCGATGATGGATGGCCAAGGCCGCAGGAAGCCAGGCGCGATCAACTTTCTGGATCGGCGCTCTGGCCCATGTCGGCTTGGGTGGCAGCACGTACTGTGGCGGCGGCAAAGCCCCGACGCAAGAGGAACTGCGCCCGGCGCGCACGTGCGGCGTGGTCGCCGGCTCTGTCGGCGCCATATCGACGGCGCAACTGCGCAACTGCGCAGGCGTCCCAATCGACGTCGGCGGCATCCAGCAGCTCGCGGATGCGGGCGTCCGCAAAACCATGGCTCTTCAGCTCGGCATGCAGGCGCAGCGGGCCGTAGCCCTGGGCGATCCGGCTGCGCAGCAGCATCTCGGCAAAACGCTGGTCGTCCTGATAATGGGCGGCTTCCAGCCGCGCCAACGCGGCAGTCGCCTCCGCCTCCGAGTGGCCCAATTGGGCAAGTCGGGTGTGCAGTTCCCGGCTGGAATATTCGCGCCGCGCCAGCATGCGCAGGGCGCGGTCGTAAGCGCTGGGCCCAGGCGACGAAGCGCCCTGCGTGGCGCGGCGACCGGGCTTCATCTCACCTGCCCTCCCGGGCACACGACCAACGTCCGCGGCATGCGCGCCAATGGCCAGTGGGAGCCCGCTTGTGACCGAAGGGAATCCCTCGTGGGCGGGCGATACCCCTGCCGGTGGTGATGCCTGCGGGGAGACCCCGCCCGCGAGCGAACTCCCCCAACAACGCTGGTGGCAGAACGATCACTCGCGCAGCATCCGCGCTTACGCCTCCTCGGTGGCCCTTTCCGTCGTGCCACCGGCAGCCGGCTCGCCCACCTGCACCAGCAGGCGCCTGCGCAGCTCCTGGTCGATCGCGTCGGCGATTTCGGCATGCTCGCGCAGGAATTGGCGCACATTGTCCTTGCCCTGGCCGATGCGCTCACCGTTGTAGCTGTACCAGGCGCCGGATTTGTCGATCAGGTTTTCGGCCACGCCGAGGTCGATGATCTCGCCCTCGCGCGAAGTGCCCTCGCCGTACAGGATCTCGAACTCGCACTTGCGGAACGGCGGCGCCACCTTGTTCTTGACCACCTTGACCCGGGTTTCCGAGCCAATGACCTCCTCGCCCCGCTTCACCGCGCCAATGCGGCGGATATCAAGCCGCACCGAGGCATAGAACTTCAGCGCGTTGCCGCCGGTGGTGGTTTCGGGGTTGCCGAACATGACCCCGATCTTCATGCGGATCTGGTTGATGAAAATCACCAGGGTCCCGGACTTCTTGATGTTGGCAGTGAGCTTGCGCAGTGCCTGGCTCATCAGCCGCGCATGCAGGCCGACGTGGGAATCGCCCATCTCGCCCTCGATCTCGGCCTTCGGCGTCAAGGCCGCCACCGAATCGACCACCACCATGTCGACGGCGCCGGAGCGCACCAGCATGTCGACGATCTCCAGCGCCTGCTCGCCGGTATCCGGCTGCGAGACCAGCAGGTCGTCGACCTTCACACCCAGCTTCTCGGCATAGCTCGGATCGAGTGCATGCTCGGCGTCGATGAAGGCCGCGGTGCCGCCAGCACGCTGGCAGCTGGCAATGACCTGCAGGGTCATGGTGGTCTTGCCGGAGGACTCGGGACCGTAGATCTCGACCACCCGGCCGCGCGGCAGGCCGCCGACGCCGAGCGCGATATCCAGTCCAAGCGAGCCGGTGGAAACCACGTCCACCGGCTCATGGGCGTGGTCGCCCATGCGCATGATGGCGCCTTTGCCGAATTGCTTCTCGATCTGGCTGAGCGCCGAAGTGAGCGCTTTGCGCTTGTTGTCATCCATCGTCTTGGTTCCAGTTGGGGCATCCCGGTCGAGGTACCGGCAAGGGCATGATCCGCCGGCACTGTCTCAGGGGCTGCGATTGGCCGCCGGTGCTCGGCGCAGTATCCCACATCGCCCAAGCAGTCCCGGCGGGATGCAGCGAATCATGCCGTCAGGCAATGGCGCAAGCCGCTGAGCGCCGCAGCCACGGTCTGGCGCCGGACCGAGGTGCGGTTACCCGCGAAGTGGAAACACCGTGCATCGGCCCCGGCGCCTCGCCGCTGCCAGCCTATCCACACCGTGCCGACCGGCTTGTCCGGCGTGCCGCCGCCGGGGCCGGCAATTCCGGTCACCGCCACCGCCAGGTCCGCCGTCGAGTGGGCCAGCGCACCGGCCAGCATTTCCCGCGCGGTCTCGGCACTGACCGCGCCAAACCGCTCGAGCGTCGCCAGGGAGACGCCGAGCAGGCGGTGCTTGGCCTCGTTGCTGTAGGTCACCAGTCCGGCCTCGAACCATGCCGAGCTGCCGGGCTGATCGGTCACGAGTTTTGCGATCCAGCCGCCTGTGCAGGATTCAGCCGTCACCAGCCGCAACCCCTGGGATTCCAGTATCTCCGCCAGCTCCCGTACCAAATCCAGCAGGTCCGCCTCACACGGATCGGAATGCAATGCCATACGTGACCCTCATGCCCTGCCGGGGCGACTGTTCCGCCGACGTCGTAGTGTAGACGGCCGCCCGCAGTCGGTGCCTGTGTGTGCCCATCCCCTACGCGAGGCAAAGGTCTCGACCCCTTGCAGCTCCTGGGCGAACCACCACCATGCCTTGCATACCGCGCATCGGTCCAGCGCGTCCCGCATGCAACGAAGAGACGACAGATGAACACGCCACGCGGCAAGGCGATTGTCCTGGGCGGATTGTTGTTGCTGGCCCTGGTCGCCGGGCTGTGGATCAGCGGCTGGCTCGCCTTGTGGCTGCTTGGGCTGCGCGACCCACCCCGGATTGGCACCTACCTCGGTTACCTCCAGGCACTGGATCTGGATGCCGTGCGGCCCTATGCCTCGACCATCCGTCTTGCCGGCTGGACCGGCTTCGGGCTGCCGCTGGCGTCGTGGCTGATCGTCGCCGCCGCGACGCTCTGGCCGCGGGCGCGCGCGTTCCACGGCAATGCCCGCTTTGCCACCCGCGCCGACATCGCGCGCGCCGGTCTGCTGGAGGGCTGTCCTGAAGGCATCCTCATCGGCCGCTATCGCGGCGACTACCTCTATCTCGGCGGCACCCGGCACGTCATCGTGACCGCCCCGACCCGCAGCGGCAAGACCAGCTCCGTAGCCATTCCGGTGTTGCTGACCTACCAGCATTCCGTGGTGTGCCTCGACCTCAAGGGTGAGCTTTACCAATCGACCAGCGGCTATCGCGCCGCGACCGGGCAGGCGATCTACCGCTTTGCGCCATATGCCGAGGACGGACGCACCCATCGCTTCAATCCGCTTACGGCCGTTTCAGCCGATCCGCAGTTGCGCCTATCCGAACTGCAGACACTGGCAGCCATCCTGTACCCCGACGAAGCCGGCAAGGACCCCTTCTGGAGCCTGCAGTCGCGCGCCGCGTTCGTGGCTTTTGCCGCCTATTTGTTCGAGGCCTGGGAGGCCCAGGCCTCGCCGGCTGCGGATACCAATCCGGATGTCCCGAGCGGCAACCTGGCGTTCCCCAGCCTGGAGCGCATCCACCGCTTTTCCACCGGCGACGGCGGCGGCGACGGGCTGAAGGCCTACCTGCAGCAGCGGCGCGAAGCGCCCTTCGCCAGCGCCGCCACGCGCACGGCGCTCGCCAGCCTGACCAACATGGCGGAACAGACCCTGTCCTCGGTGATCGCCACCACCCAGGCGCCGCTGCAGCAATTCCTCAGCCCAACCCTGGCCGCCGCCACCGCTGCCACCGACTTCGACCCGCAACAGTTGCGCCGTCGCCCCAGTACCGTCTACGTGGTGATCCCCCCAAACCGGCTCGGCGAGGCAAGCAAGCTTCTCAACCTGTTCTTCTCCGTGGTGCTCGGCCAGAACCTCCGCCAGACGCCACAGGAGGATCCCTCGAGCAAGTACCAATTGCTGCTGTTGCTGGACGAATTCACTGCCATGGGCCGCGTCGACGTGCTGTCTGCGCGCATCGCCCTGACCGCCGGCTATGGGGTACGCGACCTGGCGATCATCCAGAGCCTGTCGCAACTCGACGCCACCTACGGCGCCGACGAGGCACGGACCTTCGTCACCAACCACGCCGCCAGCGTCGTCTTCACCCCGCGCGAGCAGCGCGACGCCGAGGCCTACTCGACGGCGCTGGGCGACACCACGGTCAAGCGGCGCAGCCGCGGGACCGGCAGGGGTGGCACCACGTACACCCATACCGAGGAACGCCGCGCCTTGCTGCTGCCGCAGGAACTGAAGGAGCTGCCCGAGGATGAAGAGATCATTTTCCTCGAAGGCTGTCGCCCGATCCGCTGCCGCAAGAACTGGTCCTTCAAGGATCGACGGCTGCAGCGGCGCATCATGCGGCCGGCAGCGCTCCCGTCCCCGCCCCGGCAACTCCAGGGCCACACCATGCCGACGACGCCCCGCCGCGCCTGACTCCCGCGCCGCGCCCGTTTGGCGCGGCAGCCGAAGCGGTTACCATGTCCAGGGTATCGTCCTCGGCAGAACCCCGAGTGGCCATCCGCGGTCAATTCCGCGTTCCTGCCGTCCCGTCACGCAATGGCCATGCCCATGAACCCCATCAGCAAAATTCCCGGCGGCCGGCAACTGGCAAGACTGTTGGGGCTGGCGCCCAGGGAGACCGCCGGGCACTTCCGGCAGTTCCTGCTGGACATGTTGCCCCGGCACTCGGTGGGCGCGGAGATCGGCGTGCTCTCCGGCAACTTCTCCAGACAGATCCTGGATTCGATCTCGCCAAAGCAATTGCACCTGATCGACCCCTGGGAACACCAAACCTCCGGCGAGTACAAGGATGCGTGGTACGGCGGCGCCGCCAGGCGCGGCCAGGCCGAGATGGACGATCGCTACGCCGATGTGCTGACGCGCTTCAAGCGGAGGATCCGCAGCGGCCAAGTCCAGGTCCATCGCGGCTATTCGGCCGATGTCCTCGAACAGTTCCCCGACCACTTTTTCGACTGGGTGTACATCGACGGCAACCATCTCTACGAATACGTAAAGAAGGATCTGGAGCTGTCCCTGCGCAAGGTGAAGCTGGGCGGCTACATCACCGGGGATGACTACACCGAGGGCGGCTGGTGGGAAGGCGGAGTCAAGAAGGCGGTGGACGAACTGGCGGCCAGCCCGGCGGTGCAATTGCTCGAGCTGCGTGACAGCCAATTCGTATTCCTGAACAAGGGCAGCGCCGCAGCCTGATGGTCGATTGGCCACGGGATCGATGTCCGGCGCCATCCACCGGGCGACTGCGACCAGGGCTCGCGAGCTGACGACTGACGGTTACACTGGCCGCCCGGCCCGGTCTTGAGCTAGTCGCCAGGGCTTGCACCCACCTTCCGGAACCAGCGAGTAGCGTTCTGTGCAGCAACCGCCGGACATCCTGCTGTTCTTCCGCATGGGCGACTTCTACGAGTTGTTCTATGACGACGCGCGCAAGGCGGCACGCCTGCTCGACATCACGCTGACCCAGCGCGGGCAATCGGCCGGCGCGCCGATTCCGATGGCCGGCGTGCCGTACCACGCGGTGGAAAACTACCTGGCACGGCTGGTGCGCCTGGGCGAATCGGTGGCGATCTGCGAGCAGATGGGCGATCCGGCCCTGGCCAAGGGCATCGTCGAGCGCAAGGTGGTGCGCATCATCACCCCGGGCACGGTGACCGATGCGGCACTGCTCGACGCGCGGCGTGACAATCTGCTGCTGGCCATCGCCGCCGGCCCCGGCGGCAGCTACGGCATGGCCTGGGTGGACTTGTCCGCTGGACGCTTCCTGCTCAGCACGGCCGCCGACGCGGAGGCCCTGGCTGCCGAGCTCGCGCGCCTGAGCCGAAACCCTGATCGGCGAGGACGTCGCCTGGCCGCGCCTGGTGGCCGACCTGCCCGGCCTGCGCAAGCGCCCACCCTGGCATTTCGATGGCGACGCGGCAAGCCGCGAGCTGAACCGCTTCTTCGGCACGCGGGACCTCGGCGGCTTCGGCGTCGAGCACATGCCGACCGCGGTGGCCGCGGCCGGCTGCCTGCTCGGCTATCTCCAGGAAACGCAGAAAAGCGCGTTGCCACACCTCACCGGCATGGGCGTGGAAAGCGCGGGCGAGACGATTGCCATGGACGCGACGACCCGTCGCCACCTGGAAATCGACAGCAATCCGGCCGGCCGTGGTGAGCACACGCTGCTTGGCGTGCTCGACAGCAGTGTCACGCCCATGGGCGCGCGCCTGCTGCGGCGCTGGCTGGGGCGCCCGCTGCGCTCGCGCAGCGTGCTGCGCCAACGCCACCAGGCCATCGGCATGCTGCTCGAGGCGCGGGCCGACGCCAGCCTGCGCGAAACCCTGCGCGGCATCGGTGACCTCGAGCGCATCCTGGCCCGCGTCGCGCTGCGCTCGGCGCGACCGCGGGATTTGTCCACGTTGCGCGACGGCCTGGTGATTGCCAATGCGCTCGTCGTTGATCGCGGGCATCGGGAAGCGGCCATCCTTGGCCGCACGCTCCGGGAAGCGTCGCCGTTGCTGGACTCACTCGTGGAGCGCCTCGGGGACCACGGGGAAACCATTGCGCTGCTCGGCTCCGCACTGGTTCCCCAGCCGCCGGTCCTGCTGCGCGCCGGTGGCGTCATTGCCGAGGGCTACGACGGTGAACTCGACGAGCTGCGCAATCTCGCCACGCACGCCGACCAGTTCCTGGTCGAGCTGGAGGAACGCGAGAAGGCCGCCACCGGCATCGGCACGCTGAAGCTCGGCTTCAACCGCGTGCATGGCTATTACATCGAGATCAGCAAGGCGCAGGCCGAACAGGCGCCCATGCACTACACCCGGCGACAAACCACCAAGAACGCCGAGCGCTACATCACCGAGGAGCTCAAGGCCTTCGAGGACAAGGTGCTGTCGGCGAAGGAGCGCGCGCTGATGCGCGAGCAGGTGCTCTACGACGGACTGCTCGACACGCTCACCACCAGCCTGGAGCCGCTCAAGGCCGCGGCCAGTGCGATCGCCGAACTCGACGTGCTCGCCACCCTCGCCGAACGCGCCGAGACCCTGGACTGGAACGCGCCCGAACTCAGCGACGAAGCCGGCATCGACATCCGGCGCGGGCGGCACCCCGTGGTGGAAAAAGTCCGTGACGAACCCTTCGAACCCAACGACCTGCGGCTCGGCGCGGACCGGCGCATGCTGGTGATCACCGGCCCAAACATGGGCGGCAAGTCCACCTACATGCGCCAGAACGCGCTGATCGTGCTGCTTGCCCACGTCGGCAGCTACGTACCGGCAAGCCACGCGGTGATCGGCCCGGTGGACCGCATCTTCACGCGCATCGGCGCCGGCGATGACCTGGCACGCGGGCAGTCCACCTTCATGGTGGAAATGAGCGAGACGGCCAATATCCTGCACAACGCCACCGCGCAAAGCCTGGTGCTGATGGACGAGATCGGCCGCGGCACCAGCACCTACGACGGCCTGGCGCTGGCGCGCGCCGTGGCCGTGCAGCTGGCCGAGCACAACCACGCCTACACCTTGTTCGCCACCCATTATTTCGAGCTGACCGAGCTGGCCAGCGAGTACGCCGCCATCGCCAACGTGCACCTCGACGCGATCGAATACGCCGAGCAACTGGTATTCATGCACGCAGTGAAGGATGGCCCGGCAGACCGCAGCTACGGCCTGCAGGTGGCCGCGCTGGCCGGACTGCCGCGCGCGGTCATCGCCGAGGCCAGGCGCACCCTGGACGATCTCGAGCGTGGCATGCGCGCGCAGCCCTCCAGCCACGCCGCCAAGCCGGCGGACACGCCGCAGCTTGCGCTGTTTTCGCCGTCGCCCCCCTCGGCAGTCGAGCGCGAGCTCGAGCGCATCGATCCCGACACACTGTCACCGCGCGAGGCGCTGGACGTCCTGTTCCGGCTCAAGCAGCTGCACTGAGCGCCAGGCTGGCGCGATGCGTTGTCAGGCCACCCGCGCTGATTCAACCGTTGTGCTTGAGCCGCCGCAGCAGGCGCCGGTCGGACTTGCCAGGGCGACGCTCCGGCCCACTCGCACCGTGCAGCCGGATTGCTTCGCGTTCCAGCTCGCGCGCCGCCCGGCTTTCCGCCGTTTCGCGGTAAAGCTCCTGGGCCACGCTGGCGGCTCCACGCTTGGCCGATATCCGCAGCACCTCCACTTCCATGCGCTCATGACCGCGCAGCACGCGCAGGCGGTCCCCGGGCTTGACCGTCCGCGCGGGTTTGCAGCCGCCGCCGTTGACTTCCACCTTGCCGCCGACGATGGCCTCGTGACTCAAGCGCCGGGTCCGGAAAAACCTTGCGGCCCACAACCACACGTCGACGCGCAGCTCGCCTTCAGCCATGCCTGTCCGGTGGCTCGACTGCACCGGCCTGGCCCGCAGCTGCGGCAAGCCCGGACGGTCGCCTCGGCGCGCTGAGCCGCCCGGCCGTGACCAGGCCCGCGATGCGCGCAAACACGTCGCCGCGTCCAAAAGGCTTCTTCATGAACTCATCCGCGCCAAAGCGCTGTACGTAGAACTGTTCGGTGGCCTGTGGGTTGCCACTGATCATGATGACCGGGATGTCCCGCGTGCGCGCATCGTGGCGCAGCGCGCGCAACACCGCAAAGCCGTTCAGGCCCGGCATGACCACATCCAGGAAGATGAGGTCCGGCGTGCGCTGGCGGGCAAGTTCCAGTCCCGCTTCGCCACCGTCCGCATCGACCACGATGTGCCCGTTCTGCAACAGCATCTTGCGCAGCACGGCGCGTATGGTCGCCGAGTCGTCCACCACCAGCACCTGCAGGCCTCGCGGCGTGCCCGCACGCGGCCGGTGCCGCCGTTCCCCCGGGCGCGCGTTGCCGAAGATCCGTCTCATCAGACCCAGCTGAGCCATGGCATACCCCGGAACGCCAAGCCCGTAGTCTCGCCACTTGCCTGCGTGCATGCAAGGCCCGCCGCGCCGGCGAGCCGTGGCGGCGGCAAACCACCGGCATAATGGGCGATCCACGGCGTGATCCAGGCAAGGCATGAGCGGCGGCATTCATCAGGTACACGGCATGGCTGGTGAATGCGAAGCCGCGCATTGGCCGCCGCTGACGCATGCGGAAGTCGCGACACTGTTGGCCCGCCATCCCTCCATACACGGCCCGCTGGAAATTGCCTGGCACAGTCCACGCCCGTTGTCCGCGGCCGTTCTGGTCCAGGCTGGCGAATGCACGCTGTTCGTCAAGCGCCACCACGCCAGCGTGCGCACGCCCGTCACGCTGGGCGAGGAGCACCGCTTCATGCGGCATCTGCGTGAACACGGCGTGCCCATTCCACGCGTGTTGGCCGACCGCGACGGCGCCACCGCCGTCCGCCTGGGCGACTGGACCTACGAAGTCCATGAACACGCCGCGGGCACCGATGCCTACCGTGACAGCATGTCGTGGACGCCGCCGCACAGCCCGATGCACGCGCGCGCCGCGGGCGCCATGCTGGCGAGATTGCGCAACGCCGCCGCCGGCTACCGCGAGCCTCAACGCAGCACCCATCTGCTGGTGGCACGTACGGAACTGCTGTGCGCCGCCGACCCGACAGCCACGCTGGCGGCGCAACTGCCGGAACGTCCGGCCCTGGCGGCATATCTCGCGCGGCGCCCGTGGCAACGGGACCTGGCTGACCTGCTCGCACCCTGGCATGCCGACGTGCAGCCCCGCCTGGCGCAACAGCCTGCGCAGTGGACGCATGGCGACTGGCACGTTTCCAACCTTTGCTGGAGCAGCCCGGACGCTGACGCACGCATCACCGCGGTGTTCGATTTCGGCCTGTCGGCCAGGACCTTCGCCCTGTTCGACCTGGCCACCGCCATCGAACGCAACGCCGTCGCCTGGCTGGAACTGGCCAGTGGCGCCACCGCGGCCAGGATCGACATGGCGCTGGCGTTGCTCGACGGCTACCGCCAGGTCGTTGCGCTGGACCGTGCGGCCGTCCATCTGTTGGCCGATCTGCTGCCCCTGGTGCATCTGGACTTTGCCCTGTCGGAAGTGGAGTACCTGCAGGCAACCGGCCATGCAGCGGCCGCCGCGGATACGGCATACGACACCTTCCTGCGCGGCCATGCCACCTGGTTCAGCACCGCCGCGGGCCACGCGCTGCTGCAGGCCATTCACGACGCCGCCTGAGGTTGTAGCCATCTGGACGGCCAACCGGTGCCACTCACCGACGTGCCGCACAGCGCCCACTGGCGACCACGCGCTATCCATGCTTCAATACCGGACCTGAAGCGGGGGTGCCTGGGAAACCAGGCTGAGAGAGACCCTTGGAACCTGATCCGGTTTGTACCGGCGTAGGGAGCTTGCAGATCCAGCGCATGGGGCGTGCCCTGCCGCGCGGGTCGCCGTCGCTTCGTCCGCAACTACTGGACGACGCCGATGATGTTTTTACGCCAGACCCTCGCCTTCGCGCTGCTGTCGGCCGTTGCTGCGGCCAGCATGGCCGTCGATCGCGGCAACCCCGTCGTCGCGGGGCATCCCGCCGAGGCCTCCAGCAAGCCACAGGCCACCGAGCTGGAGACGGTCGAGGTGCGTGCCCGGGGCGACAAGGGCTACCACGCCGACGCCGCGCAAATGGATACGTTTGGCAGCTTTGGCCTGGCGCCGCTGCAGGACACGCCGGCCGCGGTTACCGTCATCACGCGCGCACAGATCGACGACCGCCAGCCGCGCACGCTGAGCGAGCTGGCGCGCAGCGACGCCGCACTCGGCGACAACTACGCGCCGGTCGGCTACTACCAGAACATCGCCATCCGCGGCTTCCCGCTGGACCTGGCCACCGGCTACCGGCTCAACGACATGGGCCTCACCGGCGAACAACCGATCGCGCTGGAAGACAAGCAGCGCGTCGAGATCCTCAAGGGCCTCGGCGGCCTGGAGGCCGGAGTGGTCGCGCCCGGCGGCCTGGTCAATTACGTCAGCAAGCGACCGGCGGACGTGCGCAGCATCACGCTCGGCACTGATTCCCACGGCTCGCGCTACGTCGCCGCCGATGTCGGCGGCTGGCTCAGCCCCAGCTTCGGCGTGCGCGTGAATGCGGCGCACGACGAGATGCACTCCTACGTGCAGCATGCCGACGGCCGCCGCAGCTTCTTCTCGCTCGCCGCCGACTGGAAGCTCAACGCCGACGCCACGCTGCAGCTGGATACCGACTACCAGACCAGCGGCCAGCGCTCGGTTTCCGGCTACCAGCTGCTGGGCGGCACCACCCTCCCGCCGCATCCGAGCCGCACGCGGATGCTCGGCTTCGAGCCGTGGCAACAGCCGGTGGGCATCGACGCCAGCAACACCACCTTGCGCCTGGATTACCGCCTGGGCGCAGACTGGAGCGCGCAGCTGGCGGCCAGCCACAGCCACAGCGTGATCGACGACAACGTCGCCTTCGCCTATGGCTGCTTCTACTCACCGGCCTGCGCCGACGGCTCGCCGGGCTATGCCTTCGCACCGAACGGGGACTACGACATCTACGATTTCCGCAGTCCCGACGACACCCGCCAGAACGACGAATTGCGCGCGGTGCTCCATGGCTCGTTCCACACCGGCGACCTCGGACACGAGGTCACCGCTGGCGTCAACGCCTTCCACCGGCGGCTCGACCAGCGCGCCTACGTCTACGACTATGTCGGCACCGCCAACATCGACGACGTCGACCCGCCGTATTTCGCGCCATCGCCAAACCAGCCCGGACCATCCATGCGCACCTTGAGCAGCTGGCAACGCTCGGTCTTCGTGCTCGACCGCGTGCACCTGAATCCGCAATGGCAGATCCTGGCGGGAGGACGCCTGGTGCGCCTGCATGAGCTGGCCTACGACGCCGGCACTGGCGAGCGCCTGCGCGATACGCGCCTGCTCAAGGCCATGCCGCAGGCCGCCGTGATGTGGGAACCGACCTCGGCGCTGACCGCGTACGTCAGCTACAGCGAGAACCTGGCGCTGGGCAACGAGGCGCCGTACTGGGCCTCCAACGGCGGCATCACCCTGGCGCCACTGCTGGCCCGCCAGGCCGAGGCCGGGCTGAAATACGCCTGGACTCCGGCGTTCGGGCTGCAGGCCGCCCTGTACCGGATCCGCCAACCCTACCAGTTCGCCCAGCCCGACAGTTCAGAAGCCGGCTTCACCTTCGTCCAGCACGGTGAGGAGGTGCACAGCGGCCTGGAGCTCAACGCCGCCGGCCAGGTGGGCGATGACCTCCGCCTCACCGCGAGCGTCAACCTGATCCAGGCCCGGGTGCGGGACACCGGCACGCCCAGCTACGAGCGGCACCAGGTGGTGAATGTGCCGAAGCTGCGCGGCAACGTCTACATGGACTATCGCCTGCCGCTCGCGGCAAACCTGCACGTGCTGGCCGGCTGGCGCTATGCCAGCAGCAATCCCGCCACACCGGACAGGCTGACGCGCGTCCCGGCCTACCACGTGTTCGATGTCGGCCTGCGCCATGTCACGCGCTGGCAACAGCACCAGCTCACCTGGCGCCTGAACATCGACAACGTCTTCGACCATTTCTACTGGCGCGATACCGGCAGCTCCCTCGGCGACAGCTACCTGTTCCCCGGCGCACCGCGCCTGGCGCGGCTCTCCCTGGGCATGGATTTCTGACGTGCCCTGGCTGGAGACCCTGGCCGCGCTGACCAGTGTGTGGGCGGTATGGCTGACCACGCAGCGGCATCCGTGGTGCTGGCCCGTCGGCCTGGCTTCGGTGGTCTTGTACGCCTGGGTGTTCATCGACGCCCGGCTGTATTCGGACATGCTGCTGCAGGGCGTGTTCGCGGCCGCCATCGTCTACGGCTGGAACCGCTGGCTCAAGCACCTGGGCGACGACGGCCGCGTGTGCGTCGCGGCCCTGCCGCGGCGCGTGGCCATGTTGCACATCGCCATGGGGGCGATCGGCGCACTGGCCCTCGGCTGGTTCATGCACCGGCACACCAACGCCGCGTTGCCCTGGCTGGATGCGGCGCTGGCCGCGTTCAGCCTGGTCGCCCAATGGTGGCAGGTGAAGCGCCACGCCGCCACCTGGTGGCTGTGGATCATCGTCGATGTCGTCTACGTCGGCGAGTATGTATACAAGGATCTTTTCGTGACCTCGGTGCTCTACGCCGGCTTCGTGCTGCTGGCGGTAGCCGGCCTGCGTGCATGGCAAAGGGCTGCGAAGCGAGGAGTGAATGGAGCGGAGTGAGAAATGCGCGGGTGCGGCTGCACACTGCACTCGACCTTTTCCCCACTCCTCACGCCGCTCCACTCACTCCGCCGCTTGTACGCGTATAGTCGCCGCTACTGGCCACATGCAAGGCCGAGGGGGCAGCCATGAGGTATCTATGCGTCGGGCGGCAGGCATGATGCACCCGGCAGGCGCGGCTTCGTCGTGCCCGGCTCCACGCGTCATCCACCGACTTGAAGAGGCGTACCGATGAAACCACAGCTCTTGTTGACCGCCGCCGTCACGCTCGCCCTGTACGGCAGCGTCAGCCTGGCCAAGACCATCACCACGGCCCAGGTCCTGCCGCAGACCATGGACCTGCTGCGCCATGCAATCAGCATGCAGACGGTGGTCGGCCACGGCCAGGTCCCGGCCTTTGCCGCTTACCTGAAGGAAAAGCTCGTGGCCGGCGGCTTTGCCGCCGACGACGTGGAGATCATCCCGGTCGGCGAAACCGCCGCCCTGGTGGCACGTTACCGCGGCACCGGCAAGGGCAAGCCGATTTATCTCTCCGGGCACATGGACGTGGTGGCCGCGAACCGCAAGGACTGGACCCGAGATCCGTTCACCCTGGTGGAGGAGAACGGCTACCTGTACGGACGCGGCGTGGCCGACATGAAGACCGGCGTGGTGGTCCTGGTGGAAACCCTGATCCGCCTCAAGCAGGAGGGGTTCAAGCCCAGCCATGACCTGGTCCTGCTGCTGTCCGGCGACGAGGAAACCTCCATGGCCTCGACCAGCGAGCTGGCCAAGCGCTACCACGACGCCGAGTTCCTGCTCAACGCCGATGCCGGCGGTGGCACGCTCGATCCGACGACGGGCAAGCCGTCGCTGTACCGGATCCAGGCCGCGGAAAAGGCCTATGCGGATTTCAACGTCTCCATGACCTCCCCCGGTGGCCATTCCAGCGCTCCCAAGCCGTCGCAAAACCCGATCTACCGCCTGTCGCGGGCGCTCGACAAGGTGGCCGCATACCAGTTCCCGGTGATGAGCAACGAGATCACCGTGGCCTCGATGAAGGCGCTGGGAACGCATACCCCGGGGGCGATCGGCGCGGCGATGCGTGCGTACGCGGCGAACCCGCAGGATGCACAGGCCGCGGCCACGCTCTCGGCCGACCCGGCCTACGTCGGCCAGATCCGCACCACCTGCGTGGCCACCCTGATCAACGGCGGCCACGCCTTGAACGCGCTGCCGCAGGCGGCCAGCGCCAACATCAACTGCCGCATCTTCCCCGGCACGCCGCTCAGCAGCGTGCAGGCCACGCTGGCGAAGGTCATCGACGACCCGAGCGCGACGCTCGCCGTCGTGCCGCCACCACCGCTGCCGGCCTCGGCCTCGCCGCTGCGCAAGGACGTGATGGACGCCGTGGGCCGCGCCGTGCACCAGCGCTATCCCGGCGTGGAAATCGTGCCGGGCATGTCGGCAGGCGCCACCGACAGCAAGCACTTCCGCCCCGCGGGCGTGGACAGCTACGGCGTCGGGCCCGCGTTCACCAAGCCCAACGACACGTTTGCGCACGGCCTCAACGAACGCCTGCCGGCAGGCGAGGTGGCCGCGGCGCTGGACTACTGGCACACGTTGCTGACCGACCTGGCCAAGTAGCGCGATGCGCGGGTCGCGCCGGACCGGCACGGCCCTGCCACCGCGCGCAGTCGATCATGCATACTGCGCGGCTTGTACACACGACGACACACATCACGAGGGGATGGCGATGAAGGCAGGACACGCACTCTGGGCAGCCACGGCAGCCCTGACTTTTGGCGCCGGCACGGGCATGGCGCAGGCCGGGACCACGGCCCAGATCCTGCCGCAGACCATGCAGATGCTGCGCCACGCCATCGGCGTCCCCACCGTGCAGGGCCAGGGCCAGGTGCCGAAATTCGCCGCCTACCTGGCTGACCAGCTCAAGGCCGGCGGCTTCGCCCCAGGGGACGTCGAGGTCATCCCGGTCGGCGAGACCGCCGCGCTGGTCGCGCGCTACCGCGGCACCGGCAAGGGCAAGCCGATCTACCTGTCCGGGCACATGGACGTGGTGGCCGCCGACCGCAAGGACTGGACCCGCGACCCGTTTACCCTGGTGGAGGAAAACGGCTATCTCTACGGCCGCGGGGTTGCCGACATGAAGACCGGCGTGGTCGTCCTCGTGCAGACCCTGATCCGCCTCAAGCAGGAGGGCTTCAAGCCCGAGCGCGACCTGGTGCTGCTGCTCTCCGGCGACGAGGAAACCGACATGGCCACCACGCGCGAGCTGGCCAAGCGCTACCACGATGCCGAGTTCCTGCTCAACGCCGACGCCGGCGGCGGCACCCTGGACCCGACCACGGGCAAGCCATCGCTGTACGAGATCCAGGCCGCGGAAAAGACCTACGCCGACTTCAAGATCACGCTCACCTCGCCCGGCGGCCACTCCAGCCAGCCCAGCCCGCCGAAGAATCCCATCTACCGCCTGTCGCGCGCGCTGGACAAGGTGGCGGCCTACCAGTTCCCGGTGATGAGCGATGAGATTACCGTGGCCTCGATGAAGGCCCTGGGTGCGCATACGCCAGGCCCGATCGGCGACGCCATGCGCACGTTCGCCGCCAACCCGAAGGACGCCAAGGCCGTGGCGACGCTGTCCGCCGATCCGGGCTACGTGGGCCAGATCCGCACCACCTGCGTGGTCACCATGATCGATGGCGGCCATGCACCCAACGCCTTGCCGCAGGCGGCCAGCGCCAACGTCAACTGCCGCATCTTCCCGGGCACCCCGGTCAGCAGCGTGCAGGCGACGCTGACCAAGGTCATCGACGATCCATCCGCCAAGGTCGAAGTCCTGCCGCCGCCACCGGTGGAGAGCCCGGCCTCGCCGCTGCGCAAGGACGTGCTGGACGCGGTGACCCGCGTCGTGCACCAGCGCTACCCGGGCGTCGAGGTGGTGCCCGGCATGTCGGCCGGCGCCTCGGACAGCATGTACTTCCGCAATGCGGGGGTCCCGAGCTACGGCGTCGGCGCCGCCTTCACCAAGCCGAACGATTCCTTCGCCCACGGCCTGAACGAGAAGCTGCCGGCGAGCGAAGTGGCCGCGGGGCTGGATTTCTGGCACGCCCTGCTCACCCGGCTGGGCGGCTGAGCCCGGCGTGGCCGGGACCGGCGAGGGGACAAACGCACACTGCGGCGTGACCCGTCGCGACCCGGCCCGGGCCTGGCTACCCCTATTCAGGCAAGCCGGTGCAAAATGGCAGGCATGATGAACGGTACGGCCCGCAGACAGCTTGCTTGCGCCGCAGCCATCGCGCTTGCTGCGGCCTGCCTCGGCGCAGCCCACGCGCAGAACATCTACAAGTGCACCAGCAACGGGCACGTGAGCTATACCGATGTCCCCTGCCCCGGCGCCCAGGGCCAGCTCCTGCACCAGGCCAACGACACCGAGATCATCGCCCAGTTCCTGCGCCTGGGGCAAAGTGACCGCGCGCAGAGCTACGCCCACGCCCACCACCTGGACGACCTGTACACCCAGCGGCTGACGCTCTACCAGCAGCAGTTGACCCGGCGCGCCGAACAGGCCGCCGCCGAGGCCACCGCCGCGCAGCAGAGCGCCGAGCAGGCGCGCCAGCAGGCGCTGGCCGAGCAGGCTGCGAACAGCGCGGCCTTGCGCGCGCAAAACCAATTGTTGCGCGAGCAGAACAGCCAGTATCAGGCGGAGCTTTCGCGCCCCTACAATTCCGCCCCGCTCTACTGGAACCCAACGCCGAACTATTGGCCGAACCGACGGCGTGGCGATCACCGCGGCGACGGCAAGCCGCCGGCAAACGAACCGTTCTACCACCCTTGCACGCAACTGGCCGGGGGCCGGGTGTCGTGCTGACCCCGCAGTGAAGTCCACCGCATGAACCAGCCTGTCGCGCCCACCCGGATCCGCATCGACTTCGTTTCCGACGTCTCCTGCCCATGGTGCGCGATCGGCCTGAACGCATTGGAGCAGGCCCTGGGCAGGCTCGACGGCGAACTGCAGGCCGACATCCACCTGCAGCCGTTCGAGCTCAATCCGCAGCTGCCGCCCGGCGGCGAGGACGCCACCGAACACCTGATCCGCAAGTACGGCAGCTCGGCCGAGCAGGTCGAGGCCAACCGCGGGGTGCTGCGCGAGCGTGGCGAGGCGGTGGGCTTCCACTTCGACCTGGAACGCCGCAGCCGCGTGTACAACACCTTCGACGCCCATCGCCTGTTGCACTGGGCCGGACTGCAGGGACGCCAGTTGCCGCTCAAGCACGCACTGCTGAAGGCATACTTCACCGACGGCGAGGATGTGGGCGCCCATGCCACGCTGGTCCGCCTGGCCGGCGCGGTCGGTCTCGACCCGGACCGCGCTGCCGAGGTGCTGGCGCACGAGGAATACGCGGGCGAGGTGCGCAAGCAGGAGCAGTATTACCTGGAGCGCGGCATCAATTCGGTGCCGGCCACCATCATCAACGACCAGCACCTGATCAGCGGCGGCCAGCCGGTGGAAATCTTCGAGCGCATGCTGCGCCCGTTGGCCCAGGCCTGAGCCAGCCATGGCCGACGTAGGGCGGATCAAGGCCGTAGGCCGGATCCGCATGCCATGGTGAAGCGCGGTACGTCAAGGGCGGATCCGTCGCTGCGCTCCCGACCGCAGGAGTCCCTTGTGGATTGATCCGGCCTACGCTTCGAGCAGCGCGCGATTGAGGCGCTGCACGAAGGCTGCCGGATCGGCCAAGGGGGCGCCGGCGGCGATTTCGGCCTGCTCCAGCAGCAGCATGGCCAGATCCCTGGCCTTGGCCTCGTCGGGCTCGGCTTCGAGGCGCTGCAGCAGCGGGTGCTGCGGGTTGACCTCCAGCGTCGGCTTGGACTCGGGCATGGCCTGCCCGGCCTCGCGCAGCAACCGCGCCAGGTGCGGCGCCATCTCGTAGTCGCCCAGGGCCAGGCACGAGGGCGAATCGGTCAGACGCACCGAGACCTTGACCTCGGCCACGCGCTCGCCCAGCAGCTCCTTGAGCTTCTTGAGCAGCGGCTCGGCCTGCTTGCTGGCCTCCTCGCGCTTCTTCTTGTCCGCCTCGTCCAACGGCAGCTCGCCCTTGGCCACGTTGCGCAGCTTCTTGCCGGCGTATTCCTGCAGGCTGCCGAGCATCCATTCGTCGATCCGGTCGTACATCAACAGCACTTCGACGCCCTTGGCCTTGAACGCCTCCAGCTGCGGGCTGCCCAGCGCCGCGGCGTAGCTGTCGGCGGTGATGTACCAGATCGTGTCCTGGCCCAGCGGCATGCGTCCGATATAGTCGTCGAACGAGGTGGCCTGGGCCGCGCCCTCGGCCTTGGTGGAGGCGAAGCGCAGCAGCTTGGCGATGCGCTCGCGGTGGTTCGCGTCCTCGCTGATGCCCTCCTTGAGCGTATTGCCGAAGGCCTTGTAGAAGGTGGCGAATTTCTCCGGCTCGTCGGTCGCCAGCTTCTCGATCAGGTCGAGCACGCGCTTGACGCAGGCGGCCTTGATGCGCTCGAGCTGGCGGTTGTGCTGCAGGATTTCCCGGCTGACGTTGAGCGGCAGGTCGTCGGCGTCGACCACGCCGCGCACGAAGCGCAGGTAGTTCGGCAGCATGTCCTCGGCGGCGTCCATGATGAAGACGCGCTTGATGTAGAGCTTGAGGCCCTTGCGCTCGTCGCGCCCGCCCATGAGCAAATCGAACGGCGGCTGCGCGGGCAGGTACAGCAGCGTGGTGAAACTCTGGCTGCCTTCCACCCGATTGTGCGTCCAGGCCAGCGGATCGTTGAAGTCGTGCCCGAGCGACTTGTAGAACGCCTTGTAGTCCTCATCGGAAATCTCCGACTTCGGCTTGGTCCACAGTGCCGAAGCCGCATTGACGGTTTCCCATTCGTCCGTCGGCTGGTCGTCCTTTTCCTGCGGCAGGCGGATCGGGAAGGCGACATGGTCGGAGTAGCGCGTGATCATCGAGCGCAACTGCCAGCGGCTGAGGAATTCGTCCTCGTCGGCCTTCAGGTGCAGGATGACGGTCGTGCCGCGCCCGGCCAGCTCGAGCGTGGACAGGCTGTACTCGCCCTGGCCGTCGCTTTCCCACTTGACGCCCTCGCTGGCCTGGGCGTCGGCGCGCCGGCTGAGCACGGTGACCCGGTCGGCGACCACGAACGCCGAATAAAAGCCCACGCCGAACTGGCCGATCAGGCGCGCATCGGCCTTCTGTTCGCCGGACATGGCCTCCAGGAAGCGCCGCGTGCCGGAGCTGGCGATGGTGCCGATGTTGGCCACCACCTCGTCGCGGCTCATGCCGATGCCGTTGTCGCGCACGCTGATGGTCCGCGCCGCCTTGTCCCAGCTGATGTCGATGTGCAGATCACTGTCGCCGGCCATCAGCTCCGGGTTGGCGATCGCCTCGAAGCGCAGCTTGTCGCAGGCGTCCGACGCATTCGACACCAGCTCGCGCAGGAAAATCTCCTTGTGCGAATACAGCGAGTGCGTGACCAGCTTGAGCACCTGGGCGACTTCGGCTTCGAATGGGCGGGTTTCTGCAGTGGTATTCATGCGTCTGGATCCATCTTGAGGGTGGAAGGCGCATGCCCATGGACGCGCGCCGGCGAAGCGGAACATCCGGGCGGGCACGCCCGGTTTCAAGGTCCGCACGGCACGCGACGAACGGCCGTCCGGGCCGGACCGCCACGGGCCGATGCCGCACTGCAGCGGTCACTCCATCCCGCAAACGGCTATAAATGCCACGTCACATCGCGCAACAGCGTGACGTGACCGGCGATGACCTACCCAAGGAGGTACCACGACATGACTCAGCGTACTGCGCTCGTTACCGGCGGCACAGGCGGCATTGGCACAGCGATTGTGCGGCGCCTGGCCCGTATGGGGCACAAGGTTGCCACCAATTACCGCAACGAGGAGAAGACCCGGGCCTGGCAGGAGCGCATGCGGGCCGACGGCATCGACGTGTTCACGGTACGCGCTGACGTCTCCGACCCCAAGGAATGCGCATCAATGGTCCAGGTCATCGAGGAAAAGCTGGGGCCAGTGGAAATCCTGGTCAACAACGCCGGCATCACCCGCGACAGCACCTTCCACAAGATGAGCTACGAGCAGTGGTCCGAGGTGGTGAACACCAACCTCAACGCCTGCTTCAACGTGACCCGGCCGGTGATCGAGGGCATGCGCAAGCGCAAGTGGGGGCGCATCGTGCAGATCAGCTCGATCAATGGCCAGAAGGGCCAGTACGGCCAGGCAAACTACGCCGCCGCGAAAGCCGGCATGCACGGCTTCACCATCTCGCTGGCACAGGAGAACGCCAAACTCGGCATCACGGTGAATACCGTATCGCCCGGCTACATCGGCACCGACATGGTGATGGCGGTACCCGAGGAGGTACGGGAAAAAATCGTCGCCCAGATTCCACTCGGACGCCTGGGCAATCCCGATGAGATTGCCTACGCGGTCGCGTTCTTCATGGACGAGCAGGCGGCCTGGATCACCGGCGCCAACCTCGCCATCAACGGCGGGCATTACATGGGCTGGTAGGGGCAGTCAGCCAGGCGTGTGGCAGCGGTGAAGAACAGGAGGGCCGCCAACGTACGCGACACACGCCACGCCGTGGTCCACGGTGGACATCAGGCCGGCTCCACGATCAGGCCAGCAGCTTCTCCAGCACCTTGCCCACGGCCGCAAACGCGAACGCGCCGGTCACGTGTGTGGCGGCGCCCAGGCCTCCGCCACAGGTCAGGTTCAAGGCTTCACCACCAGGCGGGCGCTGGCCGCATACGCTGCCGTCGGCCTGCGGATACTGCACGTTCTGCAGGGAATAAACCGCCGGCACTCCGAAGTAGCGCTCGGGGTTGCGCGGAAAGTGGAAATCCGCACGCAGCTTCTTGCGGATCAGGCTGAACATGGCGTCGTGCTCTGTGCGCGACAGGTCGCGTACGCGGATTTGCGTCGGATCGGTGCGCCCACCCGCTGAGCCCACGCTGACGATAGTCAACTTGCGTCGGCGACACCAGGCGATCATCTCCAGCTTTACGCGAAACGCGTCGCAGGCGTCCAGCACCGCGTCGTAGCCACGATCCAGCAGCTCGTCCAGCGTCGCCGGCGTCAGGAAGCGTTCAATGCCGATCACCTCGATGGCTGGGTTGATCGCCCGTGCACGCTCCGCAACGACCGCCACCTTCGGTTTGCCGTATTGGCCGTCCAGCGCATGCGACTGGCGGTTGGTGTTGGACAGGCATACCTCGTCGGCGTCGATCAGGGTCAATGCACCCAAACCACTGCGCGCCAGGGCCTCCGCGGCCCACGAGCCGACACCGCCGATGCCGACGACGCAGACATGCGCGCGCGCGAGCCGCCCCAAGCTGCCGCGCCCGTACAGGCGTTCGACGCCGGCAAATCGTTCAACAGCAGGTTCGTCCGGGTTCATGCGCCTCGACCCCAATCCATGACCCGCATCATGAGTCCTTCGCCACGACGCAGACTCCCTCGCGCCCGCACGCACCGTGCAGTTCCGCATGCGACAGTTCCGGGAGTATCGGGATGCGAACTCGCAACCTGGGGTTCATCGCGAACCACTCGGATGGGGTGCGATGACGTAGGACATTCCGCCAGATGCAAACGCCGGCAAGTGCCGGCGATCTGGAACAGGATGTACAGACTTTCCCCGAGCCGCTGACCTGGCCAGGCGGGGCCAGCGAGCCGGCCCCGCCTGGACTGGATGGCACTCAAGCCGGCGTAACGTCTTCCGCCTGCAAGCCCTTCTGGCCGGTGACGACCTTGAAGCTCACCTTCTGGCCTTCCTGCAGGCTCTTGAAGCCCGAGCCACTGATGGCCCGAAAATGCACGAATACATCTGGGCCGTTTTCACGACTGATGAAGCCAAAACCCTTGGCATCATTGAACCACTTGACTGTACCTACTTCACGATCCGACATAACTCGCTCCGATCCTCGCTTGACGCTTTTGACAAAACGGCCATTGCTGGCCAACAGTTTACTGGGCATGCCGCGATCGGGTGTAACGATGCGGATCACAAGGAATCCTAACCGTGCACGCGTGGCGCCGAGCAGACACAGCGTGCCAAGCATAACGGATTTTTTGCCAATTGGTGATTTGTCAATAGGCCATTCCGGCGATGCTTTTATGCTGCATTGCAAGGTGGGCACATGCCGATAATGACCGGCGTGCCTAGGCGCACAAAGCCCGCAAACGCACAGCAAGCCCGGGCGGACGGGTCGCCAGCACGCGTACTTCTGGCGTCCCGTGCCAGCGTGCCATCGCGCACAGCGCGGCCGCCAGTTCATGCAACAGGCGCGGACCCGGGGCCACCCCGTCCTCGAGAAACAAGGCATTGACCGTGAAAATCCCCTGCGCCCGGTGCGCCTTCGCATCGAGGCGGCCAACCAGCTTGCCGCGGTGCAGTATCGGCAGCACGAAATATCCGTAACAGCGCTTCGCCGCGGGGGTGTAGCACTCGAGCGTGTAATCGAAACCAAACCACTCCCGCGCCCGCCGACGGTCCCACACCACTGGGTCGAACGGCGACAACAATGCCGTATGGGTCGCACGCAGGCGCCCCCGGAGTGCTCGTTCGAGCAGCTCGTCATGATCGCGGTGGACATAACCACGGCTCGGCCACCCCTGCACGTGCACGCTGCGCAACTCCCCGCTGGCCAGCAGCGGCACGAGCTCATCCGCGGCCACGGCCGGCTGCAGGCGGTGGTAATCGGCAATCCAGCGTGCCTGGGTTACCCCCAGGGCACGCACGGCATCGGCAATGAAGCACCGGCGCAGGGTCGGCGCGTCCGGCACGGGCATCGGCCCCGGTGGCGGGTCCAGCCGGGCCAGCACGTTGGCGGCCAGGTCGTAGACGCGCTGGAAGCGCTCGCGGCGCGCCACCATGAGCTCACCCAGTACGAACCACGCCTCGAGCCAGCGTTTCTCTGGCTTCCAGTCCCACCAGCCGGAGCGGGGCCCGGACGCCTCGGGCGGTCGGGCAAAATCGGCCGCGCTGACCGGTCCCGTGGTCCGGATCCGCGCCAACAGGGCCTCCATCTCGCGGCGATGCTGCTGCCGGGTGGACACGGCGCGCCGGAACGACCAGTGCTTTTCCCGCTGCGCCAGCCACGCCCGGTGCAGGCCAATGTCCGCAGCCGGAACCATGCACGCCTCGTGTGCCCAGCACTCGGCCAGTTGCCCGCTGGCGAGGGCCTGGTCCAGCCATTCCACTGGGTAGTCGCCAAGGCGCGCCCGCAACACCAGGTGCTGGCTGCGCGCAAGCACGTGGATCGAATCGATCTGCAGCAGGCGCATGCGTTGGATGGCATCGAGCAGGTCCCCCCGTCGCGCCCGCCGCCGCAATGGCTGCAGCAAGCCCTGTGCGGCCAGGTGCAGGTAACGGGCCTGGGTCGCCGAGAGGACCCCAGCTCCGACATCCAATGGATCTGAACGAGACGACAGCTTCACCGCATGGGTGGCATGGTGTTGAGGCGGCATTTACGCACTCTCTGCTAGCGTGGGTTGCCGCCCGATCCCGGGACGGCACCGCAACGCCGGGCCAATAAAGACCCAATCGCTGCTTTGGTCAAAACCTGAAGGAGTATCCATCATGAAACCTCAGTTGCCGCTCCTGGCCGCTCTGTGCACCGGCGCCTTGCTGGCGGCTGGCGGCGCGATTGCCCAGGACACCGCACCCGGCTCGGCCACCCATACCGCCGTGTACCAGACACCACAAGGCGAGCTCACGGTGAACAGCATGCCCGCAAAGGCCCCGGGCTACGGGCAGGCACCATCGTTCGAGCAATTGGCCCACGGCGCCAAGTCGATCAGTGCCAGCCAGGCGGACGCCTACCCGCCCCTGGCCAACGACTTCGAGCATGCGGACAAGAACCGCGACAATCAAATCAGCAAATCGGAATACGAGAGTTGGCTCAAGCAGGGCTAGGAGCTTGGCGGCAGGAATATTCCTGGCACCAGCGATCGCGATGACCACCCTGCCGGCCGGTGGGTGACAGCTTGCCCGCGCGGTCCGATCGGCCTGGAACTGGAGGCCGTTGGTGCAACAATCATGATGGCCGACCGCAAGACGAAGCACCGGTACGCGGCCTGCGTGCTGTGGCCCCCACGGAGTACATGATGCAAACCTGTCCTGTCGCAGTGGCGCTGGCCCTGCTTGCCGGCTTGTTCGCCAGTCCCGGCGCAGCACAAAATCCTGATCCCATGGACATCCGCGCCTGCACCAGCATCGAGAGTGATGCAGCGCGGCTGGCCTGCTACGACCAGGCCACCGGCCGGGCAAACACCGAGGTAGAGCCATCCGCGCCAACCCAGGCCGGGGCGGCAAACATGTTCGTGCACGACGCCGCCAGTCTCGTCGACTCGGAGAAGCCAGCCACCACGGCGCGCTCTTTGCTGGACAGCCGCTGGGAATTGGCGCCGGAAAGCAAGCTCGGCACTTTCAACCTGCGCGGCTACAAGCCCATCTACATCCTGCCGGTATTTGCCAGCAGCAACCAGAATCGGCAGCCGCACAGTCCAAATCCGGACAACACGCTCACCGAGCCCGCGCACCTCAACGACGTGGAAAGCAAGTTCCAGATCAGCTTCAAGACCAAGGTCTGGCAAGGTGTGTTCGGCGACGCTGGCGACGTGTGGGTTGGCTATACGCAGTCCTCGCGTTGGCAGGTCTACAACAGCAAGTCCTCGCGGCCGTTCCGCGAGACCAATTACGAACCGGAGGCGATGCTGGTCTTCGACACCCATTACCGGCTCCTGGGCTGGGATGGCCGCCTGCTTGGCGTGGGCTTCGACCACCAGTCCAATGGCCGCAACAACCCCCTGTCACGCAGTTGGAACCGCGTCATCGCCAACATCGGCTTCGAACGCCCGGGCTGGGTGGTCATGTTCCGTCCGTGGTGGCGAATCCCTGAAGCCCGGCACGACGACAACAACCCCGATATCAGCGACTACATGGGCCGCGGCGACGTGCAGATCGTGCACGAATGGAACAGACAGGAGTTTTCCATGCTGCTGCGCCATTCGCTGCGCGGCGGCGCGCGCAGCCACGGCGCCGCGCGCTTCACCTGGAGCTTTCCGTTGGCGGGGAACCTGCGCGGTTATCTGGAGGCGTTCAAGGGCTACGGCGAGAGCATGATCGACTACAACCACAACGCGACCTACCTGGGCGTTGGCATCACGCTGCTCGACTGGTACTGAGCGCGCCAACCGCACCGCCGGGCAGAGGGCCGGCGCGGGACCCATACGGGATCAACCGGCCATGCCGGCCTGCAACCGCGCCAGGGTGTCCCTGCCAATCTTCGCCGGGGTGTCGGTGGGCGCGTAACGCTTGACCACCTGCCCGTCGCGGTCCACCAGGAACTTGGTGAAGTTCCACTTGATAGCTTCGCTGCCCAGCACGCCCTTGCCCTCGCCCTTGAGCCACCGGTACAGGGGGTCGGCATGCTCGCCATTGACCTCGATCTTGGCAAACAGCGGGAAGCTGACGTCGTAGCGGGTCTGGCAGAACGCCTTGATCTGCGCCTCGTCGCCGGGTTCCTGGTGGCCAAACTGGTCACACGGAAACCCGAGCACGACGAGACCGAGATCGCGTTGATCCTGCCACAGCGTTTCCAGCCCCTCGTACTGCGGCGTGAATCCACATTGTGAGGCCACGTTGACGACGAGCAGGGTCTTGCCGCGCCATTCGCCCAAGGAACGCATCCGCCCGTCGATGTCGCGGGCGCTGAAATCGTAGATGCTGGTCATGGCAACAGTCCCTGAGGCTTGAACCCCGAGTCTACGTCATCATCCGCCGGGCTGCGGACCGCGCCGCGCCATGGCCGGCGGCGGCGCAGGCCGGCAGCCCGGTCCAGTGGCTCACGCCCCCTGTCCGGCCGGGATGTCGAACACCTGGCGCAGGTAGGCCACGTAGGCCTGGTCGTCGCACATGGCCTTGCCCGGCGAATCGCTCAGCTTGGCCACGGGCTGGCCATTGCAGCGGACCATCTTGATCACGATCGAGATTGGTGCCGGCCCGACGTCGTTGGTGAGGTTGGTGCCCACTCCGAACGCCAACTGGCAGCGCCCGCGGAAGTGCGCATACAGCTGCATGACCTTGGGGATGTCCAGTCCATCGCTGAACACCAGCACCTTGCCCTGCGGGTCCACGCGGTTCGCCCGGTAGTGCGCGAGCAGCTTCTCGCCCCAGACGAAGGGGTCACCGGAGTCCTGGCGCGCACCGTCGAACAGCTTGCAGAAATACATGTCGAAGTCGCGCAGGAAGGCATCCAGCCCGTACACGTCGGACAAGGCGATGCCGAGGTCACCGCGGTATTCCTTGGCCCAGGCCTGCAGGGCGACGACCTGCGAGTCGCGCAGCCGCGGGCCCAGCGCCTGGTGCGCCTGCAGATACTCGTGTGCCAGCGTGCCAAGCGGCGTGAGGCCCAGCTGCCAGGCCAGCCATACGTTGCTGGTGCCCGCCAGCTGCGGCCCCAGACCCTCGTGCAGGGCGGCGACGACCTCGCGGTGCCAGTCGCGCGAATAACGCCGACGGGTGCCGTAGTCGGCCAGCTTGCACTCGGCGTATCCCGGCGTGTCGTGCAGCAGGGCGATCTTCGTGTGCAGCCGTCGCCGCCCCTCTTCCAGGACGAGACCGGGATGGTGCCGGCGAAAATAAACTTCGCTGATGATGGCCAGCAGCGGCACCTCGAACAGGATCGTGTGCAACCAAGGGCCGCGGATGCGTAGGTCAATCTCGCCGGGCGCCGTTGCCGAGGGCGCGATGTCGACATACTTTTCGTTGAGCTGAAACAGCCCGAGGAAATCGACGAAGTCGCTCTTGATATAGCGCAGGCTGCGCAGGTAGTCGAGCTCGTCGGAGGTAAAGCGCAACCGGCACAAAGCCGCCAGTTCGGTGCGGATCTCGTCGATGCAGGATGCCAGGTCGATGCCCGGGTTGCGACACTTGAAGCGGTACTCCACCTGGGCGGCCGGATATTGATGCAATACCACCTGCATCATCGAGAACTTGTACAGATCCGTGTCCAGCAGGGATTCAATGATCATCGCTTGCCCAGATAGAGGCCGTCACAGCCAAGGTCCCGCCCATTATCCCCGTCGGCACGCCGGCGTGCCGCAGACAGCCTGCATCCAGCGGGCAAAAAATCGTCAGGAACGATTTTTGACATCGCGCAGCGATGGCCCGAAGGGTGGCTGCCAGGGATGGTAGCCACAAAATAAAACCTCGTTAGCCAGGGGAGGACTAACGAGGTTTGTCAGGCGGCCACCAGGGGAAGAGAGGCCGGCCCCTCAGCAGGGCGATGTATTGCTCCGCTTCTTGTCGCCATCACGGCGATACGTGTGCTTAGTGTGGCCCGCCCGGTGTGAGTTCAATGTCTACTGGCAAGCGCGTTCAGCTCCACGACAGCCTGGGGTTAGGTTTCCGTACAGGTTGACGGATGGCCCGGGTCTGCGGCGGGCAGCATGGCCTGCAATTGCCGGTCCCGCCGCGACTTGGCCGCAGCGGCCAACGCACGGACGCGGGCATAGAACCCGGACCAGTCCCCGCCGCTGCGGGCGAAGAGCTGCGCAAACGCCGGCACCCAGCGCGAGTACAGGCCGAATGGCACCAGGCGTGCATTGTTCAGCGGCGCCGCCACCCAGGCGTCGTAGGCCTGGATGTCCGACCAATGCGGATTGCGCCAGCGCGCATAGCGTTCGCGGAAGGCGGCAAACTCGGCCTGCTTCTGCGCCGCCAGGACGGCCGGTTCCGCCCCGCTGGCATACAGCACTTTCAAGCGTTCGCGCAGGTCCAGCACCAGCCGGGTGAAGGCCTGCTCATGCGCAGCGCTGCACGATTCCTGCTGCGGCAAGCCTTGCACCACCCGCCATTGCCGCAGACCCTCGGCCTGGACGAAGCTGGCAAACGATTCATTGAACGTAGTATCGCCCGGCACATAGATCAATTGATGCGCCAATTCATGGAAGATGGTGCCGATCAGCTGGGTGTCGTCGCCACGCAGCATGCTCGACACGATGGGGTCGGCAAACCAGCCCAGCGTGGAGTAGGCCGCCACTCCGCCGACCCAGACATCGTCGCCGCGCGCATGCAGTCGCGCCGCATCGGCTTGCGCCGCGGCCTCATTGAACCAGCCGCGATAGGCCACGCAGCCGGCAATCGGAAAGCATTGCGGGAGCGCATCGACGGAATACGGCCTGGTGGCAAACACGTTCCACACCACGTACGGGCGATGCAGGTCCACGTAGGTGGTGTAACTGCGGTTGTCGGGCAAGCCGAGTTCGGCGCTGGCAAAGTGACGCGCACGCAGGGCCAGTCGCAGGCGACTGGCCACGACGGGCGAAACCGCAGGGTCATCGACCATCGCCTCGATCCCGCGCCGATGCAGGACCAACTCGGCCTGCCCGCGCACCGCCTGGCCGTAGTAGCGCAGGCTGCCACAGGCACTCAGCGACAGGGCAGCCGCCATGGCCACGGCAAGCCGCAGGCCAACTCGCCTCGATCTGCTCACTGCAGGCTACAGCGCATGGCTCGTGGACTGGCGTCAGGGGTTGCCCGAACGATGACGCCTCGCCGCAGGACGACCTCCGTCATGACGGGGACCCACGGCCCCACGCGGGGGGCCACTGCGGTCGAAGCCCGCCGCACCGCGGCCGGTACGGCCAGGCCCGCTGCGCCACCCGCCGCCATCGCGCGGCCGCCTGTCGATCTGGCCTCGATATCGCGGCGGCGCGTAGCCCCGATACCGGGACGGCGCATAGCTTCGATACCGCGACGGTGCATAGCCGCGGTAACGCGGGCGGTCGTACCAGACGGCGCCAACACCCACGCTGACCCCCGGTGCATAACAACACCCGTAGCCATACCCCGCGCCGGAATACGACGAATATCCTGACCCCAGGTAATAGCCCCCGTCATACACCTGCGACTGGCCGTAGTACGCACCGTCCTGGTAACCAGGCTGACGCACATAGCTGTAGCTCGGGCCCAGGTAGCAACCCGACAACAGCAGTGTCGTTGCAACCAGGCCCAGGCCTGCAAGCAGACGCAGCATGTGGCATCTCCCGTCACAGTGACGGATCCACGCTATAGCGTGATGCTTGAACCGCCAATGACCACTGGCGGTCGCGTCGTGGCTCAGTCGCCGCGTTTACCCACGTCGCTGCGCGGTGCGGCGATTGGCGAAGCGGTGCTGGCCGACGCCGGATCCGGGACTGATGCAGCAGCCGCATCGGGTGCGGATGAGGCCACGGCATCGCCGGCGCCCGGCCACCCCGGCGTCTGCCGCGCGCGATCCTGCTTGACGTCGAGCAACGCCTGGATATGGGCCAGTGCCTCCTCGGGACTGATGTGCTGGACCGGGGCGTCCCGCCCCTGGCTGCCCGCTGGAGCGCTGACCGTGGTTGCTGGCTTTGCCACCGCGTTGTCGGGCTTCCTGGCGACTGCCTTCTTGGCGACTGCCTTCTTGGCGACTGGCTTCTTGGCAACTGGCTTCTTGGCAACTGGCTTCTTGGCAACTGGCTTCTTGGCAACTGGCTTCTTGGCGACTGCCTTCTTGGCAACTGGCTTCTTGGCGACTGCCTTCTTGGCGACCGGCTTCTTGGCGACTGCCTTCTTGGCAACTGGCTTCTTGGCAACTGGCTTCTTGGCAACTGGCTTCTTGGCGACTGCCTTCTTGGCGACTGCCTTCTTGGCTGCCGGCTTCTTGGCTGCCGGCTTCTTGGCCACGACCTTTTTCGCAGTTGGCTTCCTGGCAACGGCCTTCTTTGCCGCTGGCCGCTTCGCGGCCGGCTTCCTGGCTGCGGGCTTGCCTGGTCTGGCCGCAGCAGCCTTGACTGCGGATCGTGCGGGTTGCTTCTTTCCGGCACCAACGGATTGTTTTGCCGCGGACTTCTTCGCAGCTGACTTGCGAGTCGTGGCCATGCGTTCTCTCTCCTGGGCGGGTACTTCGATCCGCGACCAGTATGCACTTAGGTCCACCGTCGCAGCAATCGCCGGCCTGCGCAGGCACATCGCTGCTTCCGTGCAGCGCTGCGGAATCAGAATGAGGGGTGGGCAAGGGCCTGCAGGAAGTACGGCAGCACGCGCGGCTCGACCAGCAGGGTCACTACGACGCCATAGGCGGCGCCCCAAAGGTGCGCACTGTGGTTGACGTAACCTCCCCCTCGCCGGTCCATGTAGATCGAATAGGCGGTATACGCCACGGCGTACACAATCGCCGGCAACGGCACGACCAGCACGATGATCATTTGCCATGGCGCCAGCAGGATGAAGGCAAACAACACCGCGGACACCGCTCCCGATGCGCCGAGGCTGCGGTATTGCGGGTTGTCGCGGTTCTTCCAGTAGCTGGGCAGGATGGAAACCAGCAATCCGCCGATATAGAACAGCGCAAAGCCGAACGGGCCGAGGCGCTGGCTGAAGAAGCTCTCCATGATGCGGCCGAAGAAATACAAGGTCACCATGTTGAACAGCAGGTGGCCAAAATCGGCATGCACCAGGCCATAGGTGACCAACCGGTGGTACTCGTGCTTGCGGCTGATGGCCGGCGACCAAAGGATCAAGTCGTCCAGCAGGCGATGGTTCCTGAGCGCCATGAACGAGACGACGCAGGTAATGGCGATGATGATCAGGGTGACCGGCAAAGGAATCTCCGCTAGGCTGGCTGGCAACGCGGCATCTTGGCGCCAACGCGCCACCTTGTCGACTTCATCGGGCCGGCACAACGCAAAGCTGTGCCCTTGACGGTCAACCCACCCACGCTCGCGGCCGATGCCTGCGACGAAGCCCCGAAACAGCCCAGCCATGCCTGCCTTTCGCTACCTGCACCTGGATGTCTTTGCGGCGAGTCCCGGCGGCGGCAATCATCTCGGCGTGGTGGTGGACGCCAAGGGATGGAGCGATGCGGCGATGCAGGCTTTCGCGCGCTGGAGCAACCTGGTGGAAACCGTGTTCCTGGCCCCGGCAAGCGTCGCCACCGCCAGCTACCGCGTGCGCATCTTCACCCCAATGCACGAGATCGCCTACGCCGGGCACCCGAGTGTCGGCAGCGCCCATGCGGCGCTGTATTGCGGCCTGGCCCAGGCACGGGAAGGATTGTTGTGGCAGGAGTGCCAAGCTGGCGTGCTGCCGATCCGGGTCCTGGATGATGGCGCGGCACGCGAGCTGCTGCTGCGTACGCCCGCGGCGCGGGTGCTGGCCACCGGCCTGGACGCGCATGCCCTGTTGCCGGCGGCACTCGCCGGCGCCCGCACGGGCATCCTGCCGCCGGCCTTGGTCGAAGGCGGGCGACGCTGGTGGCTGGCCGAGATCGCCGATGAGGCCAGCCTGCGCGCCTGGCAGCCCGACCATGGCGCGATCAGGGCGCTGGCCGAGGCCAGCTCAGGCATGGGCCTGTGCGCCTTTGCCCGCAGCCGGGAAAGATCCGCTGCCGGCAGCGGACGCCAGGCCTACCAACTGGTCGTGCGCGCCTTTGCCGCGGGCGTGGGCATCATCGAGGATCCCGCCTCGGGCGCGGCCAATGGATTGCTTGCCGCCTACCTGGCCCAGGCCGAGCCAAGTGGCCCGCTGGCACATGGCTACGTGGTCAGCCAAGGTCGCGAAATGGGCCACGACGCTCGCCTGAGGGTGAGCGTCGAGGCGGATGCCATCTGGGTTGGCGGACCGTGCCGGACCGTCATCGACGGCAGCCTCGACTGGTCGCCGGAATGATCCGGGCCACGCGCCTGCCCGGGCTGCCAGTGGACTTCGCTGTCCGGGCGCGGCTCAATCGAACGCCCCGACAAAGCTGTCGGGCGCGTAGTTCTCGAACTTGGTGTACTGGCCAAGGAAGGTCAGCTTGCACATGCCGGTCGGGCCATTGCGCTGCTTGCCGATGATGATCTCGGCCATGCCCTTGTCGTTGGTGTCCTTGTTGTAGTGCTCGTCGCGGTAGATGAACATGATCACGTCGGCATCCTGCTCGATGGCGCCGGATTCACGCAGGTCCGACATCATCGGCCGCTTGTCCGCGCGTTGTTCCAGTGAGCGGTTCAGCTGCGAGAGCGCCACCACCGGGACATTGAGCTCCTTGGCCAGTCCCTTCAGCGACCGCGAGATTTCGGAGATCTCCGTGGCACGGTTCTCCTGGCTGCCGGGAACCTGCATCAACTGCAGGTAATCGATCACGATCAAGCCCAGGCCACCATGCTGGCGGTGCAGCCGGCGCGCGCGCGAACGCAACTCCACCGGGGACAGGCTGGGAGTGTCGTCGATGAAGATCTTGGCCTCCGACAGGATCGAGATGGCATTGGAGACGCGCGGCCAGTCCTCCTCCTCCAGGTCGCCGTTGCGCAGCCGCTGCTGGTGGATGCGGCCCACCGAGGAGATCAGGCGGAAGGCCAGCTGCGAGGAGGACATCTCCATCGAGAACACGGCCACCGGCTTCTTGTTGCGCAAGGCGGCCGTCTCGGCAATGTTCAGCGCGAACGCGGTCTTGCCCATCGAGGGACGGGCGGCGACGATGATGAGATCCGAGGGCTGCAGGCCCGAGGTGAACTCATCCAGGTCGGCGAAGCCGGTGGAAATGCCGGTGAGCTGGCCGCGGTTTTCATAGCGCTCGCTGAGCAGGCGGAAGGCGTCCTTGACCGCCTCGCGCATGGACACGGAATCCTGCTTGCCGCGCGCACCGGATTCGGCAATGTGGAACACGCGCTGCTCGGCGTTTTCCAGCACCTCCTGCACGCTTTGCCCTTCCGGCCGATAGCCGTCCTCGGTAATCGAGGTGCCGGCATCGATCAGCTGGCGCAGCACCGACTTCTCGCGCACGATGCCGGCATAGGCGGTGATGTTGGCCGCGCTGGGCGTATTGTTGGCCAGCTCGATCAGGTAGGCCGCGCCGCCGGCCATGTCGGCCAGGCCGCCGCTCTCGAACCAGTCGCCGAGCGTGACGGCGTCGCAGGGCATGCCCTTGTTCGCCAGCTCGTTGATGGCACGCCAGATCAGGCGGTGGTCCTTGCGGTAGAAGTCCTGCTCGGCCAGGCGATCGGCCACCCGGTCGAGCGCGTCCGGTGCCAGCATCAAGCCGCCCAGTACCGCCTGCTCGGCCTCGATGGAATGCGGCGGTACACGCAACGCCTCGATGGCGGCAGCGGCAGGCTGGCGTTCGGACGCAAACGACGGCATCGCATGACCTCACGGGAAAAAGGACGGCACACGGACAACACCCATGGTCCGTACCCGACAGTCATGATACGCGGCGCGGTCTCATGCGCCGAGACAACAACCCTGTGGGAATCCTGGAATTCCCTGTGGATAAGCTGTGCATGCGCGACCCGGCATCCGGACGTCGGCTTTTCACCTGCCGTGCGCAGGCGAAATCCACCGCGCCAAGGATCCCGGACATGAAAAAACGGATGCCGATGGCATCCGTTTTCCGTCCCGCACCAGCCAGGCGCCAGCGCGCCCGAATACTCAGTTGTCGCTGACGACGATGACCTTCACCGAGGCGTGCACATCGGCATGCAGGCTCAAGGCCACGACGTACTCCCCGACGTTGCGCAGTGGGCCCTCGCTCAGGATCACCTCGCCCTTGGCCGTCGGGTGGCCGGCCTCGGTCAGGGCTGCGGCGATATCGCGTGGGCTGACCGAGCCGAACAGCTTGCCTTCTGCGCTGGCATGCGCGGCGATGGTGACGGCGGCATCGGCGAGGCGGGCCTGGCGGGCCTGCGCCTCACCCAGTGCCGCATTGGCCTTGGCCTCGTACTCGGCACGGCGTTCCTCGAACGCGGCCAGGTTGGCGGCGTTGACGCGCACGGCCTTGCCCTGCGGCAGGAGGTAATTGCGGCCGTAGCCGGGCTTGACGTTGACCTTGTCGCCCAAGGTGCCGAGGTTGCGCACCTTCTGCAGAAGAATGAGTTCCATGATCTTTCCTGTTCGTTAGCGCCGATCGGGTCGACGCAACCGGGTGAAGGGTTGTCCGAAGCACAAGGCATGGAAAACGTGGAACCGGCGTGGCCGTGCCTGGCCGGTTCCCCATCGACCATCCCCGTCGAGGTCACACGTTGTGGTTGTCGGTATATGGCAGCAAGGACAGGAAACGCGCGCGCTTGATCGCCGTGGCGAGCTGACGCTGGTAACGTGCCTTGGTGCCAGTGATGCGGCTGGGCACGATCTTGCCGTTCTCGCTGACGTACTGGCGCAGCGTGTTGAGATCCTTGTAGTCGATCTCCTTGACGCCCTCGGCGGTGAAACGGCAAAACTTGCGGCGGCGGAAAAATTTGGACATGGTCTGGGCTCCCGTTCAGGCGTCAATCGTCGTTGTCGTCATCGTGGCCGTCATCGTCGTCATGGCGGTGGCGGGAGGATTTGCCGTCATCCTTTTCCTTGCTGCGCATGATGAACGAGGGCTCGCTGTCGCTGGCCACGTCGGACGCGTCGCGACGGATGATCAGGTGCCGCAGCACCGCGTCGTTGAAACGGAATCCGGACTCCAGCTCGGCAAGCGCCGCCTGGCTGGCCTCGATGTTGAGCAGCACGTAATGGGCCTTGGCGAGGTTCGCGATGGGATAGGCCAGCTGGCGCCGCCCCCAGTCCTCCAGGCGAAACACCTTGCCGCCATCGGCCTCGATCAAGGCCTTGTAGCGCTCGATCATCGCCGGGACCTGCTCGCTCTGGTCCGGGTGGACCATGAACACGACTTCGTAATGACGCAGGGTCATCTCGGGACTTGCTCCTTGTGGATGCGGCCATGTGGCCTGGCAGCCTCCCGCCGTTGCGGTGAGGCAAGGGTCCTGCCGCGACAAATCATGCAGGCAGACTGCGTATGATACGTGTGCGCCCGTGCGCCACGCAAGGGCACCTGCACACAGGGCAGTCGCGGCCAGGTTCAGGAGACGGTAAAGCTCTCCCCGCAACCACACGCGCCGGTCGCGTTGGGATTGTGGAACACAAAGCTGGAACTCAGGCCCTGGCGCTGGAAGTCGATCACCGTGCCGTCGACCAGGCCGGCATTGGCCGCGCTCACCACCAGCGGCACGCCGTCGACCTGCACCAGCAAGTCGCCCGCATCCAGCTCCTGGGCCAGGTCGACCACATAGGAGAACCCTGAGCAGCCCGTGCGCTTGACCCCGAAGCGCACGCCTGCGGCGGCCGGGGCCTCACCCAGGAAGCGCCGCATGCGTTCGCCAGCGGCTGGCGTAATGGTGATGTTCATGGCGTGGACCTGCTGGTGGCCGTGGTACCGCGCGGGTCGCGGCGGGTACGGCGACTACATTATCATGCGCGGTGGGCAGCGAAGCGGGACCCGCGCGCGCCCCCGATCACCCCTGGAGTGGCAAACCCATGCTGGAACCCAAGCCGGCGACATGCAGCGTGAAGCAAATCCTGGCCGGCACGCTGCCGGTTGGCCATGCGGTGCGCGTGCGCGGCTGGGTGCGGACCCGGCGCGACTCGAAGGCCGGCCTGTCCTTCGTCAACCTCTACGACGGCTCGTGTTTCGATCCGATCCAGGTCGTGGCGGCCGACACCCTGGACAATTACGCCAGCGAGGTCAAACACCTCACTGCCGGCGCCAGCATCATCGTCGAGGGCACCCTCGTCGCCTCCCAGGGCAAAGGACAGCGCGTGGAAATCCAGGCTGACCGGATCACCGTGGTTGGCCTGGTCGACGATCCCGAGAGCTACCCGATCCAGCCCAAGCAGCATTCCATGGAATTCCTGCGCGAGGTGGCGCACCTGCGCCCGCGCACCAACCTGTTCGGCGCCATCACCCGGGTCCGCCATTGCATGATGATGGCGATCCATCGTCACCTGACTGCACAGGGCTTCTTCTGGGTCAACACACCGATCATCACCACCTCCGACGCCGAGGGCGCCGGCGACATGTTCCGGCTCTCCACCCTGGACCTGTCCAACCTGCCGCGTGATGCTGCCGGCAAGATCGATTTCCGCAAGGACTTCTTCGGCCGCGAAGCCTTCCTCACCGTCTCCGGACAGCTCAACGTCGAGGCCTACGCGCTGGCCATGAGCAAGGTATACACCTTCGGGCCCACCTTCCGCGCCGAGAACTCGAACACCGCCCGGCACCTGGCCGAATTCTGGATGGTCGAGCCGGAAATCGCGTTCGCCGACCTGAACGACAACGCCGACTGCGCCGAGGCATTCCTGAAGGCGATCTTCCGCGCCGTGCTGGATGAGCAGGCTGACGACATGGCGTTCTTTGCGGAACGTGTGTGCCCGGACGCGGTCACACGCCTGGAGGCGTTCATCAGCCAGCCGTTCGCCCGCATCGAATACACCGAGGCGATCGACATCCTGCAGCGTTCGGGTCAGCACTTCGAATACCCGGTGACGTGGGGCATCGACCTGCAGACCGAGCACGAGCGCTACCTGACCGAGAAGCACGTGGGCCGCCCGGTGGTGGTCATGGACTATCCCGAGGCGATCAAGGCGTTCTACATGCGCTTGAATGACGATGGCAAAACCGTGGCGGCCATGGACGTGCTGGCGCCCGGCATCGGCGAGATCATCGGCGGCAGCCAGCGCGAGGAGCGCCTCGAGCAGCTCGACCGGCGCATGCAGCAGTTCGGGCTCGACCCGACCACGTACGGCTGGTATCGCGACCTGCGTCGCTACGGCACGGTCCCGCACTCCGGCTTCGGGCTGGGCTTCGAGCGCCTGCTGGCCTACGTCTGCGGCCTGGCCAACATCCGCGACGCCATTCCCTATCCGCGCGCTGCCGGCAGCGCCGAGTTTTGAGGATCGCACGCTCCATGTTCCGCCGCTGCACCCGACTTGCCGCCCCGGCCGCACTGGCTGCCGTGCTGGCCGTCCTGGCCGGCTGCCATGTGGCCAAGGTACTCGTCCCGCCCAACCTGCGACCTGCGGAAAACACCGAGGACGCACGCCTGGCGGCGATGGCGGCCCTGCAGCAGGCCACACCCTGCTGCAGCAACCTGGCCGACTTCTCGTATCGCAGCATGCTGCCCTGGCAACCCAAGCGCTACACCCTGGGCCCGGGCAGCATGGTGGCCAATCTCGACGGCACGCACAGCTATTTCCTTGCGTTCCGCCTGCCCACAGCGAGCAAGCTGCCTTACCGCATCGCGGTGAAATCCGAATTGAACGGCCGCTGGCTGCATTCGAGCTACCTGTTCGCCCCGACCATGATCCTGCTCGACTCGGGTTTCCAGCCGCTGCTCAAGCAGGACATCCAGCTGTGCGAGCACATGGGCTGGAGCAGCGACACTACCGGCGCCTTCGGCAGCCTGGAGGTGACCGAGCCCCAGGCCCGTTACCTGCTGGTCTACAGCTCCGCGGCGCAACAGGCGGGCAAGACGTATTGGGAACAGTCGCCGGCAGCGTTCTCCAATACGGCGACGCTGCAGATGAACTCGGCTGGCAGCTTCGACGTCCCACATGGACCGGATGGCACGGTGTGGATCGGCCTCATGGACAAGACCTATGCCGACGCCATCGACAGCGCCATCTGCAAGAAGGCGACAACCGGTGACGGCGTGATCAAGACGCTGCGCAGCGCCATGCCGACCGTGCCGTGGGGCAACCCGACCGCCAGCCCGGCGTCTCCCCATCCCTCCCACGCCGGCAGCACGGGAAGCCCATGATCGTCCTCTACCTGGGGTTGCTGATCGCCGGTCTGGTCCTGTTCGCGGCATCCTTTGTCGCGCAGTGGTGCGTGGCGCAACGCATGCGCAGGGCCCATCCGCGGCAGTGGCAGATCATCGCCTCCACCGAGCATGGGCCAGCCACGGCGTTCCAGACCTGGATCCAGCTGCAGCGCGCCCTGCAATCACCCGTATTGCCGGCGCTGGACGACGCCCGCATCACCAATTGGCGACGCGTCTGGCGCTTTGCTCCCGGACTGGGCTGGCTGTGCTGGCTCGCCGCCGTGGGCATGCGCCTGCTGCTGCATTGAGCGCGGTGCCCCCACCGCCAGGCGTCCGCCGCATGTGGGAAGCCTGGCCCGGGATGCACGCAAGCGTCGCTGGATTTAAACTTGTGCCCGCGCCTCGATTGCCGGCAACCGCCGTGTCGGCGCCATCACCCATCTATACCGCGCTCGGCCCCGCCCTCGTCCGCCTCGGCGGCGGCAAACGGGCACCCCATGCAGGGAAACCATCTTGAACAGCCCACTGCAGCATCTGCTCGACAACAACCGGCGCTGGTCTGCCGACCTCACCCGCGAAGACCCGCAATTCTTTTCCGAACTGGCCAAGCAACAGGCACCCAAGTACCTGTGGGTCGGTTGCTCCGATTCGCGCGTGCCGGCCAACCAGCTGCTGGGCCTCGCCCCCGGCGAGGTCTTCGTGCACCGGAACATTTCCAACCTGGTGCTGCATTCGGACATGAACTGCCTGTCGGTGCTGCAGTTCGCCATCGAGGTACTGAAGGTGGAGCATGTCCTGATCGTGGGCCACTATGGTTGCGGCGGCGTCAAGGCTGCGCTGGATGGCCAGCGCCTCGGGCTGATCGACAATTGGCTGCGCTACATCGGCGACACGCTGGAAAAACACCAGGCGCAAATGGAGCAGGTCTCGCCCAGTCTGCGCCATGCCCGCCTGTGCGAGCTCAACGTCATCGAGCAGGTGGCCAACGCCTGCCACACCACGGTGGTGCGCGAGGCCTGGGATCGTGGCCAGGAGCTGACGGTGCACGGCTGGTGCTATGGGCTGGAGGACGGCCACATCCACGACCTGGGCACCGACGTCAACCGCTTCGACGCGCTCGAGGCCAGCTACCAGCGTGCCGTGGGGCAGCTGGTGTCCGCGGCCTAGCGCCGAGTCCCCAGCCCGTCTCAGCGACGGGCGTGCTCGAGACAGATCCGCAGCAGCTGGCGGATGAGCTGCTGTACCGGCCTGGCGCGCTCAGGCAGGAACTCGAAGCTCGCCTCGTCCATGTAGGTCTCCTGCACCAGTTCCAGCTGCACCGCGTCGATCGCGTGCCCAGGATGGCCGTAGTGGCGGGTGATATGGCCACCCTTGAAGCGTCCGTTCACCACCTGGCCATAGACGGACTGCGCGTGCAGGCAGTCCGCAAGCCGCCCCTGCAAGCCCGGACTGCAGCTGGCCCCGCCCGCAGTACCCAGGTTGAAGTCAGGCAGGCGGCCGGAAAACAGCATGGGCACATGGCCACGGATGGAGTGGCCGTCCCACAGCACGGCCCGGCCGTGCGCCGCCAACAGGCGCTCCAGTTCGAGCCCGATGGCCTGGTGGTAGGGACGCCAGTACGTCTCGATGCGCTGCTGGACCTCCGCGGCATCCGGCTCCCGGCCCGGCGCGTACAGGGCCTGGCCGTCGAAACCCATGGTCGGCACCACGCCGGTCTCCTGCCGCCCCGGATACAGCGGCCCGCCATCGGCTGGCCGGTTCAGGTCGACCACATAGCGCGACAATTTTGCGGTCAGCACACTGGCGCCCAGTTCCTCGGCCAGCGGCGCATACAACTGCGCCACGTGCCAGTCGGTATCCACGGAGTGCCGGGCATGCGGCAACATGCGCGCCGACTGCGCGGCCGGAATCACGCTGCTGTCGTGCGGCAGGCTGATCAGGAGCGGCACGTGGCCGCGGTGCAGGGTGTAGGTGTCCATGCATGGAGTGTAGATCGTCAGGCAACGTTCCGGCATGCAGGCGGCAGACCACCGCCACCGTGCCCCCCCTGACGACGCCGCTTTCAAGATCGGGCCAATCGCGGCATGATCGAAGGGCACGTTGCCGCAATCCAAATCCATCCGCGACACCCGCGCCGGACGGTCACCATGTTCAGCCGAATCGCCCTCATGTTGTTGGCTTTGCCGGCGCTCCTCGGCGCGGCGAACGTCCAGGCGCAGGAGTTCGACCGGGCCGCCCGCGACCTGCTGCGCGACATGCAGCAGCAACCGACGGACCTGGCGCGGTATGTCTATCTGGCCCAGGCCATGCCGGGCTTGTCACCGCGCAACCGGCAACTGGCGGCGCAGTTCCTGTCCTTCGCGCAATGCGAATTGGGCATCTACACCCAGGCGGTACTCAGCTTTCCGCTCACCGTCAGCGCGCTGCAGGGCCTGGTGCTGCCACGACCGGAACAATGGCGCTCGGCGCCAGCCGCGGACGCGATCACCACGATGGCCGGCGACCGTCACATCGTGATGATCAACGAGGCGCATCACGATGCGCACACGCGCCAGCTCACCCTGGAACTGCTGCCGCGACTGCGCGCGCTCGGTTTCAATTATTTCGCGGCTGAAGCGCTGTCGACCGATCGCGGCCTGGCCGCCCGCGGCTACCCGACAAGGAGCAGCGGCACGGAGTATCTGCGTGAGCCGCTGTATGGGGACATCGTGCGTCGCGCACTGTCCCTGGGTTACCACGTCATCGCGTATGACACGGCAGCCTCCGGCCAGGGGCGCGAGCGGGAGCAGGCGCGCAACCTCTATCGTCAAGTTTTTGCGCACGATCCGACGGCGCGGCTCTTCGTGCACGCTGGCTACGCGCATATCGACAAGGCCCCGCGCCGTCTTGCCGACCTGCAGCCGATGGCGGAAATACTCAAGGAATTGAGTGGGTACGACCCGCTGTCGATCGACCAGGCCGAATTCCTCGAGGTCGGCTGGGACCAGACCGACGCCTACCACCAGTTGGTCAAGGCCTTCCCGGCAAACGGGCCACAAGTGTTGCTGGCGCGCACCGACGGGAAGCCCTGGAGCGCCCAGCCAGCGCTGTACGACGTCAACGTCATCCTGCCGCCGGTGCTCAACATGGCGGCGTTCGGCGGCCGCGCCGGATTGGGCGGCGCGCCTGATGCCGGCAACTCGGACGCCGGGCGTCTCCCCCTGGGGGTGACTGCGGCCACCACCCACACGGTCATGCAGCGCCCGTCATGGCTGACGCTCGCCGGCCAGCGCCGGCCGTTCCCGATCACGACGGCGCTGTGCCGCTCGGCCATCCCCTGCGTGGTTGAGGCGCTGTACGCAAACGAATCGGACCAGGCCACGGCCGCGGACCGCTACGCATTCATCGCCGCGTCCAGCAGCACGACGCTGTACCTGCGCCCGGGTACCTACCGCCTGCGTGCCAGCGACGTGTTCGGGCGCACGCTGTCGACCCAGAGCATCAGCATCCAGGCGCGTTGAGCGCTGCGCACGCCACTTCGGCAAGACTCACCGCGGTCCATCGCCACCCGGCCAACGAAACGACCCTCGGCACTAAGGTACCGAGCTTTCATGCCCAGTCCGGGCTTGTTAACCTGTCGACTGGCCCGATGGGATCGTCATGCACCAATCCGCTTCCCGCCAGTCGCCCAGCCAGGGACAGCCAGGCCAGCTGCTCCGCCTGCTCTTGCCCGCCACCATGGGCTGCCTGTTGGCGGCGTGCGCGGGCCAGCCCGCGCGACACGCGCCAGGCGCACCGCCAGCGCCATCATCGCTGACCAGGCTGCCGCCGCGTGCGCCGTCCGCCGCCAGCACCGGTACCGCCAACGACATCCTGTTCCGGGCCATTGGCCTGGTCGGTACACCCTACCGCTGGGGCGGCAATACCCCCGACAGCGGATTCGACTGCAGCGGCCTGGTCGACTACATCTACCGTACCGAGGCGGCAATCAAGCTGCCGCGCACCTCACGCGCCATGGCGGCTGTGGACGGCGAAAAGATCCGCCGCATGGCGCAGCTGGCCAGCGGCGACCTGGTGTTCTTCACCATTGGCGGCAGCATCAGCCACGTGGGCGTGTATGTCGGCAAGGGTCGCTTCGTGCACGCTCCGGACAGCGGCGGCACCGTACGCCTGGACGACCTCGACGGGCCGTACTGGCGCAGCCATTTCGCCTACGGCAAGCGCCTGCTCAACTGAGCGCGGACGGGCTCGAGCCGTCCATCCGGAACCGCAGATCGTGCCACTCAGTGCGCTGGCGCATCCGGTGAATGCGCGTGGCCGTGGGCAAGCTCCTCGGCCGTGGCGTCACGGACGGCACCGAGCTCCACCTCGAAGTGCAGGGTCTTGCCGGCCATGGGATGGTTCATGTCCAGGTCCACCGTGCTCATGCCGACCTTGTGCACCGTCGCCACGCGGCGCCCGCCGTCCTTCAGCGTCAGCACCGTGGTCATGCCGGGCTTCAGCCGATCCGCCAGTGGTACGTACTTCTTCGACAGGCGCTGAATCTGGCCTTCCTCGCGCTCGCCATAGCCATCGGCCGGAGCCACGTCCACACTCAGCGTATCGCCCGTCCCGTGCCCCTCGATGGCGGTTTCCAGGCCACGGATGAGCTGCCCGTGGCCGAGCAGGACCCAGAGTTCCTGGCCGCGATCATGTGAGCTCTCCACCTGCTCGCCATCGATGCTGAGCGTGTAATGGAGCGCGACGACCTTGTCCTTGCCTGCCTGCATGATGGGCCCCGTTGGCGAAAAGCAGCCGCGAAGTCTAGCAGCAGATCACCCTGGCGTCGCCGGCGAATCCACCGCCTCACCGCTGAGGCTTGCGCCGTGCGCCTCCGGCCCCAGCCACGCCAGCAGGGCCAGCACGACCGCCACGGTGCCGATCCACAGCGACATGGAGAACGCAAAATCACCACCATGCCACTGCGCGATCCAGGTCTGCGCCGTCGCCGTGATCGCCGCCAGCAGATTGCCCATCTGGTAGGCAAAGCCGGGCAACGTGCCGCGCACTGGCCCGGGCGACAATTCGTTCAAGTGCGTCGGCACCACGCCCCAGGCGCCCTGCACCATCACCTGGATCAGGAACGCGCCCAGACCGAGCAGCAGCAGGGAGCCTCCGTACATCCACAGCGGAATCACCGGAATCGCCAGCAGCGCGGCAATGACGATAGCCTTGCGCCGGCCGATGCTTTGTGAAAGCGAGCCAAAAAACAGGCCGCCGGCCAAGGCCCCGAGATTGAGCAGCGCGGCCAGCATGAATGCCGTGCCGGAGCCGGCCGCAATGTGCAGGTCGGTCTGCAGGAAGGTCGGGTACATGTCCTGCGAGCCGTGGCTGAACATGTTGAACGCCGCCATCAACAGCATCAGGTACAAGGCCAGCTTCCAGTGCCCGCGCATGGTCTGGCGCAGGCTTTGCCGCGGCTGCCGCTGCTGTGCCTGCCAGGCTGCCGATTCCGGCACCTTGCTGCGGATGTACAGCACCAGCAGCGCAGGCAGCGCGCCAACGATGAACAGGCCGCGCCAGCCGATGTGGTCGACCAGCAGCCAGTTCACCAGCGCGGCCAGGAAGAAGCCGCAGGGATAGCCACTTTGCAGCAGGCCGGAAACGATGCCGCGCGACTGCGCCGGGATCGACTCCATGGCCAGCGAGGCGCCAATGCCCCATTCGCCGCCCATGGCGATGCCGAACAGGAAGCGCAGCACCAGCAACGCGGTGAGCGAGGGAGCGAACGCGGTCGCGAATTCGAAAATCGAGAACAGCACGACGTCGAGCATCAGGATCGGACGCCGGCCATAGCGGTCGGCCAGCCGTCCAAACAACAAGGCACCCAGCGGCCGGGCAGCCAGGGTCAGGAACAGGGCAAAGGTGACCTCGACCTTCTCGACCTGGAACTCCTGCGCGATGGCGACGATGACGAAGGTCAGCAGGAAATAGTCGAACGCGTCGAGCATCCAGCCGAGGAAACTCGCCGCCACGGTGTGGCGTTGCTCGTGGTCGAGTGCGCGCAGCGGCGAAAACATCCGCATGGGCCATGTCCCGGAGGAAATCCCCGCGCAAGCTACCACACTGGGCCAGCCACCGCCGCGATCCGCGCGTCGGCCGGCTCCACGGTGGCATGATGGGCGCAACCGGCACCGTACCGCGCACCAGGGACGCAGCATGCATTTGTTGGATACCGCGGCACGCGAAGCCATCGTTGCGCACTATGCGCAGCGGCGTCATCGCCTCTATGCGCGCTGGAAGCTCAAGACCGATCCGGTCTATGCCGCCACTGCCGCCCTGCTCAGGGATTCGGCCTTGCCGTTGCTGGACATCGGCTGCGGCATAGGCCTGCTCGGCCAGTACCTGCACGCCAGCGGCGCCCGCGTGCGCTACGCGGGTGTGGACCACGACGGCTTCAAGATCGATACCGCGCAAGCAGCTGCGCGGCATGCCGGACTCGAGCGGGAGCTGGATCTGCGTTGCGCCGACGCCGCCACCCTGCCACCAGTCAGCGGTCATGTGGTGTTGCTGGACATCCTGCATTACCTGCCGGCCGACCGCCACCGCGCGCTGTTGCAGGTCGCCACCGGGCACCTGGCGCCGGATGGCCTGCTGGTGATCCGCAACGTGCTGCGCGAGGCCAACTGGCGCTTCCACGCCACCCGGGTCGAGGAGTTCTTCCTGCGCTACAGCGGCTGGATACCTGGCGGTGCCCAGCACTACCCAAGCGCCGACGAACTGCGCGAACCGCTGGAAGCGGCCGGTCTCGCCGTGCACATCGCCCCGCTGCGTGGCCGCACGCCGTTCAACAGCTATCTGCTGGTCGCCCGTCACCGGGCGCCGGATTCCGAAACTCCATAGTCGCATTGCACGCCAACAAGGAACTCCCACCGGTTGCGAGTGGTTCGCGCCCTTTCCGGCACGGGCAGGCAAGTCGCGTTCTGCCAACCGGCTGACATGTGCGCGCAATTGGCTGGCAGGCGCTATACTGCGCTGCGCAATCGTTCTGATTGCCGCGACTGCCAGTCGCCCTTTTCATCTCGCAACACGGTGCGGACACTCCGGGTTGCTCAGGAGTGTCACATGTCTTTTGAATCGCTGGGCCTCGCGCCCGCGTTGCTGCGCGCGCTCGCCGAATACGGCTACACCGACCCCACCCCGATCCAGGCCGCGGCCATCCCGCCTGCGCTGGAAGGCCGCGACCTGCTGGCTGCGGCACAGACCGGCACCGGCAAGACCGCCGCGTTCGCCCTGCCCCTGCTGCAGAAGCTCGCCACCACCGGCCAAACCATGACCCGCCGCCCGCGGGCCCTGATCCTCACCCCCACGCGCGAGCTCGCCGCGCAAATCCACGACAACTTCCGCAGCTACGGCAAGCACCTGCGCGTCAGCAGCACCACGATCTTCGGCGGCGTCGGCATGGGGCCGCAGATCGCCGCCATGCGTCGCGGCGTGGATATCGTCATTGCCACGCCAGGGCGCCTGCTCGACCACATGCAGCAACGCACGCTGGAGCTGTCGGCGGTGGAAACCCTGGTGCTCGACGAGGCCGACCGCATGCTCGACATGGGCTTCCTGCCGGCGCTGAAGCGCATCCTGGCGGCGGTGCCGGCCAAGCGCCAGACGCTGCTGTACTCGGCGACCTTCGCGCCGGAGATCAAGGCGCTGGCCAAGGCCTTCATGCGCAACGCGCAGGAAATCTCGGTCAGCAACCCGAATGCGGTGGCCGCCCTGGTCAGCCACGAGGTGCATCCGGTGGACGCGGCGCGCAAGCGCGACCTGTTGTTGCACCTGCTGGCCGCCGACAGCCGCCGGCAGACCCTGGTATTCAGCCGCACGAAGCACGGCGCGGACAAGCTGGTGAAGTTCCTCAACGCCTCCGGGCTGCGCAGCGCGGCGATCCATGGCAACAAGAGCCAGAACGCGCGCACGCGGGCGCTGGACGATTTCAAGGCCCATCGCGTCACCGTGCTGGTGGCCACCGACATTGCCGCGCGCGGCATCGACATCGAGCAATTGCCGATCGTGATCAACTACGACCTGCCGATGGTGGCAGAGGACTATGTGCACCGCATCGGCCGCACCGGGCGCGCGGGCCTCGAGGGCCATGCCGTGTCCCTGGTCAGCCACGACGAGGCCGGTCTGCTGCGCGACATCCGCAAGCTGCTGCACCAGGAGATCGCGGTCACCCCGATCGGCGGCTACGAGCCATCCGCGCCGCTGCGCCTGGATGCCGGCGCGCCCCGCCCGCAGCGCGGCGGACAGCGGCGCGGCCCTTCGTTTCAGGGCCAGGCGGCCAGCGTCACCAACCCGAAGCCGCATCAGGCATCCGGCCGCGGCGGACGTGGTCCGGGCAACCAGCAACGCCGGCGCGCCTCGGGGCCGCGGCCGGCAGCCAACGCCTGAGCGCACCGACGACTACCGTGGGCGACGCCGCCAGGCGTCAGCCCGCCGGCGGACGATCGCGGGATGGCCGACCCCGGCTCAAAGCAGGTTCAGCGCCATCGCATGATGGCGCAGGTGGTCATCGGTGAAGCTGGTCACGAAGTAATAGCTGTGGTCGTAGCCGGCGTGCCGCCGCAGCAGCAGCGGCTGCCCGGTGGCGGCGCAGGCCTGCTCGAACAGCTCAGGCCGCAATTGCTCCGCCAGGTACGCATCGGCCTCGCCCTGGTCGATCAGGATGGTGCCTGGAAAACGCTGCCGCGCCACCAGCGCGCAGGCGTCGTGCGCACTCCAGCCAGCCTCGTCCGGGCCGAGATAGGCAGTGAACGCCTTGCGCCCCCAGGGCACCCGGCTGGGCGCCACGATCGGCGCCAGTGCCGACACCGACTGGTACTGCTGCGGATGCCGCAAGGCCAGGGTCAGCGCGCCGTGGCCGCCCATGGAATGCCCGCACAGGCCGCTGCGTGCGACATCCAGCGGGAAGTTGGCCGCCAGCAAGGCCGGCAATTCCAGGGTCAGGTATTCCTCCATGCGAAAGTGTGCCGACCAGGGCTCCTGGGTGGCGTCCAGGTAAAACCCAGCACCCTCGCCAAGCTCCCAGTCGCCGGTGGCGCCGGCAATGCCGGTGGCGCGCGGGCTGGTGTCGGGCATCACCAGGGCCAGGCCGAATTGCGCGGCCAGGCGCTGCGCGCCGGTCTTGATCGTGGCGGTTTCCTCGTTGCAGGTCAGTCCAGCCAGGAAGTACAGCAGGGCGCAGGAGCGCACTTTGGCCTGCGGCGGCAGGAACAGGGCAAAACGCATGTCGCCACCACAGGCCTGCGACCGATGCCGGTAGATACCTTGCACGCCACCGTGGCAGCGTTGTTCGCTTAAGGTCTCGAGCACGACAGTTCACCCTCCAGGCAGACGGATGCGAGTGTAGCCAACCCGCGCGGCCAAAGTGATCGGCAACGCATGGTCCGGCTGCTAAACTTCCGCCCTGCGCCGGATCTGTATGCCGCGCCTCCCCTTCGAGGTTCCCCATGTCCGCCCCTGTCCCCGATGACGCCCCGGCGCAAGCCGGCACAGGCGCGCCGGCACCCGCCGGCTTCGATGCGTTTGGCCTGCATCCCGACGTACTCGCGGTGTTGGCCGGGGTGGGCTATGAATCCCCCTCGCCGATCCAGGCCGCCACCATCCCGCCGCTGCTGGCGGGCCGCGATGTGCTCGGCACCGCGCAAACCGGTACCGGCAAGACGGCGGCGTTCGCGCTGCCCATCCTGTCCCTGCTGGATCGCCAGCCCGGCAAGCCGCAGGCCCTGGTGCTGGCTCCGACGCGCGAGCTGGCGATCCAGGTCGCCGAGGCCTTCCAGCGCTATGCCGCGCACCTGCCCGGCTTCCAGGTGCTGCCGATCTACGGCGGGCAAAGCTACGGCCCGCAGCTGCACGCGCTCAGGCGCGGCGTGCACGTCGTGGTGGGCACACCAGGACGCGTCATCGACCATCTGGACAAGGGCACGCTCGACCTCTCGGCGCTGCGTTTCGTGGTGCTGGACGAGGCCGACGAGATGCTGCGCATGGGCTTCATCGATGACGTGGAGCGGGTACTGCAGGCAACGCCGCCGAAGCGCCAGGTTGCGCTGTTTTCCGCGACCATGCCGAGCCAGATCCGCAAGATCGCGCAAAAGCACCTGCGCGACCCGATGGAGGTGATGATCAGGAATTCGGTCAGCACCACCCCGCACATCCACCAGCGTTACTGGTTCGTCAGCGGCATGCACAAGCTGGACGCGCTGACGCGCATCCTGGAGGCCGAGCCGTTCGACGCCATGATCATCTTCGCGCGCACCAAGCTCGCCACCGACGAGCTGGCCGGCAAGCTGCAGGCACGTGGCCTGGCTGCGGCCGCGATCAACGGTGACATCGCACAGGCGCAGCGCGAACGCGTGATCCAGCAGCTTCGCGACGGCAAGCTCGACATCCTGGTGGCGACCGACGTCGCCGCGCGCGGGCTGGACGTGGATCGCGTCAGCCATGTACTGAACTACGACATTCCCTACGACACCGAAAGCTACATTCATCGCATTGGCCGCACCGGCCGCGCCGGGCGCAGCGGCGAGGCCATCCTGTTCGTCACGCCGCGCGAGCGGGGCATGCTGCACGCGATCGAGCGCGCGACCAGGCAACCGATTGAGCAGATGCAGCTGCCGACGGTCGAGGCGGTCAATGACCTGCGCATCAACAAGTTCAAGCAGCGCATCAGCGATACGTTGGCAGTGGGAGGCCTGGAACTGTTCCAGAAACTGGTCGAACAGTATGAAAGCGAGCACGACGTGCCGGCATTGGAGATCGCTGCCGCGCTCGCCCGCATCGCGCAAGGTGACCGCCCACTGCTGCTGACGCCGCCGGCAAGGCACGAAGCGGCCATGCGGCCAGCGGCGGCCGGCGCGCGGGAACGGTCAACGGCTGGGCGTGCGGGCAATCCGCGGGTGGCACCGGCTGGACGCGCTGCCGGCGACTCCGTCCACCTGCCGCGCTCCGGTGCCACGGTGCATGCGACCCGACTGCGCCCGCATGCCACCGAAGCCGGCAAGCGTACCTACCGCATCGAGGTCGGCCACGACCACGGCGTCAAACCCGGCAACATCATTGGTGCGATCGCCAACGAATCCGGCCTGGACAGCCGCTACATCGGCCGTCTCAGCATTCGTGGGCAGTACAGCCTGATCGACCTGCCCGAGGGCATGCCCGCCGATATCTTCGAACATCTGAAAAAAGTCTGGGTCATGCAGCAGCAGCTGCGCATCCGTGCGTGGGACGGCCAGGATGGCCCCGAGGAGGCAGGCACACCCCCACCCGCACGCGGGCCGGACACTTCACACGCTGGCAAGCACCATCCGCCAGCACGCAAGCCACGCGCCGGTGGCTTCAAACCACCCCGACGCAAATAGCCCGCCCCGCTGTTCTCCGCTCCTCCGGCAAAGCCAGGGAGAGGCCGCATGTCCGCAGTCGGGCGGCAAACCTCTACCTCGTTCGGCTGGGCCGAGGGGAAACGGCATGTCCGGAGACGCGCATCCGACTGTGCCCGACTCAAAGCGCGCCGGCAAAGGTGTCGCACTTGGCCATGTCACCACCCTCAAAGCCGACCTTGAACCAGTGCACGCGCTGCGCCGAGGTGCCGTGGGTGAACGAATCCGGCCGTACCCGGCCCTGGGCCTGCTGCTGCAGCGTATCGTCGCCGATCTGGCTGGCGGCGTTGAGCGCCGACTCGATGTCGCCGGGCTCCAGCCATTGCAGCTGCTGCTCGCTGTGGTTGCCCCACACGCCGGCATAGCAATCGGCCTGCAATTCCTGGCGCACGGACAGGCCATCGGCACCATCCATCGGCACGCCGCGCCGCCGCGCGGCAGCGACCTGGTCGAACACGCCGGTCAGCTTCTGCACGTGATGGCCGACCTCGTGCGCAATGACGTAGGCCCGCGCAAAATCGCCGGAAGAATGCAGGCGATCCTGCAGCAACTGGAAGAACCCGAGGTCCAGATACACCTTCTGGTCCTCGGGACAATAGAACGGCCCCACCGCAGCGGTCGCACCACCGCAGGCGGTGGCCACCTCGCCGCTGAACAGGTGCAGGGTCGGGTCGACATAGCTGAGGCCCTTGGCCTGGAAGATCGCGCCCCAGGTCTGCTCGGTCGAATGCAGGATGGCGCTGACGAAGGCCTTCTGCTGCGGATCGACCTGGGTCGGCACGCTCTGGCCGGAGTCGTCCAGCTGCGCGCCACCCTGGTCGAGCAGGGCCAGGGGGTTCTTGAAGAAGATCCAGCCGATCAAGGCCAGCACGATCAGGCCGCCGATGCCCATGCGCCCGCCGCCGAAGCCGAAACCGCGCCCGCCGCCGCCACTGCCGACCTCGATGTTGCTGCTGCTGCCGCCTTTTTGCCAATCCATGCCGCCCCCGTCGCCGAAGCCGTACCGGTACCGAAGCGGAAGATAACCTGCCGCGCCCCCTCACGCCAGGCGCACGCAACCGCTACAGTAAGCCGTCTCCCGCGAGGATAGCCGCATGCACCAACTGCCCGCCCTGGCCACCCTGCTCACCGTCCTGCTGCTGTTCCTCACCGCAGCCGTGACTGGTCGGGCCCGCGGCAAGTACGGCATCAAGGCGCCTGCGACCAGCGGTCATCCGGCATTCGAGCGTGCCTACCGCGTGCAGATGAATACGATCGAGGCCAGCGTGATGTTCCTGCCCGCGCTGTGGCTGGCGGCCAGCTACGGCTTCGGCGGTTGGGCGGGCATCGCCGGCCTGGTCTGGATCGCTGGCAGGACCTGGTACGCCGTCGCCTATTGGGGCGACGCCGCCAAGCGTGGCCCCGGCTTTGCCGTCGGCATGCTGGCCTTCCTGGTCCTGCTGGTGATGGCGGCAATCGGCGTCGTCCGGGCGCTGCTGGCAGCTTGAGCGGCTCGCGCTCCCGCCTCGGCACGATTGCGTGATCGGCAGCAGCGATCCATCCGCGCCCGTGCCTGCGGCGCAACCGTTGTCCACTTTGCCCGCACCATCCGTTTGGATGGCCTTGGGACTGATCGCGTGCTATCTGACGCTGCAGGTCGCAGGCAGTGCCGCCGTGGTCGGGGTGCTGGCGCTGCTGCAGCACCAGCACTCGCCAGGCGCCGCGGTGACCTCGGCCTTGGGCGCGCTGGGGGCGCATCCGGGCGCGACCGTCGCACAAGCCATCCTCACCGTCTGCATCGCCGCCGCCGCGGTGATCTGGCTGGCTCATCGGCGCTGGCCGACACTGTGGTCGCAAGGCATGCCGCCCGGTTTCGGCCTGGCCAGGCCGTGTCGCCGCATGTGGCCGGCCGCGGCCCTCGCCGTGGGCCTGCTGGCGCCGTTCGTGGGTGGCCTGCTGACGCGGCTGCTGGCCGGCGACCATGACATCACCCAGAACGTGCAGCAACTGGCGCGGCACGCGCCACTGGGATGGCGTCTCGGCCTGACGGTCATGGCCATCACGCTGGCGCCGCTGGTCGAGGAACTGCTGTTCCGCGGGGTGTTGCTGTCGGCGCTGATACCGCGCTGCGGGGTGGCGCTGGCAGCACTGCTCAGTGCCGCCGCCTTTGCCGCCATCCATCTGCCCGGTCTGGCCTGGCAGTGGTATGCGCTGCCGGAACTGCTCCTGCTGGGCGTGGCGCTGGCCTGGCTGCGCCTGCACTATCGCTCCCTGTGGCCGTCGGTGCTGGCCCACGGCGCAAACAACGCGCTCGCCCTCGCCGTGCTGTTCACCGCCATGGCCGGACCGGGCTGAACCCTGACTGGCGCAACAGACGGGCGGTCTCGAACAACGGCAACCCCATCACACCCGAATGACTGCCCTCCAGGTGGGCGACCAGGGCCGCGCCGCGGCCCTGGATCGCGTAGGCCCCGGCCCGGCCGAACGGCTCGCCGGTGGCCACGTAGGTATCGATGTCCGCCTGATCCAGCACGGCAAAGCGGACCTGCGAAATGCACTCCGCACAATGCTCAGCGCTGGCGCCGAGCAGCCACACGGTCGAAATCACCCGGTGTGTGCGGCCCGACAGACGCCGCAGCATCGCGGCCGCCGCCGCGGCATCATGCGGCTTGCCGAAGACCTCGTCGTCCAGCACCACGTCGGTGTCGGCGCCGAGCACCAGCACACCATCGATGTCCCGCACCAACTCCAGCCCAGCTGCGGCCTTGGCCCGGGCCACGCGGCGCACATAGGCCTCGGGCACCTCACCCGGCATGCGCTGCTCGGGCACCTGGGTATCGAGCACGGTGAAATCCACGCCGAGCTGCGTCAGCAGTTCGCGGCGGCGTGGCGATTGGGAGGCGAGATAAAGCACGGGTGGGCGGGTCTTGTCCACGCGTGGCGTCACAGGGTGAGCAGATATTCGCAGGACGCCTCACGATGCCAGCCCAGGGACGCATACAAGGCCTGCGCCGGCGCGTTGTCGAGCGCCGTCGACAACATGAGGCATCCCGCGCCGAGCTCGCGGCCGCGCGTGGCAGCCTCGCGCAGCAGCGCGGCGCCCACGCCGTGCCGGCGCGCCTGCGGCGCGACGAACAGGTCGTTGAGCAACCACGCGCGAACGGCGCGCACCGAGGAGAACAGCGGGTACAGCTGCGTGAAGCCGAGGCCTGCGCCCTGCGGATCGCGGGCCAGCAGGAGCAGCGACTCCTGGAGCTGGAAGCGCTCGCGCAGGAAGCGGCGTGATCCATCGGGATCCGACGGTTGTTCGTAAAACTGGCGATAGGCGTCAAACAGTGCGGCCACGGTGTCGAGGTCGCGAATGCCGGCCTGGTCTACGGAAAAGTTCATGCTCGGGTTCCCGGTCGGTGTGTCGACGATGCCGGTTCGCTCCGGCCGCGTCCAAGGGTGTAGTGCGCCACGTCATCCGCGATGATAAGGGTGGCCGGCCAGGATGGTATGCGCGCGGTACAACTGCTCGACCACGAGCAGGCGCACCAGCATGTGCGGCAAGGTCAACGGGCCGAGCGACCAGGTCTGGTCCGCACGCGCCAGCACTTCCGGAGCGTGGCCGTCGGCGCCGCCGATCAGCAGCGCAAGGTCGCGCCCGACCATGCGCCATGCGCCCAGCTGGGCCGCCAGGTCCTCGCTGGACCAGGCCTTGCCGCGGCCATCGAGCGCCACGACCTGGGTATCCCGCGTGAGCTGGGCCAGCAGGGCGTTGCCCTCCTCGTGCGTGGCATGGCCAGCATCGCCATGCCTGGCGCGGCGTCCAGGGCGGATCTCCACCAACTCGACCGGCATGGCCTGCGACAGGCGCTTGCGATACTCGGCCAGGCCGTCGGCCACCCAGCCCGGCATGTGCTCGCCAATGGCGATCAGGCGCACGCGCACGATCTCAGACCGGCATGGCGGCGCGCATCATGCGCGGGAGTGGCCAGTACCGCGTGCTCAAGCTCCGGCCTGCGCTGTCTCCACGTCCTGCTCGGCGCCACCGACGGCCCACAACCGCTCCAGCGCATAGAACTCCCGGATCCGCGGCAGCATGACGTGGACGATGACGTCGCCCAGGTCGATCAACACCCACTCGCCCTCCTGCTCACCCTCGACGCCGAGCGGCGTGAACCCCGCTTGCTTGGCAAAGCGCCCCACTTCGTCGGCAATCGACTTCACGTGACGGGCCGAGGTGCCGGAGGCGATGACCAGCAGATCGGCAATGGAGGTGCGGTCGCGCACGTCGATTTCGCGCACATCCTTGGCCTTCAGGGATTCCAGCGCATCCAGCACCTGGTGACGCAACTCGGCCACGCCAAGCGCCGATCTGGAGTGTGTTTTTTTGCTCAAGTGGTCTGGCCTCGATGCGCAGTGGCAACTGTTGGGAGCGATGAGTATAGCGTCGGGCCAAGCCGCGGCCGGCGCAAGCCCGCGGGCACACGGGCATGCCTGGGCGCGGCGACGTGACGGCAGGGCCGCGGCCATCCACGCGGGCAGCCAGGGTGCGGCCGCGTCATCGCGGCGCCCGCAAATCGTCGTACTCCGGATGCCGCTGCATCCACGCCGCCGCATAGGAGCAGGCGGGAGACACGCTCCAGCCGGCCTCGCGCGCCAGCTCCAGCGCGGTGCGCACCAGCGCGGCGGCAATGCCGCGTCCGCCGACCTCGGGCGGCACCTCGGTATGGGTGATGGTCATGACCGCGCCTTCCAATGCGTAGTCGAGCACGCACAAGCTGCCATCGACTGTGGTCTGCAACCGCCGGTGTTCCCGGTCGTGGGTGATCCCTGCAACCATGCGCCCTCCTGCCATGCGCCCTCCTGCAGTTGTTGATCAGGATACGTGATGGCCACGCACAGCGGCGTGAACGACCGCGGCTGCGCGCACCACGCACCCCGGGCGCCGGCGGATGCGCGACCCTGGGCCGGCACGTGACATCAGGCGCGGTACGCCCGCAGCAAGGCGCGATCCTGGAACAAGCCCGCCGGCAGCAGGTAGCGTGGGTCGCGCCCGGCGGCCAGCAGGGCGCGGATACGCGTGGCCGAGATCTCCAGCGGGGTGACCTCCAACTGCACGATCCTGCCGGCAGGCAGCTGGGCCAGCGCACCGGGGTCGGCAAGCCGGCGCGCCTGCAGTTCCTGTTCCAGGACAGGCGGCAACTGCGCGCCCACCCCGGGCCGGCTGAGCACGCCGACGTGCGCCAGGTCGAACAGCTCATGCCAGCGGTCCCAGGCCGGAAGCTGTGCGAACATGTCCGCGCCCACCAGCAACACCAGCGCACGCTGGCCGAGTTCCGCACGCAACTCGGCCAACGTGTCCACGGTGTAGGACGGCCCGCTGCGCTCGAGCTCGCGGGTATCCAGCGTCAAGCGGTCCTGGCCGCGCAAGGCCACGCGCAACATGGCGACGCGCTCATCGGCGCTGGCCATCGGCGGGGGGCGATGCGGCGGCACGTTGGTCGGGATCAGGCGCACTTCGGCATCCAGCAGCTCGGCCGCTTCCCAGGCCACGCTGAGATGGCCGAGATGGACGGGGTCGAAGGTGCCGCCGAACACGCCGAGTGGCCGCTGCCGGCGGGTGTCGGTCGCGCCTGCACCGCTCATGCCAGGGCCTCGGCCAGGCGCGGCTCGGCAATCACGGCAACCAGGCGCTCGGCCTCGCGCCATGGGTCGCCCGGCGCACGGCCCTTGACCATGCGGTCGATGCGGCCGGCGCGGCGCAGACAATCCAGCCAGTGCCCGCGGGACGCGCGGCGCAGGGCCTGGCGCAGCAATTTTTCGCGCGTGGCAAATACATGCTCGGCCTGCATCTGCGCATTGAGGTTGGCCGCGCTGGCCAGGCGCAGTGCAAGCTGCAGCTGGTTGACCAGCCAGCCCATCAAGGCCAGCAGCTCGTCGCCCTCGGCACGCAACCCGGCCAGGATGCGCAGCGCCCGTGCGCCGTCGCCGACAAAGGCCGCGTCGGTCAACTTGAAGACGTCGTAGTGCGCGCTGTCGGCCACCAGGCTTTCCATCTGGCCCGCATCCAGGCGGCCACCCTGGTGCAGGACCGCCAGCTTGTCGATCTCCTGGGCCGCGGCAAGCAGGTTGCCCTCGGCCCGCTCACCCAGCAGCGCGATTGCCTCACGGCTGGCCGAAAGCCCGCGCGCCGCCAGTCTGGCACCGATCCACGCCAACCACTCGCCGCCCTGCGGCGGATTGAACACGACCAGCACCCCGGTCGCGTCCAGCTTGCGGCTCCAGGCCCCTTCGTGCTTCTTGCTCCACTCCAGCGCGGTGACCAGCAGGCAGACCCCTTCCGGCGGATCGGCGCAAAACGCGGTGATGGCCTTGGCGCCTTCGACACCCGGCCGGCCGCCGGGCAGGCGCAGGTCGAGCAGGCGGCGCGCGGCGAACAGCGACATGCCGGCGGCGGCGCGGGCCAGGTCGTCCCAGTCGAAGCGCGGACCCACCTCGAGCACCTCGCGCTCGGCATAGCCCAGCTCGCGCGCCCGCGCGCGCAGGCTGTCGGCCGCCTCGATCACCAGCAGGGGGGCGCCAGCGAGCAGGTAGACCGGCGCGAGCGTGTCGGCGGCCAACAGCTTGGGCCAACGGGTGGGGGTCGTCGGCATCAGGTCCCCGCCGGCGGCACCGGCGCATTGCGGCCGGCCGCCTGCAGGCGGAACAGGATCGCCTGCACCATGTCGTCGTTCAGACCCTGCTCGATGGCCTGCACCTGCGAGGCGTTGCCGACCGTGTTGGTGGCGTCGTAGCTGTATTCGCGCGACATGTCGACGCGCTGCCGCGCCACCAGGGTCTTGCCGCTGCCATCACCCACCTCGAACTGCACCTGGAAGTGCACGGCAAACTCGCTCACCCGGGCGTAGCCGCCAGCGCTCAGGGTTTCGGTGCTGAACGCAGCCACCGGCACCCGCAACTCGGCGATGCCGGCGCCGGGTTGGTCCTCCACGCTGGCACCGGAGATCTGCAGCGCGCGCACCAGCCGCTGCTGCAGCGCATAGTTGCCGTTCACCACCACGTGCACCCGCTGCATGCCCGGCGGCAGGGCCGCACTCTGCCGCAGGTGGAAGCCGCAGGCGCCGAGCACGCACGCCACCAGCAACAAGCATGCATTTCGCAGCAACCTGCTTGCGGGCACCAGCGTCATCACATTCATGCGGCGACGATGTTGACGATCTTGCCGGGGATCACGATGACCTTGCGCACGGCCAGACCCTCCAGCGCGCGCTGCACCTGCGGCTGGGCACGCGCCGCCGCTTCGGCCTCGGCCGCATCCGCCTGCGGGGGCAGGTCGATGGTGCCACGCAACTTGCCGTTGACCTGCACGGCCATGATCAACGTGGCGCGCACCAGCGCCGCCTCGTCCACCGCGGGCCAGGGCTGGTCCTCAAGGATCGTCTCGGCATGACCCAGCACCTGCCACAACGCATGGCTGATATGTGGCACGACCGGATTCAGCATCAACACCATCGCTTCCAGCGTCTCGTGCCGGACCGCTCGGCCCTGGTCACTCTGGTCGTCGAACCTGTTCAGCGCGTTCAGCAACTCCATCAGCGCGGCAATCGCGGTGTTGAACGCATGACGCCGGCCAAAATCGTTGCCGACCTTGCGGATGGTCTCGTGCAGCTGGCGGCGCAGCGCCCGTTGTCCGGCATCCAGGGCCGCCGGATCGAGTGCGCCGGCAGCGTTGCCCAGCGTGGGATGATCGGCACCGGCAGCGTGCTGGACGACCTCACGCCAGAACCGCTTGAGGAACCGTGCCATGCCTTCGACGCCCGCCTCGTTCCACTCCAGCGACTGCTCTGGGGGGGAGGCGAACATGGAGAACATGCGCACGGTGTCGGCGCCGTAGCGGTCGATCATGAGCTGCGGATCGACGCCATTGTTCCTGGACTTGGACATCTTCTCGGTGCTGCCGATGTGCACCGCCTGGCCGTCTGCACGGGACACCGCACCCACCACCCGGCCGCGCTCGTCGCGGCGGACCTCGACCTCGGCCGGATTGAGCCATTGCCGCACACCGTCGGCATCGTCGCGGTAAAACGTCTCGGCGATCACCATGCCCTGGCACAGCAGGTTGGTCGCCGGCTCGTCGCTGGCCAGCATGCCGGCGTCGCGCATCAGCTTGTGGTAGTAGCGGAAATACAGCAGGTGCATGATGGCGTGCTCGATGCCACCGATGTACTGGTCGACCGGCAGCCAGTAGTTGGCCCGCGCATCGACCTGCGCATTGGCGCCCGGGCTGGTGTAGCGCGCGTAGTACCAGCTCGACTCCATGAAGGTGTCGAAGGTGTCGGTCTCGCGTTCGGCTGGACCGCCGCACTGGGGACACGTGCACTTGCGCCATTCGGCATCCGACTTCAGCGGCGACTGCACGCCGCTGAACGCCACGTCCTCAGGCAGCACCACCGGCAGCTGGTCCTCGGGCACCGGCAGGGCGCCGCAGGCCGGGCAATGGATCACCGGGATCGGGCAGCCCCAGTAACGCTGCCGGCTCACGCCCCAGTCGCGCAGGCGCCAGTTGACCTTGCGCTCGCCCTTGCCCAGCTCCTTCAGGCGGACCGCAAAGGCTTGCATGGCGCCGTCGAAGTCCAGACCGTCATACGGGCCCGAATTGACCAGCCGCCCATGTTCCAGGTACGGGCCCTCCTGCATGATGCGGCGCTCGAACTCCTCGATCAGGAGCACCGCCGATGTCGTGTCGTAGGCGTCGGTGGAATCCCCGCGCAAGGCGGCCTGCATGGGATTGGTGGCGGCTCCCCGGCCCAGGTCGCGGTGGATCTCGCGTGCCGCATCCTGCACCGAGCGGTCGACCACCACCATCTTGATCGGCAGGCTGTAGCGCTGGGCGAATTCCCAGTCGCGCTGGTCATGGCCAGGCACGGCCATGACCGCGCCGGTGCCGTAGTTCATCAGCACGAAATTCGCGATCCAGATCGGCAGCTCGGCGCCGGTCAGCGGATGCACGGCATACAGGCCGGTGCCCATGCCACGCCGCTCCTGGGTCTCCAGCTCGGCCTCGGAAACCCCGCCGTGGCGCAGCTCGGCGACGAACTCGGCAATCTGCTCGTTCTGCCGCGCGCACTCCTGCGCCAGCGGGTGCTCGGCGGCAATCGAGATGAAGGTGACCCCCATCAGGGTGTCCGGCCGCGTGGTGAACACGCGCAGCGGCATGTCCGTGCCCAGCACCTCGAACTGGATTTCCAGGCCCTCGCTGCGGCCCAGCCAGTTGCGCTGCATGATCTTGACCGCGTCCGGCCAGCCGGGCAGCGCATCCAGGCCATCCAGCAGCTCCTGCGCATAATCGCTGATGCGCAGGAACCACTGCGGAATCTCGCGCTTCTCCACTACGGCGCCGGACCGCCAGCCGCGACCATCCACCACCTGCTCGTTGGCCAGCACGGTCTGGTCCACCGGGTCCCAATTCACCACCGCATTCTTGCGGTAGGCGATGCCCTGCTTCAGCAGCCGGGTAAACATCAACTGTTCCCAGCGGTAATACTCCGGCCGGCAGGTGGCGAACTCGCGGCTCCAATCGATCGCGTAGCCCAGTGCCTGCAGCTGGGCGCGCATGTGCTCGATGTTCGCGTAAGTCCACTTGGCCGGCGCGGTCCTGTTCTTGATCGCCGCGTTCTCCGCCGGCAGGCCGAACGCATCCCAGCCCATGGGCTGCAGCACGTTCTTGCCGTTCATGCGCTGGAAGCGGCTGATGACGTCGGCAATGGTGTAGTTGCGCACATGCCCCATGTGCAGCGCGCCGGACGGATAGGGCAGCATCGCTAGGCAATAGAACTTCGGTTTCGTCGAGTCCTCGGTGACCACATAGGCCTGCTGCGCATTCCAGTAGGCCTGTGCGGCCGACTCCACCGCCCGCGGGTCGTATTCGCCGGTGCCGGCCGTCACCGGCCCGGTGGCGTTCGTGGTTTGGGTGTCGTGCATGGTTGTCTTGCCAGTCCAAAAAGTGCCACTCGGCGCAAACGCCGTGCTGAGCTTGGCAGCCTAGCCCAGAGCGTGCCAACCGCCAAGCCGGAAACCAAGGCGTACCGCTGTGGCTGCAGCGATGGGCCAGGCCGCAAGCCGACCCGCCCTGGTGTACGTCGCCGGCGGTGACACCGCCCCGGGAAGGCTGATTCAGGCGGGGCAGCTTGCGGCCTGGCCGGCACCCAACGCGCGTGCCACCGTGGCGACCTTCGCCGCGAGCATGGCAACGGCACGCTGATGACCCTGCACCAGCGCGGTATAGCCGGCACCCACCGGCACCCGCACACTGCTGGCGCAAGTCAGCGCCTGCGACGCGGCGTCCGGCTCCGTGCCGTGTACCACGCGCACGCTCCAGGTGCCGGCGAGCAGCGCGTAGCTGCCGGGCCAGGAGTCGAATTGCTGGACCTCGAGCTTGATGCGCAGGCCAGGCGCGCCGCTGTCAGGCAAGCCGGTGGTGTTTTGGCTGCCCAACTCACCAGCCAGGTCGGCCGCCAATGCACTGCGCAGTTCGTCGGCCAGGGGCGCGATCCAGCGCTCCCCGTTCAGCAGCAGGACCCGTTGCGCGCCGTCACGCACCACCAGTTGCGGCTGGTCGACCTGGGCCGGCACGCTGACCGGCAGCACGGCAAACGGCAACGCTGGCGCCACTGCAGCCGGCGCCGCGTCCATCCCAGTGGGATCCGGCGCCAGCAGCGTGTAGTAATGCAGCGGCGCCGAGGCGCAGCCCACCAGCAGCCCGGCACCCAGGCATGCCAAGCAGGCAAGTGCGATGCGCATCATGGCTGGTCCTCCGGTTTCGACGGTGCTGCGGGCGGCGGTTGCGGCTGCGCCGCCGGTGGTCGCTGCGCGTCGACTTTCTGGTCGGCGCGCCGTCCGCGCAACAAGGCTTCCGGATGCGCGCCGAGATAATCGGTCAGCACACGCAGTGATCGCGCCATGCGCTGCAACTGCTCCAGCGTGACCCCCAGGTTCTGCTGCAACGGCGAATCCCCGGACAGCGCGTCCTGCGCCGTGCCCATGGTCTGCTGCACGCCGCGCATGGTAGAGCCCAGTTCGGGCAGGGTCTCGGCGTTCACCTGCTTGAGCGTCGCGCTCAGCGCACCCAGGCTCTGGTCCAGGTTGCGCCCGATGCTGGCGAACGGCACCTTGGACAGCTCGTTGACCAGCTCCCCAAGCTGCTCTTGCAGCTTGTCCAGGCTGCCGGGCGTCGTGGGGATGGTCAACGGCCGGGCCTCGGCATCGAAGGCCACCTTCGGCGCATGCGGGTCGAAATCGAGCGCCACGTACAGCTGCCCGGTCAGCAGGTTGCCGGTGCGCGCCTGGGCCCGCAGGCCGCGGCCGATGAGACCGGCCAGCAGTTGCGGCAACTCGACCTGCTTGCCACCGGCGCTGGCCTGGGCCATCAGCTTGTCGTAGGCCGAGCCCAGTCGTCGTGGATAGGTGACCGCCCCAACCACGACCGGAAAGCGCCGGGTGCGCTCGTCGTAATCCAGGCGCACGGAGACCACCTTGCCGATGTTCACCCCGAGGAACTCGACCGGCGCACCCACGGCCAGGCCGCGCACCGCCTGCCCGAAGCGCATGCGGATATAGGTCGGCTCGCCGTCAGGCGGAGCCATGGCCGTAGCCTGGGTGTCGAACAACTGGTAGCTGGCATCCTCGGGTGCGGGTTCGTCATGCCGTGGTCCGGGCGGATCCTGGAAAGCCACGCCGCCGGCCAGGACCGTGGCCAGCGACTGCGTATCGACCCGTAGCCCGTCGGCGCCTACGGACACGTTGATCCCGCTGGCGTTCCAGAACCGGCTGTTGGTGGTGACGTATTTCTCGTACGGGGCTTCGATGAACATGTGCAGGGTGACGCCCTTGCCGTCCGCGTCCAGCTGGTAGGCTGCGATGCGGCCCACCTGGATGCGCCGGAAATACACCGGCGAGCCGATATCCAACGAACCGAGATCATCACTGTGCAGGACGAAGCTGCGCCCAGGTTCGCCGTGGCTGATCGCCGGCGGCGTCTCCAGACCGGTGAAATGGTCCTGGAACGCGTCCGAGTCGCCCACATCGGCGCCGATGTAGGCACCGGACAGCAAGGTGCCGACACCGGACACGCCGCCGAGGCCGATACGCGGCCGCACCACCCAGTAGCGCGTGTCCTTGCTGGCAAAACTCTCGGCATTCTTCTCCAGCGCGACGTTGACCTCGACCCGACTGCGGTCCTCGCTCAGGCGGATGGTCTGCACGCGGCCAATCACCACATTCTTGTACTTCACCTGGGTCTTGCCGGCATCCAGGCCTTCGGCGCTCTGGAAGCTGATGGTGATGTCGGGGCCGGCCTGCAGCCAGTTGTGCACCACCAGGGCGATACCGACCACGGCCGCCAGTGCCGGCACCAACCAGACCAGCCCAGCGTGCGAGCGGCGGCGCACCACGACCGGCTCGGGCAGCCGGTCGTCGAGTCCACGGCCGGGAGTCTCTTCAGTCATCGGTGTCCCTGCCATCCCACATCAAGCGTGGATCGAAACTCATCGAGGCCAGCATTGTCATCACCACGGTCAGGCCGAAGAAGATCACCCCCGGCAGGGGCTCGACCCGGCTCAGCACATTGAAGCGCACCAGACCGGTCATCAGCGCGACGACAAACACATCCAGCATCGACCAGTAGCCGATCAGCTCCACCAGCCGATACAGTTTCGCACGTTGCGTCAGCGCCCAGCGACTTTGTCGCTGGCTGCTGACCGCCAGCACCGCAAGCACCGCGAACTTCAGCATGGGCACCACGATGCTGGCCCCGAGCACGATGAGCGCCAGTCCCGGCGAGCCGTTGCGCCACAAC
>JAFKMZ010000003.1 GCA_017305055.1 Lysobacterales bacterium
CACAACACTGCATGCCCCCGGCCCAGCGCCTCCGGCTGGGTGACGAAGATCGCGCGCACATGGCGCGGGAGGGTGCCCTGGACCAGGGCCAGCAGGGTTTCCTTGCCACGCTCGTGCAGCTTGTCCTCCAGCTCGTAGGCCTTGTCGAAGTAATCCGCAATCGCGTGCTTGTAGCGGTTGGTGACGAAGATCAGCGTGTCCGCGCCAGCGTCCACGGCTTCGTCCACGGCGTACTGGATCAACGGCCGGTCGAGCACCGGCAGCATCTCCTTGGCCACCGCCTTGGTCGCCGGCAAAAAACGCGTGCCCAGGCCAGCCACGGGAAATACCACCTTGCGCAACGGCTTGCTCACTCAACTCTCCCCGACTTCATTGCGACGAATCGACACCACGTTGTCCGGCTGCGCCACTTCGCTCCAGCGGAACGATGGCAGCAGGCTCGACACGCAGCGCCGCAGCTCTTCCTCGTCAAACGCGGACACGGCATCGTTGGCCTTGTCCAGCAAGGTTTGCAGCAACTCCCAGGACACTTCCCGGTGGTGCGCCAGGAAAATCTTCGCGTGCCGCGTGCTGCTGTAGTTCTCCAGCGGGTGGAACAGTTCCTCGAACAACTTCTCGCCGGCGCGCAATCCGGTGTAGACGATCGGAATCTCGCTGCCCGGCTTCTTGCCGGCCAGGCGGATCATCTGCTCGGCGAGGTCGCGGATGCGCACCGGCTCGCCCATGTCCAGGGCGAAGATCTCGCCACCGGTGCCCAGGGTCGCCGCTTGCAGGATCAACTGGCAGGCTTCCGGGATGAGCATGAAATAGCGGGTCATCTCCGGATGGGTGACGGTCACCGGCCCGCCGGAGCGGATCTGGCGCCGGAACAACGGCACCACCGAGCCCGCAGAATCCAGCACATTGCCGAAACGTACGGTGATGAAGCGGGTCTTGGAGCGCGCATCCAGGTTCTGGCAATAGATCTCGGCAGTACGCTTGCATGCGCCCATCACGCTGGTCGGGTTGACCGCCTTGTCGGTCGAGATCAGCACGAAGCACTCCACGCCGGTCGCCGCAGCGATATCGGCCACGGTGCGCGTGGCCAGCACGTTGTTGCAGAACGAGGCGCGCAGCTGCGCCTGCAGCAGCGGCACATGCTTGTACGCTGCCGCATGGAAGACGACCTGCGGCATGCTTTCGGTGAACGTGCGCCGCATCGCCACCGCATCGCCGCAGCTGGCCAGTACGCCATCGACAATCAGCTCCGGGAAATCCGCGCGCAGTTCCTGCATGATGCGATACAGGTTGTATTCGCTGTGCTCGACCACGGTGAGCGAATGCGCACCCAGCCGGGCAATCTGCCGACACAGCTCCGAGCCGATTGACCCGCCACCGCCGGTGACCAGCACACGGCGCGAACTCAAGGCAGCGTGTATCGCGACCCAATCCAGCTCGACCGCATCGCGGCCCAACAGATCCTCGATCGCCACTTCCTTGATTTCATTGTCCTGGGCACGCCCGGCCAGCACGTCCTGCAGGCGCGGCACGGTGCGATACGGCAGGTCGGTCTCGTTGCACAAGGCCACCACTCGGCGCATCTCGCCAGTGCTGGCCTCGGGCATGGCTATCAACAACATCTCGGCCGCGGTCTCGCGGGTCAGGGAACGCAGGTTCGAAATCGGCCCAAGCACCGCGTGGCCATTGACGACGGCGTCGCGCAGGCTTGGCCGGTCGTCGACGAAGCCCACCACGCGGTAACTGCTGTCACGCTGCACGTTGCGCGACAGCACCTCGCCAGCGCGATCGGCGCCAATGATGATCACGCGCTTGGCGTCGTCGGCCCCATGGCGCTCGCTGCGGCTGTCCTTCCAATAGCGGTAGGCGAGGCGCGGACCGCCCAGCAACGCAGCCAGCAGCGCCGGATACAACACCAGCGTCGCCCGCGGCACGTCATCCAGACGATCGTAGACGAACAGGACCGCGGCTACCGCCACAGTGCCCACGATCACCGCCTTGAGGATGTTCCACAGGTCCGGCAGACTGGCGAAGCGCCAGACGCTGCGGTACAAGCCTGTCCAGCGCAGGATCAAGCCCTGCACCAGCAGCACCAGCGGGAATTCCAGGGTGTGGAACAGCACCGCCTCGTTGGGCTGCAACGTATAGCGCAGCAGTTTCGCCAGCCACCATGCCAACGCGACCATGGTCAGGTCGTGGACAACCACGGCCAGACGCGGGTGGATACGGGCAACAGCGTTACGCAGCAGCATGATGGACCTTTCGCGGGGAGCGCTGGACCAGGCGACGCTTCAGCAACAACCACGCCAGCCCGGCAAGCACATAGGCGCCCATGGTAAGGGCGATGCGGCTGGCTGGGTGAATAGCCGCCAACCAGGCCAGTGGCGCCACCACCACGAGATTCCATGCCAGATAACCGCCGCCGACCTGGCCATGGGTGGCGCCGCGCCGCACCAGCCACTGGTAGACGTGTTCGCGATGTGCAGCGTACCAGCGCCGGCCGTGCAGCATACGTGAGAGCAAGGTCAGACCGGCGTCGACGACAAACGCCGAGGACAGGACCAGCGCCGGCCAGATCAAGGCCGGGTCGATCGACCATGCCATGGCGGTAAAGGCGAAGATTGCCCAACCGACGCTGCCGCTGCCGACGTCACCCATGAAGATGCGTGCCGGCGGCCGATTGCAGATCCAAAACCCCAGCGCCGCACAGGCCAGCACGGCCAGCGCCAGCGCCAGCCCCACAGCCCCGCGCGACCACACCAGCAGCGCCAGGCCGGTGGCGACGAACAGTACCTGCAAGGCCAGCAGGCCATCGATGCCATCCATGAAATTGTGCAGGTTGATGCTCCACACCCCCGCCGGCACCAGCAGCAGCAACCACCACCATGAAGCCGACCCGGACAGCAGCACGACGGCAAACCACCCCACCGCCAGCACCTGCACTGCCAACCGTGGCAGCACCGGCAGGCTGCGATGGTCGTCCAGCCAGCCGACGCACGCCACCAGTACCAGGCAGGCGATCCAGCTGGCGATCAGGCCAGGCGGCCAGGTGTCCGCCAGCACCGGCGGCACGCACACCAGCAACGCGACCACGATGCCAATGCCACCGCCACGCGGGGTTGGCACGTGATGCGAACGCCGGTGTCCGGGGCGGTCAAGCAGGCCACGCCAGTTGGCGTAGGCAATGGCGGCGCGCGCCAGCAGCAGCGCGATCGAGAACGCGGCCAACAGCCATGCGCATGCGGCCAGTGCGACCATGTCACTCGCTGGCCACGCCATGGATCGGCCGAATGGTGCTCCAACTCTTGCAGCTCGGGCATTGCCAGTGATGTGCCTTGGCACCGAATCCGCACCGGCTGCAGCGATACATCGCCTGCCCTTCCAACAGCTTGGTGGTGAGGTCGCGCAGGATCAGGAAATTCTCATGGGCCTCGCCCTCCACCTTGTCCATGGTGGCATCGATCAGCGCCATCAGTCCGCGCACCGACGGGCGCTGGCGCAACTGTGCGGTGAGGAAGTCGATTGCGGCCCGTTCGCCATCGCGCTGCCGGTAAAGGCGGGTCAGGGCCAGCACCGGCGACACGCCGTGGTAGCGATCCAGCAGGCTGCGCAGGAATTTTTCGGCGCGGTCCATCTGGTGCGAACGCGCATAGCTGGCCAGGAGCGGCGGCAGGATCCCTGGCAGGAACGCGCTGTCGGCCTCGATCGCGGCCTCGTACGCATCCACCGAGGCGGCGTGATGGCCGTCCTCTGCTTCCAGCTGGCCGGTCAGCATGAAGGCACGCACGCAGGCAGGCTGGCAGGCAAATGCCCGCTGCAGGTACTCGCGCGCCTCGGCCCGTGCACCATGCTGCCGCGAGCGGTCGGCCAGCTCGCAATAGAACTGCGCGATGGTGGGTGCCTGGTCCTCACCGGTCATGGCCTCGAGCCGGCGTGCATGTTCGATCGCCTTGTGCCAGTCACGCTCGTGCTGGTAGATCGCGATCAAGTGGCGCAAGGCCGACGGCGCGTGTGCCTTCATCGCCACCAGGTCCGAGAACAGGGATTCGGCGCGGTCGAGCAGACCCGCGCGCACGTAGTCCTCGCCCAGCTCCAGCAAGGCGATGGTCTTCATCGCATCGGACAAGCCGGACCGGGAAACCAGGTGCTGATGCACGCGGATCGCCCGATCGACCTCGCCGCGGCGCCGGAACAGGTTGCCCAAGGCGAGATGGGTTTCCACCGTATCGTGGTTGTACTCGGCCAGCCGGAGGAAAACCTCGATGGCCTTGTCCTGCTCCTCGTTGAGCAGATAGTTCAGACCACGGAAATAATCCGACGACAGTTCGCTGACCTGGACGCCCGAGCGCTGTGCCACGGCGCGGCGCGACGCCCACCACCCGACACCGAAGGCGATCGGCAACAGCACCACGAGCAGGTAGAGAAAATTCATGGCCGCGGCGGGGCGCTCTTGCCACTGCCAGGCTGCAGTTCACGGCGGCGTCGGCGTGCGGCCAAGCTCACCCCCAGCCATGCGGTCAGCCCGCCAAGCAGCCAGCCCACCACGAGGGCGCCGAGCAAGGACGCTCCCTTGGGCCAGTGCACCTGAAAAAAAGCAAAGTCGTAGGCCACCGACTCGGCATTGAGCGCGCCCACCAGCACCCCGGCGGCGACGAACAAGGCAAGTATCATGAAGGCAAGCACGCGCATGCCGAAAACTCTACCCGATTGCCCGGCGCAGGCACAGCCACACGCCGGATTTGACGCAGCAGCCCGCGCCGTCGGCGCAGGCTGTCGCACGCGCGGCGCAGTTTATTCGCCTGCGCCGGTTCGACCCAGGTTGATCCGCTCGCGCAGTTCCTTGCCGGGCTTGAAATGCGGCACGTG
>JAFKMZ010000021.1 GCA_017305055.1 Lysobacterales bacterium
TGGCAGCCGCCCTTCGGGCCATCGCTGCGCGATGTCAAAAATCGTTCCCAACGATTTTTCTGCGTCTCGGCGTGGCTGCACCCGACCGCGCCGCAGGCCTGTGCGCTACCATCATGCACTGACTGGCCGAGGGAGGGCGCCGTGCACCCGTTTTCGTTGGGCGAAGACATCGACATGCTGCGCGACGCCGTGCGCACGTTCTCGGAAAAGGAGATCGCGCCGCGCGCCGATCGCATCGACCGCGACAACCTGTTTCCGGCGGATTTGTGGCGCAAGCTGGGCGACATGGGCCTGCTCGGCGTGACCGTGCCGGTCGAGCTCGGCGGCAGCGGCATGGGTTTCCTCGCGCACATGGTGGCCATGGAGGAAATCTCGCGCGCCTCGGGCTCGGTCGGCCTGTCCTACGGCGCGCACTCCAACCTGTGCGTCAACAACATCTACCACAACGGCACGTCGGAACAGCAACGCAAGTACCTGCCGAAGCTGTGCAGCGGCGAATACGTCGGCGCACTGGCGATGAGCGAACCCGGCGCCGGCTCCGACGTGGTCGGCTCGATGAGTTGCAAGGCGGTAAAAAAGGGCGACGCCTGGATCGCCAACGGCAACAAGATGTGGATCACCAATGGCCCCGATGCCGACGTGCTCCTGGTGTACATGCGCACGGCACCACGCAACGTCGGCAGTCGCTGCATGACCGCCTTCATCGTCGAAAAGGGCATGCAGGGCTTCCATACCGCACAAAAGCTGGACAAGCTCGGCATGCGTGGCTCGAACACCTGTGAGCTGGTGTTCGAGGACTGCGCCATCCCGGCGGAAAACATCGTCGGCGAGGTCAACGAGGGCGTGCGCGTACTCATGAACGGGCTCGACACCGAGCGCCTGGTGCTCTCCGGCGGACCCATCGGCCTGATGCAGGCGGCGCTCGACATCACCCTGCCCTATGTACGCGAACGCAAGCAGTTCAACGCCCCAATCGGCACCTTCGAGATCATGCAGGCCAAGGTCGCCGACATGTACACGGCGTTGCAGAGCTCACGCGGCTTTGCCTATATGGTCGCCAAGCAGTTCGACTCGGGCCGGAAATCACGCATCGATCCGGCAGCCTGCCTGCTCGATGCCTCGCGCAAGGCGGTGATGGTGGCATTGGAGGCGATCCAGTCGCTGGGCGGCAACGGCTACATCAACGACTACCCGACCGGGCGGCTGCTGCGCGACGCCAAGCTCTACGAGATCGGCGCCGGCACCAACGAGATCCGCCGCATGCTGATCGGCCGCGAGTTGTTTCACGGCAAGGCCTGAGCCGCGGCAGGCTTCACCTCGCGGTGGCGGGAGCCTGCCCGACCGGCCCCAATGGCGGCACGGGACTCAGAAGTCGACGCGCAGGCTGGCCATGGCTGACGAGGACGTCTCGTATTGGCCACCGTAGCGGTCATAGGCCAGGCGCAAGCCGGCACGGGGGCTGAGCTGCCATTGCAGCGTGGTGCCCAGCACAGCACCGCGCCGCGACAAGCCAATGCCCGGCAACGGCGCAAGTTGCTGGATACCGCTGAAGCTGCCGTCGAACACGTCGCCGCGCAACCCGAATGCCTGTTGCCACAGGGCTCGCACCTGCACACTGAGCGCGCCACCCGAGGCCAGCGCCCATTCGCGTGCGGCGCGCATGCCAATTCCGGCCTGCCAGCGCGCCACAGCGTGCGCATCCGCCCTCAGGCCGAAACCGTAGGCGCCGGCTTCGTCGAAACCGCTGCGCTCGATCCGCGCATACTGCAGGCTGGCGTAGGGAGTGAGGGCGCCGCCGCCTAGGCCCAACCGGTAGCCGGTCTCGCCGCCGGCCACGCCATAGCGGCCACGGCTGTCGCTGCCGACACCGGCGTAGCTGTCGCCCAACCGAATCTGCCGGTGCATGGTCTGGCGATAATTGCCCACGCCGAACCGTCCCATCGCATACCAGTCGCCATGCAAGGTGCCGGCATACAGCATGCCCTCGATGGCGCGGCTGCGGCCCTGGTCGGGTCGCCCGGCAAGCTGCCCGAGCCAGGCGCTGCGGCTGATGGCATAGCCGGCCACACCGGACGCACCAATGCGTTGGTCCGCACCCACCAGCGCACCGCTCAGGTCATAGGCCACCGGACTGTAGCCGCTGCGCGCCAGGCCGCCGCCACGCGCCAGGTCCGTGGCCCATCCGCCCGTCTGCGGCTGCTCCCGCAACGCATCGAGGCGATCGGACAACGCCCGCGTGCCGGCGTCGATGGCGGCAAAGGTCAAGGCCGCGCTGGCTGCATGCAATTGCCCGGACAAGCTGTCCAGCGACGCACCGACCACGCTGGCGCTGGCCGAGCGCTGCAGGTCCGCGGCGCCGCGCATGAAATCCGTGGCCACCGGCGCCGCGCTGGCAGCGCCCGCACCCGCGGCGGCCAACTGCGTGTTGATCTGTGCGAACGCGCCATCGACGCGCTGTGCGGCGTTGCTGGTGGCGGCAGTGTAGGTGAGGCCCGGCACGGCGCTGGCCGCGACCTGCGTCACGTCGAGCCAGGCGGTGTTGGCGTCGTATTGCACGCTCGCCGTGAGCAGGGTCACGTTGGACGCCTTGTCCAGTGCGGAGAACGCGCCAGTCAAGCCGCCGCCGGCACTGAGCACCTCGGTGTGCGCATTGGCCACATAACCGCTGTCGGTTCCCAGGACGTACAGATCACCGCCCTGGATGGCGGCCGCACCGGCCACGCGCAGCGCGGAGCCCAGGGATACGGCCAGACGCCCGCCCGCCTGCTGGGTATAGCCGCCGCCTATGGCGGTGTCGCCGCCGTGCACCGCCAGTACGCCGGCATTGAGCACGTCGCCGGCGACGCTGGGCGTGCCATCCAGCGTGCCGGCCGCGCCCACCTGCACATCCCCGGCCAGTGACTGCGCGCGCAGGCTGCCGCCCTGCACCTGGGTCATCCCGGCATATGTGGATGGCGCCGTCAGCACCAGGCTGCCGGTACCTTGCTTGACCAGGCCGCCCGCGCCAGAGATCGGGTTGTTCCAGCTCGAGTCGCCGGTGAAGTTGACCGTGACGTCACCCCAGTTGAACTGCATTGGGCCGTTGACCGCCCGGCCGGCGTTGAGCTCGCCGTAGCCGAACACCGGGTCGACGCCGGGCGCGCCGAGGTCGTCGGCCGTCCCCAGCAGGGTCTGGCGCACCAGGTCATTGCTGAAGTAGGGGTAGGCCTGCCAGACCAGGGCGGCGGCGCCGGAAACCTGGGGCGTGGCCAGCGAGGTGCCGGTGGCAACGTAATAGCTGAGGCTGGTGGCAGTGTCGTCCTTGCCGCTGACCACCACGCCGCCCGGCGCGGCCAGGCAATAATCGGCCGCCACCCCGCACTTGTTGGAGTAACTCGCCAACTGGCCCGGATGGTTGCTGTCCACCGCCACGACGGCGAGCCAGCCCTTTTCCAGTTCCGGCGCCAGCGTAGGCAGCGCGGCAATCGTGCTGGGGTTGGCCTGCGAGCCATTGCCGGCGGCAAACACCACCAGGCCACCCCAGGTGTTGACGAACGGGCCATAGGCCGCGCGGAAGCCCTGGGTGGTTGCGGTATCGCCGCTGCTCCAGGTGATGCCACCCCAGGAATTGTTCATCACCTGGACGCCGGCCGCGACCAGGTCCGCCGCCACCTGGCCCAGCGGGACGGCGTCGCCGGGAGTGACCACGGCGGGCGGCCGGGTGCCATTGTCGCTGGGAGCGGCATCGTCGATGACGCGCGCAGCAACCAGGGTCGCACCCGGTGCCAGGCCGCCGGCAAACTTGCCTATCGGCACGCCGGCGGCGATTTCCGCGACCATCGTGCCATGGCCAATGACGTCGTCGACGGCCAGGTTGTTCCGGCTTGGGTCGACATACACGAGCTCCTTGGCGACCCGTCCCGCCAACGCCGGGTGGTTGCGCATGATGCCGCTGTCGACGAAGCCGATGACGACGCCGGCGCCGTCGTAGCCCTGGGCGTGGGCCGCGTACGCATCGGTAATGGCCAGCTGCGCGTCGATTGGCGGCTGTTGTTCCGGACCCGACGGCGTGGTCGGCGGCGTGACCGGGTTCGTGGGCGGGGCGGGTGTCCCGGTGATCGCCGGCCGCACGTAGCCCCCGCCACCGCCGCAGCCGGCCAGGGCAAGCGCGACGGCCGCTGACAACGCGGCATCCCTCAGAGGTGTCGACAGACAAAGATGCTGCATGGCGTGCCCCCAGCTCGAACGCGGCCCCAGCCCACCGACCACCGGCCGCTGGCGGCCATCTTGGCACAACAAAAAAACAATGAAGCAGGCAATTTCCTGCACGCCAGTGTCTCCACCGCGAATTTGCCGCCGTCCAAGGCGACTGCGATAATCCAGGGCCTCAGCTGGAGGGGCACCCAGCCCCACAACGTCAGACCGGAGCCACCATGTCGGATATCAGCATTGTCATTGCCGGGGCCAAGCGCACGGCCATCGGCTCGTTCCTGGGCCAGTTCACCGGCGTCCCCACCCCACAGCTGGGCGCCACCGCCATGAAGGCGGCGCTCGAGCAGTCCGGCGTGCCGGGCGCCGAGGTCAGCGAAGTGATCATGGGCTGCGTGTTGCCGGCAAACCTCGGTCAAGCGCCGGCGCGCCAGGCTTCCTTCGGCGCCGGCCTTCCGGCCAGTGTCGGCTGCACGACCATCAACAAGGTCTGCGGTTCCGGCATGAAGGCGATCATGCTCGGTCACGACCTGATCAAGGCTGGCTCCGCATCGGTCGTGTTGGCCGGCGGCATGGAATCCATGACCAATGCGCCGCACATGGTCAACGCCCGCGTCGGCATCCGCTATGGCGACGGCAAGCTGGTCGACCACATGGCCTGGGATGGCCTGACCAACCCCTACGATGGCGAGGCCATGGGCGTGTTCGGCGAGCTGTGCGCCGACAAATACCACTTCACCCGCGAGGAGCAGGACGCGTTCTCGATCGAATCGGTCAAGCGTGCCCAGGCGGCGCAGAAGGACGGCTCGTTTGCCGACGAGATCGTGCCGGTCACGGTGCGCGGCCGCAAGGGCGACGTGCAGGTGGATACCGACGAGCAGCCGGGGCGTTCCAACATCGAGAAGGTGCCACAGCTCAAGCCGGCCTTCCGCAAGGAAAACGGCACCATCACGGCCGCCAGCTCCTCGAGTATCTCCGACGGCGCCGCGGCCGTCGTGCTGCTCAGCGCCGAGGACGCCAAGGCGCGTGGCATCAAGCCGCTGGCGCGCATCGTCGCGCACGCCACGCACTCGCAGGAGCCCAAGTGGTTCACCACCGCTCCGGTCGGCGCGATCCAGAAGGTGCTGCAGAAGGCCGGCTGGAAGCTGGAGGACGTGGATCTCTTCGAGGTCAACGAGGCGTTTGCCGTGGTCGCCATGGCGCCCATGCGCGAACTTGGCATCCCGCACGACAAGCTCAATGTGCATGGCGGCGCCTGCGCGCTCGGCCATCCGATCGGCGCCAGCGGCGCCCGCCTGGTGGTGACGCTGATCAACGCCATGCGCCAGCGCGGCGGCAAGCGCGGCATTGCCACCCTGTGCATCGGTGGCGGGGAAGCCACCGCCATAGCCGTGGAATGCGACGGCTGAGCCAACCGTCAACGCGCGCCCACGCGGCCCGCCCACTACCGGGGCGCCCCACCGCGATGGGCACTCTCACCATGGACGTACACGGATGCTTGACATCCGCCACGGCCTGCATCACCTGTCTGCTGCAGAGGTGGCGACTGAACGCCTGCGATATCTGGCCGTCCAGTGCCGCTGGCGTTGGGCTGGCAGACGGGGTCTAATAGTGCGGCCACTCTGGTGGTTACCTACACCCATTTCCAGGAGATTTCCGATGAAGTTCATGCGTACTTTGCTTGCTGCTGCGCTGGTCGCTGTGCTGGCCGCCTGCAGCAACGGGGCACAGGATTCTGCTCAGGACGCCCAGCAATCGGCCGATACGGCCCAGCAAGCCGCCGATCAGGCACAGCAGGCCGCTGCCGAGGCCTCGAACACCGAAGCCAACCAGGCTGCCACCCAGGCCGGTGCGGCCGCGGACGCCGCAGGCCAGGCCGCCGACCAGGCACAGCAGGCTGCCGCCGCCGCCTCGAGCGCGACCACCGATACCATGCAGACCTCGGCCGAAAACGCCGCAGCCAACGCTGCCGATGCCGCCGGCAAGGCGGCCGATGCAGCGAAGAGTGCTGCCAGCAATGCCGCCGACGCCGCCAAGAGTGCCGTCGACAGCGTCAAGGGCGCGAAGAAGGACGGCGGCGGCCACTGAGCCCGCCGGCTTCGCCATCCGAAACGGCCGCCCTTGGCGGCCGTTTTTTTTGCGCGGGGCATGGCGTTACGGTTGCCGCGCGCCGCCGGTTATCATCCACCGGTCACCCGCGCCGCAAATCGTCGACGCGCGCACCAGCCATTGCCGCCCCGTGGCACCCTTGTCCGGTTCCCAGCGAGTCCGTATCCATGAGCACGATCGTCACCCAGGTCAATCCGCGCTCGACCGAGTTCCAGCAGGCCAGCGCGCACATGCAGGAACTGGTCGACGATCTCCAGCGCCAACTCCTGCACAGTGCCGAGGGCGGTGGCAGCAAGGCGCGGGAAAAACACGTCGCGCGCGGCAAGCTGCTGCCACGCGAGCGCATCCGCGCCCTGCTCGATCCAGGCTCACCGTTCCTGGAGCTGTCTGCGCTGGCCGCCCACGGCATGTACGAGGACGCGGCGCCGGGCGCCGGGCTGATCACCGGCATCGGCCGCGTCGACGGCACCGAGGTGCTGGTGGTAGCCAACGACGCCACGGTGAAGGGCGGCACCTACTTCCCGATGACGGTGAAGAAGCACCTGCGGGCACAGGAAATCGCGCTGGAAAACCACCTGCCGTGCGTCTACCTGGTCGACTCCGGCGGCGCCTTCCTGCCGCTGCAGGACGAGGTGTTCCCGGACAAGGAGCACTTCGGCCGCATCTTCTACAACCAGGCGCGCATGTCGGCGCTGAACATTCCGCAGCTGGCCGTGGTGATGGGCTCGTGCACCGCCGGCGGCGCCTACGTCCCGGCCATGAGCGACGAGACCATCATCGTCAAGGGCAACGGCACGATCTTTCTCGGCGGTCCGCCGCTGGTCAAGGCCGCCACCGGCGAGGTGGTCGACGCGCAGACCCTGGGCGGCGCCGAGGTGCACACCAGCCTGTCCGGCGTCGCCGACCACTACGCCGAGAGCGATGCGCATGCGCTGGCGCTGGCGCGCAACATCGTCGGCAACTTCAACCGCCGCAAGCCCATGCCGCTGGTCCTGCACGAGCCGCGGGAGCCGAAGTACCCGGCGCGCGAGCTGTACGGCATCATCCCGACCGACACGCGCCAGCCGTTCGACATCCGCGAGGTGATCGCCCGCATCGTCGACGGCTCGGAGCTGCAGGAGTTCAAGGCGCGCTACGGCAAGACCCTGGTCACCGGCTTCGCGCGCATCAACGGCTACCCGGTCGGCATCGTCGCCAACAACGGCATCCTGTTCGCGGAAAGCGCGCTCAAGGGCACGCACTTCATCGAGCTGTGCAACCAGCGCAACATCCCGCTCGTGTTCCTGCAGAACATCACCGGCTTCATGGTCGGCAAGAAATATGAGCAGGCCGGCATCGCCAAGGATGGCGCGAAGATGGTCACCGCCGTGGCCTGCTCGCACGTGCCGAAGTTCACCGTGGTCATCGGCGGCAGCTTCGGCGCCGGCAACTACGCCATGTGCGGCCGTGCCTATGGCGCGCGCTTCCTGTGGATGTGGCCGAACGCGCGGATCTCGGTGATGGGTGGCGAGCAGGCCGCATCGGTGCTGGCGACCGTGCGCCGCGACGGCATCGAGGCCCGCGGCGGCGAGTGGTCGGCAGCTGAGGAGGAAGCGTTCAAGGCACCGCTGCGCGAGCAGTATGAGCGCCAGGGCCATCCGTATTACGCAAGCGCCCGCCTGTGGGACGACGGCATCATCGATCCGGCGGATACGCGCCGGATACTCGCACTGGCGATTTCCGCATCGATGAATGCGCCGATCGAGGCGCAGCGCTACGGCGTGTTCCGCATGTGAGGCAGGCGCCAGCCCTCAACCGGCTGGCGCGCCCTGCGCGGATGGCGTCGATGCCGCTGCGGCCTTGGCGCGCTTGCCCGCGTCGCCGACCAGTTTCATGCCCAGCACGAGCAATACCACCACGACGCCGTAGAACACCAGCTGGATGCCCGAAGGCTGCGCGTCGTAGCCGATCAGGATGTGCAGGATGTTGCCCAGGACCGAGCCGTTGGACAGCAGCGACGAGCTGTCCCATATCTGGTTGCCCCATGCCGGCACCCAGTTAGCCTGCACCAGGTAGCGTGCCGCCGAGGACGCCAGGCCGGCCGCCAGCAGCACCAGCATCCAGTTCGTGGCGGTAAAGAAGTAGCGCACGGGGATACGCAGCAATCCGAAATACAGCGTCAACCCCACCGCCGTGCCGGCCGCAATCCCCAGGGCCAGGCCGGGCAACAGCCCAGTCGCACCGCCCGCCAGCATGCCGGTGAGGAACAGCACGATCTCGGAACCCTCGCGCAGGACCGCCAGCGCCACGACGGCCAACAGCATGGCCAGGGAACTGCTGCCGGCCTGCACCGCGCCGCCCAGCTCCTTCATCTGCCTGGCCATCTCGCGTCCGTGGCTGGACATCCAGATCACATGCCAACCAATCATGACTACCGCGGCAAACAACACCGAGGCATTGAACAATTCCTGCCCCACCCCGCTGACCGCGTTGCTGATGGCGCCTGCGAAGGCCGCCACCAGCAGGGCACCGAGCACCCCCAGCGTGATCCCGCCACCGATGAACACGCTGCGCCGGGCCACGCCGCGCGTCGCCGCCGCGACCACCGTGACGATCAGGGCGGCCTCGAGCACTTCGCGGAAGACCAGCAATGCGATGCCCCACATGGCAACTACTCCACGATCAACGTGCCCTTTGCCGTGGGCTGATGGAATTCACCGTAGAAACCGTAACGCCCGGGTTTCAACGGACCGACGAAGACACTGATGGTGCTGTTCGGCATGACGATCTTCTCGGCGGGGAAATCGACGCTCTCGAACTCTTCCGGCGTGGGATCCTTGTTGACAATTTCAAGCTTGACCCGCGTTTGCGCCGGGATGCGCAATTCGTTGGGCACATAACGATGGTTCTGCAACACCAGGGTGAAGGTCGGCGTATCGGCCGCGATTGCCACCATGGGGAACAACAACGCCAGCAGCAACGGCAACAGGGACGGGGACTTCATGCACGGCATCCAGGACCAGGTCCACGAATGATATTCATTATCATGGACAGCCACAACCGGGATCACTGGGCTTGTTCAGGCTGGAGTGTCGTCACCGCGCGCCCGCACGTCGTCGGGCCGCATGTCCACGCGGTTGGCATCGGCCTGTTGCGCAGCCTCGAAAAAGCGCTGCACCTGCCTGCATACGGCCAGCGTGTTCTCGCGGGCAAGCGCCGAGACCACGAACCACGGCTGCGTCCAGCCCAGCTCGGCGACGATGTCGCGCGCGAGGGAATCGCGCTCCCCGGGTGGCAGCATGTCGGCCTTGTTCAACACGAGCCAGCGCGGACGCTCCAGCAACCCGGGATCGAAACCCGCCAGCTCGTGCTCGATGGCCCGCACCTGGGCCGCAACGTCGCTGGCCTGCGCCGAGCTCATGTCGACCAGGTGCAGCAACAGGCGCGTGCGCGCGACATGGCGCAGGAACTGGATGCCCAGTCCCGCGCCCAGCGCCGCACCGCCGATCAGGCCCGGCAGGTCGGCAATGACGAAGCTCTGCTCGGGGCCGAGGCGCACTACGCCAAGATGCGGATGCAGGGTGGTGAACGGGTAATCCGCCACCCTCGGCGTCGCCGCCGACACCGCACGGATGAAGGTGGACTTGCCGGCGTTGGGGAAGCCGAGCAGGCCGACATCGGCCAACACGCGCAACTCCAGCTTCAGCTCGCGTGCCTCTCCCGGTGTGCCCGGCGTCGCCTTGCGCGGGGCCCGGTTGACCGAGCTCTTGAAGTGGATGTTGCCCAGGCCACCCTTGCCGCCCTGGGCCACCAGCAGGCGCTGGCCATTGGCGGTGAGGTCGCCAATGACCTCGTTGGTGTCGATGTTGCTGACCACGGTGCCGACCGGCACGCGGATGGCCTTGTCCTCACCGCCCCTGCCGTACATCTGGCTGCCCATGCCGTTTTGCCCGCGCTGGGCCTTGAAATGGCGCTGATGGCGGAAATCCACCAGGGTATTCAGTCCTTCGTCGGCCACCAGCCAGACCGAGCCGCCGCGCCCACCGTCACCCCCGTCCGGACCACCGAGCGGGATGAACTTCTCGCGCCGAAAGCTGGCGCAGCCATTGCCGCCGTCGCCCGCCTGGACCGTGATACGCGCTTCGTCGACAAATTTCATGGATGGCCGGGAGAGGGGAATCGAGTATGGGGAATCGGCAGGCTCGCCTCAGGCGCATGGTACGGGACCCGCGGCAAATCCGCTTTTCCGCTTCCCGATCCGCAACTTCCGGCCATACAAAAGCAAAGGCCCCGCCGAAGCGGGGCCATGCATGCCGCCGCTGCGCGCCTGGCTCAGCCCGGGATGGCGTCGCCAGGGACGACGTCGACGAAACGCCGGTTCTTGTCGCCGCGCACCTTGAACTGCACCTTGCCGTCGACCAGTGCAAACAAGGTGTGGTCGCGACCCAGGCCGACACCGGTGCCAGGATGGAACTGCGTGCCGCGCTGGCGCACGATGATGTTGCCGGCCGTCACGGCCTGACCGCCGTACAGTTTGACGCCGAGATACTTCGGGTTCGAATCGCGGCCGTTGCGGCTGGAACCTACGCCTTTCTTGTGTGCCATGACTGATGCTCCAGTTGCTCAGGCATTGATGCCCGTGATTTCGACTTCGCTGAAATGCTGGCGGTGGCCTTGCTGGCGCTTGTAGTGCTTGCGCCGGCGAAACTTGATGATGCGGATCTTGTCCGCGCGGCCGTGCCTGCGTATGGTGGCGCTGACCGTGGCGCCCTCGACCAGGGGCGTGCCCACGCTGATCGCCTCGCCATCGCCCAGCAACAGCACCTGGTCGAATGTCACTGTCGCGCCTGCTTCGGCAGCCAGCAGCTCGACCCGCAGCACGTCTCCCTGCTGCACGCGATATTGCTTGCCGCCAGTCTTGATGACTGCGTAGCTCATTGGTATGCCCTTCTGTCGTTATTCTCTTGGGTATGGCCGCGGCGGGCATCTGGGCCCGCCGGACCGGGGATTATAGTGATTCCGGCCAGGCGCGGTCAAATCCGCGCGCGCCAAGGCCGGCAACCATGCCGCGGACCGCTCGGCACGAACGCACGGGGTCGGCTCGCGGCCAGGTTGTTATAGTGCTCCATTCGCCCCATATCCGACCGGCATGGATACCATCCGAATCCGCGGCGCGCGCACCCACAATCTCAAGAACATCGACGTCGAACTGCCGCGCGACCAGCTGATCGTGATTACCGGCCTGTCCGGGTCCGGCAAATCCTCGCTGGCGTTCGACACCATCTATGCCGAGGGCCAGCGTCGCTACGTCGAGTCGCTGTCGGCCTATGCGCGGCAGTTCCTGTCGATGATGGAAAAGCCGGACGTCGACGCCATCGAGGGCTTGTCGCCGGCGATCTCCATCGAGCAGAAGTCGACCTCGCACAATCCGCGCTCCACCGTCGGCACGATCACCGAGATCTACGACTACCTGCGCCTGCTGTACGCCCGCGTCGGCACCCCGCGCTGCCCGGACCACGGCACGCCGCTGCAGGCGCAGACCGTCACGCAGATGGTCGACGCCATCCTGGCCCTGGATGCCGAGCGCCGCTACATGCTGCTGGCCCCGGTGGTGCGCGAGCGCAAGGGCGAGCACGTGCAGGTCCTCGACCAGCTGCGGGCCCAGGGCTTCGTGCGTGCGCGGATCGACGGGGCGGTATACGACCTCGACGCGGTACCGCCCCTGATGCTGCGCCAGAAGCACACCATCGAGGCAGTCATCGACCGCTTCCGCCCGCGTGAGGACATCCGCCAGCGCCTGGCCGAATCGGTGGAAACCGCACTGCGCATCGGTGATGGCCTGTTGACCGTGGCCGACATGAACGATGGCGCGGCACCGCCGCTGCTGCTGTCGTCACGGTTTTCCTGTCCGGTGTGCGACTACTCGCTGCCCGAGCTGGAGCCGCGTCTGTTCTCGTTCAACTCGCCGGTGGGTGCCTGCCCGGAGTGCGACGGCCTCGGCGTGAAGGAGGTGTTCGACCCCGCGCGCGTGGTCGCCCACCCGCAGTTGCCCTTTTCGGGCGGCTCGGTGCGCGGCTGGGACCGGCGCAACCCGCACTATTACCGCATGCTGCTCTCGCTGGGCAAGCACTATGGCTTCGATGCCGACACGCGCTGGTGCGATCTGCCCAAGGACGTACAGACGGCCATCCTCTACGGCAGTGGCAAACAGAAGATCGCGTTCCGCTACCTGACCGAACGCGGCGGCGAGGTCACCCGCGAGCACGCGTTCGAGGGCATCCTGCCGAACCTGGAACGGCGCTACAAGGAAACGGATTCGCCGGCGGTGCGCGAGGAACTGGCCAAGTACATCAGCGAGCAGCCCTGCCCGGCCTGCCACGGCGAGCGCCTGAACCGTTCGGCGCGCAACGTGTTCGTCGCCGACCTCGCGCTGCCGGCGCTCGGCGCGCACTCGATCGACGAAGTCACCGCGTTCTTTGCGGCGCTGCAGCTACCCGGCTGGCGTGGCGAGGTCGCCGCGAAGATCGTCAAGGAGATCCGCGAGCGCCTGGTGTTCCTGAGCGATGTGGGCCTGAACTACCTCACGCTCGACCGCCAGGCCGACACCCTGTCCGGCGGCGAGGCGCAGCGCATCCGCCTGGCCTCGCAGATTGGCGCCGGCCTGGTCGGAGTCATGTATGTACTGGACGAGCCGTCCATCGGCCTGCATCAGCGCGACAACGAACGCCTGCTGGCCACGCTGAAACGCCTGCGCGACCTGGGCAATACCGTGATCGTGGTCGAGCACGACGAGGATGCCATCCGCGCCGCCGACCATGTGCTCGACATCGGACCGGGCGCCGGCACCCACGGCGGCGAGGTGGTCGCCGCGGGTCAGGTGCGCGACATCCTTGCCGCGCCGCGCTCGATCACCGGGCAATACCTGTCCGGGAAGCGCGCCATCCGCGTGCCCAGGCGCCGCCGGCCAGTTCCAGATCCCGACGCGTGGCTGCGCATCCACGGTGCCAGCGGCAACAATCTGCAGCACATCGACGTCGCCTTCCCCTCCGGACTGCTGACCTGCGTCACCGGTGTATCCGGCTCGGGCAAATCGACCCTGGTCAACGACACCTTGTACCGCCTAGCCGCCGCACACTTGAACGGCGCCAGCACGCAACCGGCCAAGTACGACTCGGTCACCGGCCTGGAGCTGTTCGACAAGGTGGTGGAGATCGACCAGTCGCCGATCGGCCGCACCCCGCGCTCCAACGCGGCCACCTACACTGGCCTGTTCACCCCGCTGCGCGAGATGTTCGCCCAGGTGCCCGAGGCGCGGGCCCGTGGCTACACCCCGGGTCGTTTCAGCTTCAACGTGCGCGGCGGCCGCTGCGAGGCCTGCGCGGGCGACGGCCTGATCAAGGTGGAGATGCACTTCCTGCCCGACGTCTACGTGCCCTGCGACGTGTGCCACGGCAAGCGCTACAACCGCGAGACGCTGGAAATCCTGTACAAGGGCTACACCATCGCCGACGTGCTCGACATGACCGTCGAGGAGGCGCTGCAGCTGCTGGAAAACCTGCCGGTTGTCGCGCGCAAGCTGGAGACGCTGCGTGCCGTCGGCCTCGACTACATCAAGCTCGGGCAGAGCGCGACCACGCTGTCCGGTGGCGAGGCACAGCGCGTGAAGCTCTCGCGCGAGCTGTCCAAGCGCGATACCGGCAATACCCTGTACATCCTCGACGAACCCACCACCGGCCTGCATTTCCACGACATCGAGCAATTGCTCGATGTACTGCACCAGCTCGTGGACCAGGGCAACACGGTGGTGGTCATCGAGCACAACCTCGACGTGATCAAGACCGCCGACTGGATCATCGACCTCGGCCCCGAGGGTGGTGCCGGCGGCGGACGCGTCCTGGTGACCGGCACGCCGGAAACCGTCGCCGCGACCCCGGAGTCCTATACCGGCCAGTTCCTGGGGCCGCACCTGGGCGCAGGCGCCAACCCCAAGCGCACCGCTCAGGCTGCCGCCAGCGGCAAGAGCGCCGACCCGGTACGTCGCGGCAAGCGGCAGTCCGCAGCGTGAGCAAGGCGGCCGCCCCTGTGGATGCGAGCCAGACCCGGCCAGCCCCGGTGCCGCCAGTCTTCGTCGCGCACATGGAAGCGCGCTGGGGCGACCTCGATGCCTTCAACCACGTCAACAACGCCGCCTACCTGGTCTACCTGCAGGAGGCGCGGCTGCAGTGGATGCAGGGCGTACCCGACTGGCATGGCCCCACCGGCATGCCGGTGGTCGCCGCGGCCCAGCTCAACTACCGTCGGCCGATTACCTGGCCCGAACGCTTGGCGGTACGGCTGGCGTGCACGCGGGCCGGCGCCACCTCCATCACCCTGGCCCACCACATCGTCAGCGCCGGCGACCCCGATTGCCTGTATTGCGACGGGTACGTGGTCATGGTGTGGGTCGATCCGACAACCGGGCAGCCGGCACCGCTGCCCGCCAGCATCCGTGCCGCCGTCACCGCACCACCGACGGCCTGAAACCGCACCACGCGGGTTGCGCTCAGCTGCGGGCAGGTACCATGGTCCCTGGTCCCCACCTGGAGAACAGCGCATGCCCACCCGCGCCATCCTGCGCACCACCGCGACTGCTGGCACGCTCATGCTGCTTACCCTGGCTGCAGCGCAGGCCGCCACCCCCACACAGCTGACCATCTACCGCAGCGACAGTCCAGCGCTGTACGCGAGCACGGCCGACGGGGACGTCGACGCCGGTTACGCCGTCGTGCACGAACGGCGCGCACTCGAGCTCGCGGCCGGCGTGCACGATGTCACCCTGGCGGGCATGCCGACACGAATCGACACCGAAGCCTTGTCGCTGGGCCTGCCCGACGGCGCTGGCAGCGTCCTTTCCCAGCGCGTGCTGCTCGCGCACGGCGCCGACGCGACGCTCGCGGCCCTGCTCGGACAGCAGGTGGAAGTACTCGGCAGCGGCGGCGAGTCCCTGGCCAAGGGCACCCTGCTGCGCACCGGCCAGGGGTTGCTGGTGCACGACGATGCAGGCCGCAGCACCCTGGTCACGCAGTACGCGGCGGTGCGTTCGACCGATGCCGACGTCCCTTCCGGCTTGCGTCTCGACCTGCGCATCGACGCCGCCCGTACCGGCCCTGTCACGGCCAGTTTGAGTTACCCGACGGCCGGCCTGGGCTGGCGCGCCGCCTACGTCGGCACGCTGTCGCCTGGCGCTGCCTGCCACATGCAGTTTGCCTCCAGTGCCAGCATCGCCAATCGCAGCGGCCGCGACTGGCAGGGCCTGCGCCTCACCTTGATCGCCGGCGAGCCCAACATGGCCAAGAGCTCCGCGCCGCGCCCGATGATGGCCCGCGCCTTCGCCGCCGAGGCCAAGATGGCGGATCTGCCCGAACAGGCGAGTCTCGCCGACTACCGCAGCTACACGCTGCCCGCCCCCGTCGACCTGCCGAACGACAGCGTCAGCCAGGTGCCACTGTATGCGACGCGCACGATCGACTGTGAACGCACCGCCCTGTACAGCGTCGGCAGCCCCGGCTATCGACCGCCGCAGCCCGTGTTGAACCCGGACTTCACGCCGAACGACGGCAGTGAGATCACCAGCATGCTGGCCCTGAAGGCGTTCGACAGCCTGCCGGCCGGCTACCTGCGCGTGCTCAGCGCGGACCGCAGCGGCACGCTGCAATTCATTGGCGAGGGCCGCATCAACGACACGCCGAAAGGCAGCCAGGCGGCAATCACCCTCGGCACCGCGTTCGACCTGCGCGCCACGCGCGAACGCACGAAGTTCGAGGTGGACGCACCGGCGCACCGCATGGACGAGGCCTTCCGCATTCGCCTCAGCAATGCCGGGGACACCGCCCGCATGGTCACCGTGCGTGAGTACCCGCAACGCTGGCGGCAGTGGACCCTGACCTCGTCCAGCAGCAAGCCTTCCACGCAGAATCCCGACCTGTTGGAGTTCCGCGTCAACGTGCCGGCCAACGGCGAGGCAACGCTTGACTATGCCTTGCGCTACCAGTGGACGGCGGCGGAACAACCACGCTGAGAGGCGGAATGCCTCGCCCACACTGCATCAGGAGCACGCCATGCTGAACATCATCGACCACGGTCCCGTGCGCGAGATCAATATGGCGCGACCTCCGGTCAACGCGCTGAACCTGGAGCTGCTGCAGGTACTGCGCAACGCGGTCGAGAGCGGGGTACGCGAGGGTGTGCGCGGCATCGTGCTCTCTGGCGCACCTGGCCTCTACTCCGCCGGCGTCGACATCCCGGCCCTGCTGGCCAAGGACCGGCGTGGCGTGCGCGAGTATTGGGGTGAGCTCTTTGCCTTGTGCGCCACGCTGGCGCGCGCGCCCATTCCGTTGGCCGCCGCCATCACCGGACACGCCCCTGCGGGTGGTGCCGTGCTCGCCCTGTTCTGCGATTACCGGGTGATGGCCGAAGGCGCGTTCAAGATCGGCCTGAACGAGGTGCAGGTCGGCCTGATCGTACCGGAGTGCATCCAGCTTGCCTTGCGCCGCGTGGTCGGCCGACATCGTGCGGAACGCCTGCTGGTGGCCGGCAGCATGCTCGAAGCAGATGCCGCGCTGGCCTGTGGCTTCGTCGACGAGCTGGTCCCCGCCGACCAGGTGGTCGCGCACACGACGCGCTGGATGGAGGCGTTGCTGGCCCTGCCCGCGGCCGCCATGCTGGCCACGCGCGAGCTGGCGCGCGCCGACCTGGCCGGCGCCTACGCCGACCTGGACGCGCTGCCGCTGGATGACTTCACCGACGCGTTCTTCCAGCCGCAGACCCAGGCCACGCTGCAGCAATGGATGGCCGCCCGGGCCAAGCCCAAGCACTGACGTCGGGCGCGTGTTACAGAAAAGCGCGACATTCCCACATGGATGAGTGAGCCCTGATGGCCACGTTCAACGAAGACTCGCGGGTCAAGATCCCGGCCCTGCTGCACCTCACGCGGCTGGGCTATGAGTACCTCTCGCTGAAGGAGAGCCCCCGGGACAGGCACAGCAATATCTTTCCGGCGATCTTCGAATCAGCGCTGCTGCGCATCAATCCCGGGCTGCGCACGGAACAAGTACCGGGGCTGCTCGACGAAATACGTCTTGAGCTGCAACACGAAGATCTCGGCAAGGCTTTCCACAAACGCCTGACCGCACGCTCCGGCCAACGCCTGATCGACTTCGACAACCCGGACAACAACAGCTGGCACGTCGTCACCGAACTCCCCTTCGAGAACGGCGAGGACAACTTCCGCCCCGACATCACTCTGCTGGTCAACGGCCTGCCGCTGGTGATCATCGAGGTGAAGAAGCCCCTGAACCGCGGCGGCGTGCTCGAAGAGCGCCGCCGCATGGATCGCCGCCACGCCAACCGCAAGTTCCGGCACTTCTTCAACCTGATCCAGCTGCAGGCGTTCTCCAACAACATGGAGTACGACGACGGCCAGTTCGAGCCGCTACAGGGAGCGTTCTACGCCGCGTCCACCTATGGCGAGGCGCACTTCAACTACTTCCGCGAGGAGCGCGCAGCGGAACTGGCCGGCACCGTCGGCCCGCTGCCGGAGGATGTCGAGAACGCCATCCTCACCGACACCAACCTGGCCAGCATCAAGGGCACGCCGGAGTTCGAGCGCAACAAGGCTGTCGACACGCCGACCCACCGCCTGCTCACCTCGCTGTTCAGCCGCCAGCGCCTGCACTTCATCCTGCAATACGCCTTTGCGTGGCTGGATGAAGAAGACGGCATCCAGAAGCACGTCATGCGCTACCCGCAGCTGTTCGCCACGCTGGCCATTGCTGAACGGCTGACGGCCGGCGTGCGCAAGGGCATCATCTGGCACACCCAGGGCAGCGGCAAGACCGCGCTGGCGTACTACAACGTGCGCTTCCTCACCGACTGGTTCCAGCAGCACGGGCAGGTTGCCCGCTTCTATTTCATCGTGGACCGGATCGACCTGCTCGATCAGGCGTGCAAGGAGTTCCGCCTGCGCGGCCTCAGCGTCAACGTCATCGAAAACCGCGAGGCCTTCGCCCGCGACATGAAGAAGAACGTGGCGATCGACAACGACCGCGGCGAGCCGGAAATCACCGTGGTCAACATCCAGCGCTTCGCCGACGACCCCGATGTCGTGGCGGCGAATGACTACGCCCTCAACGTACAGCGTGTGTATTTTCTCGACGAGGTGCATCGCAGCTACAACCCCAGAGGCAGCTTCCTCGCCAACCTGGAGCAGTCCGACCGCAACGCGATCAAGCTCGGCCTCACCGGCACACCGCTGATCGGCGAGCAACTGCAGTCCAAGGCGCTGTTCGGCGACTACATCCATACCTACTACTACAACGCCTCCATTGCCGACGGCTACACCCTGCGCCTGATCCGCGAGGAGATCGCTACCCGCTACAAGATGCAGCTGCAGCAGGCGCTGGCGGATATCGAAGTGCAACAGGGCGGCATCGAGCGCAAGGCGCTGTATGCGCACAAGCGTTTCGCCGGCGCCATGCTCGACTACATCCTCGACGACTTCCTGCAATCGCAAACAGTCCATGCCGACGACAGCATCGGTGGCATGGTGATCTGCGACAGCGCCGAGCAGGCACGCGAGCTGTACCGGCAGTTCCAGCTCAGGATGGCCCCGGACACGGGCTTCATCGTCGCCGAGCCAGCCAACGACGCGGAATACCCGAGCCGTCGCGTAGCCGAGGACCCAACTCGTTACGGCAAGCCGGTGCTGACAGCCGCGTTGATCCTGCACGACGAAGGGGACAAGGAGTCGCGCAAGGCCGTCATCGAGCAGTTCAAGCGTCCGAAGCCTGACAAGCAGCCCATCGACCTGTTGTTCGTCTACAACATGTTGCTCACCGGCTTCGACGCGCCACGACTCAAGAAGCTCTACTTCGGTCGTGTCATCAGGCGGCACAACCTGCTGCAGGCGCTCACCCGGGTCAATCGTCGCTACGGCAAGTTCCGCTACGGCTACGTGGTGGACTTCGCCGATATCCAGCGCGAGTTCGACCGGGCCAACGCCGACTACTACGCCGAGCTCACCATCGAACTTGGCGACGAGATGCAGCACTACAGCAGCATCTTCAAGACTGAAGCCGAAATCCGCGCCGACATCGAAGCCATCCGCGAGGCGCTGTTCGATTATTCGCTTGACGACGCCGAACTGTTCTCGCAGCAGGTCCGCACCCTCCAGGATCACGGCCAGCTGCTCGCCATCGTCAAGGCGCTCACCCGGGCGCGCGAGCTGCACAACCTGATCCGCCTTGGCGGCTACCAGGAACTCGCCGGCCTGCTCGATTTCGCCAGGCTGCGCCAACTGCACAGCGAGGCGCAGCACGCGCTGGACGCACTCAACCTCAAGCGGCAGATGGAGGACGCGCACGACAACACCAGCCTGCTCAACCAGGCGCTGGAAGAGGTGATCTTCAAGTTCGAGAAGATCGGCGAGGCCGAACTCAAGCTCGCCGACGAGCTCAAGGACACCTTGCGCCGCACCCGCGAGGCGCTGCTTTCGACGCAGGACCCGCAAGACCCGGCCTGGATCAGGCTGAAGGAAGAGCTTGAACGCATGTTCAAGACCAAGAAACTGTTTGATGTCGGGCAGGACGAGATCCGCGCCAACATCACCCGGCTCACCGACCTCGATCGTCGCGTGCGCGCGCACAACCAGGCCGACGCCAACACTGCCGCCCGCTATGGTGGCGACGCCAAGCTCATGCGTGTGCACAAGCGCCTGTTGGAATCGCACCGCCTCGACAGCAACCAGACCCGGCTGCACGCCGCGCTCAGCGGCATCAAGCGCGAAGTGGACGGCGCCGTGCTCGGCAACCGCGAACTGCTCGGCAACCCCGCCTTCTTCGAGCGCAGCGTCATGCCCATCGTGGTGCGTCACTTCCTGGGCAGCCCGCCCGAGCCCGATGCCGACACCCGCCGCCTGATCCAGCAATTGCTGGTCGGCGAATATCTGGGCGAATCCCAGGGTCGCCTGCCGTTCGGGTAAACATGCATCCCGTGCGCCGGCGGGCTACAACCGCGCGTGCTAGCATTCGCATAGCAAATGCTATGCACGAGGCTGCCGCCATGAAATCCGCCACCCTGCCCCCGCTGCGCGTCGCCCCCGAGTTGCGCCAGGAAGCCGAGGCCGTCCTGCGCGACGGCGAAAGCTTGTCCGGTCTCATGGAACAATCCCTGCGCGGCGAAGTGAACCGCCGTCGTATGCAGGCCGAGTTCATCGCCCGCGGCCTGGCCTCGCGGGAAGATGCCAAACGCACAGGCGTGTATTTCACGGTGGATGAATCGCTCGCGGGCCTGGACGCCATCCTCGCCAAGCACAAGCCCGGCGCCCAGTGAGTCTCCAGGTTCGGATCAGCCAGGCCGCGCAGGACGATCTCGAGCGCTTGCTGGATTTCCTCGCACCCGTGGATTACCCCGCAGCCTTGCGCGCTCGCGCGGCGATCGAGCGCGGCTACGCGTTTCTGGCAGACATGCCGTTTGCCTGCCGCAAGGCGGACGACGCCAATCCCTTCCTGCGCGAACTGGTCATCCCGTTCGGTCGCGCCGGCTACGTCGTCTTGTTCGATATCGAAGACGAGCACACCCTCACCATCCTCGCCGTGCGCCACCAGCGCGAAGACGACTACCACTGAAACCGAACCTTCGACATTCCCGGACCCGATGAACCCGCCCAGCTACCAGCAACAAACCCGCGACCTGATCGACGGCCTCAAGGCCGTGTGCGCCAGCGCCGGCCTCGGCAACGACGGCAATGAATACAAGATCATCGTGCAGACCTTTCTGTACAAACTGCTGTGCGACAAGTTCGCCTTCGAGATGAAGCGTGCGTGCCCGGCGCTGGCCAGCGTTGACGACTGGATCATCGGCTGGCAGGCCCTGCCCGAAGACGCGCAGCAGGATCTGCGAGACGCCTTGCCGCCGGAAACACCGCTGCTGACGGCCGACCAGCTCATCGCAAGCCTGTTCAACCGCCAGGCCGAACCCGGCTTCGCCAAGCTGTTCGACGACACCCTCATCGCCATTGCCGTGGCCAACAACGACATCTTCGCGGTGCAGACCGACGACAAGGAAAGAGTGCCGCTGTTCGACCGCCTCAGCGAATACGTCACCGGCAGCGCCGACAAGCGCGACGGCTTCGTGCGCGCGATGTTCAACAAGCTGGTCGACATTAGTTTCGAGCGCCTGTTCGAGCAGAAATACGATTTCTACGCCGCCCTGTTCGAGTACCTGATCAAGGACTACAACAAGGACAACGGCGGCAAGTACGCCGAGTACTACACCCCGCACGCGGTGGCCACCATCATGGCCGACATCCTGGTGCCGCAAGACCAGCGCGGCACGGTGAAAGACGTCACCTGCTACGACCCGGCGTCGGGCTCGGGCACCTTGCTGATGGCACTGGCCCACGCCATCGGCGAAGGCCGTTGCAGCATCTTCTCGCAGGACATCTCGCAGAAGTCCTCCAGCCTGCTGCGCCTGAACCTGGTGCTCAACAAGCTGGTGCACTCCATCCCCAACATCACCCAGGGCAACACCATCCTGCGGCCGGTGCACCGCGATCCGGTATCACCCAGCAAGCTGCGCCAGTTCGACTACATCGTCTCCAATCCGCCGTTCAAGATGGATTTCTCGGACTTCCGCGACGATCTGGAAAGCGACGCCAACGCCACCCGCTTCTTCGCCGGCATTCCCAGGGTGCCCGCCAAGGCGAAGGACAAGATGGCGATCTACCTCCTGTTCATCCAGCACATCATCGCCAGCCTGAAATCCGGTGGCAAAGCGGCGGTCGTCGTGCCCACCGGCTTCATCACCGCCGCCAGCGGCATCGAGCTGCGCATCCGCAAGAAACTGGTGGATGAGCAGATGATCGCCGGCGTGGTCTCCATGCCCAGCAACATCTTCGCCACCACCGGCACCAACGTGTCGATCCTGTTTCTGGATCGCAGCGCGCACGATGCCGTGGTGCTGATCGATGCCTCCGCGCTGGGCGAAAAGGTGAAGGAGGGCAAGAACCAGAAGACCCTGCTGAGCCACGCCGAGGAGCAGCGCATCGTGGCCACCTTCAATGCGCGTGAGGCGGTGGAGGATTTCTCGGTGGCGGTGGGCTACGACGAGATCGCGGCAAAGAACTGGTCGCTGAGCGCGGGGCAATATTTCGAGGTGAAGATCGAATACGACGATCTGACGCCGGAGCAGTTCGCGGCGAAGGTGGCGGCGTATCAGGTGAACCTGGCGGGGATGTTCGAGCAGTCGCGGGAGCTGGAAAACCAGATTGCCGGAGCGATCGGAGGCTTGCGGCATGCGTAGTCGGACACCCGAAGAACCGCCGTCATCCGAAAGCCCGCCGTCATTCCCGCGAAAGCGGGAATCCAGCGACCTTCAATATGCCGAAGCAACAACACTGGATGACCAGCGCGTCGCGCTGTTGAACAGCGCCTCCCGCTTTCGCGGGAATGACCCGCAAGGGCACAAAACGGCTCGCATGCGACTTGGTGAAATCACCGACTCCTGCCTTGGCAAGATGCTCGACAAAGAGAAGAACCGAGGCATCTATCAGCCGTACCTCGCCAACATCAATGTGCGCTGGGGAGGGTTTGAGCTATCCAGCCTGAATGAAATGCGCTTCGAGTCGAATGAAGAAGACAGGTATGGCTTGAAGTTTGGTGACTTGGTCGTATGCGAAGGAGGAGAGCCAGGTCGCTGTGCCATTTGGCGCGAAGAGCGCGAAAGCATGAAGTTCCAGAAAGCTTTGCACCGCCTGCGGGTAAAGGACGGTTATTCGACAGAGTTTTTGTTCTACCGAATGCTTTTGGCTGCGCGCACGGGTGAGCTGGCAAACCACTTCATCGGTTCAACCATCAAGCACCTTACCGGGATCGGCCTTGCCCAGGTTGAGTTCGAGTTCCCTGAATTGGCAGAGCAGCAGGAGATCGCCGCAGTCCTCTCCGCCCTCGACGCCAAGATCGATCTCAACCACCGTATCAACGCCGAGCTGGAGGCGCTGGCGAAGACGATCTATGACTACTGGTTCGTGCAGTTCGACTTCCCCGACGCCCACGGCCGCCCCTACAAGTCCAGCGGCGGCGCGATGGTCTGGCACGACACCCTCAAGCGCGAGATTCCGGCGGGGTGGGATGGCGACGACATTTCCGCTGTAGCAAACGTGTTGGGTGGCGCAACCCCAAGCAAGCTCCGTTCTGATTACTGGGGTGGCGATATTCCGTTCTTTACGCCTACCGACGCATGCGGAAACATCTTTCAACTGCAAACGGAAAATTCAATCACCCAGGCCGGGCTGAAAAATTGCAACAGCGATTTGTTCGGGAAGGGAACGGTGTTCATCACCGCACGCGGCTCCGTCGGGAAGATCGCCGTTGCCGGTCGACCGATGGCGATGAACCAGTCGTGCTATGCCCTCGCGCCACGAGTTGCCGAACACTATCCGTATGTGTTCCTGCACGCAAAGACGCTGATACATCACCTGAAGGTCAAAGCCTCAGGCTCCACGTTCAACTCCATCGTGACCAACGACATCGAATGGACGCAGCTCATCAGCCCGAAGTCCGACCTAATTTCCGCGTTCTGCAAAATTGTTGCGCCGATGTTTGAGCGGATCGAAGTCGCACAGTGTGAAAACCGCGAACTCACCCAGCTCCGCGACTGGCTGCTCCCCCTGCTGATGAACGGCCAAGTGCGCGTGGCATGACCGTCCTGCGCTGCACCGCCAAGCTGCGCAAGCGCCTGAAGCAACCGGCCAAACCGCCGGAGCCCGAGGCGCAGGCCAACCCGCTGGGCGAGTGGTATGCGGACATCGACTTCTGGCGCCGGCAGCCGTTCGTGGTGATGCTCAATGCCGCCACCGGTGCGGTGCCGGTGTTGCCGGGCAACGCGGCGGGTCTGCGCCGGTTGCACGAACACGCGTTGCTGCAGTTCGCCGCCATCTGCGAGCACGTCGGCCTGCGCGGTGCGGGCGTCGATGCCGAGCTGCACGGCTTCGATGCCGGTTTCAGCTACGCCACCACCCGCGACCGCAGCCTGCTGGCCTCGCTCAACCAGCGCAAGTTCGGCTTCTGGCTGGCGCTGGAACACAGTGACCGCCCCATGCCGGAAACCGCGGCCCAGGACTGGAACAGCCTGTTCAAGCACCCCGCGCTGGGTCGCAACGAACGCTACAACATGGAATACCACAGGCCGCTCGACCTGCTGCGGCAGCGCTTGATGCCCGCGGCGGATGTCCTTCCCTTCAACCGCGCAGCCGCGCCCGCTTCCCGCTGAAGCGAGCCGGCGCGCTCAAGCGTCGCCGGTGGCGACCGGGCGGGCCGGGTCGCTGATCCAGCCGCTCCAGGACGGCGCGTACAGGCGCGAGCCGGTCAATCCGGCGTATTCCATGGCCAGCAGGTTGTGGCAGGCGGTGACGCCCGAGCCGCACATGTGCACGACCTCGCCCGGCGCCACGCCGCCGAGGGCCGCGGTGAATTCCTCGCGCAGTTGCCGCGCGCTCTTGAAGCGGCCGTTGCCGGCCAGGTTCTGGTCATACGGACGATTGCGCGCCCCGGGCACGTGGCCGCCGACCCGGTCCAGCGGCTCGACGTCGCCGCGAAAGCGCGGCGTGGCCCGCGCGTCCAGCAGCAACTCCTGCCGGTCGCGCAGGTGGGTGTGGTCGATGACCACCTGGCTGGCGTCGTAATGCAAGGACACCGTGGTGGGCGCACGCGGCTTCGCCTCGCCGCTCTCGACCGGGTAGCCCGCTTCCAGCCAGGCCGCATAGCCACCGTCCAGCACGGCGGCAGGAACGCCGGCCAGGCGCAGCAGCCACCACAGGCGCGCCGCAGCCATCGCCGAGCTGCCGCCGTCGTAGGCCACGACCTGCAGGCCGCTATGCCAGCCCCAGGCCGACAGCAGGCGGCTGAACGCAGCCTCCAGCGGCAGCGGATGCCGTCCCAGTCCTTCGTTCTGGCGCGACAGGTCGGACAGGTCATGGTCCAGGCTGGCGAACACCGCCCCCGGGATATGCCCGTGCAGGAAATCGGCATGCCCCTTGGCCGGGTCGCCCAGGTCGAAACGACAATCGACGATCAGCACCTGGTCCGCGGGCAAGGCATGCAGGGCCGCGGCGTCCATCAAGGTCGTGTGCAGGGTCATGGCTTCTTCATCCTGTGCAGCAGGTTGTCGACGATGGCAGCGGTGGCACCCCAGATGCGGTGTCCGCCGTGCACGAACTCCACCATGGGATGCGGGCGTCCGCGGAACTCCATGGTATAGGAGCGGCGATTGCGTGGATCGAGGAAATACGCCAGCGGCACCTCGAACACCTCGGCCACCTCGTCCGGTGAGGGCACCAGTTGCGCCTGCGGCGCGATATGCGCCACCACCGGCGTGACGCAGAAGCCGCTGGTGGTTTCCAGGCAATCGAGATAGCCCAGCGGCTTCACCAGCGCCGGGGCCAGGCCAATCTCCTCCTCGCTCTCGCGCAGTGCGGTGAGCAGCGCACTGCCACCGTCGACGGGCTCGCTGCCGCCGCCGGGAAAGGCGACCTGCCCTGCGTGCAGCAGCAGGTGGTCGCGCCGCACGGTGAACACCAGACGCGCCTGCGCCTCGTCGCGGATGCCCAGCAGCACGGCCGCCGGGCGCCGGCTGGTGTCCTCGAGCAGGCCCGCCAGCGCGTGGTGGTTCCAACCCGGGGGCGAGGGCGGATCCGACAAGGGCCGCAAGGCATCGACCAAGGCATCCATCAGCGGGGCTTGCGCGCAGGCAGCACATCACGCATGACACGGATGCGCTCGGTGTCGGGAAGGCTCCGCCAGGCGGCAATTTCCGCCATGCTGCGCCGGCAGCCCACGCACAGGCCACGGTCATCCAGCCGGCATACGCCGACGCACGGGGTCAACGCTGCGGTCACCTCCACTGCGCCGTCGGTTGTTGCCAGCGGCTTCATGACCCGCGCACCGCCGGCATCAGGCGTGCGACGATGTCAGTGGACAGGTTGCAGGAAACCACCGCACGCACGCTGTCGCGCCCGCCCGGGCGGCAGCCAGTCTTATTTGCTGTCGGGGTTGATGGCCAGCAACTCAATTTCAAACACGAGAGCTTCATTGGGTCCAATCCGTGGCAGCGCGCCCTCCTCACCATAGGCAAGTTGCGGAGGAATCACCACCTTCCAGCGATCGCCGACGCGCATGCGCGGAATCACGTCCTGCCAGCCGGGGATGACCTTGTCCACCGTGAAGCTGACCGGCGCGCCATGCGCCCAGGTACTGTCGAACTCGGTACCGTCGATCAGCATACCGCGATAGTTCACCGTGACCCGGCTGTTGACCGCCGGCTTGACCGTGCCCGTGCCCTTCTTCAGCACCGAGTACTCGATCCCGGATGGCAGGTGCACGACGCCGGGGCGCTTGGCGTTGGCTTCAAGGTACGCGCGGCTCTTCTGCGCGTTCTGCGCCGCAATCTCGCGGAACTCGGTCAGCGCCTCGGTATGCATGTGCTGCTGCAGCAGGTGCAGCTGCCAGTGCATGTCGCGCATGGACACGCTGGGCCGGCGCTGCGCGTAGGCATCGTCGATGGCCTTGCGCAGTATCACCATGTCCACCTTGGGCCTGCCGGCGGCAAACCGGCTGCCGATCTGATAGCCAAGCGCGTAGGACAGCTGGGCCGTATCGATCCCGGCCGAGCTCGCCGGCGCCGGCGCGTCGCCGGGTGCGGGCGTCACGCCCTGTGCCGGCGCAGCCGCGCCGACCAGCGCCTGCAACGCCAGCAACGTCAGCAGCAAGCCAACTGCTTTGGACATGCATCCCTCCATTCGACCGACCGGCGTCGCGACCTGCCCGCAGCCCGTGCGGGCCATGTCATGACGACAGGCCAGTATCGCTCCATCTGGGAACCCAGGTGGGCACAAAGGTTCCCGCTGCTAACATGGCGATCTGGCATTCGGGAGCATCCCATGGCGTACCGCAACCTGGAAATCAGCCACCACGACGGGGTCCGCAGCATCACGGTCAACCGCCCCGACAAGCTCAACGCATTAAACCGCGACACCTTGAACGAGCTTGGCATCGCCTTCGCCCAGGCCGCGGCCGACGACGACGTGCGCGTGGTGGTGCTTGGCGGCGCCGGCGACAAGGCCTTCGTGGCTGGCGCCGACATCGCCGAGATGCATGATTACACGCCACGGCAGGCCCAGGACTTTTCCCGCCGTGGGCAACAGCTGATGACGGCGATCGAACGCCTGCGCAAGCCGGTGATCGCGCGCATCCAGGGCTTTGCCCTCGGCGGCGGCATGGAGCTGGCGATGGCCTGCCACCTGCGCATCGCCAGCGACAAGGCGCGCTTCGGCCAGCCCGAGATCAAGCTTGGCCTGATTCCGGGCTTCGGTGGCACCCAGCGTCTGCTGCGTCTCGCCGGCCGCGGCGCTGCCCTCGAACTGTGCCTGACCGGCACGCCCATCGATGCGCAGCGCGCCTACGCCCTCGGCATCGTCACCCAGGTCGTCGCCGCCGAGCAGCTCGATGCGGCCGTGGCCAAGCTTGCCCAGCATCTCGCCGACAGCGCGCCACTGGCCGTGGCCGGCATCCTCGAGGCCATCCTCGAGGGCGGCGAGACCGCGCTCGACCAGGGCCTTGCCTTCGAGACCCAGGCATTTGCCCTCGCCTTCGCCAGCGAAGACATGCGCGAAGGCACCTCCGCCTTCCTGGAAAAGCGCCAGCCGCATTTCAGCGGCCGCTAGGGCCCGCGCTGGCGCAACCAACGCGGATATGCGGCGGCAGACGTACCGTGCGTCAGCCGCCCACACGTTGCCAAACCGTGGTTGACCGCCCCTCGTGGCCGATGGCCTCTCGCCCGCCATCCGGCGCCTGAACGCGGCCGCGCAACGCCGTCAACTGCGCCACGTGCCACTCGTTGAGCCGGTTGAGGCAACGCGAAAGCTGGCTGGGGCAAAGTGCGAACGATCGCCCGATCAGCCGGGGTACAGCGATGCTGGCCGATACGTGTTGCCGTCCGCGAACCGACCAAGGAAAACTCATGAACGCCAGAAAACCCATCACCGCGCTTGCGTTGTGTACGGCACTGGCCATGCCCATGGCCCTGCTGCCGCTGCCGGCCGCGCAAGCCCAGGTCAGCATCGGCGTCGGCATCAACGTGGGCTTCGCGCCGCCGCCGTTGCCGGTCTACATACAGCCCGCCCTGCCCGCGCCCGGCTACATCTGGACACCGGGGTACTGGGCCTATGACGGCGACGGCTACTACTGGGTGCCCGGAGCGTGGGTACTGCCGCCCGCAGTCGGCATGTTGTGGACTCCCGGCTATTGGGCTTACTACGACAACTTCTATCGCTGGCACGCCGGCTACTGGGGTCCACGCGTGGGCTTCTACGGCGGGGTGAATTACGGCTATGGCTACGGCGGTATCGGCTTCGTCGGCGGCCGCTGGAACGATGGTCGGTTTGCCTACAACCGCGCGGTGGTGAACTTCGGCGGCACCCACGTCACCAATGTCTACAACAACACCGTGATCGTGCGCCAGAACACCATCGTCAACCGCACGCGTACCAGCTACAACGGCGGCGCCTATGGCATCCGCCGCCAACCTACGGCCCAGGAAGTACGCATGGCCAATGAACGCCGCCTGCCGCCAACCAGGAACCAGGATGCGATGCGCCGCGCCGCCAGCACGGATCGCGGCCAATGGGCCACCGTCAACCGCGGCCGGCCGGCGGTTGCCGCGGCGACCGACCGTGCGACCTACGACCGGCACGTGCAGACACGCGAATACCCACGTCCTGCCGACCGCGCCGAGCGTGGACCGGGACAAGGCTATCGGCCACCCACTGGCCAGCGTCCAACCAGCGCCGCCGAAGCCAGGCCGGCGTGGAGTTACCGGACACCCGCGGGCGAGCGCCCGGCCAATGCAGAGCGGCCGATGCGGACCGAAAGCGTGCGCCGCGACGCGTGGAACGGCGCGCCGCAACGCCAGCAGCCACGCGCGTACGGCAACCCCGGCAGTCGATCCAACGCCAACCCGCGTTCGGCTGATCCGCGATCGGCGGGTCCACGGTCAAACGACCGTGGACACCGGCGGGGCGGGAACGACGGCCAGCCGCGCGGCTAGCCGTGGATGTGGCGGCACGTCGCTCAGTGCGGGCCGCCGCGGTATTTCTTCTCGCCGGCGGTCACCCGCAGGTCGAGCCGGTTCTCGGGTGGCGCCAGGGGACAGGTGGCAAACGCGGTGAACGCGCACGGCGGGTTGTACGCGCGGTTGAAGTCGATCACCGCCTTGCCGCCCTGCGGCGGATCGATGTACACGAAGCGCGCCGCGCCGTAGGTTTCCTTGCCACTGGTGCGGTCGGCAAACACCACAAAGTACTGCTTGTCGCCAGGCACCTCGATCACCGGCAGGATCTCGAAGCTCCTGCCGTCACGGCTGAAGCGCAGCTTGCCTGGCACTGGATACTTGTCCACGGTGCCGATCACGGTGCCCATTTCCAGGGTCTCGCCCGGTGTGGCGGGAATCCAGTCGGCCTCGATCCGCCAGCCTGGGTCGATCGGAAAATAATCGATGCCGAGGAAGCCGGTGCGGCTCGGCGCGTTCGTGTCCCGGACGCGCAATGCTTCGCGCTCGCCGCGATGGATGGCGATGAAGCTGGTACTGCCGAAGCTGACCAGGGTCGGCTTGCCCGTGCCGGCGTGCGCATCGTCGACCAGGGCAGCGTCGAGCTGCGCCTTGCCGTCGACCAGTGCACCCGTCCCCGCCTCGAGCTTGAGCCGTAGCGTTCCGTCATGCTCGTCCAGGGTGACCGCACCGAGCTGCGCCGGCGCGCCCGGCAGCACGATGTCGCTGTCCGGTGCGCCGCCTATGGTGTTCACGCCGGGATGCAGCCAGGCCAGGCCGACCAGGCTCAGCCAGCCGTCGGGCGCGGTGAGTTCGGCAACGCGCGTGTGGCGCCATTGCTCGATCGATTGCGTATAGGCATCGGTTTGCACATCAGCAGCAGACACGGTCGTCACCCCCCAAAAAGTCATCGCCAGGATCCACCCGGCACGCATTGTCCACTTCGCCATGGCTTCACCTCGATACGCGTTCAGCGCCCACGCAGGAACAGCTTGTCCAGCTCGCCCATGTCGAGCTGGACCCAGGTCGGCCGTCCATGATTGCACTGATTGGAGCGCTCGGTGGCTTCCATCTCGCGCAGCAAGGCGTTCATCTCCTGGAGGCCCAGGCGCCTACCGGCGCGGACTGAACCATGGCAGGCCATGGTGGCCAGCAACTCGTTCTGCATCTCCTGCAGACGGCGCGAACTGCCGTGCCGGGCCAGTTCGGCCAGCACGTCGCGGCACAGCAGGCTGACGTCCGCCTGCTCGAGCAGCGCCGGCACGCGGCGCACGAGCACGGTTTCCGGACCGCCGCGCGACAACTCCAGGCCCCACTCCGCCAGTGCCTCGGCAAACTCCTCGGCAGCCGCCGCCTCGCGCGCGCTGACCGCCACCGATACCGGCACCAGCAGCAGCTGCGAGCGCAGCGTGTTGTCCGCGTGTCCGGCTTTCATGCGCTCGTAGGTGATGCGCTCGTGCGCGGCGTGCATGTCCACCAGCACCAGGCCGTGCGCATTTTCCGCCAGCACGAACACGCCCTTGAGCTGCGCCAGCGCAAAGCCGAGCGGTGGAATCTCCGCGTCCTCCTCCGTGACGCCCTCCGGCATTCGCGCGGCCGAGGCCACCGGGCCGAGCAAGGCGGCATAGTCTGCCAGCGGCGCATCGCGCACACCGAAACCGAGACCGCCCTGCGCGTAACGTGCAAACGCCGGCGCACTCGCCGGCCGCGGACTGGCGCCGGTCGATGCCGCAGCCGGTTCGCGCGGCGGCCACGCTGCCGACGACAGCGGATGTCCGGCGCTGGTCTGCGCCAGCACCTCGTGCAGGGTGCGGAAGAGGAAGTCGTGCACCAGGCGCTGTTCACGGAAGCGCACCTCGTGCTTGGCCGGATGCACGTTGACGTCGACCAGGGCCGGATCCATCTGCAGGTACAACACGAACACCGGATGCCGGCCATTGAACAGCACGTCGGCATACGCCTGGCGCACGGCATGGGCAACACTGCGGTCGCGCACCAGCCGTCCGTTGACGTAGAAGTACTGCGCATCGGCCTGCGCGCGGGACGCCGTCGGCAGGCCGACCCAACCGGACAGTTGCAGGCCGGCGGCGGCATGCTCGATGCGCAGGCTCTGCGCCGGGAAGTCCTCGCCCAGCACCCCGGCCACGCGCTGCAGCGCGGCCTGCTCGCTGGCCGCGGCCTTCCAGGTGCGCACCGGCTTGCCATTGTGGCTGAGGCGGAACTCCACGCCGTCGCGGGCCAGCGCCAGCGACTTCACCAGGTCGTCGATATGGGCAAACTCGGTGCGCTCGGCGCGCAGGAACTTGCGCCGCGCCGGGACGTTGTAGAACAGGTCGCGTACCTCGACGCTGGTGCCCGGCGGATGCTGGGCCGGGCCGGCAGCGCGCATCTGGCCACCATCCACTTCGAGTCGGAAGGCGGCATCCGCGCCGCGCAGGCGCGAGGTCATGGCAAAACGCGACACCGAGGCCACCGAGGCCAGGGCTTCGCCGCGGAAGCCCATGCTGGCCACGTGCTCGAGGTCGTCGAAGCTGCCGATCTTGCTGGTGGCATGCGAGGCCACGGCGAGCGCCAGCTCGTCGCCGGCAATGCCGCCGCCGTCGTCGCGCACGCGGATCAGGCGGCTGCCGCCCAGCTCGATGTCCACCTCGATGTGCGTGGCACCGGCGTCCAGGCTGTTCTCCATCAGCTCCTTGACCACGGACGAGGGCCGCTCGATCACCTCGCCGGCGGCGATCTGGTTGATCAGGTCAGGGGGCAGGACGCGGATGCTTGGCACCGGCCAAGCTTAAGCGAATCGCCCGGCAAATGGCGAACGTCGGCGCAGCCGACGGCTGCGGGCAGGCGGCGGATGCGCTGAATCATCCAGGCGGGTTTGGTCGACGGATCAGGGCGCAATCAGTGGATGACCAGGCGTTCGTCTGTCGAAGAGCCCTTCCCGTCTGCGCGGGAATGACCGGCGCACCCTAGGAGGCGGGAATGGTGAGCACCGTGCCGGCGCGCAGCACGTCGCCGCGCAGCTGGTTGGCGCTGCGCAGCGTACCGACGCTGACGCCGTACTGGCGGGCGATGCTACCCAGGCTCTCGCCGCGCCCGACGCGATGCCGCTCGGGCACCACGGTGGTTGCGGGGCGCGCCGCTGCCTTGCCGTTGGCAGGCGACGTGGCCCGCGCGATCCGTCCACCGTCGGCCGCTGCCGCCTGCGCCGCGAACCAGGTGCCAGGCGGCGGGGTCGACTCGAAGTAGTCCTTGACGCCGCCCATCACCGCAGCGGCCAGGGCCTGCTGGTGCTTCGGGTCACGCAACTTGCGCTCTTCCAGCGGATTGCTGATGAACGCGGTCTCGACCAGGATGGAGGGCACGTCCGGCGAGCGCAGCACGACGAAGTTGGCGCGCTCGACGTAGCCACGATGCGTCGGCCCGAGCTGGGCCAGCGCCTTGAGCACCTTGGCCGCCACTGCATCGCTGGCCTGCATGGCATAACCTTGCTGCAGGTCGAGCAGGACCTTGGCCAGGCTGTCGTCCTTGTCGTCCAGGGACACGCCGCCGATCAGGTCCGCGCGGTTCTGTCCGTCGGCCAGCCAGCGCGCGGCGGCGTTGGTCTTGCCGCGCGGCGACAGCACCCACACCGAAGAGCCCTTGGCGTCACTGCTGGTGAAGGAGTCGGCGTGGATCGAGACGAAGAGGTCGGCACTGCTGTCGCGCGCGATCTCGTAGCGACGCTTGAGCGGGATGAAGTAGTCGCCGGTGCGCGTCAGGATCGCCTGCATGCCCGGCTGGCGGTTGATCTGCGCCGCCAGGTCGCGGGCCACGTCCAGGGTGATGTTCTTTTCCCGGGCACCATCCGGGCCAATGGCCCCGGTGTCCTTGCCACCGTGCCCGGCGTCGATGGCGACCACCACCTTGCGTTGCCCACCGAGCATGGCCGCCGCCTGCTGCGAGGCCACCATCTGGCTGCGCGGGTGCGCAGGATCGAGGCTTTCCGGAGGATCCGCCTTGGCCAGTTGCGGCGCCGCGGTCGTGCTGGCGGCATCCGGATACAGGTCGACCACCAGGCGGTAGTCGCTGCCAGCCCCGGTCGGCTTGAGCACGAAACTCTTTACGCTGCTGGAGGGGTCGACCGCCGCGGTCAGTTGCAGGCGCTGGCCGCTGCGCACGCTGGCGACACCACGGTACAGGCCTTGTGCCGCCGGCATGGCAAACCCGTCGACCAGGCGGCTGCTGCCCAAATCCAGGGTCAGCCGGCCATCGGCCTGGCTGAGCTGGTAATCCATCGGCCCGTTGGCCACCAGCACCAGACGGGTATGCGAGGCATCCGCCCACACCCGCGCGTCCGTGATCTCCGCCGCGCGCGCCAGCACCGGCGACGCGAGCGCAAGAATCGCTGCCAGCACAAGCGACGTGCCGCGGATGTCCAGGTGGCTCCTCATGCGCGCATTGAAACGCAGCCATTGGCCAATTGCAAGAATCTTTCCCTTGCATATCCGTGGCCTGCAAGGTATTCGTCAGGTCAACATCAAGATGTCGGATCCGGGGCGTTGCCGCAGCCAGCGCCTGCCATGCGCTGTATCGGCATGGGATTACGCTTGAAAAACCGCAACTTAGGCCTGCAACGCCGCACCTTGCAGACGGCCCAGGAGGTGGCGACCGCGGGCACTGTGGGCCTGCAGCAAGGCCTGGCGACCCTCACCGGCGTAATCCAGGTGCAGCGCCAGGTCGGCTGCCGGCAACGCGCCCAGGCCACGCTCGGCCCACTCCACCAGGATGACCGCGGCCGGATCCTCCAGCGCATCCAGGCCCAGCCATTCCAACTCGCCCGGGTCGCCGATACGGTACAGGTCGAGGTGCCACGCGGGCGTGTCGGCCGCGGTGCGGTAGCTTTCGAGCAGGGTATAGGTCGGGCTCTTGATGCGCTCGCCGACCCCGAGCGCGGTGAGCAAGGCCCGCGCGAAACTGGTCTTGCCGGCACCCAACGGTCCGTACAGGTACAGCACCAGGCCGCCATCCAGGGCCAGGGCCACGCTCTCGCCCAGGGCCGCGGTGGCCATCTCGTCGGGGAGGGTCCAGCTTTGCCCGGTCGACTCGTCAGTGCACATGGGTTTCCCTGCCTCCCGTGACGGCATTGCCCAGGCGGCGCAACGGTTGCAGCAGGTCCGTGGGCAGCAGGCCGCGTTCGCCGTCGCGTGCGGCCAGGTCTCCGGCGCGCGCATGCAGGCCGACGCCGAGGCACGCCGCCGCCCATGGCACACAACCCTGCGCCAGCAGCGCCGCCACGATGCCGGTGAGCAAATCCCCCATGCCGCCGGTCGCCATGCCGGGGTTGCCCCACGGGCAGACTGCCACGCGGCCACTGGCATCCGCCACCAGGCTGCCGGCGCCCTTGAGCACCACGACCGCCGCGTAGCGCCGCGCCAGCTCGCGTACCGCCGCATAGCGATCGGCCTCCACCTCGGCGACTCCGGTGCCGAGCAGGCGCGCGGCCTCGCCCGGATGCGGCGTCAGCACCACCGGTGCCGCAAAACGACGCGGCGACGACGCCAGGAGATTCAGGCCGTCGGCATCGACCACCAGCGGCTTGGCAGTATCGATCGCCTCCATCCATAGGGCCTGGCTCCATTCGCCATGACCCAGGCCCGGCCCAAGCGCGAGCACGCTGGCGCGCTCGAGCAGTGGCGGCAAGTCGGCGATGCCGGCCACGGCATGCGACATCAGTTCCGGATGCACCAGGTTCAACATGGCCGCGTGCGCTGGCGCGGTGGCCAGGCTGACCAGCCCTGCCCCGGCGCGCAAGGCGCCCAGGCCGGCAAGCTGGGCCGCGCCGCCCATGCCCGCCGCCCCACCGATCACCAGCACGTGGCCGTTGCCGCCCTTGTTGGCGTAACGCGCGCGCGGTGGCAGGCAGGCGGCACGCAACGTGCGCGCATCGGCAGGCGTGGCGCTGGCCAGGATCGGCGGCACGTCCAGGGTCGCCAGCTCGAGTTGGCCCACGCAGTCGGCGGCGTGACTGGTGTGCATGCCGCGCTTGTGCGCAATGAAGGTCACGGTCAGGTCGGCACGGACTGCATCGCCGGGAACATGGCCGGTGTCGGCATCGAGGCCGGAGGGGACATCCAGCGCCAGCACCGGGGCGGTACTCGCGTTCATGAACCCGACGACTTCTGCCGCCGGTCCCTGCAGCGCACGATCGAGGCCGATGCCGTACAGGGCATCGACCAGCACATCGGCCTCGGGCATGACCTGGCCCGGCTGCCACGCCACGATGGCGCCGCCCATTTGCGTCCATGCCTCGCGCGCCAGTGCGGCATCGCCGCGCGCGTGGGCGGCCAGCGCGACGACGTGCACCTGCAGGCCACGCTCGCGCGCCAGCGCGGCAAGCATGAAACCATCGCCACCGTTGTTGCCGGGGCCACAGAAAACCGTCAGCCGATGCGCCTGTGGCCAGCGCCTGCACAAACTGGCCAGGGCCGCCGCGCCGGCCCGTTGCATCAACGCGAAGCTGGGTCGCCCCGAAGCCGCAACCGCCTCGCGCTCGAGCGCGCGTACCTGGGCGACGGTGTACAGCTCGATGGGTTCGACGACGGACGGCATGCACGGATTATAGGCTGGGGGTGGCGACCGCTAGAATGCGCGCATGTCCAGCGCAGCAGGGAACCACCCCATCGACTATGCCGCGCTCGCCCAAGACATCAAGCGCTGGGCGCGCGAACTCGGCTTCGACGAGGCGGGCATCGCCGGCATCGCGCTCGACCAGGACGAGCAGCACCTGCAGCGCTGGCTCGACCACGGCTATCACGGCGAAATGGAATACATGCAGCGCCATGGCACCAGGCGCACGCGTCCGGCGGAACTGCAGCCCGGCACACAGCGCGTGATCTCGGTGCGCATGGACTACCTGGCGCCGCACACGCGCGAAGCCTGGGACACGCTGGACGACGGCGAGGCTGGCTATATCTCGCGCTACGCCCTCGGCCGCGACTACCACAAACTGATGCGCGGCCGGCTGCAGAAGCTGGCCACGCGCATCCACGAGGTGGTCGGCGATTTCGGCTACCGCGCCTTCGTCGACTCGGCGCCGGTGATGGAGAAGGCCCTGGCGCGCAATGCCGGGCTGGGCTGGGTCGGCAAGCACACCATCCTGCTGAACCGGCGCGCGGGCTCGTATTTCTTCCTCGGCGAGCTGTACACCGACCTGCCGCTGCCGGTGGATGCGGAGGAGACTGACCACTGCGGCAGCTGCACGCGCTGCATCACCGCCTGCCCCACCGGCGCGATCGTCGGGCCGTACCAGCTCAATGCCCAGCGCTGCATCTCCTACCTCACCATCGAGCTCAAGGGCAGCATCCCGGAAGATCTGCGCGCACCGATGGGCAACCGCATCTTCGGCTGCGACGACTGCCAGCTGGTGTGTCCGTGGAACAAGTTTGCCCACGTCGCCACCGAGGCCGATTTCGCCCCGCGGCACAGTCTGGACGGGGCCAGGCTGGTGGAGTTGTTTGCCTGGAGCGAGGAAGAATTCCTCAAGCGCACCGAGGGCATGGCCGTACGCCGTGCCGGCTACGAGGGCTGGCTGCGCAACATCGCGGTGGCCTTGGGCAATGCGCCGACCTCAGCCGGAGTGTGCGCGGCGCTGCGCTCCCGCGCGGCACATCCCTCGGCTATCGTGCGCGAGCACGTGGCCTGGGCGCTGGCGCGGCACGGTGAAGCCGTCACGACCGAAGCCTCGCCGTGAATCGGCGTCTGCAGCCTCAGACCGCGGCCATCTGCATCGGGATGGTGTGGTTGGTGCGCTTGATCCGGTTGGCGCCATCCACGTACACGCAGGTGGGCTGGAACTGCTCCAGCTCGGCCTCGCCCAGTTGGGCAAACGCGGCAATGATGATGACGTCGCCAACCTGCGCACTGCGCGCCGCGCTGCCATTGACCGAGATGATGCCCGAGCCTTCCTGGGCGCGCAGCGCATAGGTCACGAAGCGTTGCCCGGTGTTGACGTTCCAGGCATGGATCTGCTCGTACTCGCGGATGCCGGACGCCTTCAGCAGCAGCCCATCGATCGCGATCGAACCTTCGTAGTGCAGCTCGGCCTGGGTCACGGTGACCCGGTGCAGCTTGGCCTTGAGCATGGTGAGATGCATGCGACGATTCCTGCGGGACGCCTTGTCGGGGCCACCATTATCGGGTCGCTCGCGCTGCACTGCAACACGAGGACTGACGACCGGATCAGCCCAGCGTCAGGTTGTCGATCAGCCTGGTCTGGCCCAGGTGCGCGGCAATCAACGCCACCAGCCCGTCGCGCTCGGAAGCCTCCGGTACGCCGAGATCGCTGGCCCGCCGGACCACGGCGTAGTCAGGCACCAGGCCCGCGCGCCGCAGCCGTGTCGTGGCTGCACGCTCCACCACCGACGGCGCATGCCCCGCGGCCAGCCAGTCGCGCATCTGCAGCAAGGTCTCGTGCACGACCGGCGCGCGCGCACGCTCGGTGGCAGATAGGTATTGATTGCGCGAACTCAGCGCCAGACCATCGTCGGCGCGACAGATCGGCGCGGCCATGATCTGCACCGGCAGGCACAGGTCGCGCACCAGGTACTCGACCACCTTCAGCTGCTGGTAGTCCTTCTGCCCGAACACCGCCAGGTCCGGGTGCACCATGTGCAGCAACTTGCACACCACGGTCGCTACGCCGTCGAAGTGCCCCGGGCGGAATTCCCCCTCCAACACGCTGGTCAGGTCCGGCACATGGACGACCGCGGTGTGGTCGGCGCCGTGCGGATACATGGTGGCGACCTCTGGGGCAAACAGCAGGTCGCAACCGACACCGGACAACAACGCCTGGTCGGCCGGCAGGCTGCGCGGATAGCGCGAGAAATCCTCGCTGGGGCCGAATTGCGTCGGATTGACGAAAACGCTGACCACCACGTGATCCGCGCGCGCCAGCGCCAGCCGCACCAGCGACTCATGGCCCTGGTGCAAGTTGCCCATGGTCGGCACGAAGCCCACGGTTTCGCCACGGCCACGCCATGCGCGTACCTGGGCGCGCAGCGGGGCGACATCGTGGACGGTCTGCACGGGCTTACCTTGCGCTCAGTCGAAACAGTGCTCTGGCGTCGGAAACGCGCCGCTGCGCACATCGCTTGCATAGGCGGCAATGGCCGCCGCCACCGACCCATTCCCGGCCAGGAAGTCCTTGCTGAACTTCGGCCGCTTGCCCGGCGTGATGCCGAGCAGGTCATACACTACCAGCACCTGGCCATCGCAATCCGGCCCGGCACCGATGCCGATGACCGGGATCACCAGTGACGCGGCCAGACGCTTGCCGAGTGCGCGCGGCACGCCTTCCAGCACCAGCAGGGAGGCCCCGGCCGCCTGCACGGCCAGACCTTGGGCCAGGATGTGCTCTGCCGCCTCGTCCTCGCGGCCCTGGATGCGGAAGCCACCGAACTTGTGCACCGATTGCGGAGTGAGGCCGAGGTGGGCGCAGACCGGAATGGCATGCGCCACCAGCGCCCCGATCGCCTCCAGGATGTGTGGTGCGGCGCCCTCGATCTTGACCATGGCCGCTCCCGCCTCGCCGACCAGGCGCGCGCCTGCTTCCAGCGCGCGGGCGACGTCGCGATCGGCCATGAACGGGACGTCGGCCATCAGCAGCGTGGCCTCCAGGCCGCGCGCCACCGCCGCGGTGTGGTAGACGATGTCGTTCAGGGTCACCGGCAGAGTGGTGCGCCGGCCTTGGACCACATTGCCCAGCGAATCGCCAACCAGGGCCACATCGACGCCCGCCGCCTCCAGATGGGTGGCAAAGCTAGCGTCATACGCGGTCAGCATCACGATGCGCTGCCCGGCGGCCTTCATCTCCTGCAACAGCGGAACGGTGACGGGTTTGCGCCTGGGCGCCTGGTTGGCTTGGACGTACACGACACACCTCTTTGGCTGGCCCGGCGGCATCGCCGGGCGGTGATCTCACATGATGCGTTCACATCCGGCGAGATCAAGCGACGCCAGCTGCTGCGCGACCGTACGCGTCGCCGTCAGCGCCAGCGTGGGGGCGATATCATGCAGCGGCAACAACACGAATGCGCGCTCCAGCATGCGCGGATGCGGCAGGGTCAGGTGCGCATCATGACACTGCACCCCGTCGACGTGGAGCAGGTCCAGATCCAGCGTGCGCGGACCATTGGCGCGGCTGCGCTCCCGTCCGGCGCGCCGCTCCAGCTCCAGCAGGCTGTCCAGCAACGCGCGCGGGCCCAATCGCGTATCCAGCGCCACCGCGGCATTGATGAAATCCGGCTGCGCGGCATAGCCCCAGGGCCGCGTGCGGTACAGGTGCGAGCGCTGCAGCAGCCGTGTGTGCGGCAACCCCGCCAGCGCATCCATTGCCGTCAGTACTTGCTGCACCGGGTCATCCATGTTGCTGCCGAGCGCGACGTAGGCGAGGGTCACGCCGGGCCCGACTTGCCACTGCGGCGACGCCGGCGACGCGGGCGCGGCGGATTGCCGGGCAGCGGCAAACCCGCGCCGTCCTGCGACGCGCCACCGGTCGAGGCAGGCAAAGCGGCAGACAAGACGTCGCGCGGCAACTGCTGCGCATGCGTCCACCAGCGGCCAAGCTCGGCCATGGTTGACGACTCCCCGGCGCGCAGCAACAGGAAGTCGAAGGCAGCGCGGAACCGTGGGTGATCCATGAGCCGCAGGACGCGCTTGCGCTGGAGCTGCTCGAAGCGCGGCTGCAGGGCCCAGATCTCCTCCACCGCGTAAGTGAAGCGCCGCGGCACGGCGACCCGCTGGCACTGCTCGGCGATCGTCCTGGCAGCGGCCTGCTCCCAGGCATCGCCGGCCGGCACGCCCTGGGCGACAGCAGCCTGGGCCACGTCGCGGACCTCGCCCCACAACAGCACCGCATAGAGGAACGCCGGCGTCACCGACTTGTCGGCATTCACGCGCGCATCGGTATTCGCCAGGCCGGTCTCGATCAGCGCACGCAGCGCCTCATCGCCGCGCGCCAGCGCACGCGCCGTGGCCGGGAACATGAACTGCAGCAGGCCGCACTGCTCCAGCAGGCGAAAACTCTCCAGGCCATAGCCGGAAAGAAACATCTTCACGGTTTCGTCAAACAGACGCGCCGGTGCCGCATCGGCGAGCAGGGAGCCCAGGCTGGCAAACGGCTCCGTCGCCGCATCGTCGATGCGCATGTCGAGTTTTGCCGCCAGGCGTACCGCGCGCAGCATGCGCACCGGGTCCTCGTGATAGCGGGTGGCCGGGTCGCCGATCAGGCGCAAGACGCGGTCTTCCAGGTCCTGCATGCCGCCGACGTAGTCGCGCACCGAAAAATCGCTGATGTCGTAGTACATGGCGTTGACGCGGAAGTCGCGGCGCACCGCATCCTCCTCGATCGTGCCCCATATGTTGTCGCGCACCAGACGTCCATCCACCAGGCGCCGGTCGCCGTCGCAGCCTTCCTCGCCCACGCCGCGGAACGTCGCCACCTCGATGATCTCGCGGCCAAACACGACATGGGCCAGGCGAAAGCGCCTGCCGATCAGGCGGCAATTGCGGAACAGGCGCTTGACCTCCTCCGGGGTGGCGCTGGTGGCGACATCGAAATCCTTGGGCTGGCGTTCGAGCAGCAGGTCGCGCACGGCGCCGCCGACCAGGTATGCGGCATGGCCCGATTCATTGAGGTGGTACAGCACGCGCAGCGCAGCCTTGCTGATGTTGCGACGTGAGATATTGTGCTGGTCGCGCGGAATGATCCGCAGCGCCAGCGTGGTGTCGGTCCCTGATTGTAGGTTCAAACGGCTGGAATCCTTGAAGGCGAAGATGCCCGGTGTCCGCGCAGGCACCGCATCGGCGCGGCACCAATACGGCGCCAACGCAGGGCATCACCCGGTGAACTGGCCTGATGCCGTGGTGTCTTCAGCATCACCGAATGCAACAATTCCGTTATACTACTGCGCCTCGCGCTACAACGCTCCCTTCGTCTAGTGGCCTAGGACACTGCCCTCTCAAGGCGGCAACACGAGTTCGAGTCTCGTAGGGAGCGCCATCAGGTTTGTGCAATCTTCCATGATTGCGGCGATTTGGCTGAGCGGCAGGCCTGCGGGCTCTGCGCGCTTGACCAGATCAAAAGCGGCCATCCTTGGCCGAACTGTTCAAGTTGGTGCAATCGTCCGTGATCGCGGCGGTGTGGCGGCCGCTCAGGCCATGTGGTTTTTGCGCAATGGCCAGACTAAAGGCGGCCATCCTTGGTCGCACTCTTCAAAGAAGCGGCTCATCAGACATTCGTGAAACAGCTTCGGCTGGTGGGGCGTGGGGTTGGTGAGATGACGTTTGTGGTGGTCGACAATTGCATCAAGTGCAAGTACACGGATTGTGTCGAGGTGTGCCCGGTCGACGCCTTCCACGAAGGCCCGAATTTCCTGGCCATCGATCCGGACGAATGCATCGACTGCACCCTGTGCGAGCCCGAGTGTCCGGCCGAGGCGATCTTCCCGGATGACGCCGTCCCCGCAGGGCAGGAAGGCTTCATCGCGCTGAATGCGGAGCTGGCCAAACAGTGGCCGGTGCTCACCGCGCGCAAGGACCCGCCGCCCGACGCCACGGCGTGGGACGGCAAGCCAAACAAGCTGCCGTTGCTGGAACGCTGAGGCCAATCCCACCCGTTCGGGGGCCCCGCCTGCGGGCGCTCAGCCGCCGAGGCGGGACTTCAAGCCATCGACGACCTTGCCCACGGCAGCGGCGCCACCCTCGGCACGCACCTCGCTGCTGTCGCTGCCGCTGGCGCTCACACGAATCACCACCTGGCCGGAACCGGCCGATTGGGCTTGCTCGGCGCCACGCTTGCCGCGGTGGAACAGGCGCTTGAAGAAGCCAGGCTTCTTCACCTCGGCCTGGGCGAGCTTCAAGGTATAGCTGTGGGCCTCGTCGTCATGGCCGAGCACCTGCCCCAGGTCACCATGCTCCAGCACCCTGCCGACGCGCTGGTAGGTGCTGTTGACGGTGTCCTTCAGCACGAAGCCGTCACTGACCTGACCATTCTCGGCGGCAGGCGCCCTGGCCTCGCTGTCCAGCTGGTTCGCACCGGGCGGCGGCACGACCAGGGCCGCCGAGGTCGACGGGCGGTCCAGACCGGGCGGGATTTCCAGCGGCGATTCCTGTTTGGCGGTCTCCCATGCCTTTTGCGAGTGAAACATGCCGCACCCGGAGACCAGCAACATGCTGGCGACGAGGGCGGACAGGGCCATGAGGGGCAAGGTCTTGTTCATGTATGGGTTCCAGGGAATGGGTCAGGTGCCGCTATGCGGTGGCAGACAATGCAGGGGACGCAAGGGCGGACAAGGTCTTCCGCAGGCGGTCCCGCTCGGGCCCCGCCTGCAGTTCCAGCAGCGGCAGACGCAATGCCGCCGAACCCAGGCCGAGCATCGACAGGCCAGCCTTCACCGCAATCGGGTTCGGCGCACAGGCCAGCGCCTGCAGCAACGGCACAAACGCAGCCTCCTGCTCCGCCGCCGCCACCGCATCGCCGCCAATGGCTGCATCGCACCAGGTCCGGAACCGGCGCGGCAGCAGGTTCGCCACCACCGAGACGGTGCCGGCGGCGCCAGCCAGCATCGCCGCTCCCGCACTGCCGTCGTCACCGGACAGATAGACGAAATCCCCGCGCGCAAGTTCCGCCAGCGCATGGATGCGCTCTACGCTGCCGCAAGCCTCCTTGATCCCTACGATGCGCGGATGGTCGCGCAAGGCCGCTACCGTGGCCGGCTGCAGGTCGCAGCCGGTACGGCTCGGCACGTTGTAGACGATGATCGGCAAGCCAGCACGCTCGGCGATTTCCAGGAAATGCCGACGCAAGCCCTCCTGCGTGGGACGAACGTAGTAAGGCGCGACCACCAGGGCGGCATCGGCGCCCAGCGCCGCGGCCCGCCGCGTCGCCGCCAGCGCCTTGGCCGTCGCCGCATCGCCGGTGCCGGCAATGACCGGCACCCGGCCGGCGACATGCTCCAGCGCAAAGCCGAGCAGGCGCTCGAACTCATCACCTTCCAGCAGGTGCGCCTCACCAGTCGAACCAGCCACCACCACGGCCTGGGTGCCGCCATCCAGTTGATGGTCGAGCAGGCGGCCGAACGCCGCCAGGTCAATCGCGCCATCGGCCCGGTACGGGGTGGCCAATGCACATATACTTCCGCCTATCGCCAACATGCATCTCGCCTCAGGCAAGCCCGGCATGTTACTTGCCGCCTCGCATGACGGGCAAGTAAGCTCGGGCGGACCATTCACCATCTTTCGTGCAGCGCAACCCATGTCGCCGGTAAAAACGTTGAAACCCACTTCCGTTCCTGCACGCACCATCGTCGACACGCAATTGCTGATCCACGCCTTGGGCGCGGCCTCGCGCTCGCCGCTGCTGGACCTGTCGCAGCGTATCGCCGACTCGGGCTGCAACCTCGCCGAATCGCGGGTCGCCACCATCGGCACCGAGATTTCGCTGATGCTGCTGGCCACCGGTGCCTGGGATGCCATGGCCAAGCTGGAGACCGCGCTGGACAAGCTCGCCCGAGACGACAGCCTGCACCTGGTGCACTACCGGACCGGACCGCGCGAGGGCAGCTCGCACCAGTTGCCCTACCTGGTCGAGGTGGTGGCGGCCGACCACCCCGGCATCATTGCGCACATCGTCGAATTCTTCAGTCAGCACAACATCAGCGTCGAGCAGCTGAACTCCATGCGTTACCAGGCCATGCAGACCGGCGCCGACATGTTCCAGGCGCAGTTCACCATCGGCATCCCGGCCGAAATCCACATTGCCGCGCTGCGCGACGACTTCCTGGAACTGTGCGATGGTCTCAACCTGGATGCGATCATGGATCCGGTGAAGTTCTGAGCGAGGCCACGACCATGAACTCCCACGCCAGCATGCGGCTCCGCGAGGTCCGGCAATGATCGCCGTCGGCGAGCGCGTGCCGGCGCTCAGCGGCTCGACCGCCGACGGCAGCACCCTGCGCCTGTCCAGCTTCAAGGGCCAATGGGTGGTGGTGTACTTCTACCCGAAGGACAACACGCCCGGCTGCAGCAGCGAGGCGCAGGCGTTCCGCGACCTGTACGCCGAATTCCAGGCGCACCGCGCGCAGGTCATCGGCGTTTCCCGCGACTCGGCCAAATCACACGCCAACTTCGCCCAGAAGTACGCCTTGCCGTTCCCCCTGATCGTCGACGGCGACGAAACCTGGTGCCGCGCCTTCGACGTCATCCACGAGAAGGTGCTGTACGGCAAGCGCCACCTTGGCATCGTGCGCAGCACCTTCCTGATTGCACCGGACGGCAAGCTGCACGCCGAATGGCGTGGGGTGAAGGTGCCGGGCCACGCGCAGGCGGTGCTCGACGCCATCACCGGGAAATGATGCCGCACACCACGCGCAAAACCGCGGTGCGATCCACTCCGCCTGCCAGTTCGACCCTGCATCGCAGTCAGGCCCGTGCGGTCGTGCACTGCTGCCCAAGACCTCATTCCTCCCTGCCCCTGGAGCCTCGCGCATGACCGCAGGCAAGCGAATCTACGCGCTCGACACCAACGTGCTGCTGCACGACCCCACTGCCCTGTTCCATTTCGAGGAACACGACGTGTTCATCCCGATGACCGTGCTGGAGGAGCTGGACGAAAAAAAGCAGGGCATCTCCGAGGTGGCGCGCAACGGCCGCCAGGTCAGCCGATTCCTCAACGAACTGATCGAGCGTCATGGCGTGCACGACCTGCGCAGCGGACTGGAGCTCTCCAACCCGCACGGCATCCGGCTCAAGCGCGGCAAGGAAGTGGGTCGGCTGTTCTTCCAGCAACGCACCAGCAACAACCACGGCAAGGCCGACAACCAGATTCTCACCGCGATCGTCGACCTGCGCGACCAGAACCCCGAGCGCACGGTGATCCTGGTCAGCAAGGACATCAACCTGCGCATCAAGGCCAGCATCTACGGCATGGTGGCCGAGGATTACGAGAACGACCGCGCGCTGGACGACTTCTCGCTGCTGTACACGGGGGCCACGGAGTTGCCGGCAGACTTCTGGGAGACGCATCCGGAGGTGACGTCCTGGAACGACCACGGCCGCACGTTCTACCAGTTGCGGCGGCGCAAGGCCGAGGAATGGTTTCCCAACCAGTGCCTGTACCTGCCCGGCGACAACGAAGTCGAGCTGCGCGTGCAGCAGCTGGACGACAAGTCGGCCACCCTGGTGCTGCTGGACGACCACTCGCACGCCAACCACCACGTCTGGGGCATCGGCGCGCGCAACCGCGAGCAGAATTTCGCGCTCAACATGCTGATGGATCCGGAGGTCGACTTCGTCACCCTGCTCGGCAACGCCGGCACCGGCAAGACCCTGCTGGCCCTGGCCGCCGGGTTGGCGCAGGTGCTGGACCAGCAGCGCTACCGGGAGATCATCATGACCCGCGCCACGGTCTCGGTGGGCGAGGACATCGGCTTCCTGCCGGGCACGGAGGAGGAGAAGATGACGCCGTGGATGGGCGCACTCACCGACAACCTCGAGGTGCTGACCAACCCCGAGGATGGCGGCAGCTGGGGCCGCCAGGCCACCAACGACCTGCTCGCCGCGCGCATCAAGATCCGCTCGCTCAACTTCATGCGCGGGCGCACCTTCCTCAACCGCTACCTGATCATCGACGAGGCGCAGAACCTCACCCCGAAGCAGATGAAGACCCTGATCACGCGCGCCGGGCCCGGCACCAAGATCGTCTGCCTGGGCAATGTCGAGCAGATCGACACGCCCTACCTCACCGAGACCACCTCCGGCCTCACCTATGCGGTGGACCGCTTCAAGAGCTGGGAGCACTCGGCGCACATCACCCTGCGCCGCGGTGAGCGCTCGCGCCTGGCCGACTTCGCCGCCGAATCGCTGTAGCACCCGCGCCTTCCATTGTCCCGAGCGACCGCCGGGTGCGGCAATCGGCCAATCGGTTCGACGGTGGCGTACGAGTAGAATACAGACCGGTCTGCCGTCTTCGGGTGTCTGTCGCCATGCTCGCCACCGCGCGCCTTGTTTTGCTCGCCGTGCTCGCATTCTTCGTGCTGTGCGTGCTGCTGGTGCATCTGCGCGGCCGGGTGCGCCTGAAGTTCCGGCGGCAGCTGGTCGACCACTCGGCGGTGTTTGCGCCGTACAACCTGCTGATGTACGCGTTCTCGGCAGTACCGGCGCGGCCGATCCTCGACCGCCGCGGGTTTCCGCAGCTCGACCGCATCCAGGCCAACTGGCAGACCATCCGCGACGAAGCGCTGGCGCTGTCCGACGAGGGCCGCATCCGCGCCGCGGCCAAGGGCAACGACGCCAGCTTCGCCAGCTTCTTCAAGCAGGGCTGGAAGCGCTTCTACCTCACCTGGTACGGCGAGCCGCTGCCCTCGGCGCTGGCCCTGTGCCCGAAGACCGTGGCCCTGGTGCAGTCCATCCCCGGCATCAAGGCGGCGATGTTCGCCACCCTGGCGCCGAACAGCCGCCTGAACCCGCATCGCGACCCGTTTGCCGGCTCGCTGCGCTACCACCTCGGCCTGATCACCCCGAACTCGCGCGACTGCGCCATCTTCGTCGACGGCGAGGAGCATGCCTGGGGCGACGGCAAGGACGTGGTGTTCGACGAGACTTTCGTCCACTGGGTCGAGAACAAGACCGACCAGACCCGGGTCATCTTCTTCGCCGACGTGGAGCGCCCGCTGAAATCGCGCCTGATGCGCACCATCAACCACCGCGTCGGCGCGTTCATGGGCAAAATCACCGCCTCGCCGAACGACGACGGCAGCGAAAAGACCGGCTTCGTCAACCGCCTGTTCGCACTCGGCCAGCGCTGGCGCAAGCCGGGCGGCAACGCGTTCAAGCGCAGGCACAAGCGCCTGTACAAGACCACCAAGTACGCCGGCATCTGCGTGCTGCTGTGGGTGCTGATTGCCGCGCCCTGGCCGTTCCTGCGCTGAGGCTTGGGCGGTAAGGCCCCTGCACTGCGCGTCGTTCCAGCACAGGCGCACTGCTGTCCGGAACGTTTTCGGAAGCCCACGCGCCCCTGCTGTGCCACTGTCTCTGTTGCCATTTTCCGCGGAGCAACGCCTCGGCGTCATTCCCGCGAAAGCGGGAATCCAGGGCTTTGCCGGTGGTGACGGAAATGCGAAAAGCGCCTGGATTCCCGCTTTCGCGGGAATGACGACGTAGAGTATTTCGCGATCTTGGGGCGGGATCCCGATGCGTTTCCGAAACGTTCCGGACAGCAGTGCGCTTTTGCGGGAATGGCGACGGAGTGGTGTGGCGAGTGCACTCCCAAAAACCGTCCGAATCGTGGTGTGGGCTCAGCCGGCCAGGCGGGCGATCACCGCGTCGGCAAAGCTCGCCGTGGTGCCGCTGCCGCCGAGGTCCGGAGTGATCTGCGCGCGGTCGTGCGCCACCGCAGTACGGATGGCCTGGCGCAGCCGCGTGGCGCGGTCCGTGAGGTCCAGGTGGTCAAGCAGGTCCGCAGCGGCCAGCAGCAGTGCGCAGGGGTTGGCGATGCCCTTGCCGGCAATGTCGGGGGCCGAGCCGTGCACGGCCTCGAAGATCGCCACCTCGGCCCCGATGTTGTCGCCCGGCGCCAGGCCCAGGCCGCCGACGAGGCCGGCGCACAGGTCGGAGATGATGTCGCCGAACAGATTGGTGGTGACGATGACGTCGAACTGCTGCGGGTTCATCACCAGCTGCATGCAGGTGTTGTCGATGATCATCTCGTTGAACGCGATCTGCGGATACTCCCTGGCGATTTCGCGCGCGACCTCCAGGAACAACCCGGAGCTGGTCTTCAGGATGTTCGCCTTGTGCACCGCGGTGACCTTGCTGCGTCCGCGCCTGCGCGCCAGCTCGAAGGCATAGCGCACGATGCGGCTGCTGCCCTTGCGCGTATTGCGCACCAGGGACAGCGCGGTCTCGCCGTCGGCCGACACGCTCTGGCCTTCGGCCAGATAGGCGCCCTCGGTGTTCTCGCGCACGGTGATGATGTCGATGTCCGTGTAGCGCGATTTCGTGCCCGGCATGCTGAGCACCGGTCGCACGTTGGCGTAAAGGTCGAAGTGCCGGCGCAGGGTCACGTTGATCGAGGTGAAGCCGCCGCCGATCGGCGTGGTCAGCGGTCCCTTGAGGGCCACCTTGTGCTCGGCGATCCTGTCCAGCGTGGCCTTGGGCAGCAGATCGCCGTGCTTCTCCAAGGCGACCATGCCGGCGTCGACGAAGTCGTAGCCCAGGCCGCAGTCCAGCGCGTCGAGCACGCGCAGCGTGGCGGTCATGATCTCCGGGCCGATGCCGTCGCCCGGGATCACGGCGATGGTCTTGCTCATGGGGTTGCTCCTTGGGATCGACTGCGCGCACCCGGAATCAGGCGCGTCAAAGCCGCCTATTATCGCTTATCCACGACGCGTCTTGCCGCCGTCATCCCCGCGGGGTTGGCGAAGGCCTGCCGCTCCCAGAGCGGCCCTGGCGCATCGACTCGTAGATCAGGCGTGGTCGGCACACTCCGGCGCGGTGGGCGCGCCGGACTCGAGCTGCTCCAGGAAATCGACGGCGCGGCGCAGGTGCGGGATGACGATCGAGCCGCCGACCACCAGGCCGATGCCGAAGACCTCGAACAATTCCCCGCGGCTGACGCCGACCTGGCGGCACTGCGCCACGTGGTAGCTGATGCAGTCGTCGCAACGCAGCACCAGGGAGGCCACCAGGCCCAGCATTTCCTTGGTCTTCCCGTCCAGCGCACCCGCCTTGTAGGCCTGGGTGTCCAGGGCGAAGAAGCGCCGCACCAGCTGGTTGTCCTCGGCCAGGATGCGCTCGTTCATGCGCTGGCGGAAAGCGGTGAATTCCTCGACCCGGTCGCTCACGCCGCCGGCTCCGCCAGCAGTTCGGCCAGGCGGCCACTGCGGTCGGCGGCCACCAGCTCGTCGTAGCCGCCGACGTACGTATCGTTGATGAAGATCTGCGGTACCGTGCGCTGCCCGCCACTGCGCGCCAGCATGGTCTGGCGCTGCTCCATGTCGGTGTCCACGCGCACCTCGTTCCAGGCCAAGCCCTTGGCTTTCAAGAGGTTCTTGGCCGCCACGCAGTAAGGGCAGCTTGCCGTGGCGTAGATCTCGATCTTGGACATGAGGCGCACACACCTGGCTCGGTTGGTACCGCGAACATGGGGCCGCGAGGGGCCGCGCACAAGATGGCACGAAGTGGAACCGAAACCAGCGCGGCCGGTCAAGATGGTATGGTTTCACGACATATGCACAAGCCCCCACGACGCGTCAGGCTGCGGCTGCCAGTGGCGCTCATCTGCGCCGCACTGAGCTGCGCCGTCGGCGCCCAGCAGGACGCGCGGCTGCCCGACCTGGGCAGCTCCGCGAACGCCTTGATCTCGCCGCAGGAAGCGCAGGACTACGGCGCCTCCATGCTGCGCCAGATGCGCGCGCTGGACATGGTGGTCGACGACCCGCTGCTGGACGACTACATCAGCGACCTCGGCTACCGGCTGGCCTCGAACAGCGCCAAGCCCAAGGACCATTTCGCGTTTTTCATCGTCAAGGATCCGCAGATCAACGCCTTCGCGGCGCCGGGCGGCTACATTGCGGTCAACTCCGGGCTGATGGTAATCACCCGCGACGAGAGCGAGCTGGCCGGGGTGATCGCCCACGAAATCGGCCACATCACGCAGAACCACCTGCAGCGCGCGTTCGAGGCATCGAAGAAGGATGCGCCGCTGATGGCGCTGGTGCTGCTGGGCGCGGTCCTCGCGGGCGCCAGCAACAACAGTGGCGACGCGCCCATGGCCGTACTGGCCGGCGGCCAGGGGTTGATTGCACAACGGTCAATCAACTTCACCCGCAAGGACGAGATCGAGGCCGACCGCGTCGGCATCCAGACCCTGGCCAATGCCGGTTTCGACCCGAATGCCATGGCTACCTTTTTCCAGCACATGGCCGACGTGACCAGCGCCAACGCCGGCGAGTACGAGACGCCGTCCATGCTGCAGACCCACCCGGTGACCACGATGCGCATCAGCGATGCCAAGTCGCGCGCCGGGGCCTTGATTGCCGAGCAAAAGCTGCGCCCCGCCGCGACCATCGGCAACAAGCGCGAGTGGCAGGAAAACACCGCGCCGATTGCCTATGTCAAGGACGCGACGACGCTGCTGCCGGCGCATGTGACGAGCGACCCGAGCACTTACGTCCTGATGCGCGAGCGCGTGCGCGTGCTGGCGGGCAACCCCGTCACGCTGGCCACGTACTACAGCTCGAACCTGCACGACCGTGCCGCGTTCGACACCCCCGCCAACCACTATGGCTACGCCCTGGCGCTCACCCGCAGCGGCCGCGCGGCGCAGGCAATCGAGCAACTGCAGCCGCTGCTGCAGGCGCATCCGGACAACCTGATCCTGGACCTGGCCATGGCCGAGGCACGCCTGCAGGCCGGTCAGCGGGCCGCGGCCCTGGCCATCTACAACAAGCTCAACGCCCGCTCGCCACGCAACCGCGCGGTGGCGCTGGCCTATGCCACCGCGCTCACCACGGGTGGCGACAAGACCCAGGGTGCGCTCGCCGCCAGCCTGTTGCGGCCGCTGCTGGATGACGCCACCGAGCCGGAACTCTACAATGCCTACGCGCGGGCCAGCGAAAAGGCCGGGGACAGCATCCGCGCCGGCGAGGCCTTCGCCGATGCGAGCTATTACTCGGGTCGCCCCTACGACGCCATGGAGCAGCTCAAGCGCATGCTCAAGCGCGACGACTTGGACTACTACGCGCGCGCGCGCATCCAGGCGCGCATTGCCGAGCTGACCCCGCTGCTGCTGGAGTTGCACAAGCGCAACGTGAAGACCGCGGACAGCCCGGATACCGGCACCAGCCAGTAGCGCAGCCCCACACCAGGGGCCAGCCAGCGTGACGGCGACGCGGCGGCAGTCCGGCGGCAACGACCAGCCTGCCCGATAGGGCAAAATGCCGCCAAGCCCCGTTGTCCGCCGCGCCACCAGGATCTCCCATGTCTGCCAGCGCCTATTCCCTGCGCGCCCAAGCCGTCGATACCGTGCTGCGCATCAAGCGCCCCGACGTGCCACTGCCGGTGGCGCTGCGCAATACGCTGGCGGTGGTGCTGCCGCTCGCGGTCGGGTTGGCCAGCGGCCACCTGCAGGCTGGGCTGGGCATCGCCGCCGGTTCCCTGAACACGATGTTCTCGGACCAGCCGGGACCGTAC
>JAFKMZ010000004.1 GCA_017305055.1 Lysobacterales bacterium
GGGCAGCCATTGCCCATCGTGTAGTACAGATAGTTCGGGTTGGACTGGTACAGGTTCGGCGCCTTGAAGGCGCGCGCGATACCGCCCTTGAGCGTGAAGCCGCTGCCCAGGTCCAGAGACGCGTTCAGCGCCGGGCTGACATTCCAGCCGAATTCGCTGTGATGGTCGAAGCGGATGCCGGGCGTCAGTGTCAGCCGCTCCCCGACGGCGATGTTGTCCTCGAGGAAGAAGGCATAGAGATCGGCGCTGCTGTTGGAATTGCGCGTCCCGCTCTGGAGGCCGGGTATTCCGCCACCATTGGTTGAGGACTGGGACATGGAAAAGGGATCGTCGAGGGTCTGGCGCCAGTACTCGACGCCGACCGTGAGCATCTGCGGGAGGAGAGTCGTGAACGGTACGTTCACTTCGCCATTGGCGGTGTAGTTCCGCAGTGTGGAGGTGGACCATTGGGTTGCCGTGTTGATCGACCCTTCGGGGCCGCGCAGGCCGCCCTGCGCTGGTCGCCCAACGACGTGCTCGTCGGCGCCGATGGACCCGACGCGGCCGCGTTTCCGCCACAGCTGGAGGCGGGTGGGCAAACCTATCGGCTCGAATACCGTTTCCTGCCTGGCGATGCCGCCGATGGCGTGACCCTGCATGTGCCCCTGGCCTTGCTGAATGCGTTGCCGGCGGCGCGCTGCGAATGGCTGGTGCCCGGCCTGCTGGCCGGCAAGGTAGCCGAGCTGATCCGTGGCTTGCCCAAGAGCCTGCGCCGCAACTTCGTGCCGGCACCGGATTTCGCGCGCGCCTTCGCCGAGGCCGAGGCGCCGCGCGACGAGCCGCTGGCCAAGGTGCTCGCGGCGTTCCTGCAGCGCACCACGGGCGTCGTGGTGGGCGCGGCGGATTTCGCCGTGGTGAGCCTGCCTGCGCACCTGCAGATGCGCTTCGAGCTGCATGACGAGGGCGCGCGGGGCCACGCGCCGCGGGTGCTGGCGGATTCCCGCGACCTGGCCGGGTTGCGCGCACGCTGGCAGGCGCGGGCGCGCACGGCGTTCGCCGGCAAGACCGACCTGCAGCTGAGCGACACCGGGGCTACGAGCTGGAACTTTGCGCACATCCCGGAGCAGGTGGCTGCCGCCGGCGGGCTGACCGCGTATCCGGCCCTGGTGGATCTCGGCGATGCCGTGGCCTTGCGGGTGTTCGAGGGCGCCGAGGAGGCGGGTGCCGCGCATCGCGCCGGGGTCACCCGCCTGTTGCGTCACGCCCTGGCTGCCGCGGCCAAGGCAGCGCGCCGGCGCCTGCCGATCCACCAGTCGCTGGCGCTGCAATACCTGCCACTCGGCACGCCGGAGAGCCTGCGGCATGACCTGGTCGAAGGCGCGTTTGCCGACGTGCTGGCCATCCACGAGCTGGCCGGCGTGCGCGACGCCGACGCGTTCGCCGACTTGTGCGCGCAAGCGCAGCGCGAGCTGGTGGCGGCGAGCATCGGGCGCCTGGAGTTGGCCGAGGCCATCATCGAGGCGCACGCGCAGTTTCAATCCTGGCGACAGCCACCGCGGCCTGGGTTTGCCGGCGACAGCTACGCCGACCTGGAGGAACAGCACGACGCCTTGCTGACGCCAGGCTTCCTGCACACCCTGCCGCGCGCGCGGTTGGCCCAACTGCCGCGTTATCTCAAGGCCATGCGCCTGCGTGCCGAACGCCTGCGCCAGGACCCGGCCAAGGACCGGCAGCGCCTGTCGCAGGTGCTGCCGTACTGGCGGGCCTGGCTGCGGCATCAGGCGGCTGGCGCCGATGCCGGGGCGCTGGACGAATTGCGCTGGCTGCTCGAGGAATGGCGCGTGTCGCTGTTTGCACAAGAGCTCAAGACCGCCGGGCCGGTGTCGGCCAAGCGCCTGGCACGCGCCTTGGCGCGCGTTACTTGACGCGTTGCACGTGGACCAGCAGGTTGCAGCTCGGCACGTCGATCAGCCAGTTGCCGAACAAGGTGGGCTTGATCTTCACCCGCGGACTGTCGGCGCTGTTGCACATTGGCTTGTCGTCGCCGATCTGCTGCCATTGCTGGCCGTTGTCGAGGCTGATCAGGCTGTCCCCGCTGAAACCAGTGAAGGAACCGACGATGTGCGCCTCGAAGGCCTGGCGCTTGGTGCTGGGTCGCCTGCTTCCGGCTGCCGGCGCGATGGCCGGCTCAGCGGCTGCGACGCTGCCGACCGCGGCCGCGGCCACAGCCGGGGCGGCGGTGCCGGTGCCCTGGTGCGTTGCCAGCCACTGGTTCAGTGTCGCCAGCTCCTGCGCCGACAGCTTGTTCAAGCCCGCGTCGTAGAACTCTGCTGCGCTCATGCGCTCCTGCAGGTTGCCGGCTTGCTGCGCGAACGCCGGCAGGAGGGCGGGCGCCAGCAGCAGGATCGCGATGGCGGTCACGGGACGGAAGCGGATCCTCATTGGCTGTTCCTCGACAGGATGACGTTGGCAATACTGCAAAGTGTGCGCGGTAGCGGACGCCGTGCCAAGCGCCCCAGGAGCATGCCGTACCGCAGCCTCATACAATAGCCAGGTGCAGGCACGCGTCGAGGAGAGGTGGGCCATGGTTCGCGTCGCCACGCCGGCTACGGATCTGGAGCGCTGGCAGGCCAGCGCCGAAGGCGGCCTGCCGCCTCTGCTGGCCGCTGCCTGCGCTGCGGGCATTGCCGCCGGGACGCTCGACGAGCGCGAATGCTGCGACGTGCAGGAGTCCTTGGCCCGGCTCGGTTGCGACGAGCCAACGCGCGCGGCGGCGCTGTGGTTTGCGCTGGCGCTGGCCGACCCGGCGGCTTGGCAGGCGCAGCGGGCCGCGCTGCCAGTGGAGGTGCAGCGCCTGGTCGAGGGCCAGCAGGCGGCCGAGCGGGTGTGGGCACTCCACGCCCAACAGCGCACACCGCAGGCTGCACTCGAGGGCTTGCGCCGTCTGCTGCTGGCCATCGTGCGCGACCTGCGCGTGGTGTTCACGTTGTTGGCACGGCAGCTCGCGCAGATGCGCGTGGTGGACAGCCTGCCGCCCGAGCGCGCACAGGCCCTGGCCCGGCTGACCCGCGACATCCACGCCCCGCTGGCCAACCGGCTCGGCATCTGGCAGTTGAAGTGGGAGCTGGAGGACCTCGCCTTCCGTACCCTGCAGCCGGACGTCTACCGGCGCATTGCCGGCCTGCTCGACGAGCGGCGCAGCGACCGCGAGCGCTTCATCCGCGACGTGATTGCCCAGTTGCAGCTGGCGATGGCGGCTGCCGGCGTGCAGGCCGAGCTGGCCGGCCGGCCGAAGCACATCTATTCCATATGGAAGAAGATGCAGCGCAAGGACCTGGGCTTTTCCGAGCTGTACGACATCCGCGCGGTGCGCATCCTGGTGGCCACGGTCACCGACTGCTATGCCGCGCTGGGCGTGGTGCACACGCAGTGGCAGCACCTGCCGGCCGAGTTCGACGACTATATCGCCCGGCCCAAGAACAACGGCTACCAGTCGTTGCACACCGCCGTGCTCGGTCCCGGCGGGCGCACCCTGGAAGTGCAGATCCGCACCCACGAGATGCACCGGGCCAACGAGCTGGGCGTGGCGGCGCACTGGCGCTACAAGGAAGGCGGCAGCGGCGACGCCAGCTTCGAGGCCAAGATCGCCTGGATGCGCAAGCTGCTGGAGCCGCACGATGCGGCCGATGGCGAGCTGGGCGAGGAACTCGCCACCGAATTGCTTGAGGACCGGGTCTATGTGTTGACCCCGAAGGGCGAAGTGTTCGACATGGCGCGTGGCGCCACCGTGCTGGATTTCGCCTACCTGGTGCACAGCGAGGTCGGGCATCGTTGCCGCGGGGCCAAGGTCAACGGCCGCATCGTGCCGCTGACCTTCCAGCCGCGCACGGGCGACCGCATCGAGATCCTCACTGCGAAGGTTGCCGAGCCCAGCCGCGACTGGCTTTCGCCGCACCACGGCTACCTCAACACGCCCCGGGCCCGGGCCAAGGTGCGTTCCTGGTTCCGGCACGTGGCACTGGACGCGAACCTCGCCGTGGGCCGCGGCATGCTCGAGCGCGAACTCAAGCGCCTGGGCCTGGGTCATGCCGACATTGCCGGCTTGCCGGCGCAGCTGCGGCTCAGGAACCAGGACGAAGTACTGGTGGCGCTGGCCCTGGGCGAGATCAGCAGTGGGCAGATCGCGCGCGCCATGCAGGAATTGGTCGAACCGCCGGCGCCGGCGGCGCCGGCCAGGAGCGCGCCCACCCCGGCGCCGGTGCGTGGCCCTACGCCGGAGGCTGCCGCGCTCAGCATCGATGGCATCGGCAACCTGCTGACCGCGTTGGCGCGCTGCTGCCAGCCGCTGCCGGGAGATGCGGTCAAGGGCTACATCACGCGCGGCCGTGG
>JAFKMZ010000022.1 GCA_017305055.1 Lysobacterales bacterium
GCGCTGGTTGGCACGCAGCAGCGCGGAAAGGGAAGAAAGACCCCCTTTCCCAGCAACCTCACCCCGGACCAGGGCATCGCGCACGAAGATCCGGTGCGCGAGCGCCGCGTCCTGCTGGAACAGTACCGGCCGCTGCTCGACCAGGACCAGGCCGAACAGGCTGACCTGCTCGAACGCGACCACCGCGCCGCGGCGCTTCGACCAATGCGGATCGCGGCAACTCGTGCGCAGCAGGTGCGCCGCCTGCTGCTCGATCCACAGCGGGTCCACGCGCGCGTTGGTCATGGCCCAGACGCGGCCGCCAACGTCGAGGATCTGGGCCGAGCACAGCCAGTTCGGCGGTGCCTTGGCCAGGACCGAGCCGGGGAAGACCTGGAACTTGCGCTCGCGGGGCCCCAGGTAGCCGCCCTTCTCGTCCTTGCGCCCGACCAGGGTCGGCAGGCCGCTGAGGATGCTGCGATGGATCGCCTCGTAGGTCCGCGCAAAGCCCTCGTCGGCAGCCGCCTCGCCGTCCGGCGCGCCGCTCCCCTGGCCGGCCTTGGCAGGCCGGGAGCCAGGTTTTGGCGAACGCCGCCGCGGTCCGGTGTCTCCCTTCGTGGCCCACACGGCGGCAGGCGCCACCGGATCGATCGACCACCCCAGCTCCTGCGCCGTCGCCAGCAGCTGCCGGTGCAGCTCGCTCCATTCGCGCATGCGCAGGAAGCCGAGGAAGTGGCGCGAACACCAGTCGCGCAGCCTGGATTGCGTCAGCTCCTCATGCGCCGTGCGATAGGCGCGCCACAGGTTCAGCGCACCCGCGAAATCGGACTGCGGATCGGCGAACGCCTTGTGCGCGGCGTCGGCCTGCGTGCGTGCATCGGCCGGCCGCTCGCGCGGGTCCTGCACGCTGAGGAAGGCGACGACCACCAGCGCCTCGCGCAAGGCCCCCAGGCGCTGCGCCTCGACCAGGATGCGCGCCAGCTGCACATCGATCGGCCAGCGCGCCAGGGTGCGGCCGATCGTCGTGAGCCGGCGCTCCCCGTCGATCGCGGAGACCTCGGCCAGGCGCCGGTAGCCATCGGCCACCACGCGCGGGTCCGGAGCGTCAAGAAAAGGAAAGTCCTCGACCGCACCCAGCTTCAGCGCCAGCATGCGCAGGATGACGTTGGCCAGCGACGAGCGCAGCAGCTCCGGGTCGGTGAACGCCGGCCGGGCGGCGAAATCGGCCTCGTCGTACAGCCGGTAGCAGATGCCCGGCCCGACGCGTCCGCAGCGCCCCTTGCGCTGGTCGGCCGCCGCCTGGGAAACCGGTTCCACATGCAGGCGTTCGATCTGGCTGCGCCGGCTGTAGCGCTTGATCCGGGCCGTGCCGGTGTCCACCACGTAGCGGATACGCGGCACGGTGAGCGAGGTCTCGGCGACGTTCGTCGCCAGCACGATGCGGCGCGGGACCCCCGGCTTGAACACGCGGTCCTGGTCCCTGGCCGACAGGCGGGCGTACAGCGGCAGGACTTCCGTCGCCCGGTACTGGCGACGCGACAGCAACAGGTGTGCATCGCGGATCTCGCGCTCGCCGGGCAGGAACACCAGCACGTCGCCACGCGGGTCGGCGCGGGTGATCTCGTCGAGCACCGCCGCCACGTGCTCGGCGCTGCCCTGCGGGAAAGGGAAAAGGGGGTCAGGTTCACTTTTCGCTGGACGGGGCGTTGGATCCGTCGCCGCCTCGGGCGAAAAGTGAACCTGACCCCCTTTTCCCCCTCGCCAGCGCACCTCGACCGGGTAGGCGCGGCCTTCCACCTGCACCACTGGCGCGCCGCCGAAATGCTCGGCGAAGCGCGCCGTGTCGATGGTCGCCGAGGTGACGATGATCTTGAGGTCTGGCCGCTTGCCAGCCAGCCGCTTCAGATACCCGAGCAGGAAATCGATGTTGAGGCTGCGCTCGTGCGCCTCGTCGATGATCAAGGTGTCGTAGGCACTGAGCCAGGGATCGTGCTGGGTCTCGGCCAGCAGGATGCCATCGGTCATGAACTTGACCAGGCTGCGCGCGGACACCTGGTCGGTGAAACGCACCTGGAAGCCGACGATGTCGCCAACCGTCGTGCCCAGTTCCTCGGCCACGCGCCGCGCCATTGAACGCGCGGCCAGGCGCCGTGGCTGGGTGCAACCGATCATGCCCGCCTCGCCGCGCCCGGCGGCCAGGCACAGCTTCGGCAGCTGCGTGGTCTTGCCCGAGCCGGTTTCGCCGGCAATCACCACCACCTGGTGCTTGCGGATCAGCGCCACGATGTCGTCGCCGCGCACGCTGATCGGCAGGGCGGCGTCCAGCGTGATGTGCGGCTTGGCTGCCACGCGTTCCCGGCGCCGCGCCGCTGAGCGTTCGACGTCCGCAGCAAGGGCCGCGAGCTTGCCCGCGTCGGGCTCGCGAGCGAGCTTGCGCCAACGTTGCTGCAGGTGGTGCAGGTCGCGGCTGGACACCGCCTCGAGCTGCCGGCCCAGGGCCTGCAACCGCGGACCGCGGTTGTCGGATTCGTCGTGCGCGCGGGAATGCTTCATCGGGCCGTACATGATACCGGCACGACCCAAGGGGACCCCAAAACGGGGTCAGGCTTCCGGGGTCAACGAGGCCGGGGCACCACAGGTTGAGCCCTGGGTCAGGCACGGATACCTGATGCCGAGCTGCTCCAGGTAGCTGCCGTACTTGGCCGGGTTGTAATAGAACTTCTGCATCAACGGCCGCATGACCTTCATCGACGCGTCGTTGATGTGGATCTCGGGCGCGGCGTCGGCAGGCAGGAACGATGCATACACCACCGGCTTGTCGGCCCCGTAGGCCTTCTCGGCGAGCTTGGGCTGCTCCTCGTCGAAATACTTCTTCGCCTGCGCGACGAGTTCCGGATCCAGATACAGATCCAGCGCGGTCATCGCCAGCACCTTGCCCTCGGCCACCGATCCCTTGTGCGCGATCGGCGTCGCGCCGGCCAGCGCAGCCGCCCAGTTGTGCCCGCCGATGCCGGGAATGTTGCTGGGGAAGATCAGGCGCACGCTCGGCACCGACCACATGACGTCGCCGATGTCATCCGAGCCGCCGCCGGAAGGATGCTCCGTTCCCGTGCCGAGCTCATCGAGCTTGGTCGACAACCCAATTTCCGGCTTGCCGACGAGTTTCTGCACACCCTTCGCATACGCCTGGTCGGCCTCGCTCCACTGCGGCAAGCCAACCGCCTGGATGTTCTTGTACACCGCCTCGGCCAGTGGCTTGTTGGCCCAGGACGGCCAGGCCGACCCGACCACCTTGTGCGTGAACGTGGTGCCGAACATGTCCGCGGCGGCCTGTGCCGCCCGGTTGCCCGCCGCGTAGTCGGAGAGGATCCACTCTGGCGTCACCTCGCGGAAGTAGTACCAGTTGGTGGCCAGGTGCGGCACGATGTTCGGCTGGTTGCCGGTAAAGGGCAGCACGTTGTGCGTGCGCGAGCTCGGCCGGAAGAACTGCCGCATGAAATTGATGCCGACGTCCATCATCTCGACGGAGGCGAGCGCGCTCTTGCCTTCCCAGGGCGCACCGGCGGCGTGCACCGACTTGCCGTTGAAGGTGTAGACCACGGAAATCAGGCCGGTGCCGGCGGTGCGCCCGTACTCGGTCTTCAAGGCCGAACCGACGTGGGTGGAAAGCACGGCGTCGACGTCCTTGAACACGCCGGCCCGGACGTACCACGCCTTGCCGCCGACGATCTCCTCGGCGATGCCAGGCCAGACCTGGATCGTGCCGGAGACGTTGTTCTTGCTCATGACCTCCTTGAGCGCGAGGGCCGCCACGACCATGCCGCCCAGGCCACTGTTGTGTCCCTCGGCCTGGCCCGGGCCACCCACGATCATGGGATCCTCCTTGAGCACACCTGGCCATTGCGACAGGCCCGGCAGGCCGTCCTCGTCGTTGTTCAGCGATACCGTGGGCTTGCCCGAACCGTGGCTCCAGGTCGCCAGCCACGCCGTCGGCATGCCGGCGATGTTGTTCTGGATCTCGAAGCCGTGCTTGCGCAGGATGCCGGTCAGGTACTTCTGCGTCTCGGTCTCGTGGTAGCCGATCTCCTGGAAGCTGAAGGTGGAGTCGACGATCTGCTGCACCAGCTTGGCGTTGGCATCGACATACGCCGCCGCGGCCTTCTTCAGCGCGTTGCGGTCAGCGCTTTGCGCCGACACCGCGAAACTCGTCGCCACCGTCACCAGCGTCGCCGCAGTGACCAACCCGAGCAGCCTTGAACCCGCACGCATGACCTGCATGAGCGTATCTCCCCTGGATGTGGACCCCATCAGCCCCTGGGCCATCGTACAAGAAAGGCAAAAAGGGGCAAAAAGGGGTCAGGTTCATTTTTCGCCTGACGTACGGGCGGAATTGGAATGCGGTTGGGCGAAAAATGAACCTGGCCCCTTTTTGCCCCTCCTTTTTTGCCCCCTACTTGCCGGTCATCAGCGTCGGGGCGCCGACGGCCTGCGCCGCCTGGTTGTAGCGGGCCACGTCGCCGGCGAGCAGGTCGTTGAACTGTGCCAGCCGGCGCTCGAGTTCGGCCTTGGCGGTGGCGGCGGTGGCCAGCTCGGTGGCGTCGGGCGGCCGGGTGAAGTTGGCGTTGCCGAGGCTGTTCAGATCCCGGTTCAGACGTCCGGGAAAATGCACCGAATCACCCGCGTCGCGCTGGATCTGCGGGTTGTACATGCTGTCGCGGAACGCCGTGAGCTGCTCGTCGAGCTGACGGGCCTGGGCGGTCAGCGCCGCGTACCGGTTCGGTGCGTCGCCGTGCGTGGTCGTCGACTGCACGAACGCGTCCAGGCTGGTGTGCATCTGCGCGAGGCGGTTGAGCATGACGTGGAAGGCGCTCAGCTGGTCGCGCGCCTGCAGGTTGAACGCCAGGTTCGCCTGGGCCACGGCTGGCGGCACGTCCAGGTTCGGATCGCCGTGCACGGTCACCGTGGTGTCCTGGGTCTGCCCGTTGACGGTGACCGCCACCTTGTAGGTGCCGGGCAACACCGCCGGGCCGGAGCGGGGACCGAAATCCCCGACCGCGGCGCCAGCCAACGGCGTTGCCGGCGCGTAGCTCATGTTCCAGCGGAATTCGTTGACCCCGGCCTTGGCCGGTCCATACCGGGTGTCGACGACTTCGCCGTCGCCGTTGCTCACCACGATGCGCACCGGCGTGCGCCGGGCGGCCTTGTCCGCTGCGGTCGGTTGCAGCGCGTCCTTCAGGTAGTAGTCGATCAGCACGTCCTGCCGCGTGCGGCGGGCGGCGTTGGAATACTGCGTGCCCGGCGCGGCGCTGAACAGGTGGAACGCCTGTTGCGCGATCTGGCCATCCATCTCCTCCCATGGGCGCAGGTTGTCCAGCACCAGCACGCCCAGGCCGTGCGTGCCGACGATCAGGGCCTGGTGGTCGAATTTCAGGTCGAAGACCGGGGCCGTGGGAAAGCCGGCGCCGAAGGGCTGCCAGTGCGCGCCACTGTCGCGCGAGTACCACAGGCCGGTCATGTTGCCGAGCACCAGCAGGCCCTTGTGGTTGGGATCCTCGCGCACTACCACGGCGGCCTCATCGGGCAGGCCCTTGCCGATGCTGCGCCAGGACTTGCCGTAGTCGTCGGTGGCGTAGACGTAAGGCTTGCGGTCGTCCATCTCGTGGTTGTCGAAGGCCACGTAGGCGGTGCCGGCGGCGAAGGGCGAGACGCCGACCTTGAACACGCGCGCCCACTGCGGAGCGCCGGGCGGCGTGACCTTGCTCCAGTGCGCACCGCCATCGCGGGTCACGTGCACCAGGCCGTCATCGCTGCCGGTCCACATCACCGCCGGGTCGGTCGGCGCGATCTCCAGCGCCAGCAGCGTGTCGTAGACCTCGGCGCCGGACAGGTCGTAGTTGACCGGGCCGCCCGAGTACAGCTGCTTGCTCTTGTCGTCGCGCGTCAGGTCCGGACTGATGACGCTCCAGTTCTGGCCGGCATCGGTGGACTTGAACACCACGTTGCCACCCAGGAACAACGTGTCCGCGTCGGTGGCCGACACGGCGATCGGCGAGGTCCAGTTGAAGCGGTAGGCGTGGTCCCTGGTCTCCAGGCTGGCGAGCGCACGGTAGGGCTTGATGCTGACGCGGTTGTGGCTGACCACGTCGTAGCGGACGATGCCGCCATTCTGCGAATCGGCGTAGATGCGGTTGGCATCACTCGGCGCCGGGACGATGTACTGGCCGTCGCCCAGCGGTATCTCGAACCAGTCCTGGTTCTCCACCTTCTTGACGAAGCGCCGGTCCGGCGGCGGCGTGGACGGCCCGCACCAGCCATCGTTGTCCTGCAGGCCGACGCAGACGGTGTACGGCGAACGGTTGTCGGTCGCCACCTGGTAGGCCTGGCCGAGCGGCACGGTGTCGGCGAAGCGCCAATGCGCGCCGGCGTCGCGGCTGAGGTAGATGCCGCCGTCGTTGCCCTGGATCATGCGCGCCGGGTCGGTCGGGTCCTGCCAGAACGTGTGGTGGTCGACGTGCACGGTGACGTCGGTGTCGAGCGCATGCGCGGTGTGGCCGCCGTCGTCCGACTGCATCAGGTAGAACGAGGTGAAATACAGCTTCTTCTCGTTGTCCGGCGCCACGAACACGTGCGAGAAATAGAACGGCCGCTGGTTGATGTTGTAGTCCTCGCTCACGCGCCGCCAGTGCTCGCCGAGGTCGGTGGAATCGAACAGCAGGCCTTCGCCGTGCTTGGCCTCGATGAGGGCGTAGATGTGCTGCGGGTTGCTCGGTGCCACGGCCACGCCGATGCGCCCGAGCGGCGCCTTGGGAATGCCTTCGCTGAGCTGACTCCAGGTGTCGCCGCCGTCGGTCGAACGCCACAGGCCACTGCCGGGGCCGCCCTGGTCCAGCTTCCAGGGATAGCGCTGGGCCTGCCACATGGCGGCAAACAGCACTTTCGAATTGCTGCCGTCGATGCTCAGGTCGATCGCGCCGCTGCGGTCGTTGACGAACAGCACCTTCTTCCAGGTCTGGCCGCCGTCGGTGGTCTTGAACACGCCGCGCTCGGCGTTCGGTCCCCAGACATGGCCGAGCACGGCCACCCACACGGTGTTGCCGTCGTGCGGGTCGACCACCACCTTGGCGATGTTGCCGGCGTCCTTGAAGCCCATCAGCTTCCAGGTCGCGCCGGCGTCGGTCGAGCGGTACAGGCCGGCGCCGTCCAGCACGTCGTTGCGGATATTGGCCTCGCCGGTCGCCACCCAGACGATGCCCGGGTTCGAGGGATCGAGCACCACGTCGCTGATCGAGGCGGTCGGCTGCTTGGCGAAGATCGGGTGCCACTGGTAGCCGCCGTCGGTGGTCTTCCATACCCCACCACCGGCCGCACCGGCGTAATAGATCTGCGGCTGTCCGGGGATGCCGACCACCGAGGTGATCCTTCCGCCGGCGATGGCAGGGCCGATGTTGCGCAACGCGAGGTGCTGGAACGGATCGGTCGGCGTCGGCGGTGCCGTCGCCGCCGTGGCGGGTGACAGGCCGACGAGCAGCGCCAGGATCAGGCTGCAGGCAAGGATCAGGCTGGAAGGTTTCACGGCAGTCCCCTGGTTCAGGCCCCAGCCACAGCGGCTGCGGCGGCGAGGCGGAATACGGTGTGTCAGTGCGAGGGGGAAAGGGGGTCAGAGTTACTTTTCCACCGATTCCACTGTCGATACCGGCGTCGAAAAGTAACTCTGACCCCTTTTCCCCTTTTTATCCTGGCCCCTTGACCGCGGTGACGAAAGCGTCCGGACGCACGTGCCTGGCAAAGGCCTGCTGCACCTGCGCCGCCGTGAGCTGCAGGTAATGCCGGCCGGCGATGGTCGCCTCGTCCAGCGGCTTGCCCTCCTGGGCCAGCTGCAGCAGCTGCCGGCCGATCATGCCGAAGCTCGACTCGCCGAGCGGAATCCGCCGCAGCAGCACGCCCTTGGCACGCTGCAGTTCGTCGGCCGTGACCGGCGCGGTCTGCATCTGCGCCACGTCGCGCACGACCATGGCGCGGGCTGCCGCCACCTTGGCCGGATCGCTGCCGTAGGAAACATTGTAGGTGCTGCGGTGCTTGTCGAACGCGAAGCTGGAGTTGACCCCGTACACCAGGCCGCCGTTCTTGCGCAGGTCGTTGGACAGGCGCGACGCATACAGGCTGCCGCCCAGCACCTCGTTGCCCAGCTTCAGCGCAAAGCGCTCCGGGTCATCGCGGGTGACGTCGACGGTCTGCGCCAGCTCCACGCTGTCCTGGACCGCGCTGCTGTCCGGCACGTGCAGCTGGCCCGGCCGGTTTGGCGGCACCGCCGCATAATCGACATCCGGTTGCGGACCGCTGGCCGTCCAGCCGCCAAAAGTCTGCTCCACCACGCGCCGGGCCTGCGCCGGATCGACCTTGCCGACGATGACGATGGTGGTCAGGTCCGGACGCATGACGCTGTGCCTATAGGCCTGCACCTTGGCCAGGCTGAGGCCCATCACGTTTTGCGGCGTCGCATGCCGCAACGCCGGGTCGCCGGCCGGTAGCAGTGCCTTGGCCAGACCCATCGACATCAGGAAATCCGGTGACTGCAGCTGCCCGGCGGTGATCCCCGCCACCTGCTTCTGCACGATGGCAAACGCCGCCGGCGGCAGGGCGGGATGCAGTTCGTTCTCCGCCAGGAGCCTCATGCCCTCGGCGAAGTGCTGCGCGGGGACAGCCAGCGAGAACGAGGTGCCCGCGCTTTCCTGCGCGCTGATCGCATCGAGGGCCTGCTGGAACTGCAGCCGGTCCAGGCTGGTGGTGCCGAACGGATACAGGCCGTCCAGCACATCGGCCACGCCTTCCTCGCCGGCTGCCGCCTGCAGGTCCTGGTTGGTACGGACGCCGCCATAGACCTGGACCGTATCGCTGATCGTCTCCGGCTGCACGACCAGGCGCAGGCCGTTCGGCAAGGTGCTGGACACCGGCGCCAGGCTGGAGCGTGGCACCTCAAGCTTGGCCAGGGCCTGGCGCGCCCAGTCCGGCAGGACCACAGGCTGGTCGGGCGCGGAGGCAAAGCTCTCGGCGCCGCCAAAACCCTTGCCGGCCACCGGCTTGCCGGAACTCTCCGGCGTGAGCACCGCGGTCAGCGCATGCTCCGGAACGAAGATCGCCTTGGCCAGCGCATCGACAGCGCCCGGGGTCACCGCCTCGAGCGCCTGCTTCATCGCCGCGGGCGATTCCAGCTCCTGGAACGCCAGCGCGCTCGACCACGCATTGGCCAGGCCGGCCACGGAATTCTTCTGGAATTCCAGCCCGGCAATGGCCTTGCGCTTGGCCGCCTCGACCAGGGCCGGATCGATGCCCCTGGCCGCCGCCTCGGCCATGATCTTGCGCATGCGTGCCAGTACCGGTTGCGGATCGGCGCCCTTGGGGAAAATGCCCACCGCCAGGCCAAAGCCCGCGTGCGGCATGAACTGGGTGCCAAAGCCACCATACAGTGCCGTGCCGTCGGCGCCCATGCCGAACAAGGCCGCGCGCTGCGAACCCAGGGCATCGCCCAGCACCAGCGCGGTGGCGTAATCGGCCGCGCGCATGCCGGGCAGGCGCCACACCAGGTAGACGGACCCATAGGGGCTGTCGGTCGGCAACTGCATGGTCCTGGCCTGCACCGGCTGGAACGCAAACGCGGGCCGGGCCGGTATCGTCTTGCGCGGAATGTCGCCGAACTGCGCCTTCACCTGGGCCAGCGCGGCCGCCGGATCGACATCGCCGGCAATCACCAGGATGGCGTTGTTCGGCGCATACCAGGTGTCGTGGAACTGCTTCAGCATCGACGCCGTGGTCTTCCCGAACGACTCGCGGGTGCCAAGCGGCGTATGCGCATAGGGCGTAGCGGCAAACAGCTGCGCCTGCATCTGTTCGTAGAACTTGTATTCGGGGTTGGACAGGTCGCGTGAGACTTCCTGCTCGATCGCGCCACGCTCCTTCTTCCAGTCGCTTTCAAGCATGTCCACGCCACGCATGCGCAGCGCCTGGATGTGCAGCGCCACTTCCAGATCCTGGGCCGGGGCGACAAAGTAGTACTGGGTCACCCCCTGGGTGGTGTCGGCATTGAACGCGCCGCCCATGCTGGCGGCAATGGCCGAGAGCTGGTCCTTGGACAGGCCCGGGCTGCCGCGGAACATCATGTGCTCCACTGCATGCGCGGTCCCGGGAAAGGTGGCCGGCACCTCGTCGGAACCAGCCAGGTAATTCATCTCGGTGGTCACCACCGGTGCCAGCGCGTTGCGTACGATGACCACGCGCAGGCCGTTGTCCAGAGTCGCGCGGGTCACTTCGGCTGCGTTCTGGATGGTCGCCGAACCAGTAGCCGTGGCACCACCGGCCGCCAACAACATGATGACCGCCAGCAGCCACCGCGTCGTCCACTTGTTCATCACCTGCTCCTCAACTTTCATCCATACCGAAGGCAAAATGGGGCCGGGGGCGGAGGGTGCGCGCAAGAGCCGGAAACCCCCTCTCGTCATTCCCGCGAAGGCGGGAATCCAGTGACTGACGAAAATAAGGATTCAAGCTCAAGTACACGCCATTCGTCCCTGACTTCATTTCAGCTATCCGCCAGCAACCGTCTTCAGGGCTGGAAGACCGGCCTTTTGCAGCTTCGTGTTGAGCCGGGTCACGTCCTTGTCCTGGAACTGGTTCCAACGTGCCAGCGTGGCGGCGACCTCCTGGCGCAGTTTGTCCAGCCCGGCCAGGCCAGCCGTGGTTGGCGCGCCGCTGCTCTCCTGGGTGGTGGTGGACATGCCGGCCAGCATCTGTGCCAGGCCCATCAGGCTGTCGGCAGCCGGTGCCGCGTCGCCGACGCCCGTGGTGTCGGGCAGCGGCGGCGGGGCGTGGCCCTCGATCTCGCGGGCCTGGCCGTCCACACCGGCAATCGCCCTGGTCATCGCCGCCGACGCACCGGCCTGACCGCGCAGGGCAGCCAGCTGCTGGCGCAGCCCCTTCACCGCGCGCTCGGCCGTGGCCACCTGGGTCTGCAGGCCGATGATCTGCTGCACCATCGTGCTGCGTGCCGCGAGCGCGGCCGGATCCTGCTGCGTCACCGGATGCTGCACCACCGTCAGCGGCTGGGTGTAACTCTGGCCATCGACGGTCAGCTTCACCGTATACGTACCGGGCAGCACGGTGTGTCCGCCGAAAGCGTCGACATCGGTGGCGCCATGGCCGTCGGCGGCGATCGCGCGCAGATCCCAGCTGAAGCGGTGCATGCCCGCCGTGGCCGGCAGTGGTGCCGGCGTGCTGATCCACACGGCCGGCACATTCAGGCTCTTGGGGTCGACCGCCGGATATTTCGTGGTGCTGGAGTAGTGCCGGATCACCTTGCCGCCAGCGTCCAGGATGTCCAGCGTCACCGGCCCGCCGGCCGCCGACTTCAGGTAGTAGTCGAGCAGCGCACCCTTCATGCGCGGTGCGCCGGAGGCGACGTCGATCGGGGTCAGGTTGGTGGACACGGCCAGGTCGGTGTCGCGCCGGTCGTGGTTGTCGCCGGGTTTCAGCACCGCCGTCTCCGGTCTGTACAGGTGCACACTGGCGTTCGCCACGGCCGCATCCAGCTGGTGCAGCGGCGCCAGGTCGTCCAGGATCCACAGCGAGCGGCCAAACGTGGCGATCGCCACCGAGTTGCCGTGGAAGGCGAAATCGCGGATCTCCACCACCGGCATGTTCAGCCGCAGGGACTGCCATTGGTCGCCGGCATCGAAGGACACGTAGACGCCGATCGAGGTGCCGGCAAAGAGCAGCCCCGGACGGTCCGGGTCCTCCTTGATCGCCTGCACGTAGGCGTTGCCCGGCAGGCCCTCGATGACTTCCTGCCAGGTCTTGCCGGCGTCGCGCGTGCGCAGCACGTGCGGGGTGTAGTCGTTCAGGCGGTGGCGGTCGATGGCCGCGTACGCCGTGCCCGCGTCGGTGTGCGAGGCATCCAGCATGATCACCTTGCTCCAGGCGCTGAGACCCTTGGGCGTGACATCCTGCCAATGCCCGCCGCCATCGTGGGTCACCCAGATCAGGCCGTCGTCGGTGCCGGCCCAGACCGTGTCCGCCTGCAGCGGCGAGGGGGCGATGGAGTAGATCACGCCCCAGCGCGGGCCGCCGGTCTTCTGCTGATAGGTGGTATCGGCCGCCGTGGTCGGATCGAGATTGGCCGGGATGCCGGGCTTGGCGCGGCTGAGATCCTGGCTGATGCGCTGCCAGTGCTCGCCCTTGTCGGTACTCTTCCACAGGAACTGGTTGGCGAAATACAGCGCATGCCCCGGCGCCATGGAAAACACCGTGGGCAGGGTCCAGGTGTGGCGGAACTGCTCGCCGGGATACGCCGCCCACGGCGTGACCACCTTCTTCACCCCGGTGAGCTGGTTGCAGCGCGTCAAGGTGTTGTCGTTCAGGTCGTACAGCAGCGTGGTGGCGTAGAGGTCGGCGACGCTGTCCGGGTCGACCGCCAGCATGTCGCTCTCGCCACCGGTGCAGGTGGACGCCCAACGGGCATACGTCAGGCGGCCCTCCGGCACGTCGGTGACCACGCCGCGTGGGCCGCTGTCCTGCTGCGCGCCATAGACCCAGAACGGATCGCGATTGTCGGCAATGACGTGGTAGAACTGCCCGGTCGGCTGGTTGTCCCACGAGCCCCAGGTGCGCGCGCCGTTGACGCTGACGATCGTCCCCTGGTCGCTGCTGAGCACCATGCGGTCGGGATCGTCCGGGTTGATCCACAGGCGCCGGTAATCGTCGCCACCGGCCGTGCCCTTGATCGCCTCGAAGCTCCTGCCGCCGTCGGTCGAGCGGTACACCGAGGTGTTCATTACGTAGAGCTTGTCGGCGTTCTTCGGATCCACGGTGAGGCGGTCGAAATACCAGCCGCGGCCCCAGATGCGCGCCTCGCCGTCGGCGAGCTTCCAGGTGGCGCCGGCGTCATCGGAGCGGTACAGGCCGCCCTGGTCGGCATCCAGGATCGCGTAGACGCGATTGCTGTCGGTCGGCGCCACGGCCAGGCCGATCTTGCCCAGGCCGGCGGTCGGCAGGCCGTTGGTGAGGTGGGTCCAGGTGGAGCCGCCATCGGTGGACTTGTACACCCCGCTGCCCGGGCCGTTGGAGGGTGGATACACATTCCACGGCGGGCGCCGCGTGGCCCACAGCGCGGCATAGATCACCTGCGCGTTGTCCGGGGCGAAGACCACGTCGATCGCGCCCACGTCCGGATTCCTGTACAGCACCTTTTGCCATGACGCGCCGCCATCGGTCGAGCGGTAGATGCCGCGCTCCGAATTGGCCGCGTACAGGTTGCCGAGCACGGCAACGAACACGCGCTGCGGATTCTTCGGATCCACGATGACCTGGCTGATGTGCATGCTCCTGGGCAGGCCGATGTGCGTCCAGGTCTTGCCGGCGTCGGTGGACTTGTACATGCCATCGCCGTAGGAGATCTGCGAGCGCGGATCGGACTCGCCGGTGCCGACGTAGATGATGTCCGGGTTGGACGGCGCCACGGCAATGGCGCCAATCGAGGCGATCGGCGCGGTGTCGAAGATCGGCTTCCAGGTCACGCCGGCGTCGTCGGTCTTCCACACCCCGCCGTCCACCGCGCCGGAATAGAACAGGTTGGGTTGGCCGGGCACGCCGGCCACCGCCTCGGTACGACCGGCACGGAACGGGCCGAGCAGGCGCCACTGCAGGCCGGACAGCAGGCTGGCGTCATAGCCTTGCGCCACCGCCGTCGCCGGCAGCACCGCCGCCGCGATCAATGCTGCCGCCGCCAGCCAGGCCATGCGCACCAGGCAGCGCCCGGCGGGGACGGGGTTGTGGGGGCAAGGGCGCTGCTCCTGCGAATCCGGCTGGTACCACGCGTGCGTCGCCTTCGTCATCGCCTTTCTCCCAACTGGGGTTCCCACCACCACGTCCCTGCCTCACCTCACGCCGTCACCCGCCGGAACCCAGCGCGGCGGCGACCTTCTGGTGCAGCGCGGCTGCCGTGGCCACCTGCACTGCCGTCGGTGCCGCCAAGGCCGAGACCGCGCCGTACTGGCCGCCATAGATCGAGCCGTAGACACCGCCCAGCTGCTCATGCAGCTGACGCAGGGCAGCGGCGTTGCCGGCACCGGCCTGGTGCATGGCCGCGTAGACGCGATCCATGTCCGTCACCAGCTGCGTGGCCAGCTCGAACTGCTGGCTCAGCCCGGCCAGCGGCGTATCCAGCCGCGGGTCGATGCGCAAGGTCAGCGGCTGCGTATACGTCTGGCCGCCCACGCTGAGCGTCACCGTGTATTGGCCCGGCACGGCGGTGGGCCCCAGCGGCCCCAGCGGCGTGTCATGCAGGATCACGGAGATCGGCGCCCGATGCGTGTCGGACTGCGGCGCAGGGTAATGCAGATCCCAGACGATGCGGTGCCGGCCGGCGGCAGCCGACAGTTGCTGTGGCGGCCGCAGCCAATAGGTGGGGAAATTCAGGCTGGCCGGGTCGACCTGCCGGGGCTGGTCGGTCGAGGCCAGGCGGAACGCGAGCCGCCCGGCTGCATCGTGGATTTCCAGCGTGACCGGCCCGCCCGCGGCCGTCTTCAGGTAGTAGTCCAGGATCGCGCCATCGGGCGGATTCTGCCCGGCCGGCGTTTCCTTCGGCATCTGCGTGTCGGTATAGGTGTTGCGCAGCACCTGGTAGGCCGCCGCCGGCTTGTACAGGTAGGCCGACGCCGCCGCCTTGGCCGCGGCCATCTGGCGCAGCGGGGTGATGTCGTCCAGGATCCAGAACGAGCGCCCGTGGGTGCCGACCACCACGTCGTTGCCGTGGATCACCAGGTCGCGCATCGAGGTCTGCGGCAGGTTGCCCTGCAGCGTATGCCAATGCTCGCCGTCGTCGGCCGAAAACCACACCGCACGCTCGGTGCCGGCGATCAGCAGCCCCTTCTGCTCGGGATCCTCGCGCACCACGTTGACCGAGGCGTTGTCCGGCAGGCCATTGACGATGAGCTGCCAGGTCTTGCCACCATCGTGGGTGCGGTAGATGTAGGGCTTCAGGTCATCCAGGCGGAAGCGGCTGACCGACGCGTAGGCCGTCTGGTCGTCGTAATGCGAGGCCACCAGCTGCGTGACCTTGCTCCAGCCGGTCATGCCCTTGGGCGTGACGTTGTCCCAATGCTTGCCACCGTCGCGGGTGACCCAGATGTAACCGTCGTCGGTGCCGGCCCAGATCGTATCCACGTTCTTGAACGAGGGCCCGATGCTGTAGATCACGCCGCGATGGTCACGCGGGTCCACCTTGGCGTTGAACGGTGCCAGGCTCGCCGGCTTGCCCGCGTTGGGACGCGACAGGTCCGGACTGATCCTGTCCCAGGTCTGGCCACCATTGCTGGTCTTGAACAGCACATTGGTGCCGTAGAACAGCACATGCGGATCGGCCGGCGAGAACAGCAGCGGCGCCGTGCGGTTGGTACGGTACTCGCCACCGCGCCCGATCTGCGGGCCGACGAACTGGGTCTGCCCGGTGATGCGGTTGTGCCGGGTCACCTTGCCGCCATAGATGATGTTGGGGTTGAGCGGATCGGGCGCGACGTAGCCGTACTCCTCGACGCCCACCGGATGCCAGTCGCGCAACGTGATCTGGCCGTCATTGCTGCGGCTGGTGATGCCGACCGAGCCACTCTCCTGCTGCGAGGCGTAGACGTTGTAGGGAAATTCGTTGTCGGTGATGATGTGGTACGCCGCCGCGGTCGGCTGGTTGTACCACGAGCTCCAGGTCTTGCCGCCGTCGACGCTCAGGGTGCCGCCCTGGTCCACGCCGAGCGCGATGATCTTCGGATTTTCCGGATTGATCCAGATGCGGTGGTAGTCGTCGCCGCCAGGCGCACCCTTGATCGCCTCGAAGGTCTTGCCGGCGTCCATCGAGCGATAGAACGAGGTGTTGGCGACGTAGATCTCGTCGGGATTGTCCGGCGCCACCACGACCTCGGCAAAGTCCTGCCCGCGGCCGTGGATACGCGGCTCATCGTTGACCCTGTGGAAGCTCTGGCCGGCGTCGTCGGAACGGTAGGTCCCGGCAAGCGCCTGCGGCGCCTCCACCTGGGCATAGATGCGCCTGGGGTCGCTCGGCGCGATGCCGATGCCGATACGGCCCAGGCCCTGCGCCACCGTGGGCAGGCCCTGGCCGATCTGCTTCCAGGTGGCACCGTCATCGGTGGACTTGAACAGGCCGCTGCCGGGCACGCCATTGAGCGCGCTCTGGCCCGTCCACGGCGCATGCCGCGTGGCCCACAGCACCGCATACACCGTATGGGGGTCGGCCGGGTCGAGCGCCACCTGTACTGCGCCCACGTTCGGGTTCTTGTACAGCACCTGCTGGAAGGACTTGCCGCCGTCGGTCGAGCGGTACACGCCACGCTCCGTGTTCGGGCCGTAGGGATGGCCAAGCACCGCCACGAACAACTTGTTCTCGTCCTGCGGGTCGACCACGATCGAGGCAATCTGCTGGCCGTCGCGCAGGCCCAGGTGCTGCCAGGTCCTGCCGGCATCGGTGGACTTGTACATGCCGTCGCCGGTGGACAGGTCCGGCCGGATCAGGCCCTCGCCGGAGCCCACGTAAATGACGTCCGGGTTGGACCTGGACACCGCCAGGTCGCCCACGGAGTTGCTTTCGTCGCCCTTGAACAGCGGCTCCCAGGTACGTCCGAAGTTCTCGGACTTCCACACGCCGCCATTGTTCACACCCATGTAGAACACGTTGGGCTGGCCCGGCACGCCGGTCATCCCGACCGTGCGGCCGCCGCGGAATGGACCAATCATGCGCCACTGCACGCCGCTGTAGAGCGCGGCATCGGCCTGCTGCGCCTGCGCCGGCACCAGGGGCAAGGCCAGCGCCACCAGCGCCAGCGACGTCAACAACCAGGTTTGCGCAAACTTTCGGATCGACATGGGGCGGGTATCTCCTGCCGGATGGATGGAAGTACTGCAGCAACGATGTGAACGATGTGAACAAGCCCGCCAGCGGCCACGGGGATTGCCTCGTGGGCGGGTGGCGCTCCTGGACACCGGGACAAGGCGCCCGCCGCGACCGCAGGGAGTACCTGGCGGACTGGCGACGCTCTTCGCCTCGCACCACACCGGCGCACGACATGTAGGAGCCCGCTGGCAGGCTCCTGCACCATCACGCGCGCATCGGGTGCTGCAAGAACCACGAGTGTAACCGGCAAACACGACGCATCCCGCATCGAGGCGCGCGGTCCGCGCGGGTGCCGGAGGCGTCGTCCAGAGTCTGCCGACATGATGGCTACGCCCCGCCGCGCCAGACAATATGCCGAAAGTCCCAGCGCTCCTGCGGGCAGGAGGTTCCAGCCTGCCGATCAGGCCCATAGGGCGGGTACCTGTGGATGAGCCGGTTCGAATGCCCTCCCGGACCCCGCGACTCCTGGTCGGACGGTACCACATTCCCGATTGGACGCCGTTTAATTCCTGATTGGACGGTGCAATGATCCCGATCAGACGAAAGCTGGACAGATCTTCCCTGCGCATGTCCGACACGCTCTACCCCCGCTTTGCAGCAGCCCGCGTGCGCGCGGCCATGGCCGACACGCCAGTGGTGCTGTTGAACGGTCCACGCCAATCCGGCAAAACCACGCTGGCCCGGATGCAATCTGACGAGGCGCGCACTTATCGCACTCTCGACGACGAAACCACGCTCGCCGCTGCCATCGCCGACCCCACTGGATTCATCCGTGGCCTGGAGCAAGTCACGATCGACGAAATCCAGCGCGCACCGGCACTGCTGCGCGCCATCAAGAAATCAGTCGACGACGATCGCCGCCCCGGCCGTTTCCTGCTCACCGGATCAACCAACGTGCTCTCGCTTCCGCAGGCTGCCGACAGCCTCGCGGGACGCATGGCCGTCGTCGACTTGTTGCCGCTGGCCCAGGCCGAAATCGCCGCGGTCCAGCCAAGCTTCCTCCCCTCCGCCTTCGCAGGAACACCAGCGGCCGCGCCCGCCAAGCCCCCGCTCGGCAACCAGCTGGTGCACACCGTCCTCGCCGGCGGTTATCCCGAAATGGTGCGCCGGCGCGATCCGGAGCGCCGCGCCGAATGGGCCAGGAACTACATCCGGGCCATCATGCAACGGGACGTGCGCGACATCGCCGCCATCGAAAAACTGGGCCAGATGCCACGCCTGCTGCGCGTACTGGCGCACCACGCCGGCCAACTGGTCAATTACTCGGGCATCGGCAGCAGCCTCGATATGGACGCCAAGACCGTGCGCCGCTACATGGACGTGCTGCAGCAGTTGTTCCTGGTACGCAGCCTGGAGCCCTGGTCGACCAACCAGCTGAAACGCCTGGTCAAGACGCCAAAGCTCCACTTCCTCGACAGCGGCCTGCTGGCAAGCCTGCTCGGCCTGACACCGGCCAATGCCGGCGAACGCCACAAGACCTACGGCGCCATCCTGGAAAGCTTCGTGGTGGCGGAAATCGCCAAGCTCGCCACGACCGCCGACGGCGAGCTGCTGTTCCACCATTACCGCGACAAGGACCAGAACGAGGTGGACCTGGTGCTCGAAAACGCCGCCGGCGACATCGTCGGCATCGGGGTGAAGGCCGCTGCCACCGTCACCGCCAGCGATTTTGCCGGCTTGCGCAAGCTGGCTGCCGCGTGCAAAACGCGTTTTCGCTGCGGTCTCGTGCTGCACGACGACGACCAGATCCACGCCTTCGGCGACCGCCTGTACGCGGCGCCCCTGGCCAGCATGTGGGCAGGTACTGCCACGTGATCAAAAGCGGACTGGGGCATGACGGCAATTCCCGGTCAAGCGCACGCTCAAAAAGCCGCCCCCCCCCAACCGGCCGCCGCTACTTGTGGGAGCCCGCTCGTGACCGAAGGGAATCCCTTGTGGGCGGGCGATGCTCTTCGACAACCCCACCCAACGCACATCCCATCGCCTCAACGCGACATCGACGCCGCCGGCGCCGCCCCTCCGCCAGCGCCGCATCCGTGGATGCGCCATCCACCAGCGCCGCGCGCAACGCGATCATCGCGCCCACCCGGTTGCTGCTGGCGCAATGCACCACGGTCAGCCACCGTATTGCCTTCGCGATGTCGTTTTCCTTGCTGGGATTGGATTACACAACAAGGGGGACGTTTTCCGATGGCAAGGTCACCGCCACCTGGCATCGTGCCTCCTCGTACCAAGCCGCCACACCCCGCCAACCTGCATCGGCAAAGGGGCACCTTGCCCTTAGTACCAAAAAAAGTACAATATGGCCACGCGGTTCCTGCCCATCCTTGCGGTTCGCTTTTATGCCAGCGCTCAAGGTCGCGAGCCGGTTCGAGAGTGGCTGAAATCACTATCGCCCGATGCTCGCAAAGTGATCGGCGAAGACATCAAAACTGTGCAGTACGGCTGGCCACTTGGCATGCCTTTGGTACGCAAGATGGAACCTGGACTGTGGGAAGTACGAAGTACGATCGGTGCAGGCATCGCGCGGGTGCTGTTCACCGCAGACGGACCTCGCATGGTCCTGCTGCACGGCTTCATCAAGAAAACTGACAAGACGCCCAAGGCCGACCTGCAGTTGGCTCTGCGCCGATCAAACGAGGTTCATCATGGCTAAGCACAACGTCCATATTGGCAGCGCCTTGGATGATCTCCTGGCCGAAGACGGCGTGCTGGAAGAAGTATCGGCACGCGCCATCAAGCGCGTCATCGCCTGGCAACTGCGCGAAGCCATGCAGGCCCAGGGGGTGACCAAGACCGTCATGGCGCAACGGATGCACACCAGCCGATCCATGCTCGATCGCCTGCTCGACGATACCGATACCGGCTTGACCATCGACACACTGAGCCGCGCAGCACGGGCGCTGGGCTACCGGGTGAAAGTCGAACTGGCGGCGGCATAACCACTCACCAGCAACGCCAACCCCCTCCCCGTTGTGTGTGTTGTGTTGTGGGAGCCCGCCCCACGGGCGATGCCCTGATGTGAGTTGTGGGAGCCCGCTTGCGGGCGATGCTCTTCGACAACCCCACCCAACGCACATCCCATCGCCTCAACGCGACGACGACGCGGCCGGCGCCGCCCCACCCGCCCCGGCAGACCACGCCGCCAGCCGCTCGCGCACCTGCGGCTCCAGGCTCTTCAGCCCCCAGCGCCGCCCCTCCGCCAGCGCCGCATCCGTGGATGCGCCATCCACCAGCGCCGCGCGCAACGCGATCATCGCGCCCACCCGGTTGCTGCTGGCGCAATGCACCACGGTCAGCCCGTCACCGGCGTCGCCCAGCAGCTTGTCGAACGCCAGCACATTGCCCCTGGTCAGGTCCTGCGGCCCACGGATCGGCAGGTGACGATAGTTGATGCCCACCCCCTGCACCGCCGACGCCTCGTCGAAACCCGGCGTCTCGCTGGCCGCGCGCAGGTTGATGACCTCGCGCACCCCTGCCGCCTGCAGCGCCGGCAGGTCGTCGGCCTGCAGCGCACCCGCCGCCACGCGGTGCGGCGCGGGGAAGCTGACGCTGGGGAGGTTGGCGAGGGCACGCTCGGGCGACGGCGCACTGCACGCGGTGGCCAGGGCGGCGATGGCGGTGAGGCAGAGCAACAGGCGGAACATGGGTTCACCTCGCGGTGCGCGGGAAACAGGTGTCAGGAACGAATGGCACTGGCGCCTTTTGCCGATGAGTACGGTATCTTTCCCCTGTCGGCAAACCTGAAACCACGCCCATCCAAGCAAGTTGCCTACCGCCATGCAAAGGCCATCCCAACGGATCCAAGCCCATCGTGAAGCCATCAAAGCCATCGTGGCCCGACATCACGGTATGCATCCGCGCCTGTTCGGTTCGGTAGCGCGCGGACAGGATACGCCGCAAAGTGACGTGGACCTATTGGTGGACACTCGCGCCGGAACCGGGTTGTTCGCACTGGGAGCCATGCAATACGAATTGCAGCAACTACTGCAAACCCGGGTCGACGTACTGACCCCGGGCGATCTGCCCGCCGCCTTCCGCGCGCAGGTGCTGGCTGAGGCGCTCCCACTGTGACGGACCCAATCGAACGCGCCGCCACCTTTCTGGCCCACATGAAAGAGGCGGCCGCATAGGCCTGTGCCTACGTGGAGGGCATGGACAAGCCAGCATTCATGGACGACAAGCGAACCCAGCAAGCCGTGGTGATGAACCTCATCATCCTTGGTGAAGCTGCTACAAAGCTTGCAGACAGCGCGCCCGCCTATTGCACGCAGCACCCACAAATTCCCTGGAACAGCATGCGCGGCATGCGCAACCGTCTGGCTCACGGCTACTTTGCCATCGATCTTGAGGTGGTATGGGAAACCGTGCAAAACGATCTTCCGGCACTTTTGCGCCAATGGCCGAAAGTGCCCAATCCCGCGGGCAATCCCCCTTCACCATGACACACGCCCACGACATCTAACCCCAGCGTCGCTCCCAGCCATCGTGGTCAAGTGGAGTCGGCGCGGCAATGGATCCGGTCTCAAAAATGGGGGCTTGGCCCTGCCGCACGGAGCTTGACGGACCGTCGTCCACCTGCCGCGGCACAACATCGGTTCGCGCCCGCTATCCCGCCAACCGCACCAGTCCTATGTCCGACCCAAAAAACCATCCCTGATATCGCTTCCACATCCCTTGCGGCACATCGACTTCGACCGGTTGGGGTACGCTAGCGGCTGAAAATGGGGCCAAGGACAGGATGCGGAAGCCACCCGGCCAAAACTGTCCCCGACTCCGCTTGCGCAGGCACACATCCTGGACGCGATGATGCTACTGGAACAACTCCGCCAAAGCAGGGACCAGATCAACGCCGCGTGTCGTCGCTACGGCGCGCGCCGCATACGCGTATTCGGTTCCGTCGCGCGGGGTGAAGAGCGTCCCGACAGTGATATCGACTTTCTCGTCGATCTTCCGCGTGGTTACGACCTGGTAACCCAGCGCATCCCGTTGCAACGACGCCTCACCGAGATCACCGGGCGCCGCCTGGACGTGGTTCCCGAGCACGAGCTGAACCGGCACATCCGCGACGCGGTGTTGCGGGAGGCCGTGGACCCGTGAGCAAGCATTGGGAGGCGTATGCCCTCCACCTAGGTGACATCGACCCAGGACCCGTGCTTGCGGCACTCAAACACAATCTGCCACCGCTCGAAGCAGCCGTCCGAGCCATGCTTGCCGAGCGTAGCGAAGAGCCGTAAATAAAGTGTCGCACACACATCTTGCGGCACTTTCCCGAAGAGAGCATCCCAATGGAAACGTTCTTAGAAATGTCCTCGACACATCTTTCCCTACCATGAAAAAGGTGATCGTGTTCCGCAGCGACCTGCTTCATCGCTCGGAAACCTTCATCAAGGAACAGGTTATCGCGCTTACTAAATGGGCCCCCGTCCTCGTCGGATATCGCGAAGTCGAAAACGGATTGGATCTAACCGGTATCGATGTCCGTATCCTTCCCGGCCTCGGAACGAGAAAGTGGAAACGGTTACGATTACGTTTATGTCAGTTGCTAGGAATTGCGCACGCACCGACTGTTCGCGCGCTGCGTGCAGTCGGTGCTAACTTGGTACACGTCCACTTCGGTACCGACGCGGTCAATGTGTGGCCAAGCGTACGCAGACTAGGTCTACCGATGCTGGTCACGCTGCACGGATATGACATCAACATCTATCGTAGATGGTGGGAAACTGGACAAGGTGGCCTGCTTATGTGCACCTACCCCCGTCGGCTGCTTCGCATGGCGAAAGCGTCGGACGTAAGCTTCATAGCCGTCTCAAAAGCTATCGCGCGGCGAGCAATCCAATATGGCATCCCTGAGGAAAAAATCACTGTCACCTACATCGGTATCGACACCAAGCGGTTTAAGCCAGGTGGTTTGCCGCTGAAGAAACGCCGCATGCGGATGCTATTTGTCGGCAGAATGGTGGAGAAGAAAGCTCCGCTGCTGATGATCCATGCCTACGCCGAAATACGCAAAGCCATCCCAGTCGCGGAACTCGTCATGATCGGCGACGGACCGCTACTAGATAACGCGAAACAACTGGCCGATGAGCTCGCCGCACCAGTGCAATTCCTCGGCTCCTGCAACTCGGACGAAGTCTTATCGCAACTGCACGAAACTAGAGTTTTTTGTCTGCCAAGCGTGACTGCAGCGAATGGTGATGCGGAAGGGCTGCCCATATCAATTATGGAGGCATTGGCTTGCGGCATACCTGTCGTCACCTCCGCGCGCGGAGCAGTAGGCGAAGTGATTACAAATGGTGAAAACGGGTTTACCTTTCCAGAAGGAATGTTGAGCGAACTGACACGTTCAATTTTGGAAATCCTAACCAAAGATTGGCTTTTCTCATGCAAATCAATCCAAGCCGTGCAACCTTCGGACGATGTACTGTCAATTTCTGCGACATCTAAAACGCTTTCAAATATCTATGACGTAACCGCATTAATTAATGGACGTTTTGAGCGTGATATAAGCAGTCCAAAATAGAACTAATTCTCAGCAACACCAAAAGCTCTGCTTGCCACTCCAAGAACGTTATTATGTACACCGAAGACAAGCTTAGCTATAATTGGGTGATAAAAAATGCCATCAACAACATGGTAAGAAGCCGCGTCTCCATGCTGAGCGGGAAAGTACTTGATCTTGGCTGTGGAACACGACCGTTCGAAGTAGAGATTCTGGAATACGCCGACGAATACATCGGCATCGACTGGAACAACACGCTACACGAACTCAGGGCTGACATCGCATCCGACCTTAACAAACCGCTCCCTATCCAGAGCGCTTCGATCGACCACATCGTCTCCTTCGAAGTCATGGAACACCTACGTGAACCAGGTGTAATGCTCAGTGAAGCGTTTCGCGTTCTGAAAGCTGGCGGCAGCATCACGGTGTCCACGCCATTTCAATGGTGGGTTCACGAGGCTCCATGGGATTATTACCGCTACACCTGCTTCGGGCACCAGTACCTATTCGACAAAGCTGGTTTCATCGAAGTTCTTGTGAAGCCCACGACAGGATTTTGGTCGATGTGGCTCTTAAAACTCAACTATCAGCTAAAGCAACTCGTCCGAGGCCCAAGGTGGGGACGCCGGCTTATCCTTGCGGTGCTGATCCCGATATGGTGGACAAATCAACAACTTGGTCTCTTGCTTGACCGTTTCTGGCGCGAGGAGCACGAAACGGCCGGCTACTTTGTTATCGCACGTAAACCTAGTGCACCGACCGTTTAGGAGTTTGAACAGTACGTCGGTTCGCTACACCTTGTGACCCGATGCAAGCATGATTAAGTCCCACTTAGCGATATAAGAGAACTTAACTCAATGTTCGGAATACTCGGTGCCTATGGACCTCAGGTATGAGCGTCAAGCAACATTCACGTTGCCTTGGGCGGTCGCTTTAGTGCACTTTAGGGGGTCACCATATCCTCGGGTCAACCTACATACAGGAGCCAATGCGGTATCTGAAGAATTTACCGGAGTTGCCGTGATAAAAATATTCCTGTCACTGCTACCGATCGTTTCACTAAAGCCGGCGGAAGATTGTGCGCGGAAGTGCTCTAACCTAGTCGTCAGGTAACTAACTAGGCAGTTATCGGAATCGCTAAATGAATGAGTTGCTTTGACTGTCTAACCGACGGACGTGAACAGGAGTAGCTCACGTTTGAGTTACCGATCGTTTATTAGTTTGAACCCAATCATGAACATCATTAAATACCTTCCACAATCTATGCGTGACATATATAAATCTTGGAAGCGCATAAGACCTCTTGCGTCTCGCGTGTGTCCGGTGTGTGAGTATGCGGGCTTCTTTCGAAGCACTGGTCGCCCTCCGCGATTGGATGCTTGCTGTCCTTCCTGCGGATCATTGGAACGACATCGTTTATTCTGGTTGTGGTATATGGACCACCCAACGGAGATACAGTCACCTATCTTGCATTTTGCGGCGGAACCAGTATTTGAACCACGTTTTCGCTCTCGTTTCTCATCGGACCCGACGTCCTATCGCACAGCAGATCTACTTACTCATGCGGACCTTAAAATAAATATTGAACAAATCGACTTGCCGAGTGGTAGCGTTGCAACCGTCATTTGCAACCACGTACTTGAGCACGTGGATGACCGCAAGGCTTTGGCGGAAATCTATCGGATACTGCATACCCATGGAATAGCAATACTATCGGTACCAATCGTCGAAGGCTGGGCGCAAACCTACGAAAATATCTGCATTACCGACCCGGTAACGCGGGAGCTGCACTTTGGCCAGTCAGACCACTTGCGCTACTACGGCCGGGACTTCCGCAATCGCGTGCAGCAAGCAGGTTTCGTGTTCAACGAAGTTACATCTTCGCCTACTGACGTAGTGAAGTTCGGCTTGCTGCGCGGTGAGTCGTTCTTTGTCTGCAGAAAGGCTACTCATGCGATACAGGAGGTTGTCACGTGAGCGCCCCTTTGGTCAGCGTTATTATCCCTACCTATCAAAGACCAGAACTGTTACCGCGCGCGGTTGAAAGCGCACTTACCTATCAAGGGCCAGATGTAGAAGTCGTCGTAGTTCCCAACGGACCCGACAATTCATGGAAACATTCGCTATGGCGCTGGACAAGCGATGCGCGCGTACGTGTATCACCCATTTCTACGGCTCATGGCAACGTGGCTCGCAACCAAGGCATGGCGTTGGCTACCGGAAAGTACATTCGGTTTCTAGATGACGACGACTATTTGCTTGAGGATTCAAGGCAACAACTGACACGGTTAGAAGGTGAGTCAGCAGAAGTATGTTCAGGGCTCGTCCAAAGTGTCGATCGCGATGGCTCGTCCCTCGGTCAGCTCACTTTCCCAAGCACACGCGACTTTGTGTGCGCTACTGTCGATGCACTTTATGGGACTGGTTTTACACAGCCGACAGGTCTGATATTTCTTCGCAGCTCCATCGCGAACTGCCGATGGGATCCGATGGTCGAACGGACACAAGATTATGCGTGGATGATGGACATCTCAGCCGCTGCCGAAAGACGTTGGGTCCATGTACCGGTTCCTGTAGGGGCATGGGTCCAGCACCCTGCGAAACGTGTTTCCAGCAACGGTCCAATTCGCCGCAAAGAGCAACCATTTGTCAAACGCCTGCTCGCGCTCTACGACCAACTTACGGCAGAGAACCGCATGAGTTTTCAACGGACGCAGGCCATCGCAAGGGCGCTGTGGCGCTATGCACATCGTGGCTTCCCATATCACCCGTTCTATTGGTCAAAGGTTGCTCAACGGGCGCGTTTGATGGATATGGCCAGTATTCCACCGGACTCTCTATACCAAAGGATACCGTTACGCCTTCTTAACCCAATCATTGGCGAGTGGCTTCTTCTACCCCCTCGGCGACTCACTCGGGCTTTGCGCGACGTACGCTCGATAATATCCGAGGAACCATACAAGCGACGACTATAATGACATACCAACCTTTCGTCATCAGATTTGTGGAACATGCGCATGCCGTGCGCTAACAGTGAGCCGCAACGCTGACGGGTGTACGCACAATTATCGACAGCCTACGATAGTCATGAATCTGCTTACTGTTGTCGTACCAGCATATAACGTTCAGGCTTACGTTGCGCGTTGTATTGAATCGATACTTTGTCAACCGGCAGCGACATCTCTTATAGATCTAATTGTCGTTGTCGACGGCGCAACGGACGATACCTTGTCGGTAGTGCAATCGATTGCGCGGCGCTTTGGTGGCCGCATGCGAGTGGTCGTACAAGCCAACCATGGATTGAGCGCGGCACGCAATGTTGGTGTCGGTTTGACGTCGACAGAGTACGTTACCTTTCTGGATGGCGACGATATCTGGCTGCCAGACTATTTGTCCTCTGTACTCCAAACCATTGAGCACAACCGGCCTGATATCTTGGAATACGATGCGATACGCATCGATGAAAGCGGCACAGCCTTGAGTACGCTCAAAATCGCCACCGCGCCTGATGGGGCGACAGCCACGGGTTCTCGCGAAGCATTCCTCGCCAAGTTTCTCTGCTTCGCGTGGGCTCGTGTCTACCGCACCTCGCTGGTTCGTACTCGCCCTTTTCCGCTCGGTCGCCGCTTTGAGGACACGGCAACCACGCCATGGCACTACTGGAACACCACTCGTATCGTGAGTTTGGGGATACCTTTGGTCGGTTACCGGCAGCGCCCCAACAGCATATTGACGACCCCTGCGCGACAAGATATTGACGACATCGCCAGCACCACCGCCGAAGCAGCTGCCATGTATGCGAAGACTGGCACCGAATACTGGCAACGCGTGGCTCATCGGTCCTTTCAGCAGGCGTGCAGCCGAATCGCACAGCAACCAACGCGTACCTGGCCGTCAAGTCTGCGTACCAGCTATGCCGCTGTTGCGAGCGTACCTGCACCGCCAGGTGCCGCTCGCTGGCTGGGGTCGAACATTCCGCTGGTCTATGTCGCATTGCTACGGGTCAAGCGTGCACTTCGGCGCAATTGACCGCCAAAATGCTTGTAGAGGTAAGCAGCTTGCCACTGATTTCCGTTTTGATCCCATGTCACAACGCCGCGCCTTGGTTGAAGGGGGCCGTCGACAGCGTGTGCGCACAGTCCATCCGCAACCTGGAAATTCTTATTTACGACGACGGCTCAACCGATGAATCGGGAGATGCCATCGACCGATTAGCCGCCACCGACCCGCGTATCGTCGTTATGGGCGAAGCGACTAACCGCGGCATCGTGTACGTGCTGAACGCCATGCTTAAAAATGCACGTGGCGCCTATATAGCACGCATGGACGGCGACGATATCTGTCTGCCGCAACGCTTCGAACAACAGCTCCGCTTCATCGAAGCCGGCAATGCCGATCTATGTGGCACTTGGTTCCAGGAGTTCGGCGGCGGGATCCCCCGCACCGTACGCTGGCGGCATAAGCCGGACGAGTTGCGTGCCGCCATGTTATTCCAGAACACCATCTGCCACCCAACCGTAATGGCAAAACGCGAGGTGTTCGAATCCTTCACCTATCGCGAAGACTACAACCTGGCTGAGGATTACGACCTGTACGTGCGCGCGCTCACCCGGTTCCGTTTGGCCAATCTACCCGCGACATTGCTGCGCTATCGGCGGCATAGGGAACAAGCCACCTACGCGCGCCGCACAAGGATGGAAGAGGTGACCTGTCGAGTTCGTCTCGAGGCTCTGACTGCGCAGGGGATTGAGGCGTCGCCGGAGGAGCAGCGGATACACAACGTGATCCGAGCGCCACAGTCAATCCGCTCGATGGAGGACTTCGACCGGATCGAGACCTGGTTGCTCAAATTGATCGGCTGCTTCGACAACCCCGAAGCACAGCGGACGATCGCATCGCAATGGACCCGCGCGGCTGTCCGGGCCGCCCCGCTAGGTTGGGCGATGTGGCGCAGATACCGCGGCTCCCCTCTACGCAAGCTCCTGGACAACCGACCCACGGCGGAGTGCATCGACCTGGCGGTACTCGCCACACTACGCTTGGACTACCGGTCGCGCGCATTTGAGCTGCTACGCCGGCTTGGTACCAGTATCTGACACCATCTGACGCCACTCGAACAACGTCAACAAGCCGCCGGGTGTTCTACTTTTGAAGTGTCTACTTGACGGGGAAGCTTACGCTTGGTTCCCCACGCCACGTAGCCGTCACCCAGGTCACGGCCATAGAACCATCGCTGGACCACACGAAACGGCGACACCACCTTGTCGCTGACCAGGGCAAGCACGCGGTTGATGACTTTGGGCTTCGCCTGGGCGCTGCGGATGCTGCGCTCCTCGGGGGTCAGGTCGTCGTAGGTGTGGTCGTGCTTGACGAGGCGATTGGAGATGCGGCGTGTCACTTCCGTGAGCGGATAACCATAGTTGACGACATGGACATCGCCCACCCCTGCATCCGCAAGCATGCTGAGCAACCCTGATTTTTCGTAGCGACGCACGTGACCGACCAGCAGGTCGGACCTTCCGTACTTGCGCGCGTGAGCGGGCACCGAAACCAGCACGCGGCCACCGGGTTTCAGGTGAGCCATCCACCCTCGCAACACTTCCAGGTCGTCCTCGATGTGCTCAAGCACTTCGAAGGCAAACAGGTAGTCGAAGGCGTCGACTGGCAGTTCCGCCACGTCGTCGACGACGCGCATGCGCTCGCCGGCATACGCCAGCCGCTCGCGTATCATTTTCCGGCTGTCCACGCCCAGGTCGTGGGCGGCTCCGGTGAAACCGCGCTCCAGGAAGAGGCGCGACATCTGACCCGTTCCCGCCCCCATTTCGACAAAGCTGCCTGCAGGCCAGGCGTGGGTTACATCATCGATGCAACTCTCGCGCAGGATGAGTTTGGGTTGCTTCTTCATGGCCACCTATGTTGCAGGAATGCGTGGACGCGCAAAAAGTGTACGAGGTGGGACGCATGGGTGTAAGGGTCAATGGTCCTGGCGAGCATCGCCCGCGAGCGGGCTCCCACAGTGCGGCGTGGGTGCGCGGTGGGTCGTCGGCGCAATAAGGGGACGGAGGCAATTAAATCGGGTCGAGCGACGCGTTGTGCACGCCGCTCATCGCGCGAATGGGCTCGTCGAGCTTCAGCTGCAACGCCTCGCCATCACGGTTCCAGGTGTTCTGGATCGGGAACACCATCACGTTGCCTACTCCCTCTCCCCTGACTTGTCGGGGGAGAGGGGGTCCTTATTGGTATTGGACGCCCGCCCGCCCCCTTCCAGTTGACACATGCAGGCACGACGTGTAAGAAAGATCACAAATGAACTGTTACAAATATAACGGATCACATAAGACCTATGAAACGTCAGGAATCCGAGTTCGCCAACCCTTCCGTCGCAGCCACGGGACAACACTTGGGCGCCTTGGTGCGGCAGGCGCGCATCGCGCGCAAGTGGACCATGGCCGAGCTGGCGGAACGCGCCCGGGTCAGCCTGGCCACGCTCAAGCGCATCGAGGGCGGCTCGCTGTCGACCTCGATGGGCGCCTGGCTGGCGGTGCTTGAACGCGTCGGGCTGATGTCGCGCGTGGCCGAGCTTCGCGACCCGGCTTCCGAGGCGCTGCTCAACGAAACCAGGGCCAAGCGTGTGCGCGGCAAATCGGCCATATCCGATCTGGACTTCTGAGCCATGTCCGAACGCATCGTATTCATCTACCTGCCCGGTGAAACCGTCGCGGTGCCGGCCGGCCGGCTGGCCATGCTCGAACAAGGGCTGCAGGTGCAGGCCTCGCGCTTTGCGTATGGGCGACGCTACCTGCAACGCGCCAATGCGGTACCAGTGGATCCGGTCGCCTTGGCCCTTGCCGACGGCGGTGGCGATGCGGAACTGGTGCCGCCAGCGGGGCTGGCCTTGTTTGGCGCACTCCGCGACGCCACCCCGGACGCCTGGGGGCGGCGGGTCATCGAAAACTGGCTCAGGGCGCCACCCAATGGGCTGCCCGAATCGACCTATCTGGATCATGCCGGCCCGCACCGCGGGGGGGCACTCGATATACGGCTGACGCCGACCAGTCAGCCGGCCGAAAGCGCCCTGCCCTCGGTGATGGATCTTGGCCACCTGCTCGATGCCGCCGCCCGTATCGAAGAAGGCGAGCCGGTGCCTGCGCATCTGGAGGTGTTCTTTGCCGGCGGCCCATCGGTCGGCGGCGCACGCCCCAAGGCCGTCATCCGCATTGACGACGGCGAGTGGATAGCCAAGTTCCCTTCCGCCTCCGACCGCTTCAACGTGCCGCTGATCGAGCACGCCACGCTGGAACTGGCCCGCGAAGCGGGGCTCGACGTACCTCGCACTCGCATCGAGTCTCTGGCCGACGATCGGCAGGTCATGCTGATCGAGCGCTTCGATCGCATGCCTCTGCCCGGCGGCATCGGTCGCCGGCACTTGATCAGCGCACTGACTTTGCTGGCGTTGCACGAGCAGGACTCGCCCAATGCCAGCTATGCCGCGATTGCCGACGCGCTGGGCCGCTATGGCGTGGGCGGCTGCATCGCACATGATCGTAGCGAGCTATATGCCCGCATGGTCTTCAATATCCTGGTGACCAACGACGACGACCACCTGCGCAATCACGCGTTCCTCTACGACGAAAAGGCCGAAGGCTGGCGTCTGAGCCCCCTGTACGACGTGGTGCCCAGGCCACAGGCAGCACAGGAACGCATGCTGCATCTTTCCGTGGGGCCGCAGGGCCGGATCGCGCGACTGGACAACGCATTGGCAGGTGCGGGACGTTTTGGTCTGCTGCCACCCGATGCGGCCGCCATCGTGGATCGCGTCGCAAGAGCGATACGAAGCTGGCGGGACACCTTCGAACGCATGGACGTACCGGCACGTGACTGTGACCGGGTAGCCAGCGCCTTCCGGCGCGCTGGCGACATCGGCATGCGGGCGGTGGAACGGCACCTCTAGGGAAGGCAATGTACAACGGCGCAATGACGTCAGGGACACTTGGCACTGGCTCCGCCTGGGGTCACGCCCAATACCAAGAAGGGGGCGGAGGCAATTAAATCGCGCTGGCAGCCTTGCGATGTGATCCAAACTTTCATCTGGACGACGGCCATACTCCGCGACCACGGGGATCACTTGCCTGCGTACCGGTCACGCAAGCGCGGCCAGCCGCCGGGCCGAGGCCTCCAGACCACGCAGGATGGGGTCACTTACGCCCGCCGGAAATCCACGCGGCAGCGCCGCGTTCGCTGCCGCCACGACCTTGGGCGTGGCTTCGACCGGATCGCCGATGATCGCCCTGGCCGCGCTGTCTTTGAATCGTGTCACCGGGCATGCGGGCGTGACCCAACCAGGCAGCCGAACAACGGCCGCAGCACCTCGCGAACCCAGAGTTCAATTACCTCCGGCCCCTTATCGGCCCCCAATGCACTCCACGCGCCGGAAGCGCAGCGCCGACCAGTCCTCGTCGATGGCGACCGCGCGCACCGTGTCGAAGCCCAGGCTTTTCAGGACGTCCCAACCGGTGTCGCGGTTGAATGCGCACCGGTATCTTTTGGATGAGCCCTTGGGGTAGGCGAACCAGAGCAACGGGTCACCGGGCGCCTTCTTCGCCAGGGCGCGGGCCAGCCTGTCCACTTCGGCCTGTTCGGTGGCGAACGCCAGGGCAAAGTGGATGACCTCGAGGTCCTGGGCCTTGCGCCACACGCGCACACCGGTGAGCGCCGCCAAGGTCGGCTCGAAGGATGCGGGAGCGTTGATGACCAGGATCTCGCGCTGGTCCTTGAGATTTAGCTTGTCGAAGACGGTGGGCATGTGGGGTTCCGATCCGGTTTTCATCCGCCCCCCGCATCAGGCGAGGATGGCATGCTGGCTCCTTCGAACCGGACGCCAGGCAGCATACCGGCACGCCGGGTGTTCCGGTGAGTGCCGGCGGAGGCGCCGGCGACGATGCCGGGGGCAACGTGACGTTCTGGTGCGGCACGATTTGGGGAGGAGGTGTCAGGGCACCACGACCGGAATGCCCAGGCCTGGCGCCTTCGCCAATCGCGTGTCGCGCGTGACCAGGGTGGCTCCGAGCAGTCGCGCCAGGATGACGTACGCGGCATCATAGGCCGTCACGTTGGCGCGCAGCGCCCAGATGCCGTCGACCCGGTTGAGCCGTGTCATCCACGGCGGCGCAGATGCGTTGAGGGTGCCTGCGACGCGATGCTGGCCGCAGCAACAACAGATCGCAGCTCGATCAACCAGGCCGCTGTACATGCATTTGTCCATCCTGGCGCGCAGGCGCCTGCTGCTCACCACCTGCGGCAGTCTGCTGGCACTGGTTGGCGGTTGCGTGCGACCCGACAGCACGACGACGATCACGCCAGCCATCCTGGGCCAGGCCGACGTGCGCTGGTTGCAGCGCGCTGCCTTTGGCCTGGATTCGGCCACGCTGGAAAGCTACCGCACGCTTGGCCGGCAGCGCTGGCTGGACCGCGAGCTCGCCGACCGCAGCGACACCCTGCCGCCGGCCGTCAGCGCGCTCATCGCCAGCTATCCCGCGCTGAATACCCCGCCCGCCGAGCTGCTGGACGCGCAGGCGCAGGCGCGGCGCGAGCTGAAAGCCATGCCCGATGGCGACGCCAGGGTCGCCGCCAGGAAGGCGTTGCAGCAGCACGCGCGCGAGCTTGGCGAGCAGGCCCAGCAGGCCGAACTGCTGCATGCCATCTACGGCAGCAACCCGCTCAAGGAACAGCTGGTGTGGTTCTGGCTGAACCATTTCAGCGTGTACGCGGCCAAGGGTGACGTGCGCCTCTACGCCGCGCATTACGCCGAGCAGGTGATCCGGCCGCATGCCCTGGGCAGGTTCCGCGATCTGGTGCTGGCCACGTTGCAGAGCCCGGCGATGCTGGAATTTCTCGACAACGCGAAAAACGTGAAGGGCAAGACCAACGAGAACTACGCGCGCGAGCTGATGGAACTGCACACGCTGGGCGTCGGCTCGGGGTATACGCAGCAGGACGTGCAGGCCCTGGCGCTGATCCTGACTGGCGCGGGCGTGGTGCCGCCGGCATCGGGTGCGCGGCGTCCGGGGGAGAGCATCGCCCGTCCGCAAGGGACTGCCTACGGTCGCAAGCGGGCTCCTGCGGGTGCGCGGCGCGGAGTGCGCCGGGATGAGGCCGGATGGGTGCGCGAAGGGCTGTTCGTGTTCAACCCGCGCAAGCATGATTTCAGCGACAAGCAGTTCCTCGGCCACACCATCCGTGGCAGCGGCTATCCGGAGATCGAACAGGCGGTGACGCTGATCACACGCCAGCCGGCCTGCGCGCGGTTCATCTCGCGCCAGCTCGCGGAGTACTTCGTTGCCGACCAGCCGCCGCCGGCGCTGGTGGACGCCATGGCGCAAACCTTTCAGCGCACGGATGGCGATATCGCGGCGGTGTTGCGCACCCTGTTCGATTCGCCCGCCGCGCTGGCCGGCCCGGCGCAGAAATTCAAGGACCCGATGCGGTTCCTGGTGTCGGCCATGCAGCTCACCTACGACGGCCGGCCGATCCGCAACGCCAGGCCCCTGCTCGGCTGGCTGAACCAGATGGGCGAGCCGGTGTTCGGCCGGCTCACGCCGGACGGCTGGCCGCTCGATGGCGGCAGCTGGTCGGGATCGGGCCAGATGGCCACGCGCTTTGCGGTGGCCCGCGCGATCGGCAGCGGCGGCGGCCGCTTGTTCGCAGCGGACGACGACGGACAGCCGATGCGCGCCAACCGCATGCCGCGCACGCCGGCGCCCGATCTGGACGGGCCACTGTTTGCCGCCGCATTCGCGCCCTACCTGTCCGCACCCACGCGCGCTGCGCTGGCCAAGGCGGGCTCGGCCGCGGAGTGGAACACGTACCTGCTGTCATCCCCTGATTTCAATTACCGCTGATCGGCCGCGAGCGGCCGCGAGGCATGCCATGAACCGTCGTCAATTCCTGCTTGCCGCCGCCAGTGCCGCCGCGGCACTGCCGGCGTTGTCCTTCAGCGGACGGCTGTTTGCCGCGCCGGCCAACACTCCGCGTTTCCTGCTGGTGTTCCTGCGCGGCGGCTACGATTGCAACAATGTGCTGGTGCCGTACGCCAGCGATTTCTATTACGACGCGCGGCCCACCCTGGCGATCGCGCGACCGGACCCGGCAAACGCGTCGAGTGCCATCGCGCTCGACGCGGATTGGGGCCTGAACCCGGTGCTGCGCGATTCGCTCTATCCGCTGTGGCAGAAGAGGCAGCTTGCGTTCGTGCCCTTTGCCGGCACCGACGACTTGTCGCGCAGCCATTTCGAGACGCAGAACCATATCGAGTCGGGCGAGCCCGCCACGCAGCACGCCGGCTTCCGCTCGGGTTTCCTGGCGCGCCTGTCCGGCGAGCTGACCGGCGTGCCATCGATTGCCTTCACCCGCAACCTGCCACTGAGCTTCCAGGGCGCAGGCAAGGACATCCCGAACATTTCGCTGAAGACCGACCCGAAGGCGCAGTTCAATGCGCGGCAGGCGGCGATCCTGAGCGGCATGTATCGGGGTACCCCGCTCGAGGCGGCGACGGCCGATGGCCTGGCGCTGCCCTCCACCATTTCCGCCGACCTGCGCAACGAGATGCTGAAAGCCAGCGGCGGCGCCCCCAGCGCACGCAGTTTCGCCAGCGAAACCCGGCGCATCGCCACGTTGATGCGCGACCAGTACCGGCTCGGCTTCGTCGACGTCGGCGGCTGGGACACCCACGTCAACCAGGGCAGCGTCACCGGCGGTCTGGCGAACAACCTGCGCAATCTCGGCGAAGGCCTGGCGGCGTATGCCGAAGAGCTTGGCGAGACCTGGGCCGACACCACCGTGGTCGTGCTCTCGGAGTTTGGCCGCACGTTCCGCGAGAACGGCGACAAGGGCACCGACCACGGCCACGGCACGGTGCATTGGGTGCTCGGCGGCAACGTGCGCGGCGGGCGCATCGCCGGCGCACAGGTAGCCATCCAGCCGTCCAGCCTGCTGCAGAACCGCGACTATCCGGTGCTTACCCATTACCGCGATTTTCTGGGCGGCATGTTTGGGCGGCTGTGGGGCCTGTCGCCGGATCGCCTGCAGGCGGTATTCCCGCAAGCCCGGCCGCGCGACCTGCAGCTGGTGTGAAGCTGCTTCGACGCCTGGCTTGTCACCCGTCCCGGCCCTGGCTGGCGCCCTGCATGGCGCCCGAGGACAGCACGCGCCGGCCTTGCGCGCGGGGGACTGCATGCGCCAATGCCTGTTCGAGCTGGCCCTTGACCCGGTTGTAGAACACCCGTGAATCCGCGTTGGCGTCCAGGTCGATGGCCTGAAACGCGGCGTGGCTGGCTGCCACCTTGATCGTGGTGCCGAGCACACGACAATTGTCCCTGACACCATTTCCAGGGAGCGGTCAGTGCCGGTAGACCTCACGGCGGTTGCCAATGCGGACCACAAGAACCCGCAGGATGTCGTCCTGGATATCGCACAACACCCGGTAATCACCCACACGGTAACGCCACAAGTCACCTAGCGGCCCAGACAGGGCCTTCCCTTGTTGGCGCGGATCGATGGCAGGTGCTATCCGCTCGCGGAGAAAAGCAGTGATGCGCTTTGCCGATTGCCGGTCCAGTTTGCCCAGCTGACGCACAGCCGATGCGGTCAGTTCAATCTGCCAAGCCAAGCTTGCGCTCCACATCGCTCAGGCTGGTGACTGGTTCCTCTCCTTTGCGAACGCGCTCCAAAACATCGGCAGCCAGGTAGTAATCCTCAACGTCGTCCAGACCGCTGCGAATGAGCTCGCGCAGATAGTAGGCCTTGGTGCGTCCTGTCCGGGCTGCAAGATCCTCAAGACGTTTCTCGATATCGGGCGCTATGCGAATCGATGTTGCCATGCGTGCAGACTCTGGTGAATGCGTGTATTCACTGTATCACAGCGCAAACGGCGCCTTGCTGGTCACCCGCCCCGGCTCTGGCTGGCGCCCTGCATGGCGCCCGAGGACAGCACGCGTCGGCCCTGCGCGCGCGGGACTTCATGCGCCAGCGCGGCCGCCACGTCGACTGCGGCGATGGCGCGCCAGGCGCGCGGAAGCAGCGGCCGCAGCACGCGATCCAGGCGATCGCCCCAGATTTCGCCGCGGCGCACGGCCTGGCCCAGCGCCGCGCGGTCGCCGCGCAGCAACGACGGCCGGGCGATGACCAGAGCGTCGAGATCGAGCTGCGCCAGCGCCTGCTCGAGCTGGCCCTTGACGCGGTTGTAGAACACCCGCGAATCCGCGTTGGCGCCCATGGCGCTGACCAGCCCGATGCGCCTCGCCCCGGCAGCGCGGGCGGCGCGGGCCACGGCCAGGTTGGCGTCCAGGTCGACAGCCTGAAACGCGGCCTGGCTGCCCGCCACCTTGATCGTGGTGCCGAGCGCCAGGTAGACCTCATCCACCGCCGGCAGCTTGGGCGACGCGGAAAAGTCCACCGGCAAGGCCACCAGTTTGGGGTCGGCTACTTCCAGCGCCCGCCGCGCCAGGGCGTACACCCTGGCCACGCCCGGGTCGGCGCACAGCCGCTGCACCAGCTGGCGGCCGACCAGGCCGGTGGCTCCCGCCACCGCCACGCTGCGCAACTGTGCCGTAGCCATCATGGATCACCTCTCCGCACGTGGCATGAGCATGCAGTGTGCAACACGCAGAGGAAATGGTGCCATGGACAATGACCCAGGAGCATCGTCGGTCCACAAGGGACTTCCTCCGGTCGCGAGCGGGCTCCCACCAACAGCGGGCGGGCGCACGTCGCGGTGCGCGCGGTGCCGTCAGGCTGACGGCAACTGGCCATCGTCCAGGTCACGGGCCACCTCGGCGCGACGGATCATCTGCTGCACCTCCGGGTCGGCGTGCACGGGCATCAGCTCCACTTCGGGGTGCGCCCGCGCGAACACGCGGAAAATCTCGTCCGCAAACGCCTGCCCGATCCAATGCACTCCCGCGAAATCCAGCGCGACGTGGCGAAAGCGCCATTCGCGCCAGGGTCCATTGTCCTTCCCTGTCACTTCGTGGAAGCTGGCCTGCCGGCGATGTTCTGGCTTTTCACCTGGGGTGTCCCGATCGGCGGCCGGGCGGCAGCGCAGCCTGTGCCTTCGGCGGTGCCGCCATGGCAGAGGCAGCGTCGCGGGCCTTGCGTGCGAGCGCCAGGCCCGCCTGGAAGGCGTCTGCAGCCTGTGCTTCAGCGGAAGCGTCGCCAGCCGCTGCAACCAGGGCACTGAAGTAGACCGAGAACAACCTGGTCAGCACGTCGGCATAGGCGGACTGGATGATGTCCGTATCGTTCATGGCCGGCTCCCAGGCGCGCCGGAGGGCTTCGTCGGCTTCGTCGGCTTCGTCGGCTTCGTCGGCTTCGTCGGCTTCGTCGGCTTCGTCGGCTTCGTCGGCTTCGTCGGCTTCGTCGGCTTCGTCGGTTTTGGCTTTGGCTTCGGCTTCGGTTTTGGCTTCGGTTTTGGCTTCGGCTTCGGTTTTGGCTTTGGCTTTGGTTTTGGCTTGCCGGCGCCGGACTTGAGGGCGGCCAGCAGGGCCTGGCCGTCTGGACTGCCGAGGCCGGTACAGGCATCCCAGCCCGGGCCGGCCTGATAGGCGCCGTTGTTGCCCTGGGTGATGTCGCGCAGGGCTGCCGCGGCGTTTTCGTACAGGGTGGTGTTGGCCAGGCCGAGCGGCGCGCCCAGTTGCTGGTTCAGGCGCGCGACCAGAGCGGCCCACAAGGGCGCGACGGCGCTGGTGCCGCCAACGACCTCGCTCTTGCCATCGACCAGCACCTGGTAGCCGGTGAGCGGATCGGCGTTGCCGGCGACGTCCGGGACGCCGCGGCCGGCGAAGCCATCCGGTGCCGTGGGCACGCCGGCGGCATCCTGCCAGGACGGCCGCGGGAACGCCTCGCTGACGCCGCCGCCACCCGCCCCTTCGCCGGCGGCGGTCTCGTTCCACACCACCTCGCTGCTGATCCTGCCGCCGCTGGAAAGCAGCCGGCTGCCGCCGCAGCCGAGCACCGACACACTGGCGGCGGGGTAATCCACGTGGGCGGCCGAGCCGCTTTCGCCATCGCCCGAGCCACTGTCGCCACTGGCGACACACACGGTGACGCCGAGGGCGGCGGCATCCTGCAGTGCAGACTCCATGGCCGCGCGGGAGGCGGCGCTCCAACTGTCCTCCGGGCCGCCCCAACTGATCGACATGACCGTGGTGTGCGGCTGGGCGTTGTGCGCGGCCTGGGCGATCGCATCGTAGAAGCCCTGATCGGTATTCGGCGCGAAGTACACGGCGAAGTTGGCCGCCGGCGCCAGGGCACCGGCCACCTCCAGGTCGAGCATCACCTCGGCGTCGGCAGTCGACCCTGGCTGGTTGCTGCCGCCATCCACCGCCACCGCAGTGATTGCCGGCGTCGGCAGGCCGAGGCCCTTGAAGTAGGTATCCAGGTCGGCCTGCCGATAGCCGCCGCCCAGCTCGATGATGGCGATCGCCTGGCCACTGCCGTCGCCCGGCGGGTACGCATACAGCGCGGCAACCTGCAACGGCGTGTACGACACCGCCGGCGCCGCCAGCGCGACGCGGAAATGCGGGTGCGCCACCGGACGCTGATCCAGGCCGAGCACCGCCAGCAGCGCCGGATCGGGCAGCACCGGGGCGCCCATGCAGCCGACAAACGGCGTGCCGCCCGGCGACACCTGGTAGCGGCCGAGGCGTACCCCAAAAGCCTGCTGCATGGCGTCGACGCTGCCGCGCCAGTGCAGCGAGCGGCAGGCCATGTCGCAGGCCTGCTCCTGCATGCCGTGACGCAAACCCAGTGCGCGCAGGCGTTTGACGTCGGCTGGATCGGCGCCGTAGCGCGCGGCAAAGTCGGCGCGGCGCGTCGTCGCCAGGGGCAAGACCAGAGATCGCCGACACCGCAATACCAGGGTCACATCCAGCGGCAGATCCGGCGCTGCCGCGCCAAGACAGCGCAGCGTGGCGGGCAGGATCCGGCGCGCTGCCGAGGCGCTCGATGGTGGCTTGCGCATGACGCTTCCTCCACGTGGCCCGAGGCCGCTGACGCTGCCGAGCATGCGCCGCGCCGCGTGAGCGATGAGTGACTGCAGGCCGGATCCGCCGTGCCCACCGCGCCGACCGTAGGGCGGCTCAAGGCCGCAGGCCGGAGCCGCCATGTCGCAATGGCGCACCTGGCAACGGCGGCGGATCCGTCGCTGCGCTCCTTGATCCGCCCTACGCGACTTTTGGGTGCATCGCGCAAGCGTGTTGCCCACGGGTGGATCCGTAGAAAAGGGCCGGTAATTGCGGCGGCGCAGCATCGACGATGGCCTGCAAACCGCGCTGCGATGCGGAAAAGCGGATTTGCACCAAACATTCCAAATACATTGCATTGTGGAATGTTTGTTCGTATTCTTGGGTGGCCGACGCTTCGCCGTTGGGGCGCAGTCAGCCGTGGCGCACGTCTTGGGGAGTAGATGAACCATGCACAGCTTTCGTCGAAATGCGTTGTATGCGGCACTCGTACTGAGCGGTTGTCTGCTGGCGGCTCCAGGCATGGCCATGGCCGCCGATGAGGGCAGCCCACAGCCGACTCCGGAAGCCAGTGGGGAGGCGCAATCCAGCACCGGCGTGCAGACCAGCACCAGGGCGCAGGCCGGCAGCCAAAAACCGGCCAAGGGCGTCAAGCAACTCAACGCCGTGCTGGTGACCGGCAACACCGTCAACCAGTTGGCGCCAAGCGCGCCGCCGCTGGAAGCCATCCAGCCGTCCTCGGTAATCGACACGCGCTTCATCCGCGACGCGCTGCGCATCGATTCCAGCTACGACGACATCGTCAAGTATTCACCCAGCGTCAGCGTCACCTCACCGGAGGGACCCGGGCTGGGCAAGAACGAAGGCATCAGCATCCGCGGCTTCCAGGACGGACAGTTCAACATCACCTTCGACGGTATTCCCTTCGGCAACGCCGCCGACCTGCACCACACCACCTCGGCCTACTTCAGCAACCACGTGCTGGGCCAGGCCCAGATCGACCGCGGCCCGGGCGGCGGCGACACCATCGGCAACGCCACCTTCGGCGGCACCATCGCGCTGCGCTCGCGCGACCCCGACCACGTGCCAGGCCTCACGCCTTACGTCACCCTGGGCAGCTGGGGCTACCACGCGGCGGGGCTTGCCGGCGATGGCAAGCTGGGTGCCAACACCAGCGCGTTCGCGGACGTGTCGCGGCAATCCAGCGAGACCTTTCTGAAAGGTACCGATGACCGGCGTGAACACGTGTTTCTCAAGACCATCAGCAACATTGGCGCCACCAGCAAGCTGACTTTCGTCAGCAGCTACAACCAGCAGCACCAGAACACCGTACAGGGACAGACCAAGGCGCAGGTCATCGAGTTCGGGCCGCGCTTCGGCCTCGGCAATGATCCGCGTACCCAAAACTACAAGGGCTACAACAACGCCGCGTATTACTCGAGCTTCACCTACGTCGGTTTCAGTTCCAGCCTGGGTGCATGGGACCTCGACAACAAGGCGTATTACGTCACCTTCAACCACTGGTCAAACAAGGCCAAGGACGCCAGCGACACGGACCCGGCGAACAATGGCGTGACCTTCTACGACGAAAATGGCAAGAAAGTCCGCAAGGTGGCGGAGGACGTTTCCGGCAAGCAGGCCGACTCTGCCTACCATGCCTTTGGCGATGTGTTCCGTCTGCAGCGTGAACTGGGCCCGGGCACCCTCAAGACCGGATTCTGGGTCGAACGCGACATCTTCCATCAGTACGCATTTGCCAAGGACCTGACCACCGGTGAGAACACTGGAACCAAGGAAGGGTCGCTGTATTCATATGACTTCCACACCACGGACGACACGGTGCAACCGTATGTTCAATACGATTGGGCGATCAACGACAGGTTCACCCTGAGTCCGGGTCTGCGCTACTCCCAGGTGACCCGCCACCTGAATGCGCCGATCAACAAGGCGGATGGCAGTGCCCTGTACACCGAGGCAACCTACTCCAGCACCTTGCCCTCGCTGACCCTGCACGAGTGGATCACCGACAACTGGACCGCCTACATCCAGGCCGCCAAGGGCTTCCTGGCACCGCCGGTCGACGTCATCGAAGTCGCCGCCTCCAAGAACCTGACGCCGGAAATCACCACCAACTATCAGCTTGGCACGTCCTACGCCACCTCCGCCTTCACCTTTGGCGCCGCCGTCTATTACATCGACTTTTCCAACATGCTGGTGGAAACCGAAGTACACACCGACCTGAGCAACGAGAACACCTACATCAACGGCTCCGGTGCGATCTACCGCGGCCTGGAAATGGAAGCCACGGTCGCCTTGACCGACGCCATCAGCCTGTATGGCAATGCCAGCTACAACGTGGCCAAGTACAAGAATTCAAGTGTGCAACTCGCACAGACACCGAAGCTCACCGGCGCGCTCGGCGTGATCTACGGCCGTGAGCGCGGTTTGTACGGCTCGGTGATGAGCAAGTTCACCGGCCACCAATACGGGCTGGACAACATCACCGACGACGACGGCAACAGCGTGTTCGCCAACGGCGAGCCGCTGGGCGGCTACCTCGCGGTGGATGCCACCCTGGGCTATCGCAATCCCGATGGCGGCTTCACCGGCAAGGGCTATACCGTCAGCCTGGACATCAACAACATCTTCAACGTGCACAAGCTCACCGAATACGCCGGCACGCAGAAGGTGAGCGGCGACGCCATGTATTTCGGCCTGCCCGGCCGCGGCGTCTTCCTCGACCTGTCGATGAAGTTCTGACGGACCACCTGATCTGAATGCCGCGTGTCCTTGTAGGAGCCCGCTCGCGGGCGATGCTTTTGGTACCTTCGCACGACATAGCAAGAGCATCGCCCGCAAGCGGGCTCCTACAAAAGCAGCTGCGAATCCGGCGCGAACCAGCGAGCCTCGACGATGGACCGTGAATCATCGTGCGGCCGGCACACCAGACCCCAAGGACCAAACTGATGCCCATGACGCCCCGACTGCCATTGCCTACCTTGCTTGCCAGTGCCCTGCTGCTTGCCGGACTGAGTGCCTGCTCGCAGCAGGCAGCGGACGCACCGGCAGCATCCCCATCGCCCGCAATGACAGCCACCACCGCTGGCGGATCTTCCACCGTCGAGCCGGCACCGGCTCGGGCATCCACCGCCGGCTTGCAGTTGGAGCGCGTGGTCATGCTGATGCGTCATGGCGTGCGCTCGCCGACCAAGGCGCAGGTTTCCCCCAAGGGCACGAATGACCAGCCCTGGCCGAAATGGCCGGTCGGCTACGGTGAGCTGACCCCGCATGGCGCGGACGCCGCACGCCTGCTCGGTACCTGGGACCGGGCCAACTGGGCGGCCCGCGGCTTGCTGCCCGCGACCGGCTGCCCGACCGCCGCCGACATCGACGTGGCCGCCAGTGCGACGCCCCGCACACGCGATACCGCCAAAGCCTGGCTGCAGGGCTTCGCGCCGCAATGCCAGATCACCGTGAGCTATCCCGACAGCAAGAAGGACGACATCGAGTTCCACCCCTTCGACGCACACTCCGTGGCCATCGACTCCGCCGAAGCGGTGAAAGCCCAGCAGGCCATGGCCCCGGCTGGCGGCATGGCTGCCGACGTGCAGGCGCATGCCGAGCTCTACGCGCTGTTGAACAAGGCCCTGGGCTGCCAGCCCAAGGCCGCTTGCGACCTTTCGCAGACGTCGCCGGACCTGGTGCCGGAACAGGACGGCCCGGCCAGCGTGGGCTCGGCGATCGGCGACGCCTCCACCATCAGCCAGACCTTCCTGCTGGAATACCTGCAGGGCATGCCCATGCGGGAGGTGGCCTGGGGTCGCCTGACGCGGGCACAGATCGAGGAGCTGGAACAATTCCACATCCTCAAATACAAGTATGAGGCCCGCGCGCCCTACGTTGCCGATCGTGCGGCATCACCGCTGGCCTCGCGCATGCTGAAGGCGGTGGAAGGCGGCCCGAAGCTGACCCTGCTCGCCGGACACGACACCAACATCGCCGACCTCGGCGGCATGCTCGACCTGCACTGGCAGGTGCCAAGCTACCCGGCCAACGATCCACCCCCCGGCGGCGCGCTCGGCTTCGAGGTGCTGGCCAATGCTTCCGGCCAGCAGTTCGTGCGCGTGTTCTACCGCGCCCAGACCATGGACCAGGTACGCAACCTGCAGACGCTGGACGCACAGAACCCCGCCTCGTACACCTACCTCGCCATGCCCGGCTGCGCCGAGCTTTGCCCGCTGCCGCAGTTCGAAAAGCTCGTGAGCGCAAAACTGATCCAACCGCTGCGCACACCCGCCACCAACTGACTTCACCGGCTTGGCCTCCTCTCCCCTGGCTCCGCCGGGGGAGAGGGCTGGGGTGAGGGGGCGCTCTGCGTGCAGCGACACCACCGACAGGGCAAAAGCCACCCCCTCACCCCCACCCTCTCCCCCGACAAGTCAGGGGAGAGGGAGTAAGCAGCGCAGCCGTCTGGACATCCGGCGCAGCCCGCGGCCTTGGCCCCCTCTCCCCGGCTCCGCCGGGGGAGAGGGGGCAAGCGGCATCCGGGCTTTGACTCTCTCCCGACGAGTCAGGAGAGGAAGTACGTCGACGGGCTGCTGGCTGTTACAGGTGGACGATGGCGCCGGTCTTCGCTGACGTGGTGGCGGCTTCGGCGAGGGCCAGCGCGGCCAGGCCGTCGGCGTAGCCGATCGCGGCGGGGGCGCCGTCGAGCATGTCGGCGAAGTGTGCCATCTCTGCGCGATAGGCCTCGGCGTAGCGGTCCAGGAAGAAGTTCTGCAGCGGGTCGCTGGCGATACCCGCTTGGCTCCACACCTGGGTCGTGCTTTCCAGCACGTTGTCGGCCCGCACCATGCCGCCGGAGGCATACGCCTCGATGCGCTGGTCGTAGCCGTAGCCACTGCGCCGGGTATTGGAGATCACGCACAGCCGTCCACCTGCGGTCTTCAGCACGGTGCGCGCGGTATCCACGTCGCCGAGCTGGCCGATGGCCGGATCGACCAGGCAACTGCCCACCGCATACACCGTGGTCGGCTCCTCACCCAGCAGCCAGCGCGCCATGTCGAAATCGTGGATGGCCATGTCCTTGAACAAGCCACCGGAGACGGCGACATAGGCCGGCGGCGGCGGCGCGGGGTCGTTGGAGGTGATCTGCAGGCTCTCGATGTGGCCGATGGTGCCGCCATCCAGCTTGGCCTTGAGGGCACGGAAATTGGGGTCGAAGCGGCGATTGAAGCCGAGCAGCAGGCGAGCGCCGGTGAGGCTGGCCGCGGCACTCCGCGCGCGCTCCAGATCCTGATCGATCGGCTTTTCGCAGAACACCAGCTTGCCGGCGGCCGCGGCTCGCTGGCTGTACTCCAGGTGCGTGGCCGTGGAGCTGGCGATGATCACGCCACGGATCGACGCATCGGCCAGGGCCGCGTCGAGCGTGGTCACCGTGCTGCCGACCTCATCGGCGAGCGCCGTGGCGGCACCGGCAACAGCGTCGATCACGCCGGCCAGTTCGAGGCGCGGGTGCCGGGCGGCGTTGCGCGCATGGATGTGGCCGATGCGGCCGGCACCAATCAAGACCACCTTATGCATGACGCACCTCGTTCGGAAATGGGCAGACCTGGTCATGCACAACCGACCAGGCGCAGGCTTCGGCCAGGGCCAGGGCAGCGATGCCGTCGGCGTAGCCGCTCTGGGGCTGCGCGCGACCATGCACCACGTCGGCGAAATGTTCGATCTCGGCGCGATAGGCATCGGCATAACGCTCGGCAAATGCCGGGCGGATCGGCGCCGCGGTGTCGCCGGCCTCGGTCATCACGTGCACGGTGTCATTGGCCACGTTGCCGGCGCAGAGCATGCCGGCGGAACCGAAGGCCTCGATGCGCTGGTCGTAGCCGTAGCCGCTGCGCCGCGTATTGGAAATGACGCACAGCCGCCCGCTGGCGGTTTTGAGCACGGTGCGCGCGGTGTCGACATCGCCCTGGCGACCGATTTCCGCATCGACCAAGCAGCTGGCGACGGCGTAGACCGTGGTCGGCTCCTCGCCCAGCAGCCAACGCGCCAGGTCCAGGTCGTGGATGGTGAAATCCTTGAACAGGCCGCCGCTGGTCGGGATGAAGCCGGGCGGTGGTGCCGCCGGATCATGATTGATGAGGTGCAGCGACTCCAGGCGGCCGATGGCGCCGGCATCCAGTTGCTGCTTCAGGCGCACGAACTGGGGATCGAAGCGGCGGTTGAAGCCGAGCTGGAAGCGCGCGCCGGCAAAGTGCGGCGCAGCTGCGCGCACCTTGGCCAGGTCGAGATCGATGGGCTTCTCGCTGAACACCGCCTTGCCCGCCGCGACCGCCGCCAGGGCGTGGCCCAGATGCTGGTCGGTGGGGCTGCAGATCAGCACGCCGCGGATCGCCGGGTCGCCAAGCGCCTGTTCCAGCGGGACGATCGAGGCGCCCAGTTCGGCCGCGAAGGCAGCTGCCTCGGGTCGCGGATCGACCACGTATTTCAGCTGCAGCCCGGGTTGGCGGGCGGCGTTCGGGCCGTGCACGTGGCCCATGCGCCCGGCACCGATCAAAGCAACGGCTAAAGTTTCCAACGTAGACTCCCTGCTGCCGCTTCGGCGACAAAATGGAATTAATTTTCCGCCGTCGAGTATAATGGAATTCTGCGTCGCGGAGTGGCCCCACGCCGCAACGCCAACCTGGTGCCTGCGCGAGCCGCATCACCCCAAGGACACCTTCCGCATGGTCGAACTGGATACCCCTCCCGCCAGCGCCGAGGAACTGCGCGCCGCGATCCTCGAGCGCTACGAGAAGCTGAGCAAGCGCCTGCAGCAGATCGCGCGCTACGTGCTGGACGAACCCAACGCGATGGCGCTGGAAACCCTGGCCGTGCTGGCCGAGCGCTGCAGTGTGCAACCCTCGGCGATCGTGCGCTTCGCCAAGTCGTTCGGCTTCGACGGCGCCACGCAGATGCAACGCCTGTTCCGTGATGGCCTGCTCTCCGGCAATGCGGCCCTCGGCTACGGCGAACGCGTGCGCCAGTTCAGCCAGTCCGTGGCCAGCAAGTCCGCGGGCGATCCGGCCGAGGTGCTGGCCGAATTCGTCGAAGGCAGCGTGATGGCGCTGAACCATCTCGGCGACGCGATCGGCGCGAAAAACCTCGCCGCGGCAGTCAAGTTGATCACCGCCGCCGACACGGTCTACGTGACCGGGTTCCGCCGCTCCTTTCCGGTGGCCGCCTACCTCGCCTACTCGCTGCACCAGGTGGACAAGAAGACCGTGTTCATCGACGGCCTCGGCGGCATGCACCAGCAACAGGTGCACGCGATCACGCCACACGACCTGCTGATCGCGGTGAGCTACCGCCCGTACGCGCAGGAATCGGTGCAGTTGATCGACGCGGCGACCGCATGCCGCTGTAAGGTGCTGTCCATCAGCGACAGCCTGGTCAGCCCGGTGGCCAAGCCGGCTACCCTGGTGCTGCAAGTGCGCGAGGCCGAGATCCGCAAGTTCCGTTCCTTGTCGGCCTCGATGTGCCTAGCCCAGGCGCTGGTGATTTCCTATGCCTTCGCCAGCACCACTACGGGCAAGGACGGAAAACCGCGTCACGGCAAGTCGTCCAATAAATGAAACATACATTGTCCTTTTTTTATAAATGGAATATATGTTACATTTACTGGGCGTGACCCGCGCCGGGTCCCTGCGGGAGAGGCACATATGGAAGGGGCAGTCCACCAGCTCGACCTGATCGCCATCGGGCGATCCGGCATCGACCTGTACGGGGAGCAGGTCGGCGGGCGACTGGAGGACATGCTGTCGTTTGCCAAGTACATCGGCGGCAGCCCGGCGAACACCGCGATCGGCGCCTCCCGCCTCGGTCTGCGCAGCGGCCTGATCAGCCGCGTCGGCGCCGACCACTTCGGCCGCTTCATCACCGAGCAACTGGCCCGCGAGGGCGTGTCGACCCGTGGTGTGGTGACCGACCATGCGCGCCTGACGGCCCTGGTGTTTCTGGGCATCCGCGACCCGGAGACGTTCCCGCTGATCTTCTATCGCGAGAACTGCGCCGACATGGCGCTGGACATCCAGGACATCGACCCGGCGTTCGTGCGGGCGGCGGGCGCGGTGCTGATCAACGGCACCCACCTGTCGCAACCGGGGGTCTTCGACGCCTCGCTGCGCGCCTGCGCACTGGCCCACGCTGCCGGCGCCAAGGTGGTGTTCGATATCGACTACCGGCCCGTGCTCTGGGGCCTCACCGACCGCGATATGGGCGAGAACCGTTTCGTCGCCAACGCCGCGGTCACCGCGCGCCTGCAGCAGGCGCTGCCCTTGTGCGACCTGATCGTGGGCACCGAGGAGGAAATGCACATCCTCGGCGGCGCCACCGACACGCTTGCCGCCCTGCGCACGATCCGCGCGCACAGCGCCGCGCTGCTGGTGTGCAAGCGCGGCGCGCTCGGTTGTGCGGCATTCCCCGGACCCATTCCGGAAACCCTGGACCAGGGCGTGGTCGGCCGCAGCTTCAAGGTGGAAGTGTTCAACGTGCTTGGCGCCGGCGATGCCTTCATGGCCGGCTTCCTGCGCGGCTGGCTGCGCGGCGAGCCGCTGGCCACCTGTTGCGACTATGGCAACGCCTGCGGTGCCATCGTAGTGTCTCGCCATGGCTGCGCGCCGGCCATGCCCACCTGGACCGAACTGCAGCTGTTCCTGGACGGCAGCCCCCGGCCGTTCCGGCTGCGCGACGACGCGATACTGGAACACGTGCATTGGGCCACCACCCGCACCCAGGTGCACGAGGACCTGACCGTGCTGGCCATGGACCACCGCAGCCAGTTCGAGGACCTGTGCCGCGACACCGGCGCCGACCCGGCGCGGATTCCCGCCTTCAAGGCCCTGGCGCTCAAGGCCGTGGACCGCCTGGCCCGCGGCGACCAGCGCTTCGGCGTGCTGCTGGATGGGCGTTACGGCATGCGCGGGCTGGAAGCCGCCGCCGACCACCCCTCCTGGATTGGCCGTCCCATCGAAGTGCCCGGCTCGCGGCCGGTGCAGTTCGAGAGCTCCCCCGACGTCGCCACCGAAATCGCTACCTGGCCGTACAACCACGTGGTCAAGTGCCTAGCCTTCTATCACCCGGACGACCCGGAAGCGCTGCGCGAAGAGCAGGCGTGCCAGCTACTGCGGCTGCAGGATGCCTGTCGCAAGACCCGCCACGAATTGCTGGTGGAGCTGATCGCCTCGCGCCACGGAACAATCAATCCACACACCGTGTCACGCGCCATCGAACAACTCTACGACAGGGGCCTGCAACCGGACTGGTGGAAGCTCGAGCCGGCCGCCGACCAGGCCACCTGGGCCCATATCGAACACGCCATCCGCAGCCGCGATGCGTGGTGCCGCGGCGTGCTGCTGCTCGGCCTGCAGGCACCCAGCGCCGAACTGCTGGCATCGTTCCGCTGCGCGGCGGCCAACCCCATCGTCAAGGGCTTTGCCGTCGGCCGTACCATCTTTGCCGGGCCGGCGACGCGCTGGCTGGCCGGCAGCATCGATGACGACACCGCGGTGGCGGAACTGGCCGGGGGCCTGGCCACCCTGGTCGATGGCTGGCGTGCGGCGCGGACCGCCGTCCACCAGCCCTGGCAGGAGGCAATGTGACATGAGCACGCTGCGACTGACGGCGGCACAGGCCACCGTGCGTTGGCTCAGCGCCCAGTACGTGCTGGTCGACGGCGTGGAAGTGCCGTACTTCGCCGGCGCCTGGGCCATCTTCGGCCACGGCAATGTCGCCGGGCTCGGCGAGGCCTTGTACGCCGCGCGCGACACCTTGCCCACCTGGCGCGGCCACAACGAGCAGGGCATGGCGCACGCCGCCATCGCCTACGCCAAGCAGATGCGCCGCCGGCGCGCCATGGTGTGCACCAGCTCGATCGGCCCCGGCGCCACCAACATGGTCACTGCCGCCGCCCTGGCCCATGCCGACCGCCTGCCCGTGCTGTTCCTGCCGGGCGACGTGTTTGCCAGCCGCCAGCCCGACCCGGTGCTGCAGCAGATCGAGG